>JANRIT010000050.1:0-44333 GCA_033764645.1 Hyphomicrobiaceae bacterium
AAGGGTAGGTTCCCACGCGTTACTCACCCGTCTGCCACTCCCCTTGCGGGGCGTTCGACTTGCATGTGTTAGGCCTGCCGCCAGCGTTCGTTCTGAGCCAGGATCAAACTCTCATGTTGAAGAAGCTTGATACTGGTTTCCGCTTGGATGTCACTCCAAGATCATCTGCGTAACGGGCACCTTCACATTGACGCGCACCTCCGGCGAACCGAAAGCGCACATCATGGTGATGGCTTTAGAAACGCAGATCGTCCAGATATCTGGGTACAGTCACTTCAGTCTCGCGACCGAAGGACCAGCCAGGATCCGCCGCCTGCGTTTCCCTTCCTTCATATGAACTTGTCAAAGAGCGGAAGGACAAAGCTCGTCCCGGGCTGTTAACCCAGGCTTTCGAGACGACGAAGCCTCGCTGGCGGAGCCAGCCAAGCTATCGAGGCTGAAAGAGAGAGCGATGCCCTTCAAGGGCGGCGAAGCGTCAGCGCCTCGCAACGAGGCTTGTTTAAATACCAACGCCGCCCCGGTGTCAACACCGAAAGCGAAAAAAGTTGATCGCACACCCTCGCCTAGCACTATCGCACTGATTCGCATGGCTTTTTGTGACAGCATTCGGCTGTCCACAGGCCTGTGATCGTGGCCCTGTGGTGCCTCGCGTGGACCGGACGGCTCCCCCCAACACCGTGTTGCATCCCCGGCGCGAGCTGACGCATCGGGCCGCCGCGAACGCGCTAGTGCTCGTGCAAACGCTGAGCGTAGCGCCGCAGTCGCCTCCGGGAGTTGACGAAATCGCCCGTTTCATGGACGCACTGCTCAGGCCTGCGGCGGACCGCATGCTCGGCCGGGCGCACGCCGCCATCAGTCCGCCAGCTTCTTCGCCGAGCAGCACGCACGGCATCGACCTGCCTGGCACACACGTGCTGCGCCGGGCTTCGGGGACTGGCGAAACGCGGTGCGAGCCGCGTAGGGTGGCGCGGTAGCGAACGGTGTTGGCCGAACGCTGACGTGGCAAGGCATCGGCAAGAGCACAACGAGCCCGCAAGCGAAATTGCGGTGCTCACGAGGCACGACCGGGGCGGCGAAATCGTGGTCGACAGGCGGCAGTATCCTGTAGGAACGCAGCGACGGGCCGTGCCGCGGTCCGAGCGGCCGCGTGGCCTGCCGCAGATCGCCAAAGGCCGCGGCCGCAATCGGCTGAAGGACATGTTCGACGAGGACCACGGCGCGCGGCGGCCTGGAGGCCGCTTCCGCTGGCTCGTCAGCACGTCGCTGGCCGGCGCCGTCGGTGCGGTCGCCATTTTCGCCGTGATCGCCGGCTCGACGGACACACGCGAAGGCGAGGAGGGGCTCATGCCGGCTCTGCGCCGGTTGCAGGACGGCGCCAACACGCCGCCGATCCTGCCACAGATCAGAAGCGACAACGGTCTCAACTGGGCCGTGCCGAAGACCGACAAGCTGGCGCTGTCGAGCGGCGCGGTTTCGACCCGTTTCATCATCCACGACAGCCTGAAGCAGCGCCGTGACGGCCGCGTCTACATCCAGGCCAAGCCCTATCTGCGCGTCGTTGCCCGGCTCGCCAAGGTCCCTGACTCCTATATCGACGTCATTCCCCCGTTCAATCCGTTCCGGCTCTACGCAGATGCCAACCCAATCGTCGGCGATGACGGCACCGCGCGGCCCGGCGTCCGGCAGGACCTGACGGTGAAAGTCGTCGAACTGCTCGGCGGCATACTCCCAAGCGAGGATGGACAGGAGCTCGATACGCGCGAAGTCACAGAACTCATCGAGCGGGCGCGCGCGGAGGGCGAGCAGAGCGAACTCGAGCGCGCAGCATCGCGGGGACTGATCGGCGGCCCTGCTGGCCTCGGCGAGGCGGGGCTGGGCGGCGCCGACCCGGCGATCGCCACACCGAACACCACCGTTCTCGTCAAGTCAGTCATCGAGAGCGCCGACACCACGGGCCTTCTCGAGAACGCCAAGCGCATCATCGTGACGCCGTCAGGCACCGAGCCGCTGGCTGCCCTGCTGGAGCGCAACGGTGCCGACGGCTTTCTCATCGAAGCCATGGTCGAGGCCGCGCAGACGCTGATGCCGCAAACGATGGTCACCGACAACGACGAGGTGCACATCACGCTCGTGCCGTCTCTGACGGTGCCGGACCGCATGGAGCCTGCCGCGTTCTCGATCTACGGCGAGGGCCACGAGCACAAGCTGAGCGTCGCACGCAACGACGCGGGCGAGTTCATCGCCTCCAGAACCCCGCCGACGAGCGGTATCGCGGCGGCTGTGGACGGCACGTCGAGCACGCTCTCCACGAGCCTCTATGCGAGCGTCTACTACGCGGCGCTCCTGCAGAACATCCCGCCCGAGACGATTCTTCAGATTCTCAAGGTGCATGCCTACGACATCGACTTCGGGCGGCGCGTGCGGCCCGGCGACATGGTCGAGTTCTTCTTTGATTTCAACGACCAGAACATGAACGATGGTCCGCCGGGCGAGCTGCTCTACACGCAGATCACCAGCGCTGGCGAGACCTCGCGCTTCTACCGCTTCCGGGGTGACGACAACGAGCTCGATTTCTACGACGACGGCGGCAACAACTCGAAGCGCTTCCTGATGCGCCGTCCGATCCGCGGCGCGGATGTTCGGTTTACGTCCGGTTACGGCATGCGTGTGCATCCCCTGCTCAATCGCAAGCGCATGCACACCGGCGTCGACTGGGCCGGCCCCGTCGGCACGCCGATCCTGGCGGCCGGTCGAGGGACGATCGAGATCGCCGGCCGCAAAGGGCAGTACGGAAACTATGTGCGCATCCGCCATGCCAACGGCTACACGACGGCGTATGCTCACCTGTCCGGCTTCGCGCGCGGTGTTCGTGAAGGCATCAAGGTGCGGCAGGGGCAGGTGATCGGCTATCTCGGCTCGACTGGCCTCTCGTCGGGCCCGCACCTGCACTACGAGGTGCTGGTCAACAACCGCTTCGTCGATCCGAATGCGCTGCAAGTGCCGAAAGAAAAGCAGCTTGCCAGCCAAGACCTCGCGGAGTTCCAGCGGGAGCGCGCGCGCCTGGACGAACTGATGCGGCGGTCGCCCGTCATGCAGAAAGACAAGTGACGTCGATCTTGGCCCTCACGCGTTGCCGCCCCTCACCCTCACCCTCACCCTCACCCTCGCCCTCACCCCGCTCGCGGGGATAGGGCTGGGGAGAGGGGCCGCTCAAGGCTGTAAGGGGCCGACACTCCCAACGCGTCGCGCTTGGCGAAACGGCGCACCTCGCATCACGCCACCTCGACATCACGCGGCATTGCGGACCGGCCAGCCGTTGATGGTCAGCGTGCCGTCGCGGACGCCGACCTTGACCACGTCGCCATCCTTGACGCCGCCAGCGAGGATCTGCTCAGCGAGCGGGTCCTGCACCGCCTTCTGGATGACGCGCTTCAAGGGCCGGGCGCCATAGGCTGGATCGTAGCCGCGGTTGGCAAGCCACGTGCGAGCCTCCGGCGACAACTCGATGCCGATCTTGCGTGCCTCCAGAAGGCGCCGCAGCCGGCCGAGCTGAATATCGACGATGGCGCCCATTTCATCGCGACGCAGGCGGTGAAACAGGATGATGTCGTCGAGCCGGTTGAGGAACTCGGGCCGGAAGCGCGCCTTCACCTCGCCCATCACGAGATCGCGCACGCTGTCGGTGTCCTCGCCATCCTTGATCGCGACGAGGTACTCCGCGCCGATGTTCGAGGTCAGCACGATGAGGGTGTTCTTGAAGTCCACCGTGCGGCCCTGCCCGTCGGTCAGGCGGCCGTCGTCGAGCACCTGCAGGAGCACGTTGAACACGTCGGGATGAGCCTTCTCCACCTCGTCGAACAGGACGACCTGGTAGGGCCGCCGTCGCACCGCCTCGGTCAGCGCGCCACCTTCCTCATAGCCGACATAGCCCGGAGGCGCGCCGATCAGGCGGGCGACCGAGTGCTTCTCCATGAACTCGGACATGTCGATGCGCACCATGGCCTGGTCGTCATCGAACAGGAACGCGGCCAGCGCCTTCGTCAGCTCGGTCTTGCCGACGCCCGTCGGCCCCAGGAACATGAACGACCCGATCGGACGATTGGGGTCCTGAAGTCCGGCGCGCGCACGGCGGACGGCGGTCGAAACGGCGATCACGGCTTCTCTCTGGCCGATGACGCGCTTGCCGATCTCCTCCTCCATCTTCAACAGCTTGTCGCGCTCACCCTCCAGCATCTTGTCAACCGGAACACCGGTCCAGCGCGAGACGACGCCGGCGATGTGATCGGGCGTCACCGCCTCCTCGACCATCACGGAGCTCGCATCGTCGCTCGTCGTCTCGATCGCCTTCAGCTTCTGCTCGAGGCTAGGGATCAGCCCATACTGCAACTCTCCCGCGCGGTCGTAATCGCCACGGCGCTGCGCGCGATCCCATTCCAGGCGGAGCGTCTCGAGCTCCTCCTTGATCCTCTGCGCCTCGCTCAGCTTGTCGCGCTCGGCCGTCCAGCGCTGCGTGAGGGCCGCACTCTCCTCCTCGAGGTCGGCGATCGACTTGTCGAGCTTCGCCAGACGGTCCTTGGACGCCGCGTCGCTCTCCTTTTTCAGTGCCTCGCGCTCGATCTTGAGCTGGACGAGCTCGCGGTCGAGCCGGTCCAGCTCCTCGGGCTTGGAATCGATTTCCATCTTGAGGCGGGAGGCGGCCTCGTCGACGAGGTCGATCGCCTTGTCGGGAAGGAAGCGGTCGGCGATGTAGCGATGTGACAGCGTCGCGGCGGCGACGAGCGCGGAATCGGTGATGCGCACGCCGTGATGCAGCTCATACTTCTCCTTGAGGCCGCGCAGGATCGACACCGTGTCCTCGACACTCGGCTCGCCAACGAAGACCGGCTGGAAACGGCGAGCGAGGGCGGCGTCCTTCTCGATGTGCTTGCGGTACTCGTCGAGCGTGGTGGCGCCGACACAATGCAATTCGCCGCGCGCCAGGGCGGGCTTCAACAGATTGCCGGCATCCATCGCACCCTCGGCCTTGCCGGCGCCGACGATGGTGTGCAACTCGTCGATGAAGAGGACGATGCGGCCCTCCTCGGCGGCAACCTCCTGCAGCACCGCCTTGAGCCGCTCCTCGAATTCGCCACGGTACTTCGCGCCGGCGATGAGCGAGCCCATGTCGAGGGCGAGAAGGCGCTTGTCGGACAGGCTGTCGGGCACGTCGCCGGCGACGATCCGCTGGGCGAGGCCCTCGGCGATCGCCGTCTTGCCGACACCCGGCTCGCCGATCAGCACCGGGTTGTTCTTGGTGCGCCGCGACAGGACCTGGATCGTGCGACGGATCTCCTCGTCGCGACCGATGACGGGGTCGAGCTTGCCGGCGGCGGCCTCCACCGTCAGATCGCGCGCATAGCGCTTCAGCGCGTCGAAGCCTTCTTCCGCGCTCGCCGTATCTGCCGTGCGGCCCTTGCGGATGGCGTTGACGGCCTCGTTGATCGCTTGCGGAGTGGCACCCGCCTCGGCCAGCATGCGGCCGGCTTCGCTGCCCTTCTCCATGGCGAGCGCGATCAGGAGCCGCTCGGCGGTCACGTATTTGTCGCCCGCCTTCTCCGCAATCTTCTCGGCGCTGTCGAAGATGCGGGCGAGTTCACGGGCGACGTAGAGCTGGCCGGCACCGCCGCCGGTAACTTTGGGCCGCTTGGCGAGCGTTTGTTCAACAGCACGCAGGGCGCGGCGCGGATCGGCGCCGGAACGAGTCAGCAGACCCGATGCGAGCCCCTCCTCGTCCTCGAGCAGGACCTTGAGCAGGTGCTCGGGGCTGAATTGCTGATGCCCTTCGCGCAGGGCAAGTGATTGCGCCGATTGCACGAAGCCCTTGGCGCGGTCGGTGTAGCGTTCGAAGTTCATGGCGGGGGTCTCCCTCAGCGCGGCACGTCCGCCCATCAGGCGCGAACGAGCCGCCGTTCCATCACGGCAAGGCACGCCAGCCGGCCCATTGCGGCATCCGGGTCCACGTGCCATGGCAGATATAGTGTCTGGGCGGGCGCACAAAAGAGCGTCATGGCACCACTCGGCCAACCGGCCGGTCGAACGCAGGAGCACACATCATGTCGGAGGCCAGGGTCGAGAGGCTGTTGCGATATCCCGTCAAGGGACTGTCGGCGCAGCCGCTCGAGCGCGTGGAACTGGCCGCCGGAGAGACCATCCCCTTCGACCGGGCCTGGGCCATCGAGAACGGGCCGGGCCGGTTCGATCCAGAGCATCCCAAGCACCTCCCCAAGATCGTATTCGTCATGCTGATGCGGGACGAGAAGCTCGCACAATTGGAAGCGCGCTTCGAGGAGAGCAGCCGAACGCTGACCCTCCTGCGCAATGGCCGTCAGGTCGCGAAGGGAGCGCTGGAGACGGCCATCGGCCGACGGATGATCGAGCAGTTCCTGGCGGCATACCTGCAAGGAAGCCTGCGTGGTGCGCCGAAGATCGTCGCGGCTCCCGGACACAGCTTCTCCGATGTCGCAGCCAAGTGCCTGCACATCGTCAATCTCGCCTCGCTCAGGGATGTCGAGAAGGCCGCCGGTCGGGCGCTCGACCCGCTGCGCTTCCGGCCGAACATCATCATCGACGGTTTGCCGGCCTGGCAGGAGTTCCAATGGCTGGACCGCGTCGTGCGCATCGGCGATGTCGCCTTCGAGATCTTCGCGCGGACGCAGCGCTGTGCCGCGACCAACGTCGATCCGGCGACGGGCGAGCGCGACATGGCCGTGCCCGCTCTCATCGAGCGGACCTGGGGGCATACGGATTTCGGCGTGTACGGGCGGGTCGTGGCGGGCGGCGCGCTGGCCGTTGGTGACAGGCTGGTGGCGAGCGCGTGAGTCATCGCCGCTGGGCATCCGCGGCTCAACGGAGCGGCGGCGCACAAAGCGCGCCGCCTCGCGAAGTCCCCACTCAGTCCTGATCGTCGGCCGCGGCAATCTCAGTCGCTGGCGGCGCGTCGCCGGCGGGCACCTCACGCCGCGGGCGGCGAATCGGACGTCGCAGAAAATCCGGCTGCTCGCTCGGGTCCGCAAAGCGCTGACGCTCGCGGCGGCGCGGATCGCCAGCGCGGCCCTCGCTGCGGATCACGGGCTGGCCGTCGAGTGGCACCGCGTTGTTCGCCTGGCGCTCGGGCCGCTCGGTGCGCTCCGGACGGTCGGCGCGCTCGGGACGGTCGGCGCGCTCGGGCCGCTCGGCCCGCTCAGGACGCTCAGCGCGCTCGGGCCGATCATGTCTGTCCGGCCTGTCGCTGGCGAAGCGCTCGCGCTCGCCGTCGCCACCGGCGAAGCTGCCCTGGCGGTCGTAACGATCGCGACGGTCACGGTGCTGGCGGTGCTCACCGGACTGCCGGCGCTGCTCGTGACGATGCCCCGCGCCGCCCTCGAAGGCGTTGCCATTGCCGTTCCCGTTGCCGTGCTCGCGGGAGAAGACGACGGGCTGAGGTTCGGCGCCGGGCACGTTGCCGGCCGTGTCGCCGCCCATCTCGTCGAACTCGTCATCGCCCATATCGTCGCCGGTCATGGCATCGCCCGGATGCATGGTCCGCGGGCGCTGATTGAAGCCCTGGCCCTGCCCTTCGCCCTGGCCCTGCTCGCGGAACGACATGATGATGCGATTGTAGTGTTCGGCGTGCTGCAGATAGTTCTCGGCGAGAACAGGGTCTCCGGATGACTGCGCGTCGCGCGCGAGCGAGATGTACTTCTCGGCGATGTGAGCCGGGGTCCCACGGATTTTCACGTCCGGCCCATTGCTCTCGAAACTGCGGGTCAGGGGGTTTTGCGGCTTGCGATTATTATTATTGTTGTTGTTGCGACCGCGACCGCGACGATTTTGCTGTCCCTGCCTCATTGGCTCCCGATCTTTCGTTCCAACGAAAATTTCCCACCAGTGCGCTTCACTGTCTCGATCCGGGTGTCGAAGCGCCACCCCAGACGCCGGCACCGTTCGATGCGTACCGCGCCTCACTCAACGCAATCGCCTGACGTTGTCGGCCGGCGCACTGCTTCGCGCCATCGGGCGCAGAGCCTCCGCACCACTTATCGACACCTGTGTCAGGCTCGTGTCCGGCTCACAGAGTTTTACAGCAGCAAGCCGTCCCTCGACGGGCCCGGCAGCGAGCACCTGCGCAGTTGGCCGGTCACGCAAGCGAAACCGCGCACACTCGATGGGGCGCGCACGTTCACCAACCCGACCTCATTGCAAGGCAACTCAAAATGGCGGCTTCCGTTTTGTGACGACGGCGGCTTCAACCGGGTCCTTGACCGTCTGATCGAGCGGCGATGACCTCTTTCCCATGCAGTCTGCTGCGATGGCGAATGCGAGGCCTTCAGGTAAACACTGCCAGATCATTGTGCCGGGCATCGACGGATCGGATGTTCTTGACATCCACCACGTCGGCGCACGCCGGACTTTTCCCTGAAGTGAACGTAGCGTCATCCTCTCCTTTAGCCAAGACATTTTGTTGGGCGCTGGTTAGCCGTGTCTGAACAGCAACACAGCGGGTGTGGCCGGAAAGATCGCGCCATGACCGGATCGGGCCGGCCGCCCACGGCTGCAGGAGGCGCCGGACCGCCTCGGCCTCGAACGCTGCCGCCGAGGCCGCCCCCAGCTCGAAGGCGACCCAAGCTCCCGGCCCTGCCGTCTCGAGGCCCGCACAAATCTCCCGATAGACCGTCAGGCCGTCGGGGCCCCCGTCGAGCGCGGCGAGGGGGTCGAAATCACGGACGGCGCGATCGAGAGTCTGGATGTCGCCCGTCGCGATGTAGGGCGGATTGGAAACGACGAAATCGAACGGGCCGTCGACGCCCTGCCACACAGAGGCGAGCTTCGTCGTGAAGCGGTCGGCCACGCCGAGCCGTTCAGCGTTCCCGCGGGCGACGGCCAGTGCGTCGGCGCTGATGTCGGTGGCCAAGGCGGTTGCGGCAGGCAATGCCCTGAGCAGGCTGATGGCGATGCAGCCCGTCCCCGTACCGATGTCGATGAAGCGAATGGGGCGGCCCGCGAGACCGCTCTCAGCAGCCACTTCCAGCACGGCCTCGACGAGGCACTCCGTGTCGGGTCGCGGATCGAGCGTCGCCGGCGTCACCGTGAACTCCGATCCGTAGAACTCCCGCCGGCCGAGGATGCGCGACAGAGGCTCGCCCGCCCGGCGCCGGCACACTGCCGCGTGGAGATTGCCGCGTTCGCCCGCCGACAGGGCACGGGCCGGCTCGGTAACGATGAGGAGCGCGGGCTCGCCGAGAACCTCGGCGACGAGCCGGCGCGCTTCGCGTCCCGCGCAATCGATACCGGCGGAGGCCAGCGCCTCGGCAGCCCAGCGCACCGATGCGCCCAGCGTCTCGGGCAGCGATGCGAAAGAGGGTCCACCAAGCGCGGCCTCGCGCACCTCTTGCTCCGTCATCGGTCGTCACCGCCGTCGAGGGCAGCGAGCAGTTCGGCCTGATGCGAAGTCACCAGCGCGTCGATGATCTCATCGAGTGCGCGGCCCTCCATGACCTCGTCGAGCTTGTGCAAGGTGAGGTTGACGCGGTGGTCTGTGACGCGGCCCTGCGGAAAGTTGTAGGTGCGGATGCGCTGCGAGCGGTCGCCGGAGCCGACCTGGGCGCGGCGGGCGTCGGCGCGCTCGGTGGCAGTGCGCTCACGCTCGGCCTCGTAGAGCCGCGAACGCAATACCTGCATGGCGAGCTTGCGGTTCTGGTGCTGCGACTTCTCGGCGGAGACGACGATGAGGCCGGTCGGGATGTGCGTGATGCGCACGGCGCTGTCGGTCTTGTTGACGTGCTGGCCGCCGGCGCCGCCGGCCCGCATCGTATCGATCCGGATGTCCTCGGGCTTGATGTCGATGTCGACCTCCTCGGCCTCGGGAAGCACGGCGACGGTCGCCGCCGAGGTGTGGATGCGCCCCTGCGTCTCGGTCGCAGGCACGCGCTGCACGCGGTGCACGCCGACCTCGAACTTCAAACGCGCGAAAACGCCTTCGCCGCTGACGGAGGCGATGATCTCCTTGTAGCCACCGAGATCGCTTTCCGAAGCCGAGATGATCTCCGTGCGCCAGCCCCTGAGGTCAGCGTAGCGCTGATACATGCGCATCAGGTCGGCAGCAAACAGAGCTGCTTCATCGCCGCCGGTGCCGGCGCGAACCTCGAGGATGGCGCTGCGCGCATCGGCGGCGTCCTTCGGCAAGAGCTTCAGGCGCAGGTCCTGCTCGAGATGGGACAGCCGCGCGATGGCGTCCGACAGCTCCTCCTCGGCCAGCGCGCGCATATCACGATCACTCGCGGCATCGGCGATCATCGCTTCGAGGCCGGCGCGATCCGCGATCGCGCGCTCGTAGGAGCGATAAGCAGAGACCACGGGATCGAGCTCGGCGAACTCGCGCGTCAGGCGCACCATGGCAGCCGGCTGCGGTCCGCCGTTGAGCGCGGCCTGCACCTCCTCCCAGCGGTCGACGAGACGATCGAGCTTGTCGCGCGGCAGGGCGCTCATGGCGCACCTCCACGTCCGGTCACGGGGAACATCTAGATCTCCACGCGCTCCTCGCGGGCGAAGGCCACAAGCCCCCCGCGCACGTCGGCTGCGCCGTCGGCGAGCAGCGCGTCGAGCCGGGCGCCGAGCCGGCCGTGGTCGAGCGTCAGTACCATCGCCTTGACCGGGCCGATGGCAGGCGCCGACATGGACAGCGACCGGCAGCCCAGACCGATCAGGGCCATTGCCGACAGCGGTTGGCCAGCCATCTCGCCGCACACCGTCACGGGCACGCCGGCTGCCGCGCTTGCCGAGAACACCTGCCGCAGGCAGCGCAGGGGCGCATGGGACAGCCCATCGAAGCGCGAGGCGACCTGGGCGTTGGTGCGATCGGCGGCGAACAGGAATTGCAGCAGGTCGTTGGAGCCGATCGACAGAAAGTCGACTTTCGGCAACAGCCTGTCGAGATCGAACAGCAGGCTCGGCACCTCGAACATCGCGCCCACGCGCAGCTCTGCCGGGACCGGATGGCCGTGGCGGCGCGCATGCGCCAGCTCGGCCTCGATCATGGCGCGCACAGGGTCCATCTCGGCCGGATCGGTGATCATCGGGACCATGATGTCGAGCGGCCGGCCTTCACTCGCGCGGAGCAGGGCGCGCACCTGCGTGCGGAACAGCGCCGGCCGGTCGAGCGACATGCGCACCGCGCGCCAGCCCATCGCCGGGTTCTCCTCGGCGGGGGCACGCAGGTACGGCACGATCTTGTCGCCACCGATGTCGAGCGTGCGGAACACGACGGGCCTGCCGTCGGCCTCCGCAATGACGGCGCGATAGGCGCTGGTCTGGCTGCTGAGACGCGGCAGCGTGTCGGACATCATGAAATGCAGCTCGGTCCGGTAGAGACCGACGCCATCGGCACCCGTCTCGTGCAGCTGCGACATGTCGACGAGAAGGCCCGCGTTCATGCCGAGACCGATGCGGACACCGTCCCGGGTCACGGCGGGCAGCGCGCGCAATTCGGCGTAGCGCTGCTGGCGCTTGGCGCGGAAGCGAACTTTGTCCCGGTAGGCTGCTACGACATCGGAGGGCGGTCGAACATGCACCTCGCCCGCCTCGCCGTCGACGATGATGGCATCACCCGACGAGACGAACTCCACGATGCGACCCGCCTGGCCGACTGCTGCAATACCGAGAGCCTTAGCGACGATGGCGACGTGGCTCTGCGTCGAGCCGTCCTCGACGACGAGGCCGCGCAGCTTTGTGCGGTCGTAGTCCAGCAACTCTGCCGGCCCCATGTTGCGGGCGACGAGAATGGTATCGGGCAGCATCTCGGGGCGCGTCGTCTCGCCATCCCCGTCGCCGCTGGCGAGAACCCGCAAGAGCCGGTCGGACAGGTCGTTGAGGTCGCGCATGCGCTCGCGCCAGAAACTGTCGGCCTGGCGGAGCATGCGCGAGCGCATGGCGTTCTGCACCCGCTCGACGGCCGCCTCGGCGGTCAGGCCGGCCTGCACGGCCTCGAGCAGGCGGCGATGCCAGCCGCGATCGTTGGCGAACATGCGGTAAGCCTCGAGCACGTCGCGGTGTTCGCCGGCCGCCGACAGGCGCTCGTGCTCGAACATCTGGTCGACCGAGGAGCGCAGTCGGTCCAGGGCCAACTCGAGACGGACGAGTTCGGCGGCGGGGTCCTCGGCCATCAGGGTCGTGACGACGACGCGTGGCGCATGCAGCACGACGTGGCCGAGCGCGATGCCGTCCGAGATGGCTTCGCCGCGGACCACGGCGGAGGCTGGCTTCTGCAGCTCGACGGCCGCCTCGGTGCCGGCCACGGCGCCGGAGACGAGCAGCTCGGCGATCAGCATGGCGGTGGCCTGGAGAACCTCGATATCCTCCTCGGAGTATTCCTTCTTCGTGTGGTTCTGCACGACGAGCACGCCGAGCACCTTGCTCGAACGCTCGATCGGCACGGCGAGCAGCGAATGATACTCCTCCTCGCCGGTCTCCGGCCGGTAGGAGAACGCCGGATGGGCCGCCGCGTCGGGCTCGTTGACGGGGCTTGCGAGTTCAGCGCAGCGGCCGACGAGGCCCTCCCCGCGCGACAGGCGCGTCTTGTGCACGGCGTCCTGACGCAGGCCCTCGGTGGCGAACAGCTCGAGCGAGCTGTCGCGGCGCTTCAGGTAGATCGAGCAGACCTCCGCGACCATGACGCGGGCGATCTGGCGGACGATCTCGTCGAGACGGGACTGGCCATCACCGCTGCCGGCCATGATGTCGCGCAGGCGCCGCATGATGACACGCAGCGCCGGCTCGGCCGGCAACAGTCTGGGGTCGTCGCCTCGTCTCATCGTGCCAATCCGCCGGCACGCGCGAGAAGTTCACGCGGCGGGCGCCATTCGTGCAGGGTTCATCCTACGCCAAGTCCGGAGGACATCGTAAAGGGCAAAGGTGCCGGCGGCACGGCTTTCCCCTCATGTCGGCGCGGTCATCGCGTCCGAACTAGTCGGAATCGAGGCCATAGACCTCGTGCAGGGTGCGCATGGCCAATTCGGCATAAGCGGAGTTGATCAGCACGCTGACCTTGATCTCGGACGTCGAGATGGCCAGGATATTGATGCCTTTTTCCGAAAGGGCCTTGAACATCTTGGCGGCGACTCCGGCATGCGAGCGCATGCCGACGCCGATGATGGAAATCTTCACGACGTCGGCGGAACTGCGCACCTCGAAGGCGCCGAGATCCGTCTCGACCTTCTTCAAAACATCGAGAGCACGGGCGAGCTCGGAGGCCTGAACCGTGAACGTCATGTCGGTGTGGGCGCCGTCGGGCGTCACATTCTGCACGATCATGTCGACGTTGATCGACGCGTCGGCCAGGGGGCCGAAGATGCGCGCGGCCACGCCGGGCTTGTCCTCGACCTTCAGGATGGTGACTTTGGCTTCGTCCTTCGCGTAGGCGATGCCGCTGACGACCTGGTTCTCCACGATCTCGTCCTCGCTGCAAACGATCGTTCCGATGTCCTCGAGCGCGTCCATGCGCACGGGCTGCATCGCCTCGGGGGCGGTGAAGCTCGACAGCACGCGCGTGCGCACGTTGTAGACCATGGCAAGCTCCACCGAGCGGGTCTGCAAGACCTTCGACCCGAGGGAGGCCATCTCCAGCATCTCCTCGTAGGAGATGCGCGGCAGGCGTCGTGCCTTGGGCACGATGCGGGGGTCGGTCGTGTAGACGCCGTCGACGTCGGTATAGATGTCGCAGACGTCCGCCCCGAGCGCCACGGCGATAGCGACGGCACTCGTATCCGAGCCGCCGCGCCCCAGCGTCGCGATACGCTGGCGCCCGGGCTCGATGCCCTGGAAGCCGGTGATCACCGCGACTTCGCCAGAGGCCAGCCTCGCCTTCAGCGCCGCCCCGTCGATGCCGGCGATGCGCGCCGCGCCGTGGGCGGTATCCGTCAGGATGGGAATCTGCCAGCCCTGCCAGGAGCGCGCATTGACGCCGATCTTCTGCAGGGAGAGCGCCAAGAGGCCCGCCGTCACCTGCTCGCCGGATGCGACCACGGCGTCGTACTCGCGCGCATCGTAGAGGGGTGAGATCTCGTTGACCCAGGCGACGAGCTGGTTGGTCGCTCCCGACATGGCCGAGACCACGACGGCCACCTCGTTGCCGGCATCGACCTCACGCTTGACGTGGCGGGCAACGTTGCCGATGCGCTCGATATTCGCAACGGATGTGCCGCCGAACTTCATTACGACAGTGGCCATGGTCGGTCCTGCATGGAAACAAACGGGCGCGACCTGCTGGCACGCCAGCGGGCGGAGCGGGGAGCGGTCGGCACGGACGGGCCGCAGTCATAGCCGCAGTCGCGGCGGCTCGCAACGGACGGCCGGCAGGTTCACCATCACACGGCCCAGCGCGATCACGGTCCCGGTCGTTGCGCGGCGGCGGGCCTGCTTGACAGGGCCACGCCGCACCGCGCCTATGGGTCCCATGCCCAATCCTGACGCCAATCTCGATGCCGCAGAGGTCGCACGCTTTGCCGCGCTCGCCGACCGCTGGTGGGACCCGGCCGGCGAGTTCCGGCCGCTGCACCTGCTCGGGCGGGCGCGCATGACGTTCATCCGCGACGGCCTCGTTCATCACTTCCGTCTGCCGGCGGAGCGCATCCGGGCGCTCGCGGGCCTGCGCATTCTCGACGTCGGCTGCGGCGGCGGGCTCATCTCAGAGCCGCTCGCCCGGCTCGGCGCCGAGGTCGTCGCGATCGACCCCGGCGCGGAGACCATCGCAGCGGCCCGGCTCCACGCGGAAAGCCAGGGGCTCAGCATCGACTACCGCGCGACGACGGCCGAAGCACTGGCAGCGAGCGGGGCCACGTTCGATGCCGTCGTTGCAATGGAGGTGATCGAGCACGTTCCCGACCCGGCGGCGTTCATCGCCGCGCTTGCCGCCGTCACCCGGCCCGGCGGGCTCGTCGCCGTGTCGACGATCAACCGCACGGCGGCCTCGTTCGCGCTCGCCATCGTCGGGGCCGAGTACGTGTTGCGATGGCTGCCGCGCGGCACGCATCAGTGGGACCGCTTCGTCTCCCCGGACGAACTGCGCGCCTATATCGCCGAGGCCGGGCTGGCGGAGCTACGCATGTCCGGCCTCGTCTACGACCCGCTGCGCGACCGCTGGCTGCTCGGCTCGGATACCCGCGTCAACTACATCGCGACGGCCGAGAAGCCGGCCGCCTGAGCGCCGCGCCGCCAACGCGCCTCGACCCGCCCGGCGTTCGCGCCGCATACCTCAGCCGCGCGCGGCGGTGTGGCGGCGGACAGCCTCGGCCAGCTCGACATACTCGGCGCACCGGCGCCCGCGGCGGCGCTCGATCTCATCGAGCTCATGGCGGGCCGCCGTCACGTCGCCGCGTTCCAGATGCGCTTCGCCCAGGTAGGATCGCGCAACCACGTTATCGGGATCGAGGGCGAGGGCGCGCCCATAGTCGGCGAAGGCCTCCTCCAGTCGTCCGAGCTTGCGCTTGGCGTAGCCGAGATAGGTCGCGACGCGGCTGTCGGGGGCGGCGATACGATCGAGAAGCGCGACGGCTTCGGCCGGCGACCCGGTGCGGGCCAGCCAGTAGGCGGCGTAGAACAGCTCGTCGTCGCTCGCCGGCGCTTCCGCCGCGGGAACAGCGCACGCGGCGAACGCGGGGCTCGTGCGGTCGAGATGGTCGCAGGCCGGCCGCTCAGGATCGGTATCCTTGGCAGCCACCGGTGCCGCGGCGACCATGGCTAGAACGAGAAGGCCCAACAGCGGGCCGTTGAAACCAGTCGTCGTCATGGTGCATTCGCCCTCTGTGCGGAGCCGTTGCATCGTTCAGCATCGCTTAGTTCAGCATTGCAAACTAACGGCCTCGCGCCGCTCGGTAAACAGGCGCGGTGCGAGCACCGTTCGCGGCGTCGGGGATGGCCGCAGCTTGGCCACGATTCGCTCGCAGCGTCACGGCAGCGGCGCCGGGTCGCTGAACGGCGCGAGAAAAACAACGCGGAGAACTTGATGTTCGGCTGGCGCCGAAAACGCGATGGATTTGAATGGCGCGAGTACGTGCGCACCACGATCGTACTGCGGCGCGGCCAGCGTCGCGCGAAAATCGAAGAGTTGAAGCATGCCGCTGAGAAGCGTCTCGCCGAGGCCGGCCAGCGCGGCGCGGAAGCCGGCGCAATGGGCGTGGAGGCTGCGCGCAAGCGCCTCAAGCAGGCCGGTGGTGAAGCGCGCAAGCTCGGGGCGCATCTTGGCGCAGCCGTCGTAAGGCGCGCCGGCGCTGCGGCGGGTGCCGCGCGACTGATGGCGGGGCGCGGCGTCGCCGGGCTCAGCGCGGAACTGGCCAGGGCGCGGGCGCGGCGAAGCGACCCTGAATCGGGTGCGCCGAGGCGTTGGAGCGCGGACAGCATCGAGCGCCTGCGCGGCATGCTCGACCGTCTGCCCGCGCTTGCGCTGCCGGGCAGTTTTCGCCTGCCGCCGCGCCTGGCGCGACTCGCCCGGCCAGAACTCGGCCTGCCCCTGTTCATCGCCGGCATCGCAGCCCTGTCCGGGGCGATCTACCGCCTCGCCGATCGTGCAACCGATCCGACGGCGCTGGCTGTGAGCCTGCTGGCGGTTGGCCTGCTGGCGTTCGCACTCGTGGCCGTCACCGCGAACGCAGCACCAGCGCCACGCTGGATGCCGACGCTGCGCGTCGGGCGCGTAGCGGCGCGGTTCGACAGCGCCCCACGGCCGAAGCGGCCGCTCGTGCAATGGGCCGTCGCCGGCGGGCTGGCCCTGTCGAGCGCCGTTGCCGTGATCGCGGCGGGCGCCATGGCCGGGCTCGTGCCAGGTGACACTGCGGTCGTTGCAGACGGCGGCGCGCAGGCAGACCGAGGCCGCGCCACGGCCGAGACCAGAGCCGTCAGCGGCCAGTCCGCTGACCTCGGCGGCAGCGTGAAAGGCTATGCGCGCAGCCTCAGCGGCGACAGCCTGCGCATCGGCTCAGCGACCTTGAAGCTCGCCAACATCGAAGCGCCGGCGCTGACGCAGACCTGCACGGCGCAGGGCCGGCGGCCGTGGTCGTGCGGCAAGGACGCGCTCGCCGCGCTTCGCCGCATCACAGGCCGGCGCAGCGTCGACTGCTCGATCGAAGGCCGGGATCGCAACGGCCGGACGATCGCGGCATGCCGCGTGGGAGGCAAGGACATCGCCGCACGCCTCGTCGCCGATGGCCACGCCGTCGCAGTCGGAGGTGGCCTCATCGCCGCGCGCTATGCGAGCGAGGAAGCCGAGGCCCGGGCCCGCAGGGCCGGCCTGTGGGCGAGCGACGAGCCGCCGCTGTAGCTCCGCCCCTTTAGCGCACCGTGACGGGCCTCATCACACCTGACGCGAAGAGCCCGCGGCTGGGGGCAACCGCGGGCTCATGATCATGGCGCCGGACGATCGGGGATTTGGTTCAGCAGCGCGACGATCCGCGCACGAACAAACCTAATCCGGCCAGGGTCCGCAACAGTTTTTTGTCAGGTATCAGGCATCCCAGAACGATAAGCTGGTTGCCGGTCCGCCACATCGGCGGCGGAGCTACTGCCAGCTCAGCTCCGGTGGCGTCAGCTCCACCGTCGCGGGGCTCGGAGCGGGCCACGTGCGGTCGCCACCTCCGTAGCCCACGTCGAACGCCGTACCACTGAGTGCAAGGCTCGCGTCCTGCCGCCAGACGAGGCCGGTCTGCTCGATCGCGAGATCGCCGTCGATCCATACCCGCAGCACGCCGTCGTCGGAGCCGGGCGTGTTGAGCACGACTTCCTGCTCGATGCGGTGCCACTGGCCACGGTTGAACTTCACTTCGTTGGCGTTGAGGAGGCTCGCCGTGCTGCCGTTCGCCTTCGGCGCCTGCACGAGCACCGCGCCCTGGCCGTTCTTGCGCCAGGCGAGACGCGCGGCAATGCCCGTCTTGCCGTCAGACGTCTCCGCCGGCGGCAGCGCGCGTCCACCGAACAGGCCCGGCAGCAGACCGCCGTGGCCGAAATCCATGTCGTCGGAGAAGCGCACCGAATAGCCCAGACACGCGGACGTCACCGCCTTCATGACGGGCGGCGTCCAGGTGAAGGCGATGCCGCCCTTGGGGAAGCGGTCCTGATGCTGGTGGCTCGCGCCGGACTCCAGAGCGACCGACAGCACGGTGGGCGCGCTGTCCTCATCGCCCGGGGCGGTCTTGGCATGGTGCATGACGCCCTGCTGACTCGAACCGATGTAGCTCGTCAGCTCGATCGGCGTCATCGGCACGCCGGAGCGCGTCGCGAAGGCCATCGCATAGCCGGGCGGATAGCTCGACACGCAGGACGGCGTCTTCGTCGAGGTGAGCGCATCCGACACGATGTAGCCGAGCCCGCCGATGGCGCAGAGCCCGGCGGCGGCATTGAAGAAGATCGATTCACCACTAAACTTCATGGCTTCGGCAACTCCTCGCCTCGCAGGGCCGCGACATGGGAAAGCCCCTGTCGCAGGGGGGTAGCGATATCCTCGATGAGCGAGACCTCGCCGGCCGGCAGAAGGACGGCGACCGTGCTGCCGACCATGAGCTCGCTGGCAACCGCTCGATCGCGACCGGGTGCGGGACCAAGCAGTTGCAGGCGCACACGGACGAGCGGCTCGGCGCGCGCGCCATCGACTTCGGGAGCCGGGGCGATCCAGACGACGCGCGCGGCATAGGTCCGTGGCAGGAGAGCGCCGGCCGGCGTCAGCGACAGGCGGGCGGGCGCGCCGTGATGCAGGAGTGCGCCGGCGCTCACCGGCAAGCGAGCCTCGACGGCGACGCGCTCGGTAGCCGGGAGGATTTCGAAGAGCAGCGTGTCTGGCTCGACGCTGCCGCCGGCCAGTAAGCCGCGCGGTGCGCGCACCCTGCCGGCCGCCGGCGAACGGACCACGGCGCGGGCGAGCTCTGCTTCGGCGCGCGCGATTCGGGCATTGAGGGCGTCGGCCTCGCGCGCCACTGCGGTGCGGGCCTCGTCCAGCGTGTCGAGACGCGCGCGCTCGACGACGCGGCGATCGATCATCGCGCGAACGGCATCGGCCTCGCGCCGGATGTCGGCCAGCCGGCGCTGCGCGGCTTCCGCCTCGGCTTTCACGAGTGCCAGTTCGGCATCGAGAGCGCGGGTATCGAGCGTGAGCAGCACGTCGCCCGCGGCCACATCGGCGCCGTCCTCGACGAGCACGCGGGCGACCGCACCGGCGCGCCCGGCACGGACCGCGAGAGGTTCGACGTCGGAAATGACGAGCCCCCTGCCGGTCGGTCCTGCCGGAACCTTGACCGCGACATGGGCGGCGACGGCTGCCACTGCGACACTCGCGGCGACCAGAAGTCCGGCGAACCTGGGTCCGGTCAGCACCAGCCTGGGCTCCCCATCCACACCGGTTCGGCTTCCTCGCATCTGTGCGTTCTCCATCACGCTGCCCCTGCCAGCGTGGCCCGCCTGGGAATGGGATCGACGGGTTCCGGCCAGTGGCCCGTCTCGCGTGCGTGGCCGGCTGCGATGCGCCCTGCGGTGCGGCGCGTGAGCGAGCGCAGCGCTCCGTTGTCCAGAACGGC
The DNA here is from genome assembly GCA_033764645.1 of Hyphomicrobiaceae bacterium. GTDB lineage: Bacteria > Pseudomonadota > Alphaproteobacteria > Rhizobiales > Hyphomicrobiaceae > Filomicrobium. The sequence continues at coordinate 19,566 of JANRIT010000050.1, forward strand.
GATGCTGTCGGCGAGTTCGACGAGGCGCGGCTCGCTCGTGAACAGGATCAGGCCGCACCCCGCCTGCTGCAGTCCGACGAGACGGGCCGCCAGACGCCGCACGCCCATGTCGTCGAGCCCGGCCTCGGGGCTGTCGAGCACGATGAAGCGCGGCGAGCCGAACACGGCGCGGGCCAGCGCGACGGCGCGGGCCTCTCTGGCCGAGAGCCCCGAGCCGTCCCAGCCGATAGAGGTATCGTAGCCGTCGGGCAGGCCGCTCAAGATCTCCACGACGCCGGCACTGGCGGCGGCTTGGACCACGGCGGCGCGATCGGCATCCTGGTAGCGCGCGATGTTGTCGTGGACGGAGCCGGGGTAGAGCGCGCCGGCCTCCGGCAGATAGCCGATGGGCGGTTCGCTCGTGTTCCGCTGCGCGATGTCGAGGGGTATGCCATCGAACTCGGCCATCCCATCATGCGGGGCGACGAGGCCCGCCATGATCCGTGCCAGTGTCGATTTGCCAGAGCCGGCGGGTCCGACGACCGCGAGGGAACAGCCGGGTGCCACCACGAGGCCGATACGGCGCAGAGCGGGAGCCTGCGCGCCGGGATACGTGAACGAGACCTCGCTCAGGCGCAGGGCGCCGTCGCTGCGGCGATCGGCGGCCTCGAAGGCCGGCTCTGCCGACACGAGTGGTCCACGGCCTGAAAGATGCCGCTGGGCGACCTTGGCCGCCCGCAGCGTCGGCATGCCGGCGGCGAGGGCTGCGAGCGGGGCGAGTGCCGCGTCGACGAGCAGGGCGACGGCGACAAGCCCCCCGGTCGATAGCGCTCCCGCCGATACCTGGATCGCGGCAAGACCGACGACGAGGATGCCGGCGGCGAGACGAGCGCTGCGCGCAAGCGCCGAAATGATCGTGCCGTGCCTGCCGAGCGCGTACGCGGCCCCGACGGCGCGGCGGCAGGCAGCCTCGTGACGGACACGCAATCCTTCGGCAAGGCCGAGCGCGGCAGCGAGCGCACCCGCGCCACCGGCCAGACCGCGCCAGCGCCCGGCCGCATCGGCGGCGTCATCGATGGCGGGCTGCAAGCGGCGCGCATCGGCCGAGTGCATCAGCGCGAGCAGGAGAACGACGAGGCCGCACGAGAGCGCGACGAGGGCTGCGACCGGCAGGAGCAGAGCGGCGGCGGCGAGCAGCACGGGAACGAGCGGAAGACGGGTGACGGCGGCCATGGCTGGGTCGGTCAGCGCCGCCACGAGGTGGCTATGCCGGCCGGCGTCCTCGGTGCCGTCGCCGCTCGCGCAGCCGGCGAAAAGTGCGGCGGCCAGTTGACGGCGGCTTGCCTCGTAGTCGAGCCACACGGCGGCCCGCAGCCGAATGCGGTCGGCGATGGCGTCGAGAGCCAAGCCGGCGAGCAGAAACACCGCGCCGGCAGCGGCAAGCAGAGTGAGGTGGTGCGTGTCGGCGAAGCCGGCCGCGGCGTCGATGCCGCGCATGACGACGAGCGCGAGGAACACGTGGCACAGGCCGGCAGCGACGGCACAGGCGGTCGCCGCCCTCAGGGCGCCGCGGACCTGCCGTACCAACGAACTCGAGCAACGCATGTACCGACATCCCGACGCGGATCGTACCGCTACAGGCGCAAGCCCGTGCGTACCGCAAGCCGGCAGGGTATCGGCAAATCCTTAAACTTCGTGAAAAGAGCGAATGACCATGGACTTCCGGGGGCTCGCCCGATTCGCCTACGGCAGGACCTTGCCGGGGTTCAGGAGCCCGTGCGGATCGAGCGCGGCCTTGATGGCGGCCATCACGCCCAGGGCCTCGCCATGCTCGCGCGCCATGAACTGGCGTTTGCCCTGGCCGATGCCGTGCTCGCCGCTCGCCGTGCCGTCCATGGCGATGGCTCGCTCGGCAAGGCGTTCGGAGAAAGCCTTGGCGGCGGCCAACTGTTCAGGCCGGGTCTCATCGAAAAGCACGAGCACGTGGAAGTTGCCGTCCCCGACATGGCCGACGATGGGGGCGAGCAAGCCGATCTCCTCGCGATCGGCCTCGGTGGCGGCGATGGCCTCGGCGAGGCGGGAGATGGGCACGCAGACGTCGGTGACGAGGTTGGCCAACCCGGGCCAGGCCGATCTGATCGCCCACAGGGCATCGTGACGGGCCCGCCACAGACGGCTGCGCGCCTCGGCGTCGCCGGACCATTCGATGGCGCCGGCTCCCTCACCGCGCGCGATCTCGGTCAGCAGCGTCATTTGCTCCTCGGCGGCGGCCCTGGTGCCGTGGACCTCCATGAACAGCGTCGGCACCTCCGCGAGCGCCAGCTTGGCGTGAGCGTTGACGGCGCGCATCAGCACCGGGTCGAGCAATTCGATACGGGCGACGCCGAGGCCCATGGCGATCGCCGCCATGGTCGTGCGGCTGGCCGCCGAAAGCGTGGGGAACGCAGCGACCGCGGCGATGACCGTCTCGGGCTGCCCGAACAGCCGGAGGCCGAGCTCCGTGATGATGCCGAGCGTGCCCTCCGAGCCGACCAGCAGGCGGGTCAGGTCGTATCCCGACGACGATTTGCGGGCGCGGCTGCCGGTACGCACGACGCTGCCATCGGCCATCACCGCCGTGAGGCTCAGAACGTTGTCGCGCATGGTGCCGTAGCGGACGGCAGTCGTGCCTGAGGCGCGCGTCGCCGCCATGCCGCCCAGGCTCGCCTGCTCCGTACCTGGATCGACCGGAAAGAACAAACCGCTCGCACGCAATTCCTCGGCGAGGCGGCGCCGCGAGATACCCGCCTCGACGCGGCAATCGAGATCGTCGGCGTTGATGGCGAGCACGCGATCCATGCGCGACAGGTCGAGTGAAATGCCGCCGAACGGTGCGTTGACATGGCCTTCGAGCGAGGTTCCGGCGCCGAACGGTATGATCGGCAGGCGGAACTCGCCGGCGATGGCGACGACGGCTGCGACCTCGGCTGTGGCCTCGGCAAAGACGACGGCGTCGGGTGGCTCGCAGCCGATCCAGGTCAGGCTGTTGGCATGCTGGCGGCGGATCGCCTCGCCGGTCGCCACGCGCTCGCCGAACAGCTCATGCAGGCGCGCGATGGCGGCGGCCCGGCCAGCCGCATCGGCATAGGCCGATGGCGGGCGCTGCGTCGATGGCGGGGGTGCGGCGAGCGGTTCCATGTGGCTCATGAGCCAAGGCTAGCACGAGCGGTGGCGCCGGTCGCGCGCCGAGCCGTTGCCATGGCGGAGCGGTCGGCGCACAACTAGGCGCGACGCGAGTATGCGCGGCGCGAAGACGGGGACAGGGCGATGCCATTCGGGCGCGGTGTTCGAGATGGGGGCGGCATTCTTCTCCTGCTGCTCCTCACTGCGCTCCTTCTGGCGGGCGCTCCCCTTGCCGGCGCGACAGCCGCGCCCGGCGACCGCTGGGTGAGGATCGCGGTCAAGCCCGTCAACCTCGCAGTGCGCGAAGACCTGTTCGACCTCACCGACGTGCCCGGCGCCTTCAAGGCCATCCGCTTGCACACACGCCGGGTCAATCTCCTGATCACGCGCATGGCGATCAGCTTCGACGACGGCACATCGGAAGCGAGCACCGCGCCGATCCGCCTCAGGCGCGGCGGGCGCTCGGCCGAGCTCGGCGGGGCGACCGACAAGTTCCTGGACCGGTTGAGCCTCGTCTATGCCGGTGACGACCGGGCGCAGGGCGTCGCCGAGATCGAAATCTGGGGACTGCAGGGACTGGCCGGGCGCTCTGCCAAGCGGCCCGAAGCCGGCCGCAGGACGGCTGGCCTCGCCGCTGATCTGCGCCCTTCCGATGGCCGCCAGGACGCAGCCGGCGGCGGCGTGCTCGGCGCCGTCACCGTGCCACCCGAGGCAGGCCAGGCCGAGATCCCCGTGCCTGCCGCGATCGGACGGTTCACGCGGCTGCGCATCGCGGCCGATGGGGCTGATTTCGTGACTGCAAGCCTGACGGTGGTCTATGGTGGCGGCGGCTCGGAGGTGCTCCCTGCTGCCGGAGCCATTGCCGCCGGCCGCTCGGGACCGTGGTACGCGATCGATGCTCAGCGCTTCGTCGAGAAAGTTGTCGTTACGTTCGCGGAAGGCACGCCACGCCCTGGTGCCGGCCGCATCGAGCTTGCCGGCGACATCGCGCCCGACTGGCTCGCTGCCGACGGGCAAGGCGCGCGCCACAACGAGGGCTGGGTGTTCGTCGGCGCGCGCACGGCGGGCTTCGTCGGGCTCGACGACGCTCTCGTCGCGGCCATCCCCGAAAGCAGCGGCTTCAGCCGGCTGCGCCTCGTCGTGCGCGGTGGTACGGTGTCGCTCAACCAGGTGAGCCTGCACCACCTTGGCGGTCCCACGCGCGTCGTCCCGATCAGCCGGCGCATCGCCGACGGCGGCGCGCACGGCCCGATCGATATCGATCAAACAGCCGGCCCGCTCGTGGAGGTGCGTGCCCGGCATCGCTCGCGTCGCATCAGCGATGCCGCGCTGACGGCAGGTCCGGGCATCCTCGAAGTATGGGCCAGGCGCTGAAGCGAAATGACCGATGATACAGCCGATCGGGCCGGGCTCGTGAACGAGCCGATAGCCGACCTCGTCACACTGCGCGACTGGCTGCGCTACGGTGTCAGCCGTTTCGCCGCGGCCGGCCTCGTCTACGGCCACGGCACCGAAAGCGCGCTCGACGAGGCAGCGTTTCTGATCCTGTCGTCGCTGTCGCTGCCGGTCGACCAGCTCGAACCGTGGCTCGATGCGCGGCTCACGCGGGACGAGCGGCGCGCCATCGCAGCGCTCATCGACGAGCGTATCGCAACGAGGAAGCCAGCCCCTTACCTGACCGGCGTCGCCTACATCGGGCCCTACTCGTTTCGCGTCGACGAGCGGGTGATCGTGCCTCGCTCCTATATCGGCGAGTTGCTGCTCGAAGGCTTGGGCACCGTCGTCGCCGATCCCGACGGTATCGGCCGCGTGCTCGACCTGTGCACCGGCTCGGGCTGCCTTGCCATCCTCGCAGCCCTCGCTTTTCCCTCTGCGGCCGTCGACGCGGCCGACCTGTCGGCCGATGCGCTCGCCGTCGCGGCCGACAACGTCGCCGACTATGGCCTCGAGGATCGCATCCGCCTGCTGCGGTCCGACCTGTGGCAGGGGCTCGATGGAGAGCGCTATGACCTCATCGTCACCAATCCGCCCTACGTGACGAGCGCGGCGGTGGCGAGCTTCCCGCCCGAGTACGCGGCCGAGCCCGAGATGGCGCATCATGGCGGGGAGGACGGGCTCGACCTCGTGCGTGCCATCATCGACGGCGCGCGCCGGCACCTCGGCACCGACGGCACGCTCGTCGTCGAGATCGGGCAAGGCCGCGAGGCCCTCGAGGCCGCCTATCCCGACATCGCTTTCCTGTGGCTCGACACGGCGGGTAGCTCGGGCGAGGTGTTCTGCCTCTCCGCCGACCAACTGCCAGGGGAGGGTGGAGAATGAGCACTTCGAGCCTGGGAACTGCTCGCGACCGGCGCGCCGGCCGGGGCGGCATCGATCTCGCCCTCCACCTCGCGCGGCGGCCGGGGTTCTGTTGCTGCTGCCTGTGCCTCAGCCGGCAGGACGCGCGGCGCTTCAAGCGGGTGGCGCGTCTCGTCCGAGCGGTGCAGCGCTCGTGGTCGGTGCCACCGACAGCCGTTGCGCCCACCAAACCGCGCACCGACGACCAGATCTCCTGAAGCGACAGCGCCCTCCCCGCTCAGCCGAACGCGCCGAAGTGGTGCGAGATGCCGGTTCCGATCTGGCGGACCAGCTCGTAGGCCTGCTCCATTGGCGCCAGGATCTCGGTTTCGAGACGGGCGTAATCGTCGATGCCGTGCGGACGGTAGGTGGCGCGCTCGTTGAAGCCGTCGCGCTCGGTCGCCTGCGCGGCGCGATAGGGAAACGCCTGACGCATGAAGTCGAGAACGACGGGAACGTCGAGTGACAGGGCGAGCGACAGCAGGCGCTCGTGGGACATGTCGTTCCTCGGCGCGAACTTGGGCAACTGCGCCGACAGGATGAAGATGCGCATGATGAGCGCAAGCCGGATCGCCTGCAGGAGATCGACCTCGAGGCGGGTGTCGTCGGGGATCTTGCCGCCCTCGAGGCCGACGTCCGAGAGGATCGCATGCAGGTCGATGGCGTCGAGCCGCATGTGGTGCGCGAGACGGTTGATCTCGCTGGTGCGCTCGTCCGAAAGCAGTGCCGTCGACAGCGTGCGGAAGGCGGGCTCCAGCGACGGCTCGCGCCCCCACGAGGCACGCGACGCCCAGAAGCCCGCATCGAACACGTAGGCGTTGGCGCCCATGGCGTTGAGGCTCGAGAGCTGCTTGCCGCGCGCGATCATCTCGAACAGCGAGATCATGCGCGGCGAGCGCTTGGCCAGCGCAACGAAGCGGTCGCGGTCGAAGCCGGCGGCGAAGCCGAGCCCGGCGATGATGTTCGCCACGTAGCCGAATTGCTGCAGGATCGCGTTGTTGGGGATCGCGCGCATGCGCGAAGGGTCACCGCGATCGACCAGGGTGGCGCTGTCGGACTGGCGCTTCACCGCGCGCGAGCCGGTCTTGTAGAGCAGGTTTGCGCCCATCGCGCCGAGCAGCGCGCGGTAGCCGCTGTGGGCGAAGAGCTGCTGCTGGTAGGTCCTGAGGCGAAGGAAGAAATCGAGGAACGTGTTCTCGTCCTCGTAGAAGGGATCGGGCGTCGCGTCGACGTAGGTCGCATCCGCGATGATCGCCGTCAGCGCATGCGCCGACAGGCTCGGATCGGCGAAGAACATGAAGCCGTCGCCGCCCTGGAAGCTCGACTCGTGCTTGAGCGCGAGCCCGTGCGCCTTGAAGCGGCGACGCACCTCGTGGGGCAACAGGTAGCCGAGCCGCTTGGCGAGATCGCCAGGATGAGCGCCGCGGCCCATGGATTCGCCGTGGGTCGAGAAAATGAGCGTTTCGACGTCGCCGAGGCCGTGCTCGGCGATGAGATCGGCAATGGCGAGATGCAGCCGCTCGATGGCGAGCGTAGCGGCGATCTGGCCGATAAAGCGGCCGGCGTCCGAGAAGCCCGTCTGGATCGACAACCGATTGCGACCCTTGACGTACTCGCGATAGCTCGTCTCCTCGAACAGCCGCTCCATGAGACGGGCACCGCGCTCGAGGCCGGAGGGCGTCTCGAACAGCGGCGAGATGTCGACGATGTCGGAGACGCCGAACAGCTTGGCGAAGAACACGGCGATGAGCACCGTCGCCGGGCTCTCGCACTCGGCGATGAGGAAGCGCACCGGCGTATCGGCGTCCACGTACTTGCGGATCTGCGCGATCATCGCGAACTGGCGGATGGCGGTCGCCGTCTCGAGCTCGAGCGTGCCGAAGTTGACGCTCTCCGCCTTGACGTTGGCGATCATCTCGGACAAGCGCAGCAGCGCCTGACGCTCGGAGAGATCGCTCGTCCACGGCTCGTTGATGAAGGCGCGCAGCGCGTTCGTGAGCTGGGCTGCGTTGACGCGCACGTGGATGTGCGACATGCCGAGCCCGGTCGTGTCGAGCAAACTGCGCAGTGAGGCGAGCGAGCGCTTGGTCTGCTGCTCGGGCACCGCGTCGATCAGATTATCGATGAGATCGAGTAGCGTGCCGACCGATGTCAAATTGTAGCCGTCGCCGCTGGTGATCACGTTGGCGGCCGCCGTCAGGCCCTTGCCTTTGGCGTCCACGTTGGCCAGCGCGCGCGCCTGCTCCTCGGCGGCGGCGATAGCCAGGTCGAGCTTCGCCGTGATCTGGCGCGAGATGCGCAGGATGTCGCCGCCCTCGCCGAGATGGTGGCGAATGGCGCCGAAGCGGGTGTGGATGTCACCGAGCGCCGCGAGCTTCTCGGCGAGCCTCAGCTTGAAGGAGTGCAGCCACGTGATGTCGGTGCGGCCGTCGAGGTCGTAGCCGACCCACGAGGCGATGGTCGCCAGCCGCGGGCGCACCTTGTAGGCATCCGGGCCGTAGGTCCGCGCGGCGGTCTGGAAGAAAACGTTGAGCAGGCGGTCGGTGGCGTCGCGCAGGCTCGACACGGCCGCTTGCGCGCGCCGGTGCTCGTAGTCGAGATCGATGACGGGCTCGGGCGTGTGGGCGAGCCCGATGCTGCCCGGCTCGGGACGGCGCCCTGTTGCGGCGATCTCGACCATGCGCGCCGACAGCGCATCGGACGTGCCGAAAGTCGGATGGGCGGTGAAGACGATGCCGGCCCGCGGCCGGGCCCAGCGCTCGGCGAAGGCCTCCAGGGTCACCTGAGCGCCGTCGGGCGACGTGATCGTGCTCTCGACGAAGCTGCGGAAGGCGTTCTGCGTGGTTTCGGCGTCGACGTAGCCGATGCGCTGGCGCAGTTGCACCGCGCGATTGGTGCAGGCGCGATCCATCAGGCGCGCCGTGACGGCCTCGAGGTCGGCCATGCCGATGCCGCCGGCTTCTAGGCGCCGCGACAGATCGTGCGCGAGCGACGTGATCGGGTTCAGCCACGGCGCATCGGGGATTTGCGTGCGCAGCGCGCGCAACTCGTTGCGCAGCGCGATTTCATCGAGCGGAGTGGCGGCACTCGGTCCCAAGCGTGGAGAAGGCGTCATGATCGATGTCCCGGCGTGCAAACGGTCCCGCTGTCACCAGTGGGATGCAGGGACCCCGGCACCCCCCACTCTGCGATACGGCTCGCCTCGACGCGGCGAGGCGCCAAAGCCCCACCATCGGGCCCTAGTGGTCGGTCCCGATGGTGGGCAGTGCCGCGCTGGCAAGCAGCGCGCCGACGGGTGGCTCGTGCCACCTTCTCGATGCGCCCGCAGGAGCGCATCGGAGCTCATCTCGCGCAGCGGCGAGCGCCGCGTGCTACGCGACCTTGCGCAGGCGGCCGATGACATCGGCCATGGTCGCGCCCATGTCGGCTGGCGTGCGGGCGATGGTGACGCCGCACGACTTCAGGATCTCGACCTTCTCGGCGGCCGATTCGCCGAACGAGGAGACGATGGCGCCGGCGTGGCCCATGCGACGGCCCTTGGGAGCCGACAGGCCGGCGACGTAGGCGACCACGGGCTTTTTCATGTGATCGCGTGCGAACTCGGCGCCTTCTGCTTCCTGCGGACCGCCGATCTCGCCGATCATCAGCACGGCGTCGGTCTCGGGATCGTTCTCGAACTCCTCGAGCACGTCGCGGAAGGATGAGCCGTTGATCGGGTCACCGCCGATGCCGACCGAGGTCGAGACACCGATGCCGAGCGCCTTCATCTGCGAGGCGGCCTCGTAGCCGAGGGTGCCGGAGCGGCCGACGATACCGATGCGGCCGGGCATGTAGATGTGGCCTGGCATGATGCCGAGCATGGCCTTGCCCGGCGAGATGGTGCCGGCGCAGTTGGGCCCCGTCAGCCGCATGCGGTTCTCTTTCTTGTAGCGGCGCATGTAGCGCTTCACCCGGATCATGTCCTGGGCGGGAATGCCGTCGGTGATGCAGGTGCAGTAGCGGATGCCGGCGTCGGCGGCTTCCATGATGGCGTCGGCGGCGAACGGCGGCGGCACGAACACGATCGAGGCCTCCGCCCCGGTCTCGGCGACGGCGCCGCGCACGGTGTTGAAGACGGGTCGGCCGAGGTGGGACGTGCCGCCCTTGCCGGGCGTCACGCCACCGACGACGTTCGTCCCGTAGTCGATCATCTCCTGGGCGTGGAAGGTGCCGATGCGGCCGGTGAAGCCCTGGATGAGGACGGGCGTGTTCTCATTGATGAAAATTGCCATCGTCGGGTCTCCTTCACGCGACTTTGTTGCGGGCGGCGACGGCCTTGTCGGCGGCATCGCGCAGGCTGTCGGCGGCGATCAGCGTCAGGCCGGATTCGGAGATGATCTTTTTGCCCTCCTCGACGTTGGTGCCCTCGAGGCGAACGACGATCGGCATCTTGATGTCGAGTTCCTTCACAGCCTCGACGACGCCTTTCGCGACCCAGTCGCAGCGGTTGATGCCGGCGAACACGTTGACGAGGATCGCCTTGACGTTGCCGTCCTTGAGCACGGCGCGGAACGACTTCTGCACGCGCTCGGGACTGGCGCCGCCGCCGATGTCGAGGAAGTTCGCCGGCTCGCCGCCAGCCAGCTTGATCATATCGAGGGTGGCCATGGCGAGGCCGGCGCCGTTGACGATGCAGCCGATATCACCGTCGAGGCCGACGTAGCTGAGGCCGCGGTCGGAGGCGTAGGTCTCGCGGGCGTCCTCCTGGCTCTTGTCACGCAGCTCTGAAATCTGCGGGCGGCGGAACAGCGCGTTCTCATCGAACGACATCTTGGCGTCGAGAGCGAGTACGCCGCCCTCCTTCGTGATGACGAGGGGGTTGATCTCGACCATCGTCGCGTCGAGGTCGCGGAAGGCGCGGTAGCAGCCGAGAATCGTCCGCTCGAACTTGTTGATCAGGTTCGGCTCGATGCCGAGGCCGAAGGCGACCTCGCGGGCCTGGAAGGCCTGCATGCCGACGGCCGGGTCGACGGTGATGCGGATGATCGAGTCGGGCTCCTTGGCGCTGATCTCCTCGATGTCCATGCCGCCGGCGGCGGACGCCACGACGACGATGCGCTCCTGGCCGCGATCCATGACGAAGGAGAGGTAGAACTCCTTGTCGATGTTGCTGCCCTCCTCGATGTAGAGGCGGGAGACGAGCTTGCCCTGAGGCCCCGTCTGGTTGGTCACGAGGCGCTTGCCGAGGAGCGCGTCGGCGGCATCCCAGATCTCGTTGTCGCTGCGGCAGATGCGGATGCCGCCGGCCTTGCCGCGGGCGCCCGAATGGATCTGCGCCTTGACCACCCACACCGAGCCGCCGATCTCGTTGGCCCGGTAGGTCGCCTGCTCGGGCGAGTAGGCGAGGCCGCCGCGCGGTATCGGCACGCCGAACTTCGATAGAAGCTCCTTGGCCTGGTACTCGTGGATATCCATGGCGGCACCTCGCTTTTGTCGGCAGGGAAGGGACTGGGATCGGCGTCGAAGGGTCGCTCCGGCCGAAGGGTTTCGACCGGCGCGCGTTGTGCCTCAGGACGCGCGCTTGGCAGCGGCGGCCTGGATGGCGTCGTTGGTGACGAGGACGTTGCGCGCCATGCGCTCGGAGGCGGCGTCGATCATTTTGCCATCGAGTGCGGCCGCGCCCTTGCCCTGGGCCTCGGCCTCCTTCAGCGCCACCATGATGCGCTCGGCCTTGGTGACCTCGGCGGCGGTCGGCGAGAAGACCTCGTTGGCAAGCTCGATCTGGCTGGGGTGGATCGCCCACTTGCCCTCGTAGCCGAGAGCGGCGGCGCGGCGGGCGCCGGCCTTGTAGCCTTCGGGATCGTCGATGCCGCCGAACGGGCCGTCGATCGCACGCAAGCCGTATGCACGGCACGCCACCAGCATGCGCGTCAGCGAGGCGTGCCACTGGTCACCGGGGTAATCCGGGTTGAGTCCGCCGATGACGACGGTGCGCGACTTCAGGCTCGCGGCATAGTCGGCAACGCCGAAATGCAGGGCTTCCATGCGGTTCGGATACTGGGCGATGGCCTCGACGTTGGCCATGCCGAGAGCCGTCTCGATCAGGGCCTCCATGCCGATCTTGCCCTTCTCGAGACCCTTGGAGTCCTCGATCTGGGAGAGCATGGCGTCGACCATGTAGAGGTCGCCGGGAACGCCCGCCTTCGGCACGAGGATGGTGTCGATCTTGTCGCCCACCTCCTCGATCAGCTCGACGACGTCGCGGTACATGTAGTGCGTGTCGAGGCCATTGATGCGGATCGAGACCGTCTTGCCGGCAGCGCGCCAGTCCATCTCCTTGAGGCACTGGATGATGTTGGCGCGCGCCTTGACCTTGTCAGGCGGGGCGACCGCGTCCTCGAGATCGAGGAAGATGTAGTCGGCGGCGCTGGCGAGCGCCTTCGGGAACATGCCCGGGTTGGAGCCCGGCACGGCGAGCTCGCTGCGATGCAGGCGGGCTTTGCGCAGATAGTAGAGCGTGTGGCTCATCGGTTCCTCTCCTCGTAGGGTTCGTTCGGCGCGCGCTCGATCGCGGGACGACACGCAGGTGCGTCCCTCGCAGTCGACGACCGGCGGGCAGACCGGCGGCACACCCTTGGCAACAGGATGACGCGCGGCGGCGACTTTCGTCGCAGCCGTGCGTCGCTCATCGGTCAGCTCGCGAGCTTCAAGGTCGGCATCGGATCGCGGCTCGAAGCGGACTTCGTCGCCGTCTCACGGAAATACTCCGCGGCAGCACCCGTGCCGGAGCCGGGCTGGACCTTCACGCCGCAGTCGCGCAGCGCCATCTCGACGCCGAAGAGAGCGCCGCCCACCATGATCTCATCCAGCGCGCCGAGGTGACCGATGCGGAACACCTTGCCGGCGACCTTGTTGAGGCCGACGCCGAGCGACAGGTTGTAGCGATAGTAGGCGGTCTTCACGACCTGGGCGCTGTCGACGCCTTCGGGCACGAAGATGGCGCTCACCGTGTCGGAATGCCACTTGGGCTCCTTGGCGCACAGCTTCAGACCCCATGCGCCAACCGCGCGGCGCACGCCTTCGGCCATGCGGTGATGGCGGGCGAAGACGTTGTCGAGACCTTCGGCGAAGATCATGTCCATCGATACGCGCATGCCGCGCAGGAGTTGCGTCGCGGGCGTGTAGGGGAAGTAGCCGAGGTCGTTCGTCTTGATCATGTCCTCGAACGAGAAGTAGCAGCGGTTCATGCGCCCGTTCAGCGACTTGTTCGCATCGAGCGCCTTCTGGCTGACGGCGAGGATGCCGAGGCCGGTCGGCAGCATGAAGCCCTTCTGGGAGCCGGAGACGCAGCAGTCGACGCCCCACTCGCCCATGCGCATGTCGATCGAGCCGACCGACGACACGCCGTCGACCATCAGCAGCGCGGGATGCTTGGCGTCATCGAGGGCCTTGCGCACGCCGGCGATGTCGCTGGTCACGCCGGTCGCCGTCTCGTTCTGAGTGGCAAATACGGCCTTGATCTCGTGGGCGGTGTCCTTGGCCAGGATTTCTGCATACTTCTCGACCGGGACGCCGGTGCCCCACTCCTCGTCACACAGGACGACCTTGAGACCGAGGCGCTCGGCCATGTCCACCCACAGCAGCGAGAACTGTCCGAAGCGGCTCATCAGCACCTTGTCGCCGACGGCCAGCGTATTGAGGATCGCCGACTCCCAAGCGCCCGTGCCCGAGGACGGGAACAGGAACACGCGCCCGTCCTTCATCTTGAAGACCTTCTTGAGGTCCTCGAACAGCGGCAGCGTGAACTTCGGGAACTCCGGAGAGCGCATGTCCTCCATGCGGATGTCCATGGCCTGCCGGACCGCGTCGGGGATGTTGGTCGGGCCGGGGATGAACAGGTGCGGTTGAACGAGCATGTCGGTTTTGCCTCCAGACGGCGATTGCGGACAGATGCGTCGCGCGCGTGGCGCCACGAGCCTGGGCTCGCTGCACGCGCATCACGTTGCGTTTGTTCAGGCCAGCGGTGTGGGCGGGCGGCAGGCGCGAGCGCGAAGCTACAGCGTGCCGGCAACCTCTGCCGTGGTCGGCGCGGTTATCGACTTTCGTAGCCACCCGCACAACACCCCTGCGGTCACCCGCAATCGACCCGATGGCAGGCCCAGGTCCGTCGTGCCGGGGTGGGCGATCCCGCCCGGACGGGTCGAAATCCGACTACCCGTTCAGGGGTTTTCGCACCTGCAAAACACCATTCGGCAGTATGGGCGCCGCAAGTTGCGCGGGGTTCGCGCGGCAGGCGCAGATTTGCTGCTGCGGCGCAGCAAAATCGGGTTCACCCGTCTGTCGGGTGGCCGTTCGAGAGATACATGCCGACGGCCATGGCGCGGTTCTTCACGCCCAGCTTGTCGTAGAGATTTTTGAGGTGGTATTTGACCGTATTCTGAGAAATGCCGATACGGCTCGCGATCTGCTCGTTGGTGAGGCCGTTGGCGAGCGCGCGCAGCAGCTCGCGCTCGCGCTGGGTCAGGCTTTCGAGCGGATCGTCGTTCAGGGCGTTGATGTCCACGTACGGCAGGCTGAGACGGCCGAGCGACACGGCCTGGATCGTCTGCAGCAGGACGGACGCCTCGTCGGCCTTGGAGATGAAGCCCCATGCGCCGGCTCGAACGGCCTGGCGCAGCACGTTCTGGCTGACCTCGCCAGTGTAGATGATGATGCGCGTGCGGCACTGGCGCCGCTTGATCGCCTGCAGCACATCACCGCCCGACATGTCCGGCAGCGACCAGCCGATGACGCCGATGTCGATAGTGCCGGCCTCGCAGGCAGTGATGAAGGCGTTGCCGTCCTTGACCGCGCTCATCACCGTGAAGCGGCCGTCCTGGGCAATGTAGTCGGTCAGGCCGGCGCGGACGACGGGATTTTTATCGGCGATGGCGACACGGACAGCGGTGCTGCTCGCCGTGCCGAGACGCGGTGCTTCACCCGCCGGCCGGTCGGGACTAGCGCGGGTTTCGTCGCTGCCGCGCGTAGCGGTTGCGACGGTAGCAGGTCCATCGCGTCGGCCGTAAGCCTGCATATCGGGTCGCTTTCCAGTGGTGGCGCAGCGCCGGGCCGGATCCGACCGATTGCCTGCGACAAACAGTATTCTAGGGTCTTTCCCGAGGCGAGGGAAGCTGCGGCAGTCATCCTCTCGCTGACCGCCGGAGTGGCCAGCGCGACATCGTTCAATGGCTGCGTTTTGGTGCGCGCCGGCCACACACGGCGGGCCGTCGGCCGGCGGGCCAGCGCCCCGGCTTTACTGTGTCGCGCGGCGCCGGGATACACTCGTCCACGGAGCTTTGACCGAGGCTTTAACCGGTCCCGGCGGGATCGACAGGCCACGGTCGGGCTCGCTCGTGGAGTTGAGTGGCGTGCGTTGGTGCCGTGGCGTCGCAGCGATCCTGATCGCGGTGGGGCTCGTCGTAGGCGGGTGCGCCGCGACGGGGACGCCGGGCGTCGCCGTGGCTACGGCCGACGGAGCTTACGACATCGCTGTCGTGCGCACCGAACTGGCGCGCCAATCGGCCCGGCTCAGCGCCATCGCCGCCGCGCAGAAGGAGCAGCTCCGGCTGTTGCGCGGGTTGGATGGCGAAGGTCGCGCCGCCAACGCCTCTGAGGCAGCCGGCGCGCCGCGCGGGTATGCTGCCACGACCCCGTCCGCCGGACCTGCCGCCCGCGACGCGGACGTCACCGCCCAACTCGCAGCACAGCGGTCCGATCTCGCCGAGATCAAGCGCCTCATCGCTGCGCTCGCCGCAGCGCCGGCTGCATCGCCCGCAGCACAGCCTTTGGCCGCCGCCCCGCCCGACGCCGCCGTCGCCAGCCTGCGCGAGGATGTGCGGCGGCTCGCCGACCTGACGGCAGCGCAGGCGAAATCACTCGATGCCCTGACCGCTGCGACGGCGCGGCTCAAGGCGCGCACGGCAGCCCCGTCCGAGACCGGTGATCCCGGCACGCGCGACAGCGGTCGCAGCCGCCCGGATGCAGCGGCCGCCGCACGCCGCGACGCGCGAGCGGCAGGCGCGCGGCCGGCCAGTGACGGCTTTGCCCAGTGTGCTGCCCAGTGCGATGCCACGGGCGAGGTGCGCGACGAACTCGAATGCCGCCGCGACTGCCGCTGCAAAGCCGAGTGCGCGCTCGTCGGGGATGCGGCGGCGTGCCAGAGTTTCTGCGTCCGGCAGGCGCCGTGAGGGGGCGCGGCCCGAGGGGAAATCAGCGACGATGTCGACACCGCGAACAGCTTCAGGATCGAGACGCGAGCGGTCGGTTAGCTCCGCAGCTGCGGCGTGCGCGAGCCACGACCCCAGGCACCGCTTGCCCCGTTACAGCATGGTCACCGGAACGGCACTTGCCGCGCTGCTCATCGGTGGCTTGCTCGGCGGCGCTGCGCCCGCGTGTTCGCAAGAGGACGCACGGACGTTCCGCAGCCTGTCGACACCCGATAGCGCTGCTGCGTACCGGCAGGCGGCGTTCGTGAGCCGGCTCGAAGCCTGTGCGAGGGCGAGGGCCGGGGCTGGCACTGCACTCTACTGGGCCATCGTCCGTGTCAACCTCGCGACGGCCCGTGCCGATGACCTCACGCCGGCGCCGGCTGGCGAGCCCTGCGACGGCTTCGTCACCGATGTCGTGCCCACGGATTTTGACGCCAGCCCCGAGGCACGCCGCGCCTTCGAGAGCACTCTCGAAGGCATACGCAGCGGCAAGCGGGTGTACGGCGGCAGCGAGGTTCCAGCAGGGCAGTTCCGCAACGTCGTCGCCTTCGCCGACGACAAGGGCGCATTCTGCACCGGCACCTACATCGGCGGCCGCGCCATTGTCACAGCGGCCCATTGCGTGTGCGAGTTGCGCACGCTGGCCGGCGGCTACACGCCGGAACGGGCCGACGCCGTGGTGTTCGGGCGGCAAGTCCCCAACGAGGAAGAGGCGCGCTTTCCGATCAGCCGCTTCCGCCTGTTCCGGCCGGACTTCTGCCGGCGCGAGGCCGATCCGGACAACCTGCGCGATCGCGACATCGCGCTGGTTTTCTTCGCCGACGGCGCTGGCGGGGCGGCCGAACGCCTGCTGACGGCGCCGGCGGCGAGCGCGCGCGATCCCGCCGTGTTCGCCGACGAGAGCACCGGCGGCGTGACGCCGGCCCGGCTCGCCGCGCCATCGCTCCTATTCGCACGCGCCCTCGGGGAGATGGTCGTCGTCGGCTTCGGGCGGACCGAGAGGGGGCCGACCGGCCGCAAGCTGCATGCCTCGGTCCCGGTTGCCGACCGGCTGTGTCTCAAAGACGGCCTCGGCAACAGCGGCTGCGCGCCGGGCCGCGAGATCGTGCTCGCCGACATGCAGGGCAAACGCGACACGTGCCGGGGCGACAGCGGCGGGCCGGTGTTCGTGTTCGACGGTGACAGCTACTTCCTCGCGGCCGTGACCTCACGCGCTGCGGCGACATCGGGCGGCGACCAGTTCCTGTGCGGGCCGGGCGGCATCTATGCGCTGCTGACACCCGACGTGGCGCGGTGGATCGCACGCGAGACGGGTCTGGCGCTCGCCGTGTGCGAGGGCGATCAGCACTGCGCGCGGCCGTGACGCCGCGCGATCGACGGGCGCGTCCATGGGGACATGGCGGAGGGGAGAACAGATGCCGGAAGCCATTGGCGCGGTGCGACCGATCGATCGGCGATGGCGGATCGGCGTCGCCGGCGCGGCAAGCCTTGTTGCTCTGATCGCGGGGATGGTCGGGCTTGCCGAACGCGCCGCCGCCGAGGCCTGCCAGAAGACGCCAGCGTGCCGGGACAACCGGGGTGGGGAAGCCAAGTACCTGAACAACACGCGCGTCTTCAACGGTGTCGATGCCAAGGCCGAGCATTGGCCCGGTCAGGTCGCCATCCGCGTGCGCAACGCCGAGACGAAGCAGAGCCTCTATTTCTGCGGCGGCACGCTCATCAACGCGCGCTTCGTGCTGACGGCGGCACACTGCGTCTACCGCTCGTTCCGCAAGGATGCGCGCGGCTACTTCCAGACCTTCGAGACCGAGCACCCTGACGTCGCCGCCAAGGCCGGCTTCGCGGGCAACGGCTATCTCGAGGTCGTCATCAATACTGCGAGCCTCGAAGCCGTTGCGGAGAGTAACGTGCGTGGGGTCGTGCGCATCCACGTGCACGACGGCTATCAGCGGGACGCCTCCAACAATCCAGCGCGCAAGGGCGACGACATCGCGCTGCTCGAACTCGCCAAGCCCTACGAGGCCGGGCCGTTCGCGCGCCTTTCCATGAGCGAGGATACCGACGGGCCGGCGGAGATGCGCCTGCCGGCGCTCGTTGCAGGCTATGGCCGCACGTCCTGGGCGGAAGGCACGGTCGGTGGCGGCTGGTCGACCCACCGCGGCCGCGACGGCGCTTTCGTCGCCGCCAGCACCAAGCTGCTCGAGACGGACATTCCAACCGTCCGCCTCAGCCAATGCCAGCAGAAGCTCGCCGGCAGCGTCGTCGGGGACGGGCAGATCTGCTCGGGTGATTCCCTGCGCGCTGCCGCCGGAGCCGTCAAAGACACCTGTCAAGGCGACAGCGGCGGACCGATGGTCCTGTTCGACCGCTGCAACTGCCCGTTCCTCGTCGGCGTGACGAGCTGGGGCAAGGGCTGCGCCGAGCCCGGCATGCCGGCCGTCTATACCCGCGTGTCACGCTATGCCGCGTGGATCGAGGGCATCGCCGGACCGGTGTCGGCGGCCACCGTCGATCCCGAGGCGACGCAGGACGTGATGGCGGACTATGCCGACCGCTTCGCGACGGCGACGCAGATGCTGGATGCCAAGCTCGGGCCGGCACGCCAGCGGCTGGTCCTGACCGTTTGCGAGCTACAGGGCGGAGCCCCGTGCGGGGCGCCGGCGGCACGGGCCGATCTGACGCACAAGCGCCCCATGGAGATCGTCGTCGACAGTGGGGTCGAAGGCCAGCTCATCCTGCTCGCCGTCAACCGGCACTGGCGCACGACCGCCATCGGGCCGGCACGTGCTGTCAAGCCTGGGCGCAAGGTCAGGATCGCCGACCGGCTCGCTGATCTCCTGGACGACGGAGGACGCATCGTTGCCATCGTCGTGCCGGACGGCGACCGGGCCGGGGCGGCACTGCTGCGCGCCGCCGATCCGACGGGCCCGGAGGGCGGGGACGTGCTGCCGGGTGTGGCCGACACGCTGATCGGCATGGGACCGCCGGGCGCTGTCGATCTCGGCGGATGGGGCTATGGGTCAGTCGAGCTCGCCGTGGAGTACTGAGGCACGGGCGTGCCGTGCCGACCTTTCTCAAAGCGTCACGGCGCGGCGATCGAGCGGGCGACGCGGAAGCCGATGGTGCGGCGCGCATGGTCCGGCGCAAAGCCGTTGCGCGAGGTCGAGCGCAGTGCCGCTGGCACACTGCGGTAAGAGCCGCCACGCACGGTCCGGCGCTCGCATTCTGATCCCGTGCCGCTGCGCGCAGAGCCAGCCGGGTCGGAGCCGGCATGGGTCTCAGACCAGCAATCGGCGACCCACTCCCAGACGTTGCCGTGCATGTCGTGCAGGCCGAGCGCGTTGGCCTTGAAGCTGCCAACGGGCGCCGGGATGGCGCCGAACTCATCGCGGCAGTGCTCCGCAGCGTAGAGCCACGTCTCGAGCGCCTGATCGGCGCCGTTGGCGTATTTGCACAGCGCCACCGCGTCGTCGCCGAAGCTGTAGGCCGACGTCGTGCCGGCGCGCGCGGCAAACTCCCACTCGCCCTCCGACGGAAGGCGGTAGGTGTGGCCGCTCTCCTGCGACAGCCAGGTCAGGTAGCCCTGCACATGCTGCCACGTGACGTTGCGCATGGGATAGCGATCGGTCGAGCCGGTGATGCCGGCGTATCCCGGATCGACCGCCGTGCAGCCGCCGCCAGCGACGCACGCTGCCCATTCGCCGACCGTAACCTCGTGCTTGGCGATGGCGAAGGCGGCAGTGAGCGTGACGCCCTGCGGCGGGCCCTCGTGCAGATCGTCATCGCCCGGCCCTGGTGCGCGGCCCATGACGAACGCGCCGGGTGCGACGACCACGAGTTCCGGGCAGGTCACGCAATCGATGAGCGACGGGTTGCTCGTCGTCGTCACACTCGCCGGCACGATGACGTTGCCAGTGTCGGAGGCCTTCGTGATCACCTCGCCGGCGGCCGGCGGTGCACCGCCGCTCGTCGTCAGCGGCAGGTCGAGGCGGGTCGTCTGCAGCTCGTCCGCCTTGGCGGCCAGCTCCCGCTCGAGATCGGCCCCTTCGACGGGCCGGGCCGAGCGCGGCATGGCCGGCGTCGGCGCCGCGCTGACAACGATCGGCGGCACGTCGGCATCGGGGCCGTCGAGCTGGCGGCCGGTTATGCTGAGACGGTGCAGGAGCCCGTCGTAATAGGCTGGCGTCTGAGTGTCGGGGAGCGCGTCCTTGTAAACGCGAAAGCGGACGTCCTTGGCGATATCGGCGAGGTCGCGGTCGGAGCGCTCGAACAGCTTGCGCAGGTGGCGCATGTAAACGGAGTTGCGCCTGTCGGGGTCGCTGTCGCCACGGCTGTCGAGGGCGCGCTGGCCGGTACCGGCGGAAAAGAAGACGAACACGCCGCCGGGCGGCACAATCGCCGTCAGACCGGTGCGCGGCACGCCCATGAAGCGGGTTCGATCCTGCGCGGGGTCGAGCGTCTCGCGGCAGGCGTCGATAACGAACACCACGTCGGGCGGCGTCTCGCCATCCTCGCGGAGCTTGTCGAGGCGCTTGCGCAGCAGCGCCATCATGGTGTCGAGCGACAGGGAAGACCCGAACAGTGAGCGCTCGATCGCCTGCGCGCTGGCGTTGACCGGCAGCGGGCGGAAATTGTCTGTCAACAGATAGTTGACGCCGCTGTATTCGAGTCCGTGGCCGGCGAAAGCGAACAGGGCGAAATCGCCCGGTTGCAGGCTCGCCACGAAGCGCAGCCAGAGGCTTTCCACGCGATCTATGTCGAGATCGGCGCCGCGCCCGTCCTCAGCGCGCGCCGCCCGATCCTCGTCGAGCAGCGCCTTGGGCAGACAGAGGGCGTGGCGCTCGCCACCGGCCGGCTGATCGGCGCAGGTCACGTCGAAGCCGTGTGCGGCGAGACGCTCGGACAGGTCACGGGCGTCGTTGGCAGCGCGCGCGAGATCGCGCACCGCTGTCTCGCGATAGTCGTTGATGCCGACGATGAACCCGAGCCGGCGGCGCTCGGCAGACGCGGCGGGTGTCGGCTGCCAAACCGAGCCGAGCCCGGCGACGAGGCAGGTCAGGACGAGCGCGAAAATCGAGAACGTCCGCATGCCTCAACCATTTGCCGATTGCCGATGACAGAAATGCGAAGGCGATGAGGATGCTCGGCTATTTCCATCTTGCCACGCCATCGCCAAACAAAGCTCGCACAGGCTGGAAACGGCGTCAATTAACGGTAGGATGGCGGACGAATAAGAGTGGCGCGGCGGTATCGCGCGGTGGGGAGCGTCGAGATGAGCGTCGGGGGATCGAAGGCACCGGCGGGCGCAATCGTGCCGAGCCAACCGCGCCCCGGCGAGGGCCCGACGATGCGGCAGGCGATCGAAGCGATCGCGCTCCTGCAGCAGGCCCGTCCCTTCGACGACAGACCGACCGACCCCGGCTCGAGCCTCGATCTCCGGGCCGATGCCAAAGCGCTTCCCAGCGAAGCCGGCCCGCTCACGCGCGTGCTGCAAGCCACCGCGACGCTCGACCTGTTCGACCGCTATACGGCCGAGAACGCGCGCGCGCTCGTCAACCGGGACAAGTACCGCTGGCGCTTCCGGGCCATCGTCTGGGCCAACGCTCTCGCGCTGGGCATCGCCGCCTTCACGGCGATCTTCCTGCCGCGCTCCTGGTACTTCTTCCCGACCAGCGGCAAGGGCGAGTTCTATGTCATCCTGGTGATCTTCATCATCGCGCTGTTCGCCGCCGGCCTTGCGACTTTCCTGCCGCTGACGCATTGGCAGCGGGAATGGATCAGGGCGCGCGGCTTCGCCGAAGCGTCGAGAAAAAAGCTCTTCGAGCATATCACGACAGCCACTGCAACACCGCAGGCCGGCGAACTCCCGGCAGCAGCCCTGCAGCTCGCCTATTTCGAGCGCCGGCAGGTCGCGCACCAATTGAATTTCTTCGCCAAGCGAATTCCAGAGCATATGCGCCGGCGCAATCGCGCGCTGATGTTTCCGGCTGTGGTCTTCAGCCTGTCCTTCGTCATGTTCCTCGGCATCGTCGCCGTCGCCCTCGCGCCATCGGCCGAGCAAGCGCCGATGATGCCGCTGTGGCAGTCGACGACGCAGTTCGCGCAGCGCCTGCCCGAGCAAAACTGGGCCAAGATCATGCTGTTCCTGGTGATCATTACGATCCTGATCAACGGCGTGCTCTATGCGGAAAGCCAGATCGTCAACAGCGGGCAAGTCGCGCGGCTCTATACGGTCACCAAGAGCAATCTCGAAGCGATCGTGCGCGAGGGAGGCGGTGCGGCACGCGATGCGGCGGAGGCCGGCGGGCCGGCAGCGCACGCCGCCATCGAGCGTTTCGTGAAGGCAGCACACCGGGCGCTCGCGACGGATACGGAGGCCTGGGTGGCGATCACCGCTGAGGACGCCAAGACCCTTCTGACACGGGAGACGTGAAGGGCCGGCACGAGGGTGGCGTGCGCGGGTGCTGTGGGCATGGTGCGGGTGCTTCCCGAGGCAACCGCGGTGGACCGGAGGCGAGTGACATGCCGAAACTGCTGGCCGGAGTTCCGCGCATCTGTTGCGCTCTCGCGCTTGTGCTTGCGTTCGAGGGCGCCTCGTGCGGGCTTGCCGCACAGGAAGAGCCGCGCACCGGCATTCCGCTCATCGAGCCGGGCGCGCGCGAGCCCATCGCGCTCGACGAGACACCCGAGGTCGAGGCGGTCCGCTCCGGCCGTGCGCGCCACGCCTACCGGTCGATCAGCGAGCGCAGCCGCAGCCGCGACGCCTCGGAAGCCGAGCGCCGCTTCCTCGTCGCCATCGACGTCGAGCAATTGAGCGAAGCAGCCGCGCAGCGAGCGTTCGGGCGGGCGCGCAACGCCACCTCCCGCTCGCTCGTGCGCGACCTCGAGAAGAACACCAGCTACGACGGGGCGGCGCTCGACGCGCAGTCGTTCGAGACGATCTAT
This sequence comes from Hyphomicrobiaceae bacterium, assembly GCA_033764645.1. Lineage (GTDB taxonomy): Bacteria > Pseudomonadota > Alphaproteobacteria > Rhizobiales > Hyphomicrobiaceae > Filomicrobium. The sequence continues at coordinate 42,215 of JANRIT010000050.1, forward strand.
CCCGGGCTCAATGCGACCCTGCAATGCCACTGGGCCTACGACGAGGCGGTCAGCGCGCAGTTCGCGGCGCAGGATGCGCGAGCCCGCGAGGCGGCCCTGGAGGCCGAGATCGAGGCGGAGCGTGCGCGCGGTCGTCCGGGTGCCGCGCCCGCAGCGCCTGAATCACCGGCCGAGCCGCCGCCCGATCCCGCCGAGCATGCCAACGAGGAAGACGCCATCATCAAGACGCGCAATTTCACGAGCGCGGGCCGGCCGTGCCTGCTCACCGTGGTGTGCGAACTCACGACCGATCCGCGCTGCGACGACAGCCTGCTCGATCAGCTCGTCGCCGCGGCCGTGCTCGTGCGCACAGGAGACTGAGCAGCCCAAGACCGCAGTTTCATCGTCCGCAACTCCAGTCCTGGTGATCGCCCATGTCGTTGCAGTGGTCGTTGCGTCCCCCGCGCCGGTGCACCGTTCTGGGCGCGGGCCTCTTCGCCGCCTCGTGTCTGTCCGCCGCCCCGGCCAGCGCCGAGGACGAGTTCTGGAAATTGAGGACGAGCCCGACGGACTTCTCCTATTACCAGCTCGGCACGCACATTCCCCCGCGCGGGGGCCGCAAGCCCTATCCCCTCGCCCGCTTCGTCGCCGCGCCCGATATCGGACTGCCGATGGCAATCGACCCCAAGAAGGGCGAGCACATGTACTGCAACACGCAGTATTACAATCTGGGCGGTGGCGGCACGCCGAAGGGCCCGGACGTTCCCAAGGTCGGCGTCGACAGCCCGGAGAACTTCTACTTTCCGTGGACGAGCAATTTCTGCGAGAAGCGCGGGCGCTCCGGCGACCTCGCCTGCGGCACGCAGTACCAGGAGCACATGGGCCAGGACTGCCGGCCGCCCAAACCGACGAGCCGGCCGACCTACGATGCCGCGGCCGTCGAGGACGGCACCATTTCGGGGCTGTCGAGCGACCACATCATCAAGCTCGAAAGCGACCGCTTCGTCTGGAGCTATCTGCATCTGTCGCGCGATCGCGGCCTGAAGAAGGGCGACGTCGTCAAGAAGGGCGATCCGATCGGCAAGGTCTGGCGCAACTGGGGCGGCAAGGGCACCTCGCTGCACCTTCATATCGAAGGACGCTTCAAGGATCGCGGCACATACCGGGTGTTCGATCCGCTGCCGTCGATGATCGCCGCTTATCAGCGCGCACTCGGCAATCCCTACACGGTCGATGATGCCGGAAACCTCGCCTACGATGCGAAGTTCGAGCGGACGCCCGGCTCGGCGCCACCCGCGATAGATCCAGCAAAGCCGCCCGTGGTGCCGCCGCCGGCGACGACTTCACGGCCATGTGAGGCGGCGCTCGCCGAGCCCCCGATCGGCACGGAAGCCACGTACAAGTTCGACAGCCTGTGGTGCCATAACGGCTCGGTGATCGGGCTCGCGAGCGAAGGACAATCGCGCGCGCTCGTCTACTTCAAGCCGAAAGCCAGCGTCAGGACGTCGGCGACACGCGATCCCGTGCTGGTCGTGGCGAGGGCCACCGAGGGCCAGTGGTCGGGCACCGCGCTCCACTACAGCCTCGCGTGCGGCGACCGCCGCTACCCTGTGGCCGGGACCCTCGGCGCCGACGGCGGGCGCATCGAAGTCTCCGGATTCCGTGACAGCTTCCAGAGCCGCGACTGCAGCTCGGTGAAAGTTCCGGAGAGTCTCGCCTTCACCAAAATCGACGCAGCGCCGCCGGCTGCGCCGGGAGCGCCCGTCGCGCTGCCGGCGCCCGGCGCGACGCCGCCAGTAGCCGGCCAGCCATCAGTGGGCGCAGGATCGCCAGCGCCGGCAAGCAGCGGGGGGGTCGCCGGCGGCTGCCCGTTCGCTCTCAAGCCCGGCGAGAAGCCCGTCGGTACGGGGGCAGCGCAACGTCCGCCGAAGAGCGAGCGGACGTGCAATTTCAACGCGCTGACGATCCCGGGTGGAGCCACGCTGGCGCAGATGCCGCGCTATGTGCGCGAGTGGCCGGGGCTCGATCCGGCCGGCTTCCTCGGCGACAAGTTCGGCGACCGCATCATCGCCTTCAATTCGGCCGAGAGCGGGCTCGGCGCCTGGTGGTACTGGATCGTCAAGCGCGCCAAGCACGGGCC
>JANRIT010000053.1:0-21754 GCA_033764645.1 Hyphomicrobiaceae bacterium
GACACCAACGGCGACGGCCGCCCCGACCTCGAGATCCTCGTCCTCGGCGTCGAGACTCTGCGCGCAAGCGATTTCGCTCTGTAATGCAAGCAGACGATCCGTTCGCGTTGCAAGGGTGACGCCTGCAGCGAAATCGCCCGCGCGTTCATCGGACCTTAACCACGCCGCGGCTAACTTCCAAGAGTTCCAGCTCTGATCCTGTCGAGCGTAGACGCCGAGTTCGAACACGTGCTGCGTTCTCCACACACAGAGGTTCGGTCGCGCCGGTGGCAGGCTCTGGTCGTGCTTGCCTGCCTCGGCACCTCCACCTACTTCGCCCATCACGCGCTCCACGGCCGTCACGGCCTCGAGGCCCGCTCCAGACTGATCAACCAGGCGACATCCGCCGAGTTCGTGATCAGGGGCCTCGAGGCCGAACGGTCGCGGCTGGCAACCGACGTCGCCCTCCTGCGCCGCGAGCCGCCCGATCCCGACCTCGTCGAGGAGGTCGCGCGCGATCTTTTGGGCTACGCGCGACCCGGCGATCGTCTGCTCGTTGCGCGATAGCCCCTCGCAAGGCTCCGCCCGCTTCCGCGCCCATCATCCAGGTGGCCCACGGCGCGCGGCTCGGCTACCGTCCGGCCGTGGACGGTCGAGGGCGGAACAGCGCGGTCATGGCGAAACTCATCCTGATGCCCGATCTGCCGGATGCGGCGCCTGCCGGCGCTATCCTGGCGTGGCGCCTCGCCGAGGGCGACGCGGTGGTGCCCGGCACCGTCCTCGCCGAGATCGCCTGCGCCGCCGGCGTCATCGAACTCGAAGCCGGCGAGGATGGCATCCTCGGTCAGGTGCTGGTGCCGGCGGGTGAAGACGGCATCGGCGTCGGCACGCCGATCGCCCGCATCATCATGCCAGTAGCCGCTCCGTCATCTGCGGCCGGCGCCGATGGCGGCATGCGATACGATCCCGACGCCAGCGCTCCCCTGCTGCCGCGTGACGAGCCCAGGGACGCGCCCGGGTCCGGGCCCGTGGCGCTGCCGCCGGTCGCGGTTCTATCCCTGCCACTCGCAGCGGCGGAGCCCCAGTCGTTTCATGCCGGCGCCCGTCTCTTGCGTTGGGGGAACGGTGCCTCGCTCGTCGCATTGCCGGGGGCAGCCCCCCACGCGCTCGCGGCCGCCGACGATCTTGCCGCCGATCATGGCATCGAGGTCGACGTCATCGAGATCGACCTGATCACCGTGCCCTCGCTCGAACTCGTGTGTACGTCGGTGAGCCGTTCAGGCCGCCTCGTCTGCGTCGACAGCCCCGACGTCATGGGCCCGCTGGCGGCCGTGCTCGCGTCGGAGATTGCCAGTCGCGCCTTCGACGATCTCGACGCTCCGCCGCTGGTGGTCGGCCTTGCCGCCGGGAGGTCGGCGGAGGAAGGCGTCGGCAAGATCATCGCCGCGGTGCGCCGCGTCTGCTACCGTTGACTCCCGGGAGGCGATGAAAAACCCGAGGCGAAGGAACGGCATGAGCGACGAAGAGGACGGCCCCGAGCATCCCCCGCTCGAACTCGATCCGCCCGAGGGCATCGCCGGTGCCGCGAGCGCGACCGAGATCCTGCGCGCCTGGGTGGCCGATGGAGCGCTGCAGGTGACCTTCGAAGCGCATACCTTCCAGCATGACGTCGCCGAATGGGGCCGGCTCCTGTCGGACATCGCCCATCATGTTGCCCACGCCGTCGAGCTCGACGGGCAGTTGCCGCGTGCGGAGGCGCTGAAACGCATGGGCGAGGCCTTCGACAGCAACCTCAAGGAAAACCAGGCGGCCCTGTCGGGACGCATCAAGGGCCGTACCGAGCACTGAGCCTGCCGGCAGCACGCCGGTCGGATGAGGTTCCGGCGGGGCTTCGGGCGGCCTCCGTCGGCGGGGAACGTTTGGGGGAAAGCATGCATGTCGGAAACTGAGGTCATCGCCGGACTTTACGAGGCGATCAGCCTCGTCATCGACATCTTCTCGATGTTCTTCGCCATCGTCTCCGGCTACGTCGTCGCCCTCTACCTGTTCCTCGCGCAGGCGCCCTTCCTGCTGCGGCTGCTCGCCTTCTCGCTGCTCTCGGTCGGCCTCGTCTTCCTCGGCGGGACGGCCCTCGTCGTGCAGACGATGCAGGAAGGCTTCCTGACCGCCTGGGAGAGGCTGCCGAAGCGAACGATCGACGTCGTCGATCTGCGCAATCCCCTGCCGCTGACCGACGTCCGCGTCTTCGGCCTCGCTCAGCAGGAACTCGGTGTCGCGATCGGCTGGCTGGTCGCGGGCGCCGTCTATGTCGCCCTGTTCTATCTGACGTTCATCTATTCCTGGCCCAAGGATGCGCCACGCTGACAGCGATACCGGCAGCGCCTTCGTCCTGCGACTGCCCGAGATAGCCGGACGCGGCACACGCGCCGATCTCGTCGCCTGGCTCGTCCTGCCGGGCGATACCCTGTTTGCCGGCAGCGAGGTCGCCGAGATCGAGGCCGGTGGGCAGGTCTTCAGCGTGCGCGTGGGCCAGCCTGGTGTCGTCGTGCGCCTGCTCGTCGCCGAGGGGGCACTCGACCTGCTCGTCGGCACGCCGATCGCCGTCATCCGCCCGCTGTCGGCGGGCGCGCCCGACGCCGCGAACCCTGTCCGGTCGCGGGGGACGGCCGAGCCTGTGCTTGCCCCCGCCGAACGGCTGACGCCGCGCGCCCGGCGCATGGCCGATGACCTGGGCGTCGATATTGACGGGATCGTCGGGAGCGGACCTGGCGGGCGCGTTCTGGCCCGCGACATCGTCTCGGCCGGCGCGTCGCGGGTGAGCCGGCACCTCGGTCTCGGCACGACCATACCCGCCTCCGAGCTGGCATTTCCGGTGCGCCTCGAATGGTCGAGGCTCGTCGCCCTGTCCGCGGGAGACCTCGCGCAGGCGGCTGCCGGCGGGACCCTGGTTCAATCAGTCATCGCGGTCTGGCGCGACGCTCTCCTCGCTCACCCCGAACTGATGGGCATCGTGCCACTCGGCGGAAACGGCCGCGCCGAGCATGCGGCTGGCGCGGCGCTCGCCCTGCTGACCGGCGGTCCGGGCGGCCCCGCCGTCACCATGTATCCGGCCGGTGAAGCAGGCGATGCCTCCGTCGCACCGCGCTCGCTGGTCTATGTCGCAGAGCGACCGACGAACGCCGCCTGCCGCCTGGATCTCTACGACGGCATGGCGAGCGCCCTCGCCGTGACGCCCATCATCGCCGGCACAGACACGCACGAGCGCCTCCATGTCAGTCTCGTCATCGACGCTCGCATGGTGGTCCCCGAAGCTGCCGAAGCGGCGTTGGCAGCATTCGTCATGCAACTCGAAAGGCACCTGAGTCGGCGCGCCTGAGCCACAGGCAATTGCGCAGAAGACTGACGAGAGTGCTTTGCCCACAATCGCGTCATGTTGCCCAACGGGCACGCTCGGTCCCTTTCCACACCTCTGCCACTTCCTCCCGACCAAGGACCGCCACAAAGCTGGGCGCAGCCTTGCGGCATGAGGCAACGGCGTGCTTCACCGAACGAGACTGTGCGGCGTCACCGACTCGAAACGTTCCAACTCGGAGTGTGCTATGACCCTGCGAACCCCAGCGGCTGCCGCGCTGATCCTTGCCGCCGCGCTGGCCGGCGGTTGCGCGAACGACGGCAGTCTCGCGCTGACGACCGGCTCTCTCTCCTCGACGGCTGCTGAAACCCCTCGCGTCGATCCCGCCTGCGTCGCTCTGATGGCGCGCATCGAGGAACTGCGGAAGGAAGGCACGCCGGCTCGCCTCCAGGAGGTCGCCACCGGCAAGACGAAAACGGTGAGCGTCAAGCGCGAGTCGCTGGCCCGCATGACCGATCTCGACAAGGCCAATGCCGAGTTCCAGAGCAAGTGCTCGACGCTCGCCTCGCCGGCTGCTGCCCGGCCAGCCGCGGCCGCCGCGGCAGCCACGGCTTCCCCGGTCGGCGCAGCCCCGCCGGCAGGCGCCGGCGCCCCCACCACGGTCGCCGCCGCGCCGAAGCCGTCGCCCGGAACCCCCGCGCCGGCTCCGACCGAGCCGTGATCGAACAGCGCGACGCTCGCCGCACTCGGCCGGCGCCAATGGCCATCCCAGGATGGCCATTGCCCTGATGCGACCCGACCCCCCGCCGCAGTTGCTGGGAGGCGCGACAACGCGATCTGAGCCTGAGCCGCAACGAAGGCTTTGTGCGCTGCCGAACAGCAACAGTCCGGCCGGGCATTGTTGCATCGCGGTGCGAGGTATGGTGAAACGCTGTCTCTGGATCGACGCCTCTCGAAGGATGTCTGCTATCGTGCCGATCGCCAAAGCAAAATTCGTCTCTGTCGCCGCCGCTGCACTGCTGGCCGGCCTCGTTGCGGGCTGCGCCAACAACTCGAGCAGCGGGCCGACCGCGCAGGCGCTCCCGCCGGGATCGACTTGCGGCTCGATCCGTGCCGAGTTGAGCCGGCTCGATGCGCGCGGCGTGCAGTCCAAGGTCGAGGCCCTCAACGCCGGCCGGCGCATGTCGGAGCCCGATCGCGCGGTCGCCCAGCGCTACAACGATCTGTTGAACCAGTACCTCGGCGCGCGCTGCCACGCGTGACGCGGCACGGCGCGGCCCATCTCTGCCGCTCCGCCCTTCCGAGCTTTGCCCAGGGTTCGATCGCCCAGCCATCGAGAGCGCTGAACGCCGTGGACGCCAGAACACAGCAGGTTGTCGTCTTCCTCCTGATGGGTCTCGTCGCGGGCTGGCTCGCATCCATTGTCGTGGGGGGCGGCGGGCTCATCCAGTACGTGCTGTCCGGCGTCATCGGGGCGTTCGTCGGCGGCTACCTCCTCGACGCCCTGAACGTCCGCCTCGGCATCGGCAACGCGCTGTTGCGCCAGATCGTTACCGCCACCATCGGCGCGATCGTCGTCGTCCTGGTCGCCCGGCTCATCGGCTGACGGGTCACAGGTGACGCGTGCGACTGACGGCTGACCGCCGCCTCCCGCCCGTATGTGCCTCTGACGGCGCAGCCTTCTCGCTCGAAGGCTGATATAGCTCTGACCCCGCCACTGGAGACCCGCGCCATGGATCAGGCCCTCGCCTACCTGCAAAATCCGTTCGTCATCATGATCATCAACGGCCTCATCGCGGGCTGGCTCGCCGGCCTGCTGCTCGGCGGGGGCGGTCTCATTCGCAATCTGATCGTCGGGATCATCGGCGCTCTGCTCGGCGGCGCCCTCGTTCAGATGGGCCTGCTCAACCTGCCCGCAGCCGTGACCGACGTGACGAACGCCATTCCCTTCGGCACGCAGATCCTGGTCTCGACGATCGGCGCCATCATCGTCGTCATCATTGCGCGCATCATCGCCCGCTGACGGCACGGCGCGGCGCTGACCGGCCCTGCAGGGGCGCTCGCGCGAGAGGGCGGACGCGACCAAATCGGCTCTTGATCGCCGGCCCCGGCCAGCCACGTATAGGGAAGGTGCGCGGCGAAATCAGGATCGTCATGGTCAAGGTGCTCGACACGACGGAAGTTGCGGCGCACGCCGGTGCGGCGCCCGAGCGTCCGCGCCATCCCGAGAAGCAGCACCGCGCCGACACCCCAAAGCTCGATAAGCCCGCCTGGCTGCGCGTTCGAGCGCCCGCTTCGCCCGGCTACGCCGAAACGCGCGACATCGTCCGCGCGCACAAGCTGACGACCGTCTGCGAGGAGGCACGCTGTCCCAACATCGGCGAATGCTGGGACAAGAAGCACGCCACCATGATGATCCTGGGCGACACCTGCACCCGGGCCTGCGCCTTCTGCAACGTCAAGACCGGTTTGCCCGAGGCCGTCGACGCGGGCGAGCCGCAGCGTCTGGCCGAGGCGGTGGCCCGCCTGGGCCTTTCTCATGTCGTCGTCACCTCCGTCGATCGCGACGATCTCGCCGACGGCGGCGCTGCCCACTTCGCCGCCGTCATCACCGCCATCCGCGCCCAGTCGCCGGCGACGACGATCGAGGTCTTGACGCCCGATTTCCTGCGCAAGCCCGGCGCGCTCGAGGTCGTCGTCGCGGCCCGGCCCGACGTCTTCAATCATAATCTCGAGACGGTGGCCGGCCTCTATCTGCGCATTCGGCCGGGCGCCCGCTACTTCCACTCGCTGCGCCTCTTGCAGCGCGTCAAGGAACTCGATCCGTCGATGGTGACCAAATCGGGCATCATGGTCGGCCTCGGCGAGGATCGCGACGCGGTTCTGCAACTGATGGACGATCTGCGCTCGGCCGATGTCGATGTGCTGACCATCGGCCAGTATCTGCAACCGACCCGCAAGCACGCCGCGGTCGCGCGCTGGGTGACGCCCGAAGAGTTCGCCGCTTACGAGCAGATCGCCCGCGCCAAAGGCTTCCTTCTCGTCTCGGCAAGCCCGCTCACCCGCTCCAGCCATCATGCCGGCGAGGACTTCGCCCGCCTCAAGACCGCGCGCGCCGCGCGGCTGTCGGCCGAGGCCGGGGCTGCCTGATGCCCAGCTTTTCGAACCGGCGCCGCCTGCGCTTCTCGCCGCAACAGATGTTCGACCTCGTCGCCGACGTCGAGCGCTATCCCGAATTCGTGCCGCTGTGCGAGAGCCTCGTCGTCACCGAGCGGCGCCAGGAGGGCGAGCGTCAGGTGCTCATCGCGCGCATGGGTATCGGCTACAAGGCGATCCGCGAGACCTTCGCCACCCGCGTCACGCTCGACACAGCGGGCGATCGCATCCTGGTCGAGTACGTCGATGGCCCATTCCGCCGGCTGGAGAACCGCTGGCGCTTCCTGCCGGCACCGGGCGGGTCGGAGATCGACTTCTACATCGACTATGAATTCCGCTCTGCCATGCTCGCCCTCGTCATGGGTGCGGTGTTCGACAAGGCCTTCCGCAAATTCGCCGCCGCCTTTGAAGCCCGTGCCGAGGCCATCTACGGACGTTCGCCCCCCGTCTCGACGGCGCCCGGCTGATCCCCGCCGGCCGGCAGGGGTGCCGGCGCAGCCGTGTCGCGGCCGGTGGCAGGCTCGATACCTTTGGCGCCTGTAAAGCGCGCGCCGATGATGACCGCATCGCGCAGGATCGCTCCCGTCAGATCGGCGTTGGTGAAATCGGCATCCGTCAGGTCCGCGCCTGTGAGATCGGCCTCCCGCAGGCTCGAACCCGACAGGTCCGCCGAGTGCAGCCGCGCGAAAGCCAGTAGCGACTTGTCGAGATTGGCGCGCGCCAGCCGCGCGCGGGTGAAGTCGGCGCTGACGAGCTCGCTCCTCCAGATGTGCTCGATGAAGCCCGTGCGCCCGAACGGTGCCAGCGTCGCGCCCGTCAGATCCGCATCGCGGAAGTTTGCCCGCATGAAGCGCCCGAACAGCCGGGCCGAGCGCAGATTAGCCCCATCGAACTGGAGAGCCTCGGTCGCGAGCGGCTGCAACCCGGCCGACGTCGCTGGCCTGAGGAGCGTGGCCCGCTCGAGGTTGGCGCGCGAGAAGCGCGTGCCGATCAGCACCGTCCGGTCGAGGCGGGCATGGCTGAGGTCGCTGCCACTGAGATCAGAGCCGGTCAGATCCGTGCCGAACAGGTCGGCACCCGCGAGCCGGGCCTGCTTGAAGTCGAGGCGGGCGAGATCGAGCCGCGTCAGGCTGCGCGCGGACAGGTCGATCGCCGCGCCGGGACGGGCTGTGAACAGCGCCTGCGTGACTTCACGGGCCGTCAGGTGATGCTCGTCGGCAGGCCGAGCGGAGGGATCAGGCGCAGCGGACTGGGCAAGCGCACCCGCCGCACCGGCCAACCAGCAAAGACAAATCCCCACCGCCGCGGCACCCAAGGCGCGCCCGCGCGCCGCTGGCCGCGCTCCGCTCATGACGGCAACTCCAGCGTCCGCAGGACGAGCGCGAGGCCAGCAGCAACGCTGGCTGCCCTCACCGCCTCGCGCCCGATGTCACCGAAGCGGTGCTCCTCGACGGCGGGCGCGCGCCCCCTGCCGGCGACGGCCATGAAGACGAGCCCGACCGGCTTTTCCGCCGATCCGCCACCGGGCCCTGCGATACCCGTTACCGCAAGCGCGACGTCGGCCGACGCAGCTCGGCGGGCACCCTCTGCCATGGCGGCTGCGACCTCGGCGCTGACGGCCCCATGGGCGGTGATAAGGCTTGCCTCAACGGCCAGCAGATCGATTTTCGCCGCGTTGGAGTACGTCACGAAGCCGCGCTCGAAAACCTCGGAAGCGCCTGCAACGCCCGTGAGTGCGCCGGCGACGAGGCCGCCGGTACAACTCTCCGCCGTCGTGATGTGCTGGCCCCGCCCGCGCAGGGTAGCGACGATCCGGGCAGCCAGACGATCAGCGGCGGCGTCCGTCAAATCCGAGTTCCTCCCAACGCAAAACGGACCAAGCCGACGTCCGGTCCGTCTGGGAGGCTAGCACAGTCGAGCGCACACAGGGCGGCTCGGCGCACCCGGCGCCGTCAGGCCGCAACCAACTTCTCGGCATCGATCAGCAGAGCATCGAGCGTGGCGCGTGTCGCAGGGCCCATGACGGCAATCGTCCGCTTTTGCGCATCGCTCCAGATCGGGTAGGCGTCGCGCAGCACAGCCTGACCCTTGGGCGTCAGATGGAGACCCCGCCCGCGCCGACCTGCCGGCGGGTCCATGACGATATGGCCGAGCGCCAGTAGGCGCTTCAGGTTGCGGGACAGGGTCGATTTTTCGATGTCGAGATCGCCGCCGATCTCCACGGCTGTGATCCCGTCTCGCGAGGCGAGCTGCGCGAGAAGCGTATACTGGCTGGCCGTAATACCGAGCGGGCGCATGGCGTCATCGTAGACCCGCGTCACGATGCGCGAGAGCTGCCTCACGCGCGTCGCAAGGCACCCGGCAGCGGTCGTTTCCGCGATGTCTCGAATGCCGGCAGCCTCGCCCGGCGCCCGTTCGACGGTCTGCACCATCATGGTCATTGCCCATGGTCCCCCGATTGCAACCCACGCGGTCCGACTAAACCCCCGCCTGAGGGTTCTGTGATTCCCGCCCCTGGGTCAACAAATCGACCGGACGGCCGACCGTGCAACTTGTGCGGTGACGACGGTGGCGACGCACGATCCCCCATCAGGCCCTGAACGCCCCCCCGACTTGGCGAGCCAACCCGTGTGCTATTCCGGCATAAGCAACGAGACGGTTGCCAGTGCCGCGATGCCCTCGCGGCGCCCGGTGAATCCGAGCCCTTCGGTCGTCGTCGCTTTGACTCCGACCCGCGCCATGCCGAGCCCGAGCGTCTCGGCGATGACGGCACGCATGGCCTCGCGGTGTGGCCCCACCTTCGGCGCCTCGCACATGAGCATCACGTCGACGTTGACGATGCGTCCGCCGCGTGCCTCCACACGGCGCGCTGCATCCGCGAGGAAGCGCACGCTCGCAGCGCCCTTCCACTTGGGATCGCTCGGCGGAAAATGTTGACCGATGTCGCCGTCGCCGATCGCGCCCAGTATGGCATCCGTCAGGGCGTGCAGGCCGACGTCGGCATCCGAGTGGCCGAGAAGTCCATGCGTGTGGGCGATCTTCACGCCACACAGCCAGACGTGATCGCCCTCGGTCAGCCGATGCACGTCAAAGCCGATGCCGCTGAGCGGCACCATGGCTGGCCCTTGCGCGCCGAACTGCAATCGGGCCATGGCGAGGTCCTCCGCTGTCGTGATCTTGTCGTTGCGCGCCGCACCTGCAACGAGCCGAACCGGCAAGCCAGCCCATTCGGCGATGGCCGCGTCGTCGGTGAAGTCCGTGCGGCCGGCAGATGCCGCGCGCCGGTGCGCCGCCAGTATCGCTGGAAAGGGAAAGCCCTGCGGCGTCTGCGCTCGCCACAGTCCCTGCCGTTCGACCGTCGCCTCGATGGTGCCGTCCGCGCCCTCTTTCTTCAGCGTATCGGCAACGGGCAGCGCTGCGACGGCCCCGGTGCCGCGCACGACGGCGGCAGCCACGCGGGCGATGACATCGGTGTTGACCCAGGGGCGTGCCGCATCGTGGATCAGCACGCCGGCAGGGGCAGCGAGGCGCTGCAGCCCTTCGAGGCCCGCCAGCACGGAAGCCTGCCGCGTCGCCCCGCCGGCCACGGGTTCGCGAAGCTTGCCACGGGCGGCCGGCGACAGGTGCCGGATGGCGTTGCTGTAGGCCTCGTCATCGTCTGCGTGAATGACGACGAGTATGCTGTGGATGGCCTCGCTGCCGGCGAAGGCCTCGACCGCATGGTGCAGCACGCTGCGCCGGCCGATCTCGGCGTACTGCTTGGGGGCGCGCGGGCCATCCCCTTCGCCACCTGTCGCTCGCGTGCCGCGGCCAGCCGCGACGATGAGGGCTGCGATCTCCACACGCCGGCTCCTTTGCTCGACGATCCGGCGCGCGCTCCGCCGCCGGACCCTGTTTCACCCGATCGGCCGCTACTCGCAACTGCCTCGAAGCGCCAGCCGATCCTCCCCTTGCCCGTGCGGCGTCATGGGGCCGTATCGCTCTTGCGAAATGCAGCGACGAGCCATAGATTGCACAACAGAGCGGCACTGATGCGCTGCGCACAAAAAATGAGCACTTATCGATGCAAAGTCGCCCGGGCCCTATCCCGGCACCCGCAACGACCGGCAGCCTGAGCATCGGGTCTGCACGACTGACGGCTCCGGTTGCCCTGGCGCCGATGTCCGGGGTCACGGACCTTGCCTTCCGTCAGATGGCTGTCAGTCTCGGCGCCGGCCTCGTCGTCTCCGAGATGATCGCCAGCGAGGAATTGCTGCGCGAGCGCCCCGACGTGCGGCGCCGCGCTGCCCGCGACGACATCTTCCCCCACGTCATACAACTTGCGGGCCGGCAGGCCCACTGGATGGCCGAAGGCGCGCGCGCGGCGTGTGCGCACGGGGCCGACATCATCGATATCAACATGGGCTGCCCCGCAAAGGAGGTCACGGGCAAGCTCTCCGGCAGCGCGCTCATGCGCGACCTCGATCACGCCACGAGCCTGATCGAGGCGGTGGTTCGTGCGGTCGCCGTCCCCGTCACGCTGAAGATGCGGCTCGGCTGGGACGACACCTGCCACAATGCCGCCGAACTGGCGCGGCGGGCGGAGGCAGCCGGCGTGCGCCTCGTTACCGTGCATGGCCGCACGCGCCAGCAGTTTTTCAAGGGCCGCGCCGACTGGGCTCGCGTCGCCGACGTGAAGGCCGCCGTCGGCGTGCCGGTCATCGTCAACGGCGACATTTGCGATCCGGCGGACGCGCGGTGCGCCTTGCGGCTGTCGGGAGCCGACGGCGTCATGGTCGGTCGCGGCGCCTATGGCGCACTCTGGCTGCCCGGCCGCATCGCTACCGCGCTTGCTACGGGAATCGATCCGGGCGACCCGCCTCTCGCACGGCAGGCATCGATCGCGTCTGAGCACGTCACGCGCATGCTCGCGCTCTACGGCGAGGGGCTCGGTCTGCGCAACGCGCGCAAGCACATCGGCTGGTACATCGAGCGCACCGGCGTGCCACCCGATGTCGCAAGGGCCTGGCGGCGCCGGCTGTGCACGAGCGAGAGCCCGTCCGCCGTTCTCGCCGGACTCGCCGAGTTCTATCAGCAGGCCGAGGCGCTCGGTGCACGGGGGATCGCGGCATGAGCGCTGGCCGGTCGAAGGGCGGGGACGCCAAGCGCGGCAAGCCGGCTCCCGCCCGGCAGGCCGGCGCGCGGCCAACCGCCGCTCGCCCGTCGCAGTCGCGCAACGAGCGCTCGCTGCCTGCCGATCGGTACGCCGGCGCAGAGGACGGGCGGGCAAGCCCCGACGCGGCCCCAGCCGGCGCCGGCAGCGGCTCCAGCCGGCGGCCGCCCGGCAGAAGCGGTCCTGTCGCGTCTGCACCAGACAGCAAGGGGCGGGATCGCGTGTCCGAACCGTCGACGATCGAGGCCTCCGCGGCGACGCCACCCGCACCGGCCTTGCCGCCCGCCCTGCACCGCCGGCACATCGAGCACGATATTCTCCTCGGCGCGCTGCCCCATCCCATCCTCGTGCTCGGCGAGGATGACGGCTTCATCTACGCGAACGCCGCCGCCGAGGCGTTCCTGTCGACCTCGCTCGCCATGCTGCGGCGCGTCCGGCTCATCGATGTCGTGGCCTTCGGCTGCCCGCTGCTGGCGCTCGCCGCGCAGATCCGCGACACGGGCTCCACGGTCAATGAGTACGGCGTCGACATCATGTCGCCGCGCTTTGCCTCGCCCAAGCTCGTCGACGTCTACGGCGGGCCGCTGCCCGAGCAGCCCGGCCGGATCGTGCTCATGCTCCAGCAGCGCACGATGGCGCAGATGATCGAGCGCCAGCTCACACATCGGGCGGCGGCCCGTTCCGTCTCGGGCATGGCCGCCGTTCTCGCTCACGAGATCAAGAACCCGCTGTCGGGCATCCGCGGCGCCGCCCAGCTCCTCGAACCCGCCCTGTCCGACGAGGACCGTGCGCTCGCCCAGCTCATCTGTGCGGAAACCGATCGCATCCGCAATCTGGTCGACCGCATGGAGGTCTTCGGCGACGAGCGGCCGATCCCGAAGGAGCCGGTCAACATCCATGACGTGCTCGACCACGTCCGCCGGCTCGCCGAATCGGGCTTCGGCCGTGGTCTTCGCTACGTCGAGGATTACGATCCGTCCCTGCCGCCGGTGCCTGCGCGCCGCGATCAGCTCGTGCAGGCCCTGCTCAATCTGATCAAGAATGCCGCCGAGGCCATCCAAGAGGTCGGCCAAGAGCACGGCCGCATCGTTCTGCAGACAGCCTTCCGGCCGGGTGTGCGCCTGTCCGTGCCGGGCTCGGAGGCGCGCATCGCACTGCCGCTGATGATCCAGATCGAGGACAACGGCACCGGCGTTCCCGACCACCTGAAACCCCACCTGTTCGACCCGTTCGTCACGACGAAGCGCAACGGCACCGGCCTCGGTCTCGCGCTCGTTGCCAAGATCATCGGCGACCACGGCGGCGTGATCGAGTGCGACAGCGAGCCCGGCCGCACGATTTTCCGCATCCTCCTGCCCATGCACGAGGATCACGTCTTCACACCCCGACTTTCCCGTTGAGACGCGAGGCAACCGATGGCACGCGGGACAATTCTCATCGCCGACGACGACACGGCCATCCGCACCGTGCTCAACCAGGCGCTCGCCCGTGCCGGCTACGCGCCGCGCGCGACGGGCAACGCCGCCACCCTTTGGCGCTGGGTCAGCCAGGGTGAGGGCGACGTGGTCATCACCGACGTCGTCATGCCCGACGAGAACGCCTTCGATCTGATCCCGCGCATCAAGAAGCTGCGTCCCGATCTGCCGATCATCGTGATGAGCGCGCAGAACACGCTGATGACCGCGCTGACGGCCGCCGAGAAAGGTGCCTTCGAGTACCTGCCCAAGCCGTTCGATCTCAACGAGGTCGTCGCCATCATCGGCCGGGCCTTGCACGAGCCGGCCAAGAAGCCGGCCCGGCCTCTGCCCGAGGCGGACGGCGAGGAGCTGCCGCTCATCGGCCGCTCGTCGGCCATGCAGGAGATTTATCGCGTCCTTGCCCGCCTGACCCAGTCCGACCTCACCGTCATGATCAACGGCGAGAGCGGCACGGGCAAGGAACTCGTGGCCCGCGTCCTGCACGACTACGGCAAGCGGCGTCAGGGCCCGTTCGTCGCCCTGAACATGGCCGCCATCCCGCGCGAGTTGATCGAGAGCGAGCTGTTCGGCCATGAGAAGGGCGCCTTCACCGGCGCCCAGACCCGAACCCAGGGCCGCTTCGAGCAGGCAGAAGGCGGGACGCTGTTTCTCGACGAGATCGGTGACATGCCGCTCGAGGCCCAGACGCGGCTTCTGCGCGTGCTCCAGCAGGGCGAGTACACGACCGTCGGCGGGCGCACGCCGATCAAGACCAACGTGCGCATCATCGCCGCCACGCACCGCGACCTCAGGACCCAGATCCAGCAGGGGCTGTTCCGCGAGGATCTCTATTACCGTCTCAACGTCGTGCCGCTGCGCCTGCCGCCACTGCGCGAGCGGCTCGAGGACATCGGCGACCTCGTGCGCCACTTCCTTCGCCAGTGCGCGCGAGAGGGCATGGGCCAGCGGGCCATCGAGACGGCGGCCATCGAGCGGCTCAAGTCGCATCACTGGCCGGGCAACGTGCGTGAACTCGAGAACTTCGTCCGCCGCCTTGTCGCGCTCCACACCCAGGACACGCTCACCGCCGACATCATCGAGGGCGAGTTCGCCGGCAACCAGCACATCGCCCCGGTCGATCCCGGCTCGGGCAGCCTCAGCCTCGGCGAGATGGTCGAACGCCACCTGTCGGAGTATTTCTCCGAGTTCGGCAACGAGTTGCCGCCGGCCGGCCTTTACGACCGCATCATCCGCGAGGTGGAGCGGCCGCTCCTTTCGGCAGCGCTGGCGGCGACCCGCGGCAACCAGATCCGCGCCGCGGAACTGTTGGGACTGAACCGCAACACGCTGCGCTCGCGCATCAAGCTGCTGGACATTCGCGTCTTCCGCACCCCGCAGCCCTGATGCGGCCCGGCGCAGGAGCTCAGCCAACAGCGGCCGCCACAACTCCACCGGATTCAACGGTTTCGGATTGACCGGCGTTTCGGGCGACCGACGCGGTGCGCCGCTGCCCCGGCTCAGGTTTTCCACCCCTACGACACAAAAGTCGCAGGAATGTCACAGTTGGGGTCTTAGTTGTGCCCCGACGGCGTCAGTGTGGCGCGCTTGCCTGATCGATGTTGTCGGTCCGCACGCCCGCCGTCATTGGCTTCTCGAGGACGCGACCCGCGGCGATGCTGGACCACCTGAAGGACATCGCCGGTCGCACTTCCGCCGCCGCCGGGCGGCTGGCGCAGCGCCTCGGCCTGCCCCAGCTCCTGGCGCCCGAGCCGGTCTCACCCCAGGACCTCCTCGATGGCCGCTCGCCGCTGCTCGATCCAAGCCGGCGCATGTTCGTCATCGGCCTCGTCACGGCGATCCTGTCGCTCATCTCGGCGCTGTTCACCTTCCTCATCCTCACCGGGCTGACGCCGATCGTTCCGACCAATGACGTCGTCGTCATCGTGCTGACGGTCAACGTCCTGCTCATCGCCGCCATGATCGCCATTGTGGCGAGCCAGATCAGCGGCCTCGTCAAGGCCTGGCGCGGCAAGGAGGCGGGTGCTCGGCTGCACATCCGCATCGTCCTCCTGTTCTCGATCATTGCCGCCATCCCCGCGATCCTGCTCGCGCTCAGCGCCACCGTCAGCTTTTCCCGCTCGCTCGATAGCTGGTTCTCGACGCGCGTGCGCTCGATCATCGAAGGCTCCGCCGACGTCGCGCGCACCTACGTCGAGGAGCATGGCCAGGTCATCCGCACCGATGTCGTGAACATGGCCCGCGACGTCGACGCCGCTCCCGATGCAATCCGCGCCGACCCCAAGGCGCTGGGCCAGCTCCTCCTTTCCCAGGCCGGCCTGCGCGACCTGCCGGTCGCCTATCTCATCGACGGCACCGGGCGCGTCGTCGTCACCGGCATCGAGGACGACAGCCTGCGCTATGCCCCGCCGACGACCGAGGCGCTCGACGAGGCGAAAGCCGGGCAGGTGCCGCTGTCGGTCTCGACGCGCGCCAACCGCATCACGGCCATCACCCGGCTGGAGAGCGTGCCCGACAGGCTCATCTATGTGAGCCGGGGCGTCAGTCCCGTCGTCCTCGGCCACCTGCAACGCACCCAGCAGGATGCGACCGAATACAGCGCGTTGAGGCGCGCGCGCGGCGGCCTCAAATGGGCGCATGCCCTGATGTACGCGTCCATCGCCATGACGGCGCTGCTTGCGGCCATCTGGGCCGGCATGTGGTTCGCCGGCCGTTTCGTCGCTCCGATCCGCCGGCTGATCGGTGCCGCCCAGCAGGTGTCGACCGGCAATCTCGACGTCGAGGTGCCCGAACGCCGCGGCGAAGGCGACCTCCGGCGCCTGTCGCAGACGTTCAACCGCATGACCCACGAGTTGAAGCAGCAGCGCGACGACCTCGTCTCGGCAAGCGCGCTCGTCGAGGCGCGTCGCCGCTTCATGGAAGCCGTGCTGTCGGGCGTGACGGCCGGGGTCATCGGCCTCGACGGCCAAGGCCGCATTACCCTCGTCTCACGCTCGGCGGGCCAGCTCCTCGGCGTCGATCCGGCGAGCCTCGTCGGCCGCCCGCTCGCCGAAGCCCTGCCGCCGTTCGCCGAGATACACGCCAACGCCTCCGGCACGCCGCTCAAGCCGCGCCAGCAGGAGGAGGCGAAAATCGAGATCGGCGGCGTCGAGCGCACGTTTGCCGTTCGCGTGACGCAGGAGGATGCCGGCGATCCCGACGTCGGCTCCGTCGTCACCTTCGACGACATCACCGAACTCGTGACCGCGCAGCGCACCAGCGCCTGGGCCGACGTCGCCCGCCGCATCGCCCACGAGATCAAGAACCCGCTGACGCCGATACAACTCTCAGCCGAGCGGCTGCGCCGCAAGTACGGCAAGGTGATCACCGAGGATCGCGAGACGTTCGACAAGCTGACCGAGACGATCGAGCGTCAGGCCGGCCACATCAAAGGCATGGTCGACGAGTTCGCCGCCTTCGCCCGCATGCCGAAGCCCGAGATGATCGAAGGCGACGTCCGCGACGCCGTGCAGGAGCCGGTCCTCCTGTTCCGCGAGGCGCACCCCAAGATCGTCTACGAGCTCGACATCCCCCCCCGCGTGGTGCGCGCGCTGATCGACCGCCGCCTCATCTCGCAGGCCGTCACCAATCTGGTGAAGAACGCAACCGAGGCGATCGAGAGTGCCGCCGAGAGCGGCGCCAAGCCCGCCGACTGGCAGCCGCGCATCCGGACGCGCGTCGTCGCGGAAGCCGACCGCGTCCACATCGAGGTCATCGACAACGGCACGGGCCTGCCCAAGCAGCAGCGTGCACGCCTGCTCGAGCCCTACGTCACGACGAAGGGTCACAAGGGCACCGGCCTCGGGCTCGCCATGGTCAACAAGATCACCGAGCAGCACGGCGGCACGCTGACACTCGCCGATGCTCCCGGCAGCACGCCGTCGAGCCCGGCTGGCGCGCTCATTCGCATCACCCTGCCGCTGCCGCAGCGCAAGCCCGACGACAAGGCGGGCGCGGCGGCGGCGTCATCCGCAGACACCCCGGAGGTCGTCCGCGGCTGAATTGGCCCGGCCCGCCCCCCGCATGAAGCGACACCGAACCACCCGAGGAGCCCTCCATGGCTGCAGACATTCTGGTCGTTGATGACGAGGCGGACATCCGCGATCTCATCGGCGGCATTCTCGAGGACGAGGGTCACGCGACGCGGCTCGCCCGCGACAGCGACGAGGCCCTGCGCGCCATCGAGGAGCGCCGCCCGCAACTCGTCATCCTCGACATCTGGCTCCAGGGCAGCCGCCTCGACGGGCTCGAGGTGCTGTCGATCATCAAGAAGGCCTACCCCGAGCTGCCCGTCGTCATCATCTCCGGCCACGGCAACATCGAGACCGCCGTCACCGCCATCAAGCGCGGCGCTTACGACTACATCGAGAAGCCGTTCAAGGCCGACCGCCTGATCCTCGTCACACTGCGCGCGCTCGAGGCGTCGAACCTGAAGCGCGAGGTGCGCGAATTGCGCGAGCGATCCACCGTCTCGGCCGAGATGGTCGGCAAGTCGGCGGCGATCAACCAGTTGAAGAACCAGATCGAGCGCCTGGCGCCGACCAACAGCCGCATCCTCATCCGTGGCGCCTCCGGGACCGGCAAGGAGCTGTCGGCCCGCGTCATCCACCAGAAGTCGATGCGCAAGGACGGACCTTTCGTCGTGCTCAATGCCGCCGCCATGGCGCCCGAGCGCGTCGAGGAGGAACTGTTCGGCACCGAGGACCGCACGGGCGGCGCGCGCAAGGTCGGTGCGCTCGAGGAGGCGCACGGCGGCACCCTCTACATCGACGAGGTCGCCGACATGCCGATCGAGACGCAGGGCAAGGTGCTGCGCGTCCTCGTCGAGCAGAAGTTCCAGCGTCTCGGCGGTTCCCATAAGGTGGCCGTTGACGTGCGCATCATCTCCTCGACGAGCCGCGAGCTCGAGGCGGAGATGCGCGAGGGCCGCTTCCGCGAGGATCTCTATCACCGCCTCAACGTGGTGCCGTTGCGCGTGCCGAGCCTTGCCGAGCGGCGCGACGACATCCCCGACCTCATCGCCTTTTTCGTCGGCCAGTTGAGCCAGGCGTCCGGCCTATCCCCGCGCCGCATCGGCGAGGATGCCATCGCCGTCCTGCAGGCCCACGACTGGCCGGGCAACGTGCGCGAGCTCAGGAACAACATTGAGCGCTTGCTCATCCTCGTCGGCGGCGATCCCGGCGCGGTGATCACCGCCGACATGCTGCCCGAGGAGATCGGCTCGAACGTGCCGCTGCCGGTCAACGGCGGGGCAGAGCACCTGATGAGCCTGCCGCTGCGTGAGGCGCGCGAGATCTTCGAGCGCGAGTACCTGCTCGCCCAGATCAACCGCTTCGGCGGCAACATCTCGCGTACCGCCGAGTTCGTCGGCATGGAGCGCTCCGCACTGCATCGCAAGCTGAGGGCGCTCGGCGTCTCCTCCGAGCAGCGCCATGGTGACGGGCGGCCTGCCTGAGGGAGTGGCGAGTAGGGAATAGGGAATCGGGAAAGGGTTGCGGCGGATTGCAACGCCGGCAGCCCAACGGCAATTGCCTACTCCCACAGTCGCAGTTCACGAGCTAGGCGTCAGTCATGAAAGTCATCATCTGCGGCGCCGGCCAGGTCGGGACTGGCATCGCCGAGCGGCTGTCGGCGGAAGGTAACGACGTCGCCATCATCGATTCCTCCGAAGCGCTCGTGCAGCGCGCCAACGACGTGCTCGAGGTGCGCGCGCTGCACGGCAACGCCGCCCAGCCCGACGTGTTGGAACGCGCAGGCGCGCGCGATGCGGACATGCTGATCGCCGTCACGCTCTACGACGAGGTCAACATGGTGGCCTGCCAGGTCGCCAACCGCCTGTTCGGCGTGCCGACGCGCATCGCGCGTGTGCGCTCGCAGGCCTACCTCGCCGAGCAATGGTCGGGCCTGTTCGCCCGCGAGGGCATGGCCATCGACCACATCATCTCGCCCGAGATAGAGGTCGGAAAGACCGTACTGAACCGGCTCGAGCTGCCGGGCGCCTTCGAGACGGCGACCTTCGCCGACGGGCTCGTGACGGCGGCCGGCATCTACTGCGGGCCGGAGTGCCCGATCCTCGATACCTCGCTCCTGCAGCTTTCAGAGCTGTTCCCCGACCTGCCGGCCGTTACGGTCGCCATCATGCGCGGCGGCAAGCTCGTCGTCCCGCACGGACGCGATCGTATCCTGGATGGCGACGAGGCCTATATCATCGCGCCCACGGCGCAGATCGCCCGCACATTGCAGATCTTCGGCCACGAGGAGGCGAAAGCCCGCCGCATCGTCATTGCCGGCGGCGGCAACATCGGCCTCTATCTCGCCGAGACCCTGGAGGAGCTGCAACCCAACGTCCGCGTCAAGATCATCGAGGCCTCGCGCCAGCGTGCCGTCGAGATCGCCGAGAAACTCAAGCGCAGCGTCGTCCTGCACGGCTCCGCGCTGAGCGAGGACGTGCTGCGCGAGGCCGACATCACGAGCGCCGACACGCTCGTCGCGGTGACGAACGACGAGCAGGTCAATCTGCTGACGTCCGCGCTCGCCAAGCAGCTCGGCTGCCGCTCCAGCCTGTGCCTCATCAACTCGGCGAACTATTCCGGCATGATCAGGTCCTTGAACATCGATGCGACCGTCAATCCCCGCGCCGTCACCGTCAGCCGCATCCTGCAGCACGTGCGCCGCGGCCGTATCCGCGGCGTCCATGCGATCCAGAACGGTGCCGGCGAGATCATCGAGATCGAGGTGCTGGAGAAGGCCGGTGTGCTGCAGCGACCGCTTCGCGAGATCAAGCTCGGCGACGGCGTCCGCTTCGGCGCGGTGCTGCGCGCCGGTGAGCCGCTGATGCCTACGGGCGATCTCGAGCTCGAGGTCAGGGACCGCGTCGTCGTCTTCGCCAGCGCCGACAGCGTGCGCGACGTGGAAGCGATCTTCCGCGTCAGCCCCGACTACTTCTGATCACCGGAGCACCTGACTTATGGCCCGCTTCGTGTTTGTCGATGGGCGTTACGTCCGCCATGCCCAAGCGGCCGTACACGTCGAGGACCGCGGATTCCAGTTCGCAGATGCGGTTTATGAGGTGATCGAGGTGCGCGCCGGCCGCCTCGTCGACAAGACCCGCCATCTCGACAGGCTCGAAGCCTCGCTCATGAGCCTCGCCATTCCCTCGCCGATGACCCGGGCCGCACTCTCCACCGTCATCGCTCGCGTCGTCGTGCTCAATCGCGTGCGCGACGGCATGGTCTACCTGCAGGTCAGCCGTGGCGTCGCCCGCCGCGATTTCCTGTTGCCGCCGGCCGACACGCCGCCGACCGTCGTCTGCCTTGCCCGGTCCGGCGACCTTGCCCAGCGCCGGCTCGCGCAGGAGACCGGCGTTGCCGTCATTACCAGTCCCGACATCCGCTGGGGGCGCTGCGATATCAAGACCACCATGCTGCTGCCTGGCTCGCTGGCGAAGGATAAGGCGCGGCAGTCGGGAGCGAAGGAGGCCTGGCTGGTCGATCGCGACGGCTTCGTGACCGAGGGCGCGTCGAGCACGGCGTGGATCGTCGACGCCGAGGGCCGCCTTGTCACGCGCCCTCTCGGACCCGATATCCTGCCCGGCGTGACGCGGCGCACGATGCTCGATGTCGCCGCCGCCGAAGGTATCGCGGTGATCGAGCGGGCCTTCACACCCGATGAGGCCGCACGCGCGCGGGAGGCATTCTATACGGCAGCAAGCAGCATTTTGATGCCCGTCGTCAGCGTCGATGGTAGATCGGTTGGCAATGGCCGCCCGGGCTCGATGTCCCGGAGGCTTCTGGCAAGGTTTCACTCAATCGCTGAGATCGACGGCAGGTGAGTTGAGCGGCCTTCGCGAAAGCGAGCGCTGGCTCCACTGCCCGGTTGACGAGGCAAGGCCGCCGTCCCAACAATGAGGTATACCAGTACAGAAGGCCGGCGCAGCCAGAGTGGGGCGCGACGTGATCAGAAGCATCGGCGCCCGCTGAAACGAGCGCCTGGAGCCGCGCTCGTCATATCGTAAGTATCGGAGCGGGCGCGACGAAAGTGGCGCGCCCGTCGCGGCTGTAACCGGCGCCGACCTGAGCTAGGGTGGTGCCAGCAGGAGTTTCGGGGCACGCTCCCGACCACCAATCATAAACGCGGAAGAACGCCACATGCCGGCCGAACGCACGCAAAGCCTTCAGGACACGTTCCTCAACTACGTCCGCAAGAACAAGACACCGCTCACGATCTTCCTGATCAACGGCGTCAAGCTGCAAGGCATCGTCACCTGGTTCGACAATTTCTGCGTGCTGCTGCGCCGTGACGGCCATTCGCAGCTCGTCTACAAGCACGCCATCTCGACCATCATGCCCGGCCAGCCGATGTCGATGTTCGAGAGCGACGACGCGTCTTCCGGACAGGACTGAGATCATCACCAGCCGCGATACAAAGAACGAATCGATCATCCCGGAGAGCGAAAAGCGCCGGGATGACATGCGGGCGCTCGTGCTCGTGCCGGTCCTGAAGCAGGCCAAGGCGCAGCCGCTGCCCGAAGGTGCGCCGCCGGCGCCGAGCCGCTCGAACGAAGCGCGCCTGGAGGAGGCGATCGGTCTTGCCCGTGCCATC
>JANRIT010000059.1:0-2219 GCA_033764645.1 Hyphomicrobiaceae bacterium
GAAGGCGCGCATGAAGCGCTCGCGCGCGCACAACGTCTATCTCGCGCGACAGGCACTCGACATCATGGTCGCGCTGAAAACCTGCGCTGGCAATTCACCCTATGTGTTGCCCTCTCGCTATGAGGCCGACCAGCCGATGTCTCGTGCGACCTTCAATCGCGTCATCTACGCGGTTGTCGGGCGTGCGAAGACCAGCGGGCTGCCGTTGGGCGCCTTTACGGTGCACGACCTGCGGCGCACTGGCGCGACGTTGCTGAACGAGCTCGGCTTTAACAGCGACTGGATCGAGAAAAGCCTTGCCCATGAGGACAATCGATCGTCGCGCGGCGTCTACAACAAGGCGGAGTATGAACCGCAACGTCGACACATGCTCCAGGAGTGGGCGGACATGATCGACGCATGGTGCAGCGGACAGAAGCGGGTGCCCACGCTCTATCCGCCGACGATGCAGCTTGGGCCCACAGACGTCATGCCTTCACAGGCCGTGTCCGCCGCATCCTGACATCGGGTATTGGCGCGCGCGTGGATCCGCCACTGCCAGCGCCGTGCCGCCGCTCCGCGAGCCAGGCTGCGATTTCTGCGTAGTCCCAAGCCACGCAACGCGGCGTCAGATGGAAGCGTCGTGGAAACTCGCCCCGCTGCTCCATCTCGTAGATCGTCGTGTCCGATAGCGGGACGAGATCCCGAAGCTCGTGCCGTCGAAGGGTACGGCGAAGGACGGGAATGCTGCGCTGATTCTCGGACATGTGCCGCTCCGTGACGATCGCTATCGCCATGCAGCGGCATCTATCGAGCAGAGAAAAGCCGAGAGTGAATGCCGTAGTGCCGCGGCGCGTCGCAGCGCGAAAATCGGATGGCGTGACGCTGGCAAGGTAAACGTCTGACTGCGCCGGCAAGGGCGAGAGTTCGGCGGCTGTCGCCGTGACGGGTTTCGGGGCCGAGAGAGAGGCTCGCGGCCGGCCCGTCATGGAGAACCGCCATGACCCACTCCGCGACTAGGCCGGCCCCGAGCGGCCGAGCCTCGGGTGACCGCGCCAATCTCTACGACGAGATCACCGGCGGGATCATCGCCGAACTCGAGGCTGGGCGCCTGCCATGGGTGCAGCCCTGGGGAACATCCTGTGTGGCCGCGCCGCTGGCCCTGCCCAAGAACGCCGCGACTAGCCGTCGCTACTCGGGCATCAACGTCCTGATCCTCTGGGGCGCCGTCGTCGAGCGCGGCTACGCCGGCCAGAGCTGGCTCACCTTCCGCCAGGCGCTTGCGCTCGGCGGCAGTGTGCGCAAGGGCGAGCGCGGCACCACCGTCGTCTACGCCGACCGCTTCATTCCCGGGGAGGAACGTCAGCGCGCGCAGGAGACGGGGAAGGACGCCCGCGCGATTCACTTCCTCAAGCGCTTCACCGTGTTCAATGTCGAGCAGTGCGACGGACTGCCGCCCGAGTTGGCGGCGACGGCGCCCCCGGCGGATACCTCGCTCATCGAGCCGCGGGTGCAGGCGCTGATCGGAACCTCCGGCGCCGACCTCCGCATCGGCGGGGAGCGCGCCTACTACGACGTGCTGGGTGACTCCATCCGCGTGCCGCCACCGCAGGCCTATTTCCAGCCGATCGACTGGCACCGGACCGCTCTGCATGAGCTCGGCCACTGGACGGGGCACGCGTCGCGCCTCGGCCGCGAGATCGCCAACAGCTTCGGCTCGAAGAAGTACGCGCAGGAGGAGCTGGTCGCCGAGATGACGGCGGCCTTCACCTGCGCTGCACTCGGCATCGTGCCGACGGTGCGCCACGCCGACTACATCGGCTCCTGGCTGGAGGTGCTGCGCGAGGACAATCGCGCGATCGTCCGCGCGGCGAGCGCCGCGTCGAAGGCGGCGGACTTTCTGCTCGCCTTCGCGCCCGAGACCGACGCGGTCACTGATGACGCCGACGTGGCGGAAGCCGTGTCGTGACCCGGCAGCGCAAAGCCACGGCTGCGCTCATCGCGTCAGAGGCGGAGGAGCGCTACGGCCACTACATCCGCGAATCACTGACCACGAAGGGTGGCCACCTCGCGATCGGCCGCGGCGGCTTCACCCTGTACTTCGCCCGCGGTGCATATCTCAGCGGGCACGACTGCGAGGCCATCAAGACGGCCTGCATCGCCGCTGGCCTACCAGTGATCGATAGTCGCGCACTCCCCTTCGAGGTCGTCTGCGATCTCGCGGTGCGCGGCCCGATGGT
>JANRIT010000068.1:0-6858 GCA_033764645.1 Hyphomicrobiaceae bacterium
GGCCGTGGTTCTCCGCCGCTGAGGCCGGAGCTGGGACGCGTAGCGGACCAGCGGAGGGCTCAGCGGCGGAGCGCATCTTTTCAATGTCCAAGTGCGTGCGTCGAGAGCGGGGGCTCGTCTCATGATCACGCTGTTGGAGGCAAGTGCGCGGTCGGCCGCGGAGAACGGCAATGTCACCGCCTGGAGCCGGACGGCAGGGGCGCCGGCCATCCTGCGCGATGGCGCGCCCTACGATCCCCATCTCGATCGCTTCCTCGCGGACCTGCCACTCAATGGCGTGCGCTCGCAGCACAGCCTGCGCAGCTACGCCTACGATCTCCTCGTCTGGGTGCGTTTCCTCGACGAGGCACGCGGCAAGACCGTGTGGCTAGCGACGCGCGAGGATGTGGGCGCCTACCATCGTGCCCGGCGGCACGACGAGGCCGCGAACCGCATCTCCGCCGCAAGCTGGAACCGCGCAGTGGCGGCGCTCGACAAGCTCTATCGATGGGCGGTCGAGGAGGGTCTCATAGCCCAAAGTCCGTTCAACTATCGCGACGTGTGGCGCCGGATGCCATCCGGCCGTGGCCGCACGATGACCGTAACGCGCAACCAAGCCTACGAGCGCGCCGCCAAGCATTCCGACGTCAAGTTCATCACCATCGAGGATTACCGGCACTTCCGCGATGTCGGCTTGCTCGGGCTCACCCCCGAGGGCAGCGATCGGCCCGGCGCCCGCGACCGCAACGGCAGCCGCAATGCCCTCTTCGCCGATCTCCTGATCTCAACTGGGCTCCGGCTCGAGGAGGCCTCATCCCTGCTCGCCGTGGAGATCGAGGAGGCGATCCGCGCCAGCGTGGGCCGCGACAAGCAGGTCGCCTTCCGATTGCCTGCTTCACTGACGAAGGGCGACAAGGGCCGCACCATCCGCATCCCGGCCTCGCTGCTCGCCCGCCTGCGTAGCTACCTGGAGGTCGAGCGCGCCGTCGCCGTCGAGAAGTTCAAGATGCGCGGCGGCATCATGCGCATGTCGGCGGCCCTGACGTGCGGTGTCAACGCCGGCAGGATCGAGGTCGCCACGGCGAGCGGCGAGCGGAGGCCGATGCGGCTCGACACCGTGACACCGGACGAGCGCCGCCGGCTCGTCATTCGAGGCAACGACGACACGCCGATCGAGCCCGCCGCCCTGTGGCTCAGCGAGGTAGGCCTGCCCGTCGCTCCCAACACGTGGGAGGTCACCTTCACCCGCGCTTCCCGCCGCTGCCAGGCCGCCGGCCTCGCCTTCGACGTCAGCCCGCATCAGCTGCGGCACAGCTTCGCCGTGCACATGCTGGCGTTGCTGATCCGGCAGCGGTTCGGCGATGCGCACAAGGATCAGGATCTATCCGGCGCGGCCTATCGCCGGCTGCTCGGCGATCCCCTGCAGCAAGTTCAGCGCCTGCTCGGGCACGCGAGCGTCGCCACGACCTATATCTACCTCGATCATTTGGCCGGTTGCCAGGACACGGTCGACGCCGCCGTCGAGGATTTGCTGTCCGGCATCGAGACGCCGCAAACGGTCAAGGCGGCGGCATGAGCGGCAAGGGCAAGGCGCGGCCGCGCAAGGGGCAGCGGGTCTCATTCAAGCGTGCCGATGGCCAGTCATCGGCACGGAGATCCGATGCCGTCACCGGCTTGCGCTTCACCGTCGACACTGCACATGGCGGCACGGCCCTGATCGAACTCGTCGTGCTGCGACCGCGTCGTTTGGCGCTCGCCTTCGGATCGGCGCTGCGGGAGCTCGCGCCGACCATGGTGCGCTCGACCGTGCTGCAGCACCTCAATGGCCTGAAGCGCTTCTTCGTGTTCCTCAACGAGACCGCGCCCACGATCGACGGCCCCGAGCATCTGCGAGCTGAGCACATCGACGGATTCGAGAGCTGGCTCGAGGCTCAGGGTGTGACGACCATTCACCGTCACACCATTATCGCCAAGGCCATCATCGCGCTGCGCACCATCGATGCGGGCCGGCCAGGCCTGCTCGACGAGAAGCTGCGGCAGCGGCTCGGCTACACGAGCGCGCGATCGCTCGGCAGGTCGACGCCACGGGATGCCTACAGCGGCTACGTCGCCAAGCAGCTGCGTGATGCGGCGCGAGCCGATATCCAGGCCATCACGCGCCGGCTCAAGTCGCCAGCCCCGATCGAGCATGCCGACGCCACGTTGCGCGGTCACCTCGAGGCCGCCGCCGAGGTGATCGAGGCCGAGGGCACGATCGGCCATACGCATCCGGTCCTGCTCTCGTTCTACCGGCGGTTTCACCTGCTCGGTCTCGAGAACGGCACGCCGATCCGCGATCTGCACGCCCGCCGCCATCTGCTCGCCGAGGACGTGATCCCGTTCTTCGTCCTGCTCAGCCTGGAGACGGGGCTCGAGCCCGAGTGCGTTAAGGCTCTGCGCCTCGACTGCCTGCGCAATCCGGCGTCCGGCACGGTCGAGATCGATTATGTGAAGCGCCGCGCACGGGGATCGGAGTGGAAGCGGCTGCGCGTCCGCGACGGCGCGTCGTCCACGCCGGGCGGCATCATCCGGACTCTAATCGAGCTGACGACGGCCGCCCGCAAGCACAAGCCGAGCGACAGCCTATGGCTCTACTTCCACACTGGACGCCTCGCCGATCGCTTTCTGCACCCGCAGGAGATGATCGATATCTGGGTCGCGCGCCACAATCTCGTCGATGATGCTGGCCAACCGCTGCCTCTGCTGCTCTCCCGCCTGCGCAAGACGCACAAGGCGCTCTGGTACGCCAAGTCCCAGGGCGATATGGCCCGCTTCGCCGTCGGCCACACGCCGGAGGTCGCCGCCCGCCACTACGCCGATCTGCCATCGCTGCGCCACCTGCACGAGCAGGCCGTCGTCGACGGCCTCAACGATGCGCTCAGCTCTGCGCTGCAGCCTCGCATCGTCACGCCCGAGGAGGAGGCGGTCGCTCGCAAGGCCCCTTCAACGCTGCAGCTTCCCGTGCCGGCCGCCCAGGTTCGGTCCATGTTGAGCGGCAAGCAGGATGTCTGGCTGGCGAGCTGCAGCGGCTTTCACAACAGCCCGTTCGCGGCCGACGGCGAGCCGTGCGCCGAGCCGTTCTGGGGCTGCCTCGAATGCCGTAATGCCGTCATCACCGCGCGCAAGCTGCCCTCCATCATCGCGTTCCTCGACTTCATCGTCGTGCGCCGCACCGAGATGGCCGAGGCCGACTGGTGGGCCAAGTTCGGCCGCCCCTGGTCGCGCGTCACACAGCAAGTTTTGCCGGCGTTCTCGGAGGCCGTCGTTGCCGATGCGCGCGAGAAGGCCAAGGCGCTCGAGCATCAGCCCTATCTGCCGCTGGAGACGCGCGCATGAGCAAGGCAACGGCCCTGAAGCTCGTCCCGGCCGCCACCCCGCATCAGCTTGCTGGCAAGCCGGTGCTGGAGAGCGCAGCCCTGCGCCGCGGCCACAAGCGATCGGCCTTGTCCCGCTTCGAGGACAGCACCTGGGATTTGTCGCCAGCCGTGTTTCGCGAGAACGCACGGGTCTGCCACGTCACCGCGCATTTCGACGGCATCGAGGACGCGAGCGTCGCGCGCACGCTGCGGGAGTTTCTCTATGCTCGGCTCAACTTCGATATTCCCGGGCACCGCGGCCGCCTGCCGCCCGGCAGCATCCGCCAGCTGTTCAACCGGGCGCGCCGGTTCCTAGAGTTTGTGGCCGAGAAGAAGGGCAACTGCAATCTCGCCCGTGTCGATCAAGCCACGCTCGACGCCTACCGCAATCACCTGACGGCAGATCCGCAGCGCCGCCCCATTCAGGTCGCGCATCTGCTCGAGGTCGTCGTCGATCTCCACCATTTTCGGGATCACATGCCGTCCGGCGGACTCGTACTGCTGCCGTGGAAGGGACGCTCGGCGCATGTCGTCGCCGGCTCGAAGCAGACCGCGGGCGAGAACAAGACGCCGCGCCTGCCCGAGGCGGTGATCGCTCCCCTGCTGCAATGGTCGCTCAAGTACATCACCGTCTTCTCGGCCGATATCCTGGCCGCACGCGCCGAGCTCGAGGCGCTGGAGGAACGTCACAGAACACTAGTCACCGAGGATAGGCGCTTCTCGCCGTCCACCCGCAAGCAACGCCGCCGGCAGCGGCTCATCACCTATCTCGATCAGCTGCGCGCCAACGGCCGTGGCGTGCCGATCTGGACCACATCGCACAATGGTGCCGTCCGCCAGGATCCGATCACGGGCACCTCGACGCCGCCGGTGAATGCTCTCCTCATCCATCTGCATATCGGTCTCGACGCCCAGGCCGAGCCGGCCCAGCACGTGCTGCTCCGCAAGACGACCAAGGCACTCGTACTCGATGCGATCGATGCACTCGGCACCGAGGTTGGCGGGATGGACACGGCCATCTCGATCGACCCGGACACCGGCAAGCCTTGGCGGCTGCGCTTCGACGCCAAATCTCTGCTCCTCGAGGAGCGCATGCTGCAGGCAGCCTGCTATATCGTCTGCGCCTACTTGACCGGCATGCGCGACTGCGAGGTGCAGGCGATGCGTTCGGGTTGTCTCGATGTCGAGCGTAGCGAGGACGGCCTTATCGAGCGGTATCGGATCAAGAGCACCGTCTACAAGCGGCGCGAGGTGCGCGGCCAGGCGGAGAAGTGGATCACCGTCGAGCCCGTCGCCAAGGCCATCACGGTGCTCGAGCGCCTGACCGAGCACATCCGGCACCGCCGGGGTGGCGACACGCTGTGGAGGGTGCTCAGTGACCACGGCAGCAAGGATCACATCTCGGCCGAGATCGTGCGCCAGCTCAACACCTTTCGCGACCACCTGAACGCTCAGTTCGGCACGCCCGAGGCGCCGATCATCCCGCCCGGCCCGGACGGCAAGCCGTGGCGCATCACGACGCGCCAGTTCCGGCGCACGGTCGCCTGGCACATCGCGAACCGGCCGTTCGGCACGGTCGCCGGCATGATCCAGTACAAGCACAGCGGCATCGCTGCCTACGAGGGTTACGCGGGCTCGAGCCGATCGGGCTTCCGCAACGAGGTCGAGCGCGAGCGCGTCCTCGGCCAGCTCGACGACGTGCTCTCCTACTTCGAGCACCACCGTGCCGGCGAGGTGCTGATGGGACCGGCTGCAGCCCGCATCTCGAATGAGCTGAGCCAAGCCGCCGACAAGCTCGAGCCGCTCCCCGGCCACATCGCTGATCCCGCGCGCGTCCGCGCCATGCTCGCGCACGTGGCCAAGACGCTGTTCGTCGGCGTGTTGAGCGACTGCTTCTTCGACCCGGCGACCGCCCTCTGTCTCAACGGCAAGACCGACCACAGCCGGCCGGCCATGGCCCAGTGCCGCCCCGACCGCTGCCCCAACTCCTGCATCACCGACCGCCACCGCCCGCTGTGGGCCAAGGCCATCACCGACGGCGAGGAACTGCTCAAGACAAGGCGGCTATCGCCGCTGCAGCGCGAGGCGATCGATGCAGACATCACAAAATATCGCAAAGCCATCCGAGTGTTCTGAGGGCCGCGACCTCACCGCGCGCAAGGAGGTCTGAACTTGACTCCCGTCAATGCGTTCATCAAGCTATAGAAGCTATAGATTTTTGCATGCTACCATTGTCTGGAGGTTGACCATGCGCAACACACGTAAATCGCTCCTTGCGAGCATCCTTGTTTCCGCCACGCTCCTTGCCGGGGCCATCAGTGTACAGGCTCAGCAAATGCAGCATGGGCCGGGCATGATGGGTCCAGGAATGATGGGTCCGGGCATGCCCATGGGCGGCGGCATGATGGGGTGCCCCATGATGGGCGGCCAAGGCATGACGATGGGCCAGATGCCCATGGGCGGCATGGGTCCCGGCATGATGATGACGGGCCCGGCGATCGAGGGCCGTCTCGCCTATCTCAAGGCTGA
This sequence comes from Hyphomicrobiaceae bacterium, assembly GCA_033764645.1. GTDB lineage: Bacteria > Pseudomonadota > Alphaproteobacteria > Rhizobiales > Hyphomicrobiaceae > Filomicrobium. Next base: position 5,904 of record JANRIT010000068.1, read on the forward strand.
GCTCGGCATCACCGAGGCGCAGACGGCGGCCTGGAACGGCTACGTCACGGCAGTCAAGGCGCGCCAGTCGGCCATGCAGGGCACACACCAGGGGATGATGCAGGCGTGGCAATCGGGCACCGCCGTTGCTCGCCTCGACGCTCATACCAAGGCTATGGAGAGCATGGTTGAGGCCCTCAAAGCCCTGAGACCGGCGACCGATGCGCTCTATGCCGTGCTGACACCGGATCAAAAGACGAAGGCAGATCAGCTGCTCGGCATGGGCTGCTGCATGATGTGAGGACCACGATGCTCCGCAGCTTCACCCTGGCTTTGGCCCTTGTCCCGGTACTCGCAGTGCCGGGCTGGGCGCAGACCAATCCTCAAGGCTGGCCAATGCATGAATGGATGTGGTGGTGGGGGCCATGGCACATGCTAATGCCCCTGCTGTTTCTCGGCCTCATCGTGGCCGGGGTCATCTTCCTCGTTCGCAAGCTTTGGCCGGATGAGCCGCGGCACTTTGGCGGCAGCCGCGCCCTCGACCTGCTCGACGAGCGCTATGCCAAGGGCGAGATTGATCGCGAGGAGTACCAGCGGCGCAGGCAAGACATTCTCGGCAGGTGACGTCATGACCTTCTATATTGCCAAGACCATCCGGGCGCCGTTCGACGCCGCCATCGACAAGGTGACGGCAGCGCTCAAGGAGGAGGGGTTCGGCGTGCTGACCGACATCGATGTAAGCGCCGCGCTCAAGAAGAAGATCGGCGTGGACTGGCGCCCCTATCGTATCCTTGGCGCCTGTAATCCGCCGCTCGCGCACCGCGCCCTGCAGGCCGAGGACAAGATCGGCACCATGCTGCCCTGCAATGTCATAGTGCAGGACGTGGGCAACGGCCAAGTCGAGGTCGCCGCCATTGACCCGGCCGCATCGATGGAGCGGGTTGGCAAACCGGAGTTGACTGAGCTCGCGCATACG
>JANRIT010000075.1:0-11492 GCA_033764645.1 Hyphomicrobiaceae bacterium
AGAAACAGCAGTCGCATCACACCTCGTGGCGGTCGAACAGGGAGAAGCCCGACGGCGTCAGGAGCCCGTCGAGCCGCTCGTCATAGCTCTCGCGCGGCACCGCGTCGACAAGCTGCGCGTCGTAGGCGACGCCGATGGCGACGACTGGCTTCATCGCCCTCAGCCGGGCGAGCGTGCGGTCATAGAAGCCGCCGCCGTAGCCGAGCCGGTAGCCCGCGCGATCGACGGCGAGCAGCGGCACGAGGAGTAGGTCGGGCTCCACGATCACCGCGTCCGCCCCCGGCTCGCGGATGCCCCAAGCCTTCGTTTCGAGCGCCGCGCCGGGCGTCCATTGCCGGAACTGGAGGGGATGCGCCTTTTTCTCGATCACCGGCAGCGCGAGGCTCGCACCACGCGCGGCGAGCGCTTGCATGAGGGGCTCGACGTCGATCTCATTGCCGATGGGCAGGAAGCCCGAGACAACGGCGGGCCAAGCCGGCGCGCGCGCGGCAACCTCGGCAGCGAGTGCGGCGAGACGGGCCCCGGCCGAGGCGCGCTGTTGTGCGTGAGCCTCGACCCTGCGCGCGCGCATGTCGGCGCGGAGGGCGGTCTTGCTGTCTGGGGTACCGGTCTTCATGGCGCGATGATGCAGAGCGCGGCGCGCCCTGTCCACAAGACGCGCGCTGGCGGGATGGCACATTTGCGCACGGCCGGAGCGCCATGCGGAGCCGAGGTGCGAGCCGCATGTCTCTGCTGGTGGCAACCCGGAGCCGACGAAACGAGCGCCCCCTTCCCCCTCTCCCCGCCTGCGGGGAGAGGGTCGGGGTGAGGGGCCGGGGCCATTACGAGGGCGGCCGACCCGCATGTGGCACCCGCATGTGGCAGGTGTCCGGTGATCACCTTTTCGTCTGCGTCCAAAGAAGCATTGGGTGCACTGTCCGGGTCAAGAATTGTCATCTGCCAGCTCTACACCCCCGCATCCGAGCGATGTCCGGCTCCGGCAATCTGGCTAACGCGCATTAGCCAGAATGCCGCCGGGCTTGCGCGGCTTAGACTTGGACTGCGCCTTCGCCTTCTTCGGCGGCTTCGGCTTACCGGCAGCTTCCCTCGCCCCACTAGCAAGCGCCCTGATGTGCGCTAACATCTCGTCGCGGGGACGTGACAACACTTCAATGCAATGGGGGTCGAGCTTCCGAACAACGGCAATGACAGTCTGATCTTCGTACTCCTGAAGCGCCTCGTCGAACGCTGAGAACACGCCTATTGAGTGCATGCCCTTGGCCTGCGGCAGGGTGAGACCCTTAACGAAGTGCTTTTCGAACCACTTTTTGAGAAGCACTCCCAATTCTGCACTAGCTTTCTCATGGCCAGCGGCCAACCGAGAGCACGTCTCAGCCTTTTTCCTGAACATACCTAGCCTCTTTGGTGCAGCGGAGCATCTAAGAACGACCACAACTCTCGGGTGGCCGCAAGGATTGGATCGGCAACAGTCCCCCATGCCCGCTGAAAATTTGCAGGACGTTCGATTTCTGTGCCCCTGCGGTAGCCATCCCTCATGCCGTACTGTGTATCGAAAAGTTTGTAGGGAAAGCTGTCAGCACCAGCTTCAGCTTTAATCTGCTCAATCCATTTTTCGCTGGTCCGTGTCGCCGGCGTCGGCTTCATGTTGATCAAAACAGTTGATTTTGTGCCCACATCGACCAATCCGAGTTCATCAGTTATATACTTGGCGTAGGTCTCAATGCCAGCCGAGCTCAAGCGGTTCGGGACGGTAGGAATGACTACCAAATCAGCAAGCTGGAGAGCGCACTCAGCCAATAAAGATAACCCAGGCGGCGTGTCGACAATTATCAATTGATAATGTTCGCGCAACTGGCTCAAACATTCACCAAACCAAGCAGAGATGTCATTCCGCACCATTGTTGTCGGTCGATCTCTAGAGAGTAGCGAACGCTCAAAATTTACAAGGGTAAGCTTGGCCGAAAGAAGTTGCACATTTTCGTCAACATAGTGGACGAGCGACATAGCTTTTGGACACTGACCAGCCGCTCGCTGCCGAAGGTAATCTTCGACCGTCTTGCCCTGCCGCCAGGGCTCTCCTCCGTCCAAATCGCGCACCAGTATGGTGCTGGCGTTAAGTTGGAGGTCTGTATCGATGACAAGAACACGCAAGCGGCCTTGTCCCAGATGGGCAGTGCCCTCGGCAAATGACAGTGCCACCGTCGACTTACCAACACCACCCTTCATGTTCGCACAGGCTACTACCTTGGCATTCATGGCTTCACCCATCTACGCAGCGCCAATTTGTTGACGGAGTGAAAGCGGTCCTCAATGAACCCGTCTATCTTGGCCGGCGAGGGAGCATGCCGACGCGCATCGAGAAGCCGCCGATAGCCATCGCGTGGCCGACGAGGATCCCTTATCTGAATAATTCCCACTCCATGTCGACCAGCTTGCTCAAGCATGATTGGTAGATTCGTTTCTGCCTGAACAGACGCTTCATCGCCCTCTGGAGCATAAACGGCGAGATAGGAAAAGTTGGCCGACGAGCTGTGGGCTAGCGATTCGTGCACAGCACGAACATTGCAGTCATAGGCCAGCTTCAGCTCGAACGTGAACAAGTCGAAGACCGGCACAGGCTGATAGAGGTATCTGGTTACACAGGCCATGCTGAGGTCAGGACGCGTCCATTGCGTCCCAACTGGGACGCGTGCAGTGTTCTCGACAACAACGGTGAGACTTGGTGGAGGAGGGCTGTAGAAGCCGCGCGCTGATTGCCAGAGGTACCGCTCGAGCCAAGGCTCAAGGTCTCGCTCGCACGAGATGGGCCACGGTGGGGACCGATTATGATTGGGCAAAGTACGGCGCAATTGCTTCTCGTCGGGCAACCAGTCGATCTTAGCCTGACCAACCAACGCGAAGATGCATTGTCCCAATTGATCGATGCTGGCCTCCTCGCCGGTGCGCTCCGCGAGGGCAATCTGAGCGGCTTCAAGAGCGACATAGTTGCCGTCCTCCGGCAACAACGCATACAGCATGTCTCGCACTTTGCCCTCCCTGACCGAGCAGTGAGCAAACTCCGCTTCTCTCGACACTAAGCGCAGCTAATCGCATCCTATAGTCGAAGTCGACCGGCATGATATAGCCGAGCGAACTCCCACCTCGCACCAGACGGCTCCAGTTACACAACAGCTCGCACGTCAATCCACCCCGCCAGCCCACCAGCGCCCACCAAACCGACTACCCCGCCCCATCCACCCCCGCCAGCGTGAGCACCACCCTCGCTACCTGCTCGGCGTCCTCCTCGTGGGCGAGGTGACCCAACCCGCGCAGATAGGTGACACGCGCTTTCGGCGCCAGGCGCGCCACGTCGAAGGCGCATTGGGGGGGGATCGCTATGTCGCCGGAAGCCACCACCAGCTCCAAGGGCACGGCGAGCCTGGGCAATTCCCGCTTTAGCCGATCAAGGTCCCAGTTCGCCATCATGGCGAGCGCTGCCCCGGCGTGGCGCTTGCTGGTGAACAGCCGCGCATATATGTCGAGGCCCGTCGCATCGATGCGCGATCCGGTGCCGACGATCAGGCGCTCGACGGTTGCGCGATCGCGCGCCCGCCAGGCAACGATGCTGGCCGCCAGCGGGTTGACGAACAGCAGCCGGGCGAGGGCGGGAAACAGCACGCCGCCGATGCCGCCGAACGGCAGCAGCGCCCCGTTGAGCGCGATGATGGAGCGCGGGCGGACGCGGCCGTCGAGGGCCTGCCGAACGAGGATCGCCGCGCCGGCCGAGTGGCCGATAACGACCTCCGGCGCGATGCCGAGCCGATCGAGCAGGGTAGCGACGTCGCCTGCCATGCCGTCGAGCGACAGGCGCGCGGCGGGCGGCGCGGAGGTGAAGCCGTGACCGGGCAGATCGGGGGCGATGACACGGAAGTGCCGGGCGAGCAGCGGCATCAGCCCGGCCCAGGAATGGGTCGTGGCGGCCGTGCCGTGCAGGAGGAGCAGCGCCGGGCCTGCGCCCATCTCCTGCACGTGCCAGTCGAGGCCGGCGGCGGCAACGAAGCGGCTCGCCTCGCGATTGGGCCAAAGCGGCCCCTCGCGCGCCCAGTCGGGATCTGTACCGACGGCATCGAGCATGCGCCGGCCCGGCCCACGCACGGGTCGCTCGCTGCCGGGTGGTGGTCCTTCGCCCGCGTGCCCGGGCGCGTTCTCGATGGACGTCATCGCGCCACCGCGCCCGCTGGCCGCCTCTGGTCGAGGCCGACGAGGCCGACCGCGCCGCTGATGGCACGCGCGTCCGAGTGCGGCATGGCGATCAGGTCAGCGCCCATGGCCTCGGCCAATTCCGCCATGAATGGCACAGGCCGCTGCGCCGCATCGATGATGAGCACGCGCGCCGGGATCGTTCGAGCGAGCCGCCCCACGGTGATGGCGTCCGCCTGCGCCTGGGGTCGCCCCGGCCGGCCGTCGCGCGCGATGTTGGGTCCGCCGTCAGACAGCACGACGAGCACGGCTTCCCGCCCCCTGCGCCGCTCGCCCGCGCACAGGCCGAGCGCGGCCTCGAGGCCCGCTGCGAGGGGTGTCGCCCCGCCGCCCGGCAGCGCGGCGAGCGAGCGCTTCGCGCGGGCGAGCGAGCGCGTCGGCGGCAGCAGGAGCTCGGCAGTCTGGTTGCGGAAGGCGATCAGCGCCACCTCGTCGCGACGCACGTAACAGTCGGCGAGCAGAAGTTCGACCGCACCCTTGGCCTCCGCCAGCCGGTTGATTGCCGAGGAGCCCGAGGCATCGACGAGAAAGACGATGGTGGCGCCCGCATCCTGCCGGTAGCGCTTGATGCGGAAATCGTCCCGCATCACGACGAGGCGCTTCGGCCGGCCGCTCTCGCTCGCAGCCCCAGCCGGGCGGCGAACGCGCTGCCAGGGCGCGGCTGCCCGCAGCGTATCGAGCACGGCGAGACGCTCGCCACCGCGCGGCACGCCCCGCCGCACGCCGATGACCCGGCCGCGTGTCGCCGCCTTCTGCTGCGTGTTGGCCGCTCCCGCGCTCACACCTCGAGGTCGCACGCGCTCGCCGGCCTTGAAGCGCTGCAGGAGATCGGCCGGCAGCGCCGCTGCGACCGCCTCCAGCACGACATCATCGAGCCGATGGTCACTGCGCGCCTCGGGCTCGGACTCCCGATCACGCTCCTGCCCCGCGTCGTCACCCGGCTCCGGCGGCGGCTCTTGCGCATCGCTCTCGTCCGCCGTGGCGGGCCAGCGCGTCGCCCGGTGCGCGAGGACGAGACGCGCGGCCAGCTTGGCGGCGTCCTCGCCGACGCAGCTTTCGCCCCACGTGGCCGACACGGCGCGTGCGGCCCGCACGGCGAACAGCGGGGCGCGCAGCGAGCCGATGCCGAGCGCGCTCGCCACGCTGACGAGACTTTCGACGACGGCATCGGGACAGGTGACGCTGGCGAGACGCCGACGCGCCTCGGCGATTTCGGCGCGCTCTCCGGGCGCAGCGGGATCGAGATCGCCCGCCCGCCAGCCGTCGCAATCGATGCGGAACGCCAGCCGGTCGGCGAGTGCTGCGGCAACTCCGGCCTCGTCGGAGAGGCTTTCGTCGAGCGCCACGACGGCGATGCGCGCCGGATAGACGAGGCTCAGGCCATCGCGCTCGCTCCTCACCGTCCCGCTGTCGAGCGCGGCGGCCAGAATGGCGACACTCGCGGGCGTCAGCCGCTCGGCCATGCTCGCTACCACGATGCCGCCGTCGGCATCCGCGACGAGGCCGCGCTGCGCAACCGGCTTGCCGCTGGCGAGCGTCGCCGACAGGTCGAGCCCGCCCAAGAGGCGGTCCTCCGCGATCGAGGCCGGCATGCGCCGCATTGGCGTATCTGCCGGCGCGAGCGCGAACATCACATCGAGCCAGCCATCGCGCGCGCCGCCCGGCCCGCCGGCGAGCACGAGCCCGCCGAGGCCAACGGGATCGACCGCGAGCAGCACGGCGATGGTGCGCGCATCCGCGCACGCCTCAGCGGCTAAATCCGGGGCATCCCTGCCCTGCCCTGCCCCCGATCGCCCGCCCCGATCGCCAGTCGCGTCAGGCGCGTGCTCTCTCATGACGCCAGCACCTCGGCGAGCGCCCGCTCGATGCGCACACCCGAGCCGACGTCGTCGAGCGGATTGCGCCGCAGGCGATGGCGCAGCGCGGAGGGAGCCACCATACGCAGGTGTTCGAGGCCGACGGCAGCCGCACCCTCGAGCGCGGCGAGCGCGCGTGCAGCCCGCATGAGCGTCAGTTCACCGCGCAGGCCATCCGAGCCGAGCGCGATGCACAGTTCGGCCGCCTTGCCGAGCACGGCATCGGGCACCTCGGTCGCGGCAAGGCGCCCGCGCGCGGCCACCACCTCATGCGCCACGGCCTCTTCCTGCGCCCGCCAGCGCGCCTCGAACGCACGCGGCTCACGCTCGAAGGCATCGCGCCGCTTGATGACCTCGATGCGCGCCGCGACCTCGCCCGGCGTCCTGACCTCGACGGCGAGGCCGAAGCGGTCGAGCAACTGCGGCCTCAACTCGCCCTCTTCCGGGTTGCCGCTGCCGACGAGCACGAAGCGGGCGGGGTGACGAACCGACAGTCCCTCGCGCTCGACGACATTGACGCCGGTGGCGGCGACGTCGAGCAGGAGATCGACGAGATGGTCCTCGAGCAGGTTGACCTCGTCGATATAGAGAAAGCCGCGGTTGGCCTTGGCCAGCAGGCCCGGCTCGAACGCCTTCTCGCCCCGACTCAAGGCCCGCTCGAGATCGAGCGCGCCGACGACGCGATCCTCCGTCGCCCCGAGCGGCAGGTCGACGACCGGCACTGGTATAGTCTGCGCCTTGATCTTGCCGGCCGGCTTGCCATGGGCAGGACAGTCCGGCGTGCAGCCGCGCCCAGCGTCAGCCGGATCGCATTGATAGCGGCAGCCCGCGACGGCGGCGATATGCGGCAATAGGCCCGCCAGAGCCCGCACGGCTGTCGACTTGCCCGTGCCGCGATCGCCGAGTACCAGAACACCCCCGATTGACGGGTCGACAGCCGCCAGCAGCAGCGCCCGCTTCATGTCGTCCTGGCCGACGATGGCCGAGAACGGAAAGGCGGTGGTCATCAGCAGGCTCTCCCGGGTCGCGCAGCAGTGCACCCGCCACCGCCCGGCCGCTCCGCGCTCGCTCTCCCGTTCGGCAGAGCCCGCTCGGCAGTGCCGGCTCGGCAGTGCCAGATCGGTCAGGGGCGCATCGCCGCCGGCCTGCGGCGGCAGGCTCTGCGACGACGGCAGGCTTGTCGGCGCACTGGCCAAGTGTCAATCTGGACTGATCATCGCAAATGTCATGACGGGTGAACAGTCCCCGCGGACGGCAAAGAGAAGGTGATGACGAACTACAACGCCGAGACGGTGCTCGCGGTCCGCCACTGGACCGACACCCTGTTCAGCTTCACGACGACCCGCCACCCGACGTTCCGCTACGAGCCCGGCCAGTTCGCCATGATGGGCATCGAGGTCGACGGCAAGCCGCTGGTGCGCGCCTATTCCATGGCGAGCGCCAGCTACGAGGAGACGCTCGAGTGGTTCTCGATCAAGGTCGAGGGCGGGCCCCTGACCTCTCGGCTCATGCATATCGCCCCCGGCGATCCGATCCTCGTGAGCCGCAAGCCGGTCGGCACGCTCGTCATCGACAGCCTGCTGCCGGGCCGAAATCTCTACCTGCTGGCGACCGGAACCGGGCTCGCACCCTTCCTCAGCATCATCCGGGCGCCGGAGACGTACGAGCGTTTCGCGCGCGTCGTTCTGGTGCATGGCGTGCGCCAGACCGCTGAACTTGCGTATGGGGACTTCATCACCAGCGAGCTGCCTGGGCACGAGCTCGTCGGCGACCTCGTCCGCGACAAACTCGTCTACTATCCGACCGTCACGCGCGAGCCCTACGTCAATCGCGGCCGTATCACCGATCTGATGACGTCGGGCCAGATCGGCCGTGACCTGTCGCTGCCCGCGCCCGACCCCGCCGAGGATCGGGCCATGCTGTGCGGCAGTCCGGACTTCCTGCGGGATATGCGCGCTGTCCTCCTCGACCGCGGCTTCATCGAAGGCTCCGGCCACGCACCGGCGACGTTCGTCGTGGAGAAGGCCTTCGTCGAGCGCTGAAGCGGCGAACGGCCAGCAGCACTCAGGGCACCGTCGCGCCGACGGGCCGGTGCGCGAACGCATCGCGGGCCGCCGGCTCGCTGCACGGACCGCTGGCCGGTTCGGTGCGCCGGTAGCTTCGCCCGAGATACGCCGACCGATACCAGCGCCAGTTGGTCGTGTGGTCCATCGCCCGGATGCCGGCCGCCGTCACCGCGAACACGGCCGCCTTCAGGTCGCGCCGGGAGGCTTCGAGGTTCTCGGGCAGCTTGGCGCTCGCGTAATCGACGTAGTAGTTGCGCTCGGCGCACGTCAGGCCGCTTGCAGCCTCCAGCATGGCCCGGCCCGCCAGCAGGTGATCGGAATGGTCGCCTGCATTGCGGACAGGGTCGCCGTCAGGCAGATGCAGGGCCAGTTGTCCGCCGCCGGCACGCTCGAGATCGACGAGCCGGCGCAGCGTGGCGACGAGATCGCCCCAGCCGCGATAAGCCGTCGAGCCGTCGATGGCCTGCAACTCGCCGATCGCCCCGTCCGCCAGCCGCTGCAAGGACTGGCGCCCGGTGCGCGCGTAGCCGCTGCCCGTCAAGTTCCCGTCCGGCAGCCGCAGGAAATAGCTCGTGGTGTCGCGATACTCGACGCGCCGAATGGCGTGGCCGTTGACCACTGGCCGCGTCTCGATGGCGCGCGCTGGAAGCCCGTCCACATCAGCCATGAAACGGACGGCATCCTCCGCACCCCGCTCACGCGCGAGGTAGAACGGATGCCGGCGCCCACCCGTACCGACGCCCTGCCCGCCGTCACCAGCCGTGACGTAGACGATGACGATCCGCGTGCCCGGCTGGACCGCATCGTCGAAGGCGGGCGGGTTCATGAAAAGCTGCCAGTCGTCGGGATGGGCCGAGACGTAGATGGCAACCTTCGGGGCCGTCGGGTGACCGTCCCCGGCGCGCTGCTCGCCCACCACCGGTGATGCCGGCAGCACCGCCAGCAGGGCGGCCAAGCACGAAGCGAAGGCCCGGCAAGCGCTCATGCACCCCCATCGCCGTCCCACACCATGGGCGCCGTTCAGACCTGTCATGCACACTCTCTCCCGAGCCTGCGCTGTCGTGACAGGGGCTCGTCTCGGCCCCTTTGGCGCGGGATGCTACACCGGCCGGCCTGCCGCCTGCACCCACCAAATCTGACAACTGCGTGAAGCAAGGCCTTGCCGAGGTGAGCGAAACGAGACAACACGAGCCTCCCGAGCTATGGCTCGGCCGCCACGCCGGAACGGCCCCGACACGTGTTAGAGTTCAAGTGGCATGCCGCGGGAGCTGAACGGCTGCCGCCTCGCGATCGGAGACGATGATGACGCAGACCCCGATGAAGCAAACCGCACGTTTCGGACGGCTCGCCGCCCTCTCCCTCGCCATCGGGTTGGTCGCGCCGGCCGCCCTTCCGACGGGCGCGGAAGCCGGTTTCCGCCGCCCCGCCGAGGATCTGAGCCGCGGTTTCGTCGTGGCCCATAGCCGCCACGGCAACGGCAGCGTGTCGGGCCCGGTCCGCTTCACCAGCGTCGGCCCGCAGGTGCAACTGCCAGGCGGCACGTGGGAGCATTGCCGTCGCAGTTGCGCGGAGACGCTGCGCGTCGAATCGATTGATTTCTGGGACAGTCGCGAGGGCCGCGGCGGACCGCAGGGCGAGTGCGGCCTGCTCAACTGCTACGACTTCGGCCGCATTCTCGACCGGCGCTATTGAGCACGCGCAACGGATCGTCAAGCCTGGGCCGCCGCGAGCGCCGGCTACGTCAGGACAACTATGCCTGAATGAAGGGGTTCGTGCGCTTCTCGAGCCCGATCGTCGAACCCGGCCCGTGCCCGCAGACGAATGCATAGGCGTCGCCGAGCGGAATGAGCTTGCTCTTGATCGCTCCGATCAGCGCGTCGTGATCGCCGTAGGGAAAATCGGTGCGGCCGATGGAGCCGCGGAACAAGACGTCCCCCACGACCATGAACTTGTTGGCGCGATTGAGGAAAACGACCGAACCCGGCGAATGGCCGGGGCAGTGCAGCACCTCGAAGGCATGCCCGCCCGCGACAACCGTATCGCCCTCGTCGAGCCAGGTGTCCGGTGTCACGTCGCGCGCTGGCATGCCGTAGTCACGCCCCTGCTTGGCGAGGTTGTCGAGCAGGATCATGTCGGCGCGGTGCGGCCCGATGATTTTCACGTCGAGCCTGTCACGCAGGTCTGCCGCCCCGCCGGCATGATCGATGTGCCCGTGCGTCAGCCAGATCGCCTCGATGGCGACGCCCACGTCGGCGATCGCCTTCTCGATGCGGTCGAGTTCCCCGCCCGGATCGATGACGACGCCCTTCTTGCTCGCCTCGTCCCAGATGAGCGTGCAGTTCTGCTGGAACGGCGTCACCGTGACGACGGCCGCCTTGAGGGCAGGCTTCTTTGCTTCGGCAGTCATCGATCAGGCTCCCGTTGGCGCACCTTTGGCTGGCCCTGATACCCACGAGGGGTTGGCTCCGTCAAATCGCCACCGCATGACGCTGAGCCGCCCATAAAAAAACAACGGCGGAGCTGGGTGGCTCCGCCGCTGGCTGTGCGTGTCGACATGAGGATTTCAGGCACCGCACCTCGGGGCGAGACGCGGGGACCCGTGCGCAGCGGTCACGCCGCGGCGTGCTCGTCGCCGGGATCGCGCAGGACGTAGCCACGGCCCCACACCGTCTCGATGTAGTGCTGGCCGCCGGTTGCCGTCTGCAGCTTTTTGCGCAGCTTGCAGATGAACACGTCGATGATCTTGAGTTCGGGCTCGTCCATGCCGCCGTAGAGATGATTGAGGAACATCTCCTTCGTGAGCGTCGTGCCCTTGCGCAGCGAGAGCAGCTCGAGCATCTGATATTCCTTGCCCGTCAGGTGCACGCGCTGGCCGTTCACCTCGACCGTCTTGGTGTCGAGGTTGACCTTGAGGTCGCCCGTTTCGATGACCGACTGGGCATGCCCCTTGGAGCGGCGCACGATGGCGTGGATGCGCGCGACGAGCTCGTCCTTGTGGAACGGCTTCGTCATGTAGTCGTCCGCGCCGAAGCCCAGGCCGCGCACCTTGTCCTCGATGCCGGCGAGACCGGAAAGGATAAGGATCGGCGTCGACACCTTGCTGACGCGCAGCGCCTTCAGGACCTCGTAGCCCGAGATGTCGGGCAGGTTGAGGTCGAGCAGGATGATGTCGTAATCGTAAAGCTTGCCTAGATCGGCGCCGTCCTCGCCGAGATCGGTGGTGTAGACGTTGAAACCTTCCGACTGCAGCATCAGCTCGATGCTCTGCGCGGTTGCGCTGTCGTCTTCGATAAGTAGGACCCGCATCCCGAATTCCTCTCTCCCCTGGCCC
>JANRIT010000076.1:0-78352 GCA_033764645.1 Hyphomicrobiaceae bacterium
CGGCCAGCTTCGACCTTAGCGAGGGTTGTGGGCTCCGACCGGTCTCACCATAATGCGCCCCAACGAAAGCCCAAAAAGTCCTTGGGAGGACGACGCATGGCCGATCACGTGTACCCCGTTCCGCCGGAATGGGCGGCGAAAGCCTGGATCAACGACGCCAAGTACAAGGAGCTGTACAAGCGCTCGGTCGAGGACCCCAACGGTTTCTGGGGTGAAATGGGCCGGCGCGTCGATTGGATCAAGCCCTACAGCAAGGTCAAGAACACCTCCTACGATCCCTCGAACGTCTACATCCGCTGGTACGAGGACGGCACTCTCAACGTCTGCCACAACTGCGTCGACCGGCATCTGCCGACGCGCGGTGATCAGACCGCCATCATCTGGGAGGGCGACGACCCGACGCGCGACGAGAAGATCACCTACCGAGAACTGCACGAGCGGGTGTGCAAGTTCGCCAACGTGATGAAGGCGAACGGCGTCAAGAAGGGTGATCGCGTCACCATCTACCTGCCGATGATTCCCGAGGCCGCCTACGCCATGCTGGCGTGCACGCGCATCGGTGCGGTTCATTCGATCGTGTTCGCAGGCTTCTCGCCCGACAGCCTCTACAATCGCATCGAGGATGCCGACTCCAAGTTCGTCATCACGGCCGACGAGGGCCTGCGCGGCGGCAAGGCGGTGCCTCTCAAGAAAAACACCGACGCCGCGCTCGGCCTCAAGGGCGGCAAGGGCATGGAGGGCGTGAAGGTCCTCGTCGTGCGCCATACCGGCGGGGCGGTGCCCATGACGCCGGGCCGCGACGTGTGGCTGCACGAGGAACTCGTCAAAGTCTCAGCCGACTGCCCGGTCACCGAGATGAGCGCGGAAGATCCGCTGTTCATCCTCTACACCTCCGGCTCGACCGGCAAGCCGAAGGGCGTCGTGCATACGACGGGCGGCTATCTCGTCTACGCGTCGATGACACACCAGTACGTGTTCGACTATCATGACGGCGACATCTACTGGTGCACCGCCGACGTGGGCTGGGTGACGGGCCACAGCTACATCATCTATGGCCCGCTCGCCAATGGCGCGACGACCCTGATGTTCGAGGGTGTGCCCAACTACCCGACGCAGTCGCGCTTCTGGCATGTCATCGACAAATGGCAGGTCAACATTTTCTACACGGCCCCGACGGCGATCCGCGCGCTGATGGGTGGGGGTGAGGATTTCGTCAAGCGCACGAGCCGGGCCTCGCTGCGGCTCTTGGGCTCGGTCGGCGAGCCGATCAACCCGGAGGCGTGGGAGTGGTACCACCGCGTCGTGGGCGACGGCCGCTGCCCGATCGTCGACACGTTCTGGCAGACCGAGACCGGCGGCATCATGATCACGCCGCTGCAAGGCGCCACCATGCTCAAGCCGGGCTCGGCGACGCGGCCGTTCTTCGGCATCAAGCCTGCGCTCGTCGACGACAAGGGCAACTATCTCGAGGGTGCGACGAGCGGCAATCTCGTCATCACCGACAGCTGGCCGGGCCAGATGCGCACGGTCTACCGCGACCACGAGCGCTTCGTGCAGACCTACTTCTCGACCTACAAGGGCACCTACTTCACCGGTGACGGATGCCGCCGGGACGAGGATGGCTTCTACTGGATCACGGGGCGTGTCGACGACGTCATCAACGTGTCGGGGCACCGCATGGGCACGGCGGAAGTCGAGAGCGCGCTCGTCGCGCACAAGCACGTGGCCGAGGCCGCCGTCGTCGGTTATCCGCACGACATCAAGGGCCAGGGCATCTACTGCTACGTGACACTGAATTCAGGCGTGGAGGCGACGGAAGCCCTGCGCAAGGAACTCGTCGCGCACGTGAGGAACGAGATCGGGCCCATCGCCTCACCCGACCTCATCCAGTTCGCGCCCGGACTGCCCAAGACGCGCTCGGGCAAGATTATGCGCCGCATCCTGCGCAAGATCGCGGAGGACGAGTTCTCGAACCTCGGGGACACCTCGACGCTGGCCGACCCGGCCGTCGTCGACGACCTCATCAACAACCGCCAGAACAAGAAGGCGGGCTGAGGCGATACGCCACTCGCCGGCCCCTCACGCGGCCGCTCATCCCAACCCTCTCCCCGCGCGGGGAGAGGGCGAAGGGCAGCGTCAGTTCGTCAGGCGCAGGTTGTTGAGCTGATTGGCGATCTGCTGGAAGGCGGCGCGCAGCTCGGCGGCGTCGCGCGCATCGAAGTAGCGCTCGCTCGAGCCGGCGCAGTCGGCCAGCGTCGCGGCTGCCGCGTTGCGGTTCGTCGCGCTCGCGATGTCATCGAGGCGGAAGCCGACCGTGAACACCATGACCGACTTGGCGCGCAGTGCGTCGCAGACCGCAACCGCCATGGCCTGAGACTGGCGGGCCTGGGTCGAGTTGTCACCATAGTTGCGACCGCCGACCGTGTTGAACAGACCATCGCTCATCAGCACCACGGCCTTGACCGTCTTGTCGTCGTAGAAGGGGGCGGGCGCGCTCGCCGCGCCGAACACGCCCGACCAGTTGGGCGAGATCAGGTAGGACGCCCACTGCGCGCCGAGGTGACCTGCCGTGGAACCCGTCGGGCGATACCCGTCGACCGCGGACTTGAGGGCTGCCTTGTCATCCGAGAGCGGTGTCACGGTTGCCGTCGGGCACGTGGCGGACGACCAGATGCCGGCATCGCCGCGCACCTTGAGGTAGTTGCCCATGGCAGGGGCCGCATCGCTCGTCTGGTCGGCGCCTTCACGCTCGAACGTGCAGGTATGCGTGCTCTGGCCCGTCGCGGCGCGCACGTAGGAACCCGCGTTGACGCCCGAGGAGTAGGGCGCGAGAGCAACGCGAACGTCGTTCGTGGTGCCCCCATCCGGCAGCATGATGTCGATCAGGTCCTTGGTGGCGTCCTTGAGGGCATCCATCTTGCCGGGGGCGTCCATGGAGCCCGTGACGTCGAGGGCAAGAGACAGCTCGACGTCCTGCTCCTCGAACTTGGTCGAGGAGGCGACCGGTACGGCGACCTGGTCGAAGCCGGCGAGCTGCATCAGCGTCATCGGCACCGTCGCGGCGACGTCGATGCGGACCTCGCCCGTCGTGCGGTTGATGCCGACGGTCGGGATTGCAACCGTGCCGAAATCGGGGCCGGTCGCTCCGACGTTCTCCGTGAAATAGCTCTGCGCCAAGGCGATGATATCGGCATCCGACAGGCGGCCATCGAGGAGGGCGCGTCCGGCCGCGAGGGACGCCGCGTCGGCGGCCGCCACGAGCCGGGCCTTGGTATGGAGGATGCGGCTGAAGTCGACCGCGACGCCCATCGTCGTCAAGAGCGCGACGACCATCAGTCCGAACAGAACGGCAACTCCGCCATCGCGATTGCCAGCGAAGCGGTGTGCGAAGCGGGCGGTACAGCGCATCATGGGGGGCGGTCCTTGTCGGGGTGGCGAATTTTCCTCCCCGGGCTGCAAGGCTGGTGCCCCGTCCACGCCGACGACGGCGTACCGTTCGGTAAGCCCTTCAAATGAGTTGACGAAGCCTTGCGGCGATCGTCGAGGGACCGAACGCTTTGGTGCAAACCCTTGAAATATTGGTCATTCGCAGGATGTCGAATGTCTGCGGATGGACCGGGCCCGCCGCGCCGCTCGAACCGGACGGCGAGCCCGTCGAGCCGGCGACCTGGCCTCAGTCCCGTTTTGTGACGCGTCGCACGGTGGGAAGCGCGTCCGTGACCGGTGTATTTGTATCAGTGCGAGACAGGGTCGGTAACGTGGCGACGGCCGGAGCCTCCGGGCGAGAGCGGCCAGGGGGTCAGAAGTCCCAGGCGATGCCACCCTTCTCCCAGTCGCCGTAGCGGACAGGCTCGGGTCCGTCCCGGCCACCGACCTCGCGGCCCCGCGTGCTGGCGGCGGCTGCGCTCGCAGCGGCGCGGCGCCGTGCCTCGGCCTCGGCCAGCGCGCGCTGGGCAGCAGGTGTGAGTGCGCGGGCGGACGCATCACTATCGTCGCTCACACCAGCCAGAGGAGCCGTTTGCCTTCTCACGTCCATATCCATCTCCCGTCCGCCAAAGTCGTCAGCTATGCCGTACCCTCTTGGCGCGGTGCTGGATCACATCACATATGTCGTGAGGATAACGGACCTCGATGCGATCCGCGAGCGTTGGTGCGCCGAAGCCGGGCGCGGCTTCCTGATGCGACGATGTGGAGAACGACGCCATGCCGATGAACTATACCAAGACGGCCCTACTGCTGGCCGGCCTCATGGCCATCTTCGTGCTCATGGGCTACGCCATCGGCGGCCAGGGCGGCATGATGATCGCCTTCGTCGTGGCGCTCGCCATGAACATCTTCAGCTTCTGGAACTCTGACACCGTCGTCCTCAAGATGTTCCGGGCGCAGGAGGTCGATGCCAATACCGCGCCAGAGTACTACGGCCTTGTCCGGGAGCTCGCCGCGCGCGCCGAGTTGCCGATGCCGCGCGTCTACGTGCTGCCGAACCCGCAACCCAACGCTTTCGCCACCGGGCGCAGCCCGGAGCGCTCGGCGGTGGCGGCCTCGACGGGCCTGCTCGACGTGTTGAACCGGGAGGAGCTCGCCGGTGTCATCGCGCATGAGCTCGCCCATATCAAGAACCGCGACACCCTGACCATGACGGTCGCCGCCACCATCGGCGGCGCTATCTCCATGATGGCCCAGTGGCTGCAATTCTCCATGCTGTTCGGCGGGCGCGACGACCAGCGCAGCCCGTTCGGCGTCATCGGCGTCATACTCGCGGCGATCGTCGCGCCGTTCGCGGCCATGCTCGTGCAGATGGCGATCAGCCGCTCGCGCGAGTATCAGGCCGATCGCATGGGCGCGATGATCGTCGGCAATCCGCTGTGGCTTGCTTCCGCGCTCGAGAAGATCGGGCGGCGGGCGGGCCGCATCGTCAACGAGGAGGCCGAGGCGGTGCCGGCCGCGGCACATCTCTTCATCGTCAATCCGCTCGTCGGGCGCGGCTTCGACAATCTGTTCTCGACCCATCCCAACATGGACAACCGCATCCGCGAGCTCGAGGCGATGGCCAAGGAATGGGGCGTCAACGATGGCCGCAGCCGGCTCGACCCCATCGGCGAGGCCGGTGCTGCGGCCGAGCGGCCGTCGGGTGGCCCGTGGTCGGGACACGTCAGCGCCAGTCGCCGGCGCCGCTCTGGCCCCTGGAGCTGACGCTTGGCCGTGACCGGCAAGGGGCAGGGGCCGCGGCAGCATCGTCGCGGTCCGCGTCAGGCGGCCCCGACCTCAGGGCACGACGGCCAAGCGCGCGCCAGCACGCCGGCGGCCAAGCCCAGCGGCCTTGCAGCGCGCGAGGTCGCCGTCGCCGTGGTGGCCGCTGTCCTCGACAGCGGACGCTCGCTCGAGGATGCGCTCGCAGCGGCGTATGCGGCTCTCCCGGTGCAGGGCATCGAGCCGAGGGACCGGGCCTTCGTGCGCACGCTCGTCGCAACGACGCTGCGACATGCGCGGCCGTTGCAGCACCTCATCGGCGGCTATCTCGAACGGCCGCTGCCGGATAGCGCACGAACCGTCGAGCACATCCTGCTCGTCGGCGCCGCGCAGCTTATCCTGCTCGCCACGCCGCCCCATGCCGCCGTCAGCCTCGCCGTCGAGGCGACGCGACGGGCGCCAGGCGGGGGGCGGCTCGACAAGCTCGTCAACGCCGTGCTGCGCCGGCTCGACCGCGAGGGCCGCGCGGCCTATGCCGCTCTGGCGCCGGCGACCCGCGCGCCGCCGTCCTGGATGTTCGCGCGCTGGGTGGCCTGCTACGGCGAAGCGACGGCGGGTGCGATCGCGGCAGCGAGCCTCACGGAAGCCGGCCTCGACATCACGCCCAAAACCGACGCGGCATTGTGGGCCGAGCGCCTCGGTGGTGAGCTCATGACCACCGGCACCATCCGGGTCATGCCGGGTGGGCGCATCGAGGACCTGCCAGGTTACGCGGAAGGCGCGTGGTGGGTACAGGACGCCGCCGCGCTGCTGCCCGCCCGACTGCTCGGAGACGTTGCCGGACGGCGTGTCCTCGATCTGTGCGCCGCACCCGGCGGCAAGACGGCAGCGCTTGCCGCAACAGGCGCTCGCGTCACCTCTCTCGATGCCTCCGAGGTGCGCAGCCGCCGCATGCGCGAAAATCTCGGGCGGCTCGGCCTTTCCGCCGACGTCGTCGTGGCAGATGCTCGCGCCTTCGACCCGGGCCACCTGTTCGATGCCGTGCTGGTCGACGCGCCGTGCTCGGCGACTGGCACCATCCGCCGCCATCCCGACATCCTACACCTCAAGCGGGCCGGCGACCTGACCCACCTCGTCCCGCTCCAGAGGGAGCTCCTCACCCACGCCGCGCGGCTCGTCGCGCCCGGCGGCCGGCTCGTCTACTGCACGTGCTCGCTCGAACCGGAGGAGGGTCAGGCGCAGATCGCCGGCTTGCTCGCCGCTCGCGACGATTTCACGCCTCTACCCATCGAGCCGGGCGAAGCAGGCATATCCGCCGAGTGGATCAGCACCGCGGGCCACCTGCGCACACTCCCTTTCCATACCCCCGCGCTGGCAGACGATGGCGGGGACGACAAAGCCGCGGCACTGCCAGGCATGGACGGATTTTTTGCCGCGCGGCTCGAGCGGCGCGCGTGACCGTTGCGGCAAGCCGCTGATGGCACGCCGACGGCACGCACCCTCTCAACCGCAGCGCCGAAGCGGTGTGTAGGTCGGTTCTACGCCTTGCCATGCTGCGCTGCGGCGTCTAGCGCTTGAGACGTTGCGCCAGGGGTGGCCGGCCGTGTCGGCCGGCACGACAGATCCGGGGTCACAGCCCGAGGCGCGAGGAGGGGCAATGCCGCGCTTGAGCCTCAACGAGCGGGTCCGCGTAACGGCGCTCGCGGCCGCACGCTCGCGGCGCAAGGCGCTGTCGCGCGCTCTCAACTCGCCGTTGCTACGCTGGCGCTACGGCTCGGCCGCAGCCGACCAGCTTCTGCTCGTGCCGCAGGAACTGCGCACCGCCGACCCCAGCTTCTGGCAGGAGATCGACGTCGGCCAGTTCGGGCTCGCCGGCTCGCTGGCCATCGTCGGCGAGGGCTCGCCGTTCGATGCGCGCCCGCCGAGCGAGGCGTGGGCGCGGGCGCTGCACGGCTTCGGCTGGCTGCGCCATCTTGCCGCCGCCGACGAGCCGGAGGCCGCCGAGGCGGCGCGCGCACTTGCCGTCGAATGGGTCAACCGCCATCGCAGTGGCGCCGGCATCGCCTGGGAACCGGCCGTCATGGCACGCCGGCTGATCGCGTGGATCACGCACGCCGGGCTCCTGCTCGAGGATACCGATGCACGGACCTACGACATCCTGACCGGCTCGCTCGGCCACCAGCTCGTGCGCCTGTCGGCGACGTGGCGGACGGCACAAGCCGGCATGCCGCGCCTCGTCTCACTCATCGCCATCGTGCTCGCCGACCTGACGATCGCCGGATACGAGCGGCAGCTCGACGACGCGGAACGCGCGCTCATGGACGAACTCGACCGCCAGATCCTGCCGGACGGCGGCCACCTCAGCCGCGACGCGTCCGTGCTCGTCGACCTGATGCTCGACCTCTTGCCGCTCAGCCAGTGCTTCACGGCGCGCGGCCGTGCCGTTCCGCCCGTGCTTGCAAAGGCCATGACGCGGAGCTTCACCATGCTGCGCCACATGCGCATGGGCGATGGCTCGCTGGCGCGCTTCAACGGGGTCGGCATCGCCACGCCGGCCCATCTCGCCACGGTGCTCGCCTACGACGAGACGACGGGTGAGGCCGCGATGATGCCCGAGGCGGCGCACAGCGGCTACGTGCGCCTGGTCCTCGGCCGCACGATTGTCCTGGCCGATACCGGGGCTGCACCGCCACTCGAGTTCGCCGGGCGGGCGCACGCCGGCGCCCTGTCGTTCGAGATGAGCGTCGGGCGGCATCTCGTGTTCGTCAACGGCGGCGCGCCACCTGCCTCCGATCCGGCGTGGCGCACGCGGTCGCGCGCGACCGTCAGCCACAACACATTGTGCCTCGGCGAGAAATCGTCCTCGAAAATGGTCCGCCATCCCTTTCTCGAGGAGATCGCGGGCGCGACACCGATCCGCTTCCCGCGCGAGGTGCGTGCAACGGTGATGGCCGGCGAGGCGCCCGGCCGGATCGGCTTCTCGGCGCATCACGACGGCTACGCGCACCGCTTCGGCCTCCTGCATCACCGCCAGATCGTACTCTCGCACGGCGGGCAGCGCATCGAGGGCAGCGACCGGATCGCGGGCAAGGGGCACGCAGTCCGCTTGAAGCGTGACCTGCCATTCTCGATCCATTTCCACGTCCACCCCGATGCGACGGTCAGCGAAGGCGGCGGCGAAGGCCGGTATGTCGTCGAAGTCGCCGATGGCACGCGCTTTCTGTTCGAGGCAGCAGGCGTGGCATCGAGCCTCGAAGAAAGCATTCATTTCGCAGACAGTGCCGGTCCGCGGCGCGCCTTGCAGATCGTGCTGCGCGGGGCAACAGTCGGGGAAGCCGAGGTCCACTGGTCGCTCACCGCCGCCGGTACGACCTGACGCCGAGGAGAGCGGATATGGGTAATGCGATCGAAGGGCCGCTGCGACGGATATCTCGGGCCTTGCTGTCGGTCTCCGACAAGACCGGTCTCGTCGACTTCGCGACGGCGCTCGCAGGCGAGGGCGTCGAACTCGTTTCGACGGGAGGCACGGCGGCCGCGCTGAAAGCCGCCGGGCTCACCGTTCGCGACGTTGCCGAACTCACCGGTTTTCCCGAGATGATGGACGGGCGCGTCAAGACCCTGCATCCGGCGGTGCACGGCGGCCTGCTCGCCATCCGCGACGATGCCGAGCATCAGGCGGCGGCGGCACGGCACGGCATCGGCATGATCGACCTCGTGGTCGTCGATCTCTACCCCTTCGAGGCGACCATCGCGAAGGGCGCGCCCTACGAAGACTGCATCGAGAACATCGATATCGGCGGCCCGGCCATGATCCGCGCGGCGGCCAAGAACCACGATGGCGTCGCCGTCGTCGTCGACCGCGCCGACTACGATCGCGTGCTCGCAGAGATGTGCCACTTCGACGGCGCCACGTCGGCAGGCTTTCGCGCGCGGCTCGCCGCAAAAGCCTATGCCCGCACGGCAGCCTACGACGCGGCCGTCAGCCACTGGTTCGCCGACCAGCTCAGCGTCGACACGCCCGTCTGGCGCACGTTCGGCGGGCGCCTCGCGCAGGAACTCCGCTACGGGGAGAACCCGCACCAGAAGGCGGCGCTCTACGTCGGTGGCCCGGCGCGCCATGGCGTCGCCTGCGCAACACAGCATCAGGGCAAGGAACTCTCCTACAACAACCTCGCCGACACGGATGCCGCCTTCGAGCTGATCGCCGAGTTCGACGCCGATGCCGTGGCTGCGGTCGCCATCATCAAGCACGCAAATCCGTGCGGTGTCGCGACGGGGGCGACGGTGCGGGAAGCCTACGAGCGGGCGCTCGCCTGCGATCCGGTCAGCGCCTTCGGCGGCATCATCGCGCTCAACCGGCCGATCGACGCGGCGGCCGCGCGCGAGATCGTAAAGCTGTTCACCGAGGTGGTGATCGCGCCAGGCGCCAGCGCGGAGGCAAAGGCCGTCTTCGCCGACAAGAAGAACCTTCGCCTCCTGACGACGCCGGGCCTGCCCGACCCGCGCGCGCCGGGCCTCGTCGCGCGGACGCTTGCGGGCGGGCTCATCGTGCAGACCCGCGACGGCGCTGTCGTCGAGGATCTCGAGCTACGCGTCGTTACGAAGCGCACGCCCTCGCCAACAGAGCTCGCCGACCTGCGCTTCGCGTTCAAAGTCGCCAAGCACGTCAAGTCGAACGCGATCGTCTATGCCAAGGCAGGCGCTACCGTCGGCATCGGTGCGGGCCAGATGAGCCGCATCGACTCGACGCGGATCGCCGCCGCCAAGGCCGAGGATGCCATGCGGGCAGCGGGCCTCGCCGAGCCGGCGACCAGAGGCTCGGTGGTCGCGTCGGATGCCTTCTTTCCGTTCCCGGACGGGCTGCTGGCCGCCGCCGACGCCGGGGCAACGGCCGTCATTCAGCCGGGCGGGGCGATGCGCGACGACGATGTCATCGCAGCTGCCGATGAACGCGGCCTCGCCATGGTGTTCACGGGCACGCGCCACTTCAGGCATTGAGCGGCAGCGGGCGCCACGAAGGAGCGTCGCCATGGCACACCCCAGCCGCACCCTGGCCTCGCGGGAGAAAGTGATGCTGCGGCCGGCGCGGCCCGGCGACTGGTCGAAGATCGAAGGCTGGATCGCGCGGCCGGACATCGCGCGCTGGTGGGGCACGGCGAGCGCGGCGGAAGCGGAGATCCGCATGGCGTGGGCGACCGACGGGGCGATCGCGCGCATTATCGAAGTCGGGGATGTTGCAGCCGGCTACTGTCACGCCATCGATGCCACCTACTGGGGGGCGAGCCTGCCTGATGGCATGCCGGCGGGCACGTGGGACGTCGATGTCGTCGTCGCCGAACCCGCCTATCGAAGCTGCGGCGTCGGCGAGGCGGCCCTCGACCTCATCGCAGAGGAGGTGTTCGGTACGACGCTCGCCCTGGCGCTGAGCGTCATCGTCGCCGTCACCAACGAGGGCGCCGTGCGGGCCTATGAGCGCGCCGGCTTTCGCTGGGTAAAGGTGTGGGACGATCCGATCCTCGGTCCGTCCTGGCTCATGCTGCGGGAGCGCGCCGGCACGTGACGGAGCATCCCCGGAGCGGGCTCGAACATGAAACGAGGAATGGTACCGCCTGCTGGATCCGAACCAGCGACCTCTAGATCCACAATCTAGCGCTCTAACCAACTGAGCTAAGGCGGCACGCGCCGGCCCGGCCTGTCGCCGGGCCGGGATTCCGGGGCCCTCTAGAACACTGCGAGGCCCTTCTCCGTCAAGCGGAATCGCGGTGGGCAGCGCCGCACATGCGACGCATGCCACGTTGCAGCGCGGTCGCATTGTCCACCAAGGCCGAGCCGGCGACAAGTTGCGACATCGGCGAGTTGAGCCGTTCGGCGCGGGCAGGCAACCGTCTGGTGCAGGCAATCAACGGACCGTTGCAGGCACGTGCGCCTGTTACGGGTATCGCCATTGACCGCAGGGCCGGGTCGACTCTTGTTCCCCGGTCTGGCGTATACTGGGCGACCCAGATGGCGGAGGGTGCGACCACACGCGGCCTCGCGCCGCCGGGCAATCGACCGTTCAGCCCCGAGTTCCTGCGTTGACGACCAAGACTGACAGAAGCGAGCGCACAAGTGCGGAAACCGGCAGCCCATCCGTCGCCCCGGCAACAGGTGCGGCCGGGGACGCGCACAAAGCCGCCGGCAGCGCAGTGACTGCGACGGGAGGCCGTCGCAGCCATTTGCAAAAGCTCGCCCACGAGCTGAAAACACCGATCAGTGCCATCGTTGCAGCCGCCGAGGTGATGCGCGACGAGCGGCTCGGTCCCATCGGTGACGCGCGCTATCGCGGCTATGCCGCCGACATCCACGAAAGCGCGCGGCTGATGCTCGACGTCATCGACCGCATGCTTGCGCACCGCACCGCCGAACCTGCCGCCAGCCAGCTCGAGATCGCCGAGTTCGACACCAGCGCGCTCGTCGTCGCGACAGCCAACAGCATCTCCTCGCTCGCCGAGCGCCAGGGCATCACGCTGGAGGTCGAGGTCGAAGCAAGCCTGCCTCACCTCGTGGCCGATGCCATGAGCCTGCGGCAGATGATCATGAATCTCCTGACCAATGCGCTCAAGTTCACGCCGGAGGGCGGGACAGTCACCGTGTCGGGCAAGCTCGACAGCGATGGCCGCGTCGTCATCACGGTCGCCGACACCGGACGCGGCATGGAGCCTGCCGAGATCGAGCGCGCGCTCGCCGGCGCCCCCGGCGCAGGGGCTGTCGCTCCGCCGGGCCAGGTGACCGAACGCGGCGCGGGCGGCGGGCTTGCGGCGGGAGGTGGGCTCGGTCTCGGCTTGCCGCTCGTCAAGGCGCTCGCCGCACTCAACGGCGCCCACCTCGATATCGCCAGCGACGGCGTCTCGGGAACGAGTGTCCACATCACGTTCGACACCGAGCGCGCAGTGCCGCTATAGCGGTGCGCGGCGCGTCGATCCGACGCGCAGTTCTTCCCCGTGAGTTCGGCACCACCCCGGTGCCGGCCCTCGACTCCAGCGGTCGGGTCACGCGCACAGGACATGCTAGCCAATTTCCAGACTCTTTGCGTAATGTAAGGCGATGGCCCAGACTACGCTGCCCACGCTCGCCAGCATCGTTCGTGCCGCCACCGGGCTCGGCGCGCGCGTCAGCCGCTGGCAGCAGCGCCGCCGCGCCTCGCCGCTGTGGACCGCCGCCGTGGCCGCCATCGCCGGGCTGATGGTGCTGCCGATCGCCACCCTGCTCGTGCTCGCCGCCGCCCCATCCGACAACATCTGGCCGCACCTCGCCACGACCGTACTCCCCCGCGCGGTCCGCGATACCGCGCTCCTGATGATCGGAGTCGGAGGCACCTGCCTCGTCGTCGGGACGGGAACGGCGTGGCTCGTGACGATGTACCGCTTTCCTGGCCGTGGCCTGATCGACCGGCTGCTCGTCCTTCCGCTCGCCATGCCGACCTACATCGTCGCCTATGCCTACGTCGAAATCCTCGACGCCGCGGGCCCATTACAGACCGCCCTGCGCGACCTGACGGGCGCGGTGACCGCGCGCGACCTGTGGTTTCCGCAGATCCGTTCGCTCGGCGGGGCGGTGTTCCTGATGGCCATGGTGCTCTACCCCTACGTCTACCTGACGGCGCGGGCGAGCTTCGTGCAGCAGTCGGTGTGCGCGCTGGAGGTGGCACGGACGCTCGGGCGCACGCCGATCGGCGTGTTCTGGGCCGTCGCCCTGCCGCTCGCACGGCCGGCGATCGCAGCAGGGGTCGCGCTCGTGCTGATGGAGACACTGAACGATATCGGCGCGGTCCAGTACCTCGGCGTGGAGACCCTGACGGCGAGCGTCTATGCGACGTGGCTGCAACGCTCCAACCTCGGCGGGGCCGCCCAGCTTGCCACCGTCATGATGGTGCTGATCGTCGCCCTATTCGTTGCCGAGCGCGTTGCGCGCGGACGCGCGGAAGCCCATCACACCACGGGACGCTATCGGTCGATCCCCTTCCAGGATCTCGACGGCGTTGCCGGCATCGCGGCGGCAGCGTGCTGTCTCTTGCCGTTCGTGCTCGGGTTCCTCGTGCCGTTCTCCGTGCTCGCCGGCAACGCGTTCTTCTATTTCATGCCGGCGATCAAGGCAGGCTTCGTGACGGCCGCGATCAACAGCCTGCTGCTCGCCGCAACGGCCGCCGCGGCGGCCGCCGGCCTCGCGATCGTGCTCGGCTACGCCCGTCGCGTTGCCGCCAACGGCTTCATCCGGCCCGCCGTACGCATCGCCGGGCTCGGTTATGCGATCCCGGGCACCGTGCTCGCACTCGGCCTCATGATCCCGCTTGCCACATTCGACAATTGGCTCGACGGGCTCGCGCGTGGCAGCCTCGGTATGTCGACGGGACTGCTCCTGTCGGGCTCGGTCTTCGCGCTCGTCATCGCCTACACGATCCGTTTCCTCGCCGTCGCGCTCGGCAGCGTCGAAGCCGGGCTCGAACGCATATCGCCCAATCTCGACGCCGCCGCGCGCGCGCTCGGCGAGACACCGATGTCGGCTCTGTGGCGTGTGCATCTTCCGCTGCTCATGCCGGCGACCGCCTCGGCGGCGCTCCTCGTCTTCGTGGACGCCATGAAGGAGTTGCCGGCGACGCTACTGCTGCGCCCGTTCAACTTCGAGACGCTCGCCACGCACGTCTACAGCTTCGCCGCGCTCGAACGCTTCGAGGACGCTGCGCTCGGCGCGCTGATGATCGTCGCCGTCGGGCTCGTGCCGGTGCTTCTCCTGCATCGCGCAGTGGCCACCGGGCGCGCAGGCAGCGGCAGCGGCGACAGGACCAGTAAGGGCTGGAGCGGCGCCTGAAGCGGCGTCACAGGATTTCGTCCTCGTCGAGCAACGGCTCGGCCCCGCGCGGGGCAACGGCCGTCATGTCGTCCGACCAGGCGATATGGAACAGCGCATCGCCCATGTTGACGACCGGCAGCGTCGTCTGGCCGATGATGAGGCCACGGCGCGGAGCGATGACGGCGATATCGCCCGGCTCGAACGGGCTCGCGATGGTGCCGATCACCTGCCCGGCCTCGACTGCGTCGCCGAGACGATGGCCGGTGTTGAAGATGCCGCCGTCGGGCGCACGCACCCAGCGCGAGGCCGTCAGCATCACGGTGCCCGGCGACGGCGGCGGCGATAGTGGTGCCAGCACGCGGCGGGCGGTATCGTCGGCGAGCATGCCGATCGTCCGCATCACGCCGAGGACGCCGGTTACACCCGTCACGATGGCCGCCTCGTCGAAGCGCAGGCCCTCGCCACCTTCATAGACGAGCACGTCGACGCCGAGCTCGCGCGCGGCGCGGCGCATCGAACCGGGCCGCTCGGGGCTGTCGAGCATCGCGGGCGCGGCGAACGCCAGGGCGAGGTCGCGGAGGCGCGGGCTCGACGCCATGGCGCAGCGGATCTGGGGGAGGTTGTCGCGATGGATGGCCGCTGTGTGCAGGTCCACGCCGACCGTGCAGCGCGCGACAACCTCCGACAGCATGATATGGGCGAGACGCGAGGCCAGCGAGCCGGCGCCTGACCCTGGGAAGGAGCGGTTCAGATCGCGGCGGTCGGGCAGATAGCGCGAGCGGGAAATGAAGCCGTAGGCGTTGACCACTGGCACGCAGTAGAGCGTGCCCTGGATGTCGGCAGGCTCGAGCATCGCCAGCAGGCGGCGAACAATCTCGATGCCGTTGAGCTCGTCGCCGTGGACGGCAGCGGAAACGAACAACACGGGCCCTTCAGTGGGGCCGTGAAGAACGTGAACGGGCAGCGCGATCTCGGTGTGAATCGATAGCTTCGAGACCGGCAGGCGGATGAGAGCGCGCTCTCCCGGAGCAACGATCGTTCCTGCCATGAACACCGGGCCGGGCATCGTCACCTCCCGCTGTTCGCCATCGAGCGGAACAGAGTTCCCGCCCGCGACCGGCTGGTGCAGCGCACGGACGAATGTTGGGCGTGGAAAAGCCCGATCGTCAACAGCTCCGCCTGTCGCATCTCTCGCCATGGTGGCGCGCATGGACTACCCTAAAGTCATGGCGCGAGAGGCGCAGGGTTTCGAGTTTGCACTTGCGTCACCCTTGGCCGGTGCCTAAAAAATCGTGGCACACCACACCTGGGCCAGACGCCCGGCGCATCGAGAACGCGGCAGTCTCGATCATGCGCCGCGAGCGCGCCGCCAGCCGGCACTGCCAAGACCCGCGCACACTGCACTTTCCTTCGTTTCAGCGTCATTAGAGCCAACGGATCGATGAAGCGAAACAGCCAGACCAGACGCGCGATCTTTGCCTCATTCGGCATTCTTGCCTGCGCGCTCGCCGTCGTTGCGCTGCCCATCATCTTCTCGACCGAGCGCAACGACCTGACCATCCGCGGCTCGACGCTGATGGCGGCCGATCAGCACCACTACCTGATCACGACACCGATCGCCCTCGACCAGCACCGCGAGATCGTCATCGCGAGCGGCACGGTCGCACTCGACAATTCGTCCGGTCTGACGAGCCAGGGTGTGCTCGATGCGCTCCTGCGCGGGTCGGGGCGGCTCGTCCTCAAGGATGGGGAGGTCGTCGTCAGGACAGCGCGTCCGTCCTCGGAGGATAACGCGCGGCCGGCGGACACCGTGCTCGGTGCGCCATTCGCAGCTGCGCTCGGCAAGCTCGGCTTCAAGAGCATTGCGCTGCGGGGCACGACCGTGCGGCTGGAAGCGACCGACGGCACCGCCGACGTGCTCGAGGATGTCGACGCCGTGGTGACGCTCTCGGGGATCCGGAGGTTCGCCGCGGCCGGCTCGTTCCGCTACAGGGGACAGAAGCTCGAGTTCACCTCGTCGCTCGATGCCAATCGCGGCGCCCACCCGGATCAACGTCTGCCGATCAGGGCGAGCTTCAAGGGCGAACTCATCGAGGCGACGATCGCTGGCGATCTGATGCCCGGCAACGGCGGGCGGCTGCTCGCTCCCGAGGCAACGGTGCGCGTCAGCGACGTGGGCCGGGCCGCGCGCTGGCTCGGCATGCCATGGCCGCTCGCCTCCAAGCTCGCCAGCTTCTCGGGGCGCGGCACGCTCGACTGGTCGGCGCATACGATCGCCTTTCAGGACGCGCAGTTCCGCTTCGACCAGAACCAGGCCTCCGGCGTGCTGGCCATCAACTATCGCCAGGCGAAGCCGAAGATCGACGGCACCTTGGCATTCGCCACGCTCGATCTTTCGAAATACCTGAAGCCTCCCGCCTCAGACGATCTCATCAGCGCGACGGTGCGGCGGACGGCGGCATGGCTGCCGGACGGGCTTGGTCTCGGCCTCGACGATATCGCCCTGCCGCTGCTCAACCAGATCGAGGCCGACGTGCGCCTGTCGGCAGACAAGATCGGGCTCGGTGCGGTGACGCTCGGGCGCGGCGCGGCGACGCTGACGGTGCGTGATGGTGTCATGCTCGCCGACGTCGCCGAACTCGAGATCGACGACAAGAGCAACGGCAATCTGCAGGTCACCGTCGATGCGACGGGCCCCGTCGGCCGCTACGGCATACGGGGCAAGCTCGAAGGTTTCGATATCGGCGTGCTCTCCAAAGCGCTGATCGGAGCGGCTGCGCTGCGTGGCGCCGGCACCGTGTCGATCGATCTGGAGACGACGGGCGAAACGCCCGAGGAGTTCGTCGCCGCGCTGTCCGGCCGGATCACTGCCGAGGCACCCGCGGGCATCGAGGTCGCCGCCGACGTGGTGGCGCTCGCGAAGTCCGCCGACGCGGGCACCCTGAGTGCGGGGCCGCGCGCGAGCGGCTGGGGCGAGGCCGTGCGTTCCTCCACCATGACGCAGGACACGCGCATCACGGCACGCTTCGCCAGGGGGCACATGACGCTCGAGACATGCCGCGCCAAGACCGGCGGCGTGCAGGTCATCGCCACAGGCACGGCAGATCTTGCCGAGCGCAGCGTCGATCTCAGGCTGTGGGTCGACGACCGGCCGGTTCCACCGGCCGCCGGGGCCCAGGCAGCGAGCGATCCCGTCGCAGGCACGCTCGTCACGATCGAGGGCGACTGGCGCGAACCGCGCATTGGGCGCAGCCGGCACCCGAGCAGGTCGGCGAGCCCGATGGGCTTTATCGACACCGAACCCAGCTTGCCGGCCTCGACCGGCAGCGAGCGCAAGCCGGGCTGAACGCGTGCGGCCCCTCGACCGCCCCCTTCAAGTCCTCGACGCGGCGTGGCTGTGCTGCACGGCACGGCCCGGGAAGCTCGATGGCCAGCGTCTCTTTGCGCACGTGCCCCTTGTCGCCGCACGGCGCATTTGCGATCACCACCGGCATCTCCCCGCGTTGTGATCGCCGGCACGCCGTTGCGCTGGCCGGGGAAACGGAGTTGAACCCGATGCCGCGCCGCGCACTCCTGACCCATCCAGCGCTCGCCTGCTGCATGATGCTGGCGGCGACCGCCGCAGTGGCGCAGACACCTCCCGGCGAGGTCCGGGCCGGCGAGGTCCCGGCCGGCGCATCCCCGGCCCGGCCGACCGAGCAGAAGTCGACCGAGCAGACGCCGGCCGCACCATCGCCAGAGGCCATGTCCGTTGCTCAGCCGGCGTCGCCGACGCCCGCTGCGCCAGTGGGCGAGGCGCAGGCGGCCACGCCTTCGCCCGACACGCCTGCTGCCGCTGCCGAGCCCGCCGCGATGGCTGCGAACCGCTTACGGATCGCCACCTTCGCCGGCGGCTACGGAATGGCGCAGCGGCAGGCCGTGATCGATCCGTTCGCGGCAGCCCGCGGCATCGCCGTCGAGATCGTGGCGCGCGACAGCGCCGATATCGCCACTGGCGCGGACGTCGTGGAAATCGGAGCCGGCGACCTTGAGCGGCTGTGTGGTGAAGGGCGGCTGTTGCCGCTCGACCCTGCCATCCTGCCGGACTCGAGCGAGGGCAATCCCGCGAGCGAGGACTTCCTGCCCGGCTCGCTCAAGCGATGCGGCGTCGGCAGCCTCGCCTGGTCGGCGGTCATTGCCGCCAACCGTGCCGCCTTCAAGGGGCGTCCGCCGATGTCCCCCGCTGACGCCTTCGACACCCGGCGCTTTCCCGGAAAGCGTGCCTTCTTGCGCCGGCCGCAACACCTCATGGAGGCTGTCCTGATCGCCGATGGCGTTCCCGCACGCGACGTCTACACGACGCTCGCGACGAACGAGGGCGTCGATCGCGTGCTCGGCCGCCTCGATGGGTTCTTCCGCGACATCATCTGGGTCGAGGATGCGAAGGCCGCCATGGAAGCCGTCGAGAGCGGTCAGGCGGCCATCGCGCAGGTGTTCAGCGGGCGCGCCTTCTTCTCCCTCGTGCGCGGCGCCGACATCGCGCTCGTATGGGACGGTCAGATCTATGCGCTGAACTATTGGGCCATACCGGCAGCGACCGCTGCCCCAGACCTCGCCAAGGAGTTCGTCGCCCATGCCACGGCTCCGCAGCAGCTGGCCGCCGTTGCCGTGCAGTTTCCGTATGGCCCGACGCGGGTATCGGCGCTGCCGCTGAGCCGACGACATGCGGTTGCCGATGTGGAACTCGCGCCTTATCTGCCGACCACGCCGGAGAACCTCTCTCGCGCCCTCGCCTTCGACGAGGCGTGGTGGGCGCAGCACCGGGCGCGTATCGAGACGCGCTTCGATGCCTGGCTGAAAGATGGCGAGGCCCGCGTCGCCAGCCGCGACAGCCGGGCCGCGAAGCCGCCAGTGCCCGAGCCTCGACCGCGCCCGTGAAGCTGCCCACCCGAGAAGCTCGGCAGGGGCTCGTCATGGGCCCGACGAGATGCATCACCTCGTCAGCCTGTTCAGGCACTCAGCGGCGTGGGGCCTGCCCGATCGCGGGCAGACCCTCATCATGCATTTTCTGCGTGCAACAGCCACCGCTCACCAGCTCCGGCGCGCTCCGGTGTCGATGTGGAACAGCCCACCCCCGTAGTGCTTGAAGCCACCGACGCCGCTGTGGCTGCGCAAATAGGCGGCGGCGGCGCGCACGTTGGCGTGAACGCGGAAATCAACCGCGTTGCCGCTCAGGTGCATGGAACGGGGCGCGCCGCCGACGCGGCGATTGCGGCTCTTGCTGCGGCACGTGGAGGAGACGGTGACCGGTCCGAAGTTCGCTGCAACCTGATACACGATCGAGGTCAGGCTGCCGTTGAGGCAGCCGGACGAGGCGACCCAGCGGACACCACCGCCGCTGAGGCTCTTGGTTTCCGGCGCGACGTCGAACGTGCGAGGGATGGCCGCGTACTGCTTGCCGCGGGCCTTGCGCGAGGCGCTCTTGGCCGACTTGCCGGAGCGTGCGGCCGCCTTGCGCTGCCGCTTCGTAGCAGCGACGGAGCCGCCGTCGGAGTATGTGGCGGCGCCGTAAACGCCGGAAATCTGGCTCTCGATGGTTAGATTTGCAGCTCCTGCCGACTGCGCGGTCGCCCCCAGACAACCCACTACAATCGCTGAGATAAAACCGTAGCCGAGCCCCCGCGCGCGACGCCTGAAACGCCCACTCACCACCGCACCCATTTCCACTCCTCTCATTCGGACGATGAATGCGCGTTTTGACGCACGTTTATTATCCGAATTGATAACTGGTAAAGCCGATATTGACGACCGGGTCCGCTAAATGCTTTCTCGCGAAAAATCCCACATAATTAATGAATATGGTTAACGCGAAATAAAGACTTTGCCGCCGTCTTGATTTGCGCTGTATAAAATGCCGCACCTGGACACTTATCGAGACCGGAAACCGGAGTAGATGGTGTTGCGCCGCAGTATAGATCGGCAGCAGCCATGACTTGGCATGCCAGGACCGCGGCGAGTTGCTGATACGAGGCGGCCTGAACGTAGTATCCGGCGGCGCAAGGCGTTGAGCCCGAGACGGACGGAGGTTCCGTGCGTGGCGTCACGACAGGCGGTGACGCGGCAGGACCCAGGCGAGGATCGTGCCGACCGCAAGCCCGGCGAAGGCGCCGGGCACTCCGGCGGCGTGACGATCGAGCCCGAACCAGTTGGCGAGCCGGCGGCCCAATGCCTCGGCGGCGCTGCAGGCCGTGCCGTCGCCGCCAGCACAGGCGGTGCGCAATTCGGCGAGCTCTTCGAGGCGCCACGGCGCAGCATTCGACACGTCGGGCCAGGTATCGATAAAGTCGAGCGGAAACAATTCCGTGCCAATGACGTAGTAGGCCGCGACGAGCAACCCGACGAGACTGGCGAAAAGGCCGGAATAGCCGCTGCGGGCGGGCGCCAGCAGCGCGATCACAACCGGCGGAGCTAGTCCGGCGGCCGCAGCCGTCAGCAGCCAGGCAAGCCGCGTCGGCACGTCGGCATCGACGCTGACGGCGAGCATCGCGCCACCGGCGGCGAGCACGCTGAGCGCGAGCGCGAAGCCAGCCCCACCCGCGAGCGAAGCCACGGCCCGCGCTCCAGCGGCAAGGGCCGCCGCACCAACCAGCAGGGCACCGAGCCCCAGCACGGCCGCGACCGCCGGAATGACCTGCGGCGCGGCCGGCGCAATCGGCGTGGGCAGAGCCGCGACCGCCGGCAGCAGCGCATCGGAGCGGACGATGACATCGTCCCGCTTCAAGCGGCCGTCGGGCACGAGGCAGGGGGCGTCGACAGGCAGAGGAAGTGCCTCGGGGTCCGACCGGCAGGTGCGCACGTGCCCGGCCTGTTGCAGCGTGCGGGCGACGGCCGGCAACTGGCGCGCGGATGCGCCCTCCTGGAGCCCGGCATACAAATCCTGCCGGGCCGCCGATGCCAGCAGCGTCGCGAGCGGCACGAGCACAGCGAGAAGGAGTGCGGCGACTGCGGCGACCTTGGCCAGGTTGCACGACCAGAGCGGCGCCGTCCACGGACCGCTGCCATGACCTGCCGACGACGAACCAGACCCGGTGCCATTGGCGAAGGCTGTCGCCAGCAGTGCACACATGCCGGTCGCCCCGAGCATGGCGGTGGCTGCAAGGGCTGCGACATTCTCCAGCGCCGTCGACGTGTAGGGCTTGGCGAACAGGTGAAGGCTCACAGGATCGGCGATCTCGGCGAGGATCATCGACCGCTCGAGGAGCGTTACCTCGTGCACCGCCCTGCCGAGCGCGATGGTCGGCAGGGGCTGGCCGGTCAAGCCGAGTGACGCCGAAGCGGCCAGCACGACGAGCGTGAGGATGGTGGCCAGCGCGACGCAGGCCGTGCTTGCCGCGAGGCCAGACCCGGCGAGGCCCGCGGCCAGCGCGATGAGACCGATGGTCGACGACAGCGCCACCATCCAGACCGCGTGATCGCCCACGCCGGCCTCGGTGAAGCCGATGTAGGGCAACAGACGCGCCAGGGTTTCGATCTGCGCGGAGGCGAGCAGCATGGCGCAGACCGCCGCAGCCGGCGCCAGCGCAAGTGCCCATGCGGCCCGCGCCGCAGCCGTGCGACGCATAACCGTGACCGACGACACGCTGCGCTCGGGCCCGGCGAGAATGCTCGTCAGGGCGAGACCCGCGACGCAGCCGAAGCCGATGGCCATGCCGTCGAAGCCTCGTTCGTAGACCGATGCGGTCAACGCCATCGCGCCAGCGCCCGTCGCCCACAGCGCGGCCAGAGCGGTGCCTTGCAGCAGAGGCGACGACATCGTCGCGCGAGCCGGCGCGGCAGCCGAAACCGGGGTGGTTGCCCACGGACTTGAAACCCATACCGCGAGCAGGGCAGCGAGGACGGGTCCGAGCACGACGGCGACGAAAATCGCCAGCGTGAGGCCGTCGAGTGTGAACGCGTTGAGGACCGGTGCCACGGGCCACAGCCCGCCGATCAGCAGCAGCAGCAGGACGAAGCTCGCGCCCCGGCGGACGGGGCGGGCTTCAGGTACCGGCTGATCCGGGCCACCGGGCGCGGCAGGCGCCGGCGGTGGTTGCGCCGTGGCGCTCGACCGGCCTGACCCTGGTGCCGTGCTGCGCATGGCAAGCCCCTCACATCGCACGCGACAACTTGCGGGTCGCCGTCGCATGCGCTGCCGACTGCCCACGTGAACTGTCGCGCGAACCCGGTGCTGGAAACAACCATGCGTCGTGCCATGCCCTTCGGCTTGGCGAAGGTGTGTTGCCAATTCGTCGCGATGTGTTCCTCAGGTATACGGCTCGCCTGCCGCGCGGACCGCAAGCACCTGCGAACGCGCCGCGTCGGAGAGCAGCCGGATGTCACCCTGAAGCGTGCACATGTCGAACCCGGCGGCGAAGCACCGGCGCGCGGTCGCGGGTCCGTCGGTGTGGATCGCTACAATGCGCCCTGCCTTCTTGGCCGCCGCCAAAACGAGGGCGATCGCCTCGGTGACGACCGTCGCTGTCGGCGCCATCGACGGGACCTCGCCCAGCGCCAGGGAGAGGTCGCCTGGTCCCACGTAGACGCCGTCGAGCCCATCGACGGCCACGATGTCCTCGACCGCCGCAAGACCGGACGTCGTCTCGATCATGGCCAGCAGCATGATGTCGGCGGCGGCGGACCGGACGTATTCGGCAGAAGACGCGGTGCCCGTGGCGATGACCGCCCGATGGGGCCCGAACGAGCGAAAGCCGCGCGGCGGATAGCGGCAGGCGGCGACGAATGCCTCGGCCGAAGCGGCGCTGTCGACCATCGGACAGATGATGCCGAAGGCGCCGGCGTCGAGCACGCGCATCATCGTGCCGGGGTCGTGCCACGGCACCCGCACAAGGGGCGCGACGGGCGACCCCGCCATGGCGCGCAGCATGTCGACGACGGTCTCGAAACCCATGCCGCCGTGTTGCATGTCGATCGTCAGGCTGTCGTAGCCCTGACGTGCGAGCACCTCGACGACACCGGCGCTCGGCAAGGAGCACCAGCCATTGACGATTTTGCCGCCGCTCGCGATGCGGTTGCAGATCGGGTTATGCCACATTGTGATCGGGCCGTTGATCGAGGACAGCGCTGAGCGCGATGACGACTGTGTCGCGGGGTGCCAGACAGGGCAAGAGCCGCTGTCGAAACCGAGGACACATCCCAAGATGAAGTGAACCGGGCAACTCGTTGAACTTGCCGAGAACTCGTGGGCTCGCTCAATGCGCGAGAAGCGGCGCGTCCATGCACGAATTGCACTGCAACTAAGCCTTTAGTCTCGTATGGGTTCGGCACAACTGAGATGCTTCCGGTTTGACTTTCAATCGCATTGCAGCAAGATATATTGTGCGGCGCAACGAGAGCTAACCGTTTCATGCCGCGACTGGTACACGGCATGCAGCACCGAACCGGATACCTCAGTTGCGGGTGGGCAAGCGATGCAGGTCTCGCTCGCAGCACGATACCGCAGGTCGCGGCGGACAAAGGCGAGTTGTCGGCTACCCGGACCACGAGCACGGACCTCGTGGCCGGCATCGGACCGAGTGCCACTCGGCGCCGCGCCGTGACAATACCCCAGCGCCGCCGTCCTTACGGGCGCCATGCGGCCATTGGGCAGCGCACAAACGCATTCGTGACTTCACTATCGGGAAGGGCGGTCGACGCTCATGGCCAAAGACCACGCAATCAGCAGTGACACGCCGCACGAGCCCCGGCGGGGTGGTGGTGCCGATGAAGGTGCCTATCTGAAGCTGGTCGGCGAGCGCGTGCGTCTCGCCCGGCTGCAGCACGGCATGTCGCGCAAGGCCCTGTCGATCGCCTCGGGCGTATCGGAGCGCTATCTCGCCGAACTCGAGCGCGGCTCGGGCAATGCGTCTCTTCTGGTGCTGCGCGGCATCGCGACGGCCCTCTCGACGCGCGTCGAGTTCCTGACGAGCGAGAGCGACAACGCAACGGTCGAGAAGACGCTCGCGCTGCAACAGATCGAAAGTCTCGGGCCCACCGAGGCGGCAGAAGCCCGCCGTCTGCTCGACGACCGCTTCGGCCGGCGCATCAAGCCGGAGATCGGCCGCATCTCATTCATCGGCCTGCGCGGGGCTGGCAAATCCACGCTCGCCAAGTCGGTTGCGAACGAGCTTGGCCTGCCGTGCATCGATCTCGATCGCGAGATCGAGCGAGCGAGCGGC
Source organism: Hyphomicrobiaceae bacterium (assembly GCA_033764645.1). Taxonomy (GTDB): domain Bacteria; phylum Pseudomonadota; class Alphaproteobacteria; order Rhizobiales; family Hyphomicrobiaceae; genus Filomicrobium. The sequence continues at coordinate 24,210 of JANRIT010000076.1, forward strand.
ATGGAAGTCGCCGAGGTGCTGGCTGTGCACGGCGAAGCCGTGTACCGGCGGCTCGAGCGGGAGAGCCTGTCGGAAATCTTCAACTGCCTGCCGCGCGCCGTCATCAAGACGGGCGGCGGACTCGTGCTCGAGCCAGAGACCTACGACATGCTGCGCGCCGGGTCGTTCGTGGTGTGGGTCAAGGCATCGCCGGCGGAGCTGTTCGAGCGCTGGCGCAGCCAGGTGCTGATCCGCGCCAACGGCCGCAGCAGCCAGGCCAAGGCCGAGCTCGAAGCCGCCTTGCGCGATCGCGAGCCGCTCTACGCCAAAGCCGACGCGACCGTCGAAACGACGGGCCGCAGCGTCGATGCTGCGATCGAGGACGTGCTGAAAGCGGTTGCTACGGGCGAACTCGCCGAGCGCCAGCCCGTCAGGAGCTGAGCACTGCGACAAGGAAATCCGGCGGCCCGTGAACGCGGCTGCCGGCGGCTCCGCTCACTACCCGTCACGAGGTCAGCTTGCGGCATTCCTCGTCGGCCGGGAGCGGGTCGCAACCAGAGTTGCGCACGCACGTCTCGAGCGCACCCCGCAGCTTCTCGGTGTAGACGCCGTCGAGAAAGCCGTCGAACAGGCCGTTGGCCTGCAAGCCACACTGGTAGAGCCGCACGATCTTCGTGCCGCCGTAGCGCATCGCGCTGAGGTAGTCTTCGAGCGCGCCGTCGGGGTCGCCGAGGGCCTGGCGGATGTGGGCGCGCGTGTCGAGCGTGTGCGGGCTCGTCGGATTGAGTTCGAGCGCGCGCTCGGCGTCGGGGAGCCCCTCGGCGGCCCGGCCGGACTTGTAGTACGCCCAAGCGCGATTGTTGCGCGCCACGGCGAAGTCGGGATCGATATCGATGGCGGCGTCGTAGTCGGGCAGCGCGCTCGCATAGTCGGCTTTCAGCGAATAGGAGAGCGCGCGCATGGCATGCGCAAAGCTGCGCTCGGCGGGCGTCAGCGGCGTCGCCAGCAGCGCCGTGCAGGCAAGAATGCGCCGCTCGATGTCCTCGCCGAAGCATTCCTGCGCCGTATCGGCCGCGACCGGCGGCGCCAGAGCCAGCCAGAGTGCGGCGAGAAGCCCGAGGACGGTCGACAGCGTGGCGCGGACGAAAATCCCTGCGCGACGGGACGGGACGGGCGCGGCAACGGCTTTCATCGTCATCGCAATCGTCCTCCTGCAACCCCTGCGACCGGCTACTTCACGCATTAACGCAGCGCAAATGTGGCGTGCCGATAGTAGGGTCCGGCCCATACCGACGTGCTATTGGTTCGGCGACGACCATCCGTGACCGGGACAGCGAACGACCGTGCGCGAGCCGCGTATCCTCCTCATCATCGGCGGTGGCATCGCCGCCTACAAGTGCCTCGATCTCGTGCGCCGGCTGCGCGAGCGGGGCATCACGGTGCGCGCCGTCATGACCAAGGCGGCGCATCAGTTCGTCACGCCGCTTGCGGTCTCGGCGCTGACCAACGAGCGCGTGTTCACCGACCTGTTCGACCTCGATGACGAGCGCGAAATCGGCCACATCCGGCTCACCCGGCAGGCTGACCTCGTACTGGTCGCACCGGCGACGGCCGACCTCATCGCCAAGATGGCCAACGGGCACGCCGACGATCTTGCCTCGGCGACACTCATCGCCTCCAGCGCGCCCATTGTCGTAGCGCCCGCCATGAACCCGCGCATGTGGCGCGCGCCAGCCACGCAGCGCAACGTCGCCCGGCTCAACGCCGATGGCATCACCGTGATACCGCCAGCCGTCGGCGAGATGGCGGAGGCCGGTGAAGCGGGCCAGGGTCGTCTGCCCGAGGTCGCCGACCTCGTGGCGGCGGTCGAACGCCACCTCGCCGTGGCACGGCACATCAATACGCATGCGCGCCACCTCGAGGGCTTGCACGTCCTGGTGACGAGCGGACCGACGCTGGAGGCGATCGATCCCGTGCGCTACATCGCCAATCGCTCGTCGGGCAAGCAAGGCCACGCCATCGCGGCAGCGGCCGCGGCGGCGGGTGCGCGCGTGACGCTCGTCGCGGGGCCTGTGGCGCTCGCCGACCCGCCGGGAGTGACGACGGTCCACGTCGAGAGCGCGCGCGACATGCTCGCTGCCGTCGAGGCGAGCCTGCCCGCAGATATCGCCATCTTCTGCGCGGCAGTCGCCGACTGGCGCGTCGAGGTGACGGCCGGTCACAAGATCAAGAAGGCGAAGGGCGCGAAGCCGCCGACGCTCGCCCTCGTCGAGAACCCCGACATCCTGAAAACCATCGCCCGGCGCAACGTGGGCCGGCCGGCGGTCGTCATCGGCTTTGCCGCCGAGACCACGCAGGTCATCGCCCACGCTCAGGCCAAGCTCGCCGCCAAGGGCTGCGACCTGATCATCGCCAACGACGTGGCGGTGACAGGCGAAGTCGCGGGCGGCGTGATGGGCGGCGATCGCAACCGGCTGCATTTCGTCTCGGCTGACGGGGTCGAAAGCCTCGCGGAACAAACGAAGGAGGCGGCGGCGGCCGACGTCATTCGGCGCGCTCACGCCCTCTTCACAGCAAAGCAGCACGTGCAGCGTGTCGTCACCGGGGCGCGCGGAACGGCACCTTCCAGCCGGCGCAAGCCGACACGCCGCGCGCGGCCGGCCGATGCCTGAGCGCGGCAGACGCACGTCGATGGCCACACCCACAATCAGCGTGCGCGTGAAGCGGCTCGCCCACGGCGAGGGGCTGCGGCTGCCGGCATACCAGACCAAAGGCGCGGCGGGTCTCGATCTCGTCGCGGCGGTGCCGGAGGAGCATCCGCTGCTGCTCGCACCCGGCGAGCGGTGCCTCGTGCCGACGGGCCTCGTCCTCGAACTGCCGGCCGGCAGCGAGGCACAGGTGCGGCCGCGATCGGGCCTTGCGCTCCGCCACGGCGTCACCGTGCTCAACAGCCCCGGCACCATCGATGCGGATTATCGCGGCGAGGTGCAGGTCATCCTCGTCAATCTCGGCAGCGCGCCGTTCGCCGTCACGCGCGGGGAACGCATCGCGCAACTCGTCGTGGTGCCGGTCGTACAGGCCCTGCTCGTCGAAGTCGCGGAGGTGAGTGTAACGGAGCGCGGCGGCGGCGGCTTCGGCTCGACCGGGCGGACGACGCAAGCCAAGCCACGCAATGGAGGCAAAGCGAGCGCTGAGGCGGCGGCAGTGAAGAAGCCGAAGGCGAAGGCGCGATCGAGTAAGGGGCCGAAGGCGTCCCGGAAGGGACGGACTCGGCCGAAAGGCGGGCGGTAGATGCGGCCTCCCACTCGTGGGGCATTCATCAGACGAGAAAAAACCGATAGCGTCTCGGGGACCTGCGACGGGAGAGACGCTCCGATGGCCAACGATCAACCGACCGCCGCCGATATCAAGACGCTCGCCGGGACGGAGTACTGGGGTCGCGGGCGCGTCTACGGCGACATCACAGAGACGATCGGGCACACGCCGCTCGTGCGCCTCGGCCGCGTCATGGCGGCGGCCGGCTCGGCGGCGACGATCCTCATGAAGCTCGAGTTCTTCAATCCGCTCAACTCTGTGAAGGACCGGATCGGCGTCGCCATGATCGACGTGCTGGAAGCACAGGGCCGCATCACGCCCGGCACGTCCGTTCTCGTCGAGCCGACCTCGGGCAACACCGGCATCGGGCTCGCGTTCGTGGCTGCCGCGCGCGGCTACCGGCTCATCCTCGTCATGCCGGAGTCCATGTCGATCGAACGGCGCAAGATCCTGACCCATCTCGGCGCCGAATTGGAGCTGACGCCCGCAGCCGGCGGCATGACAGGCGCCATTGCCCGGGCCGAAGCGATCGCAGCGGGCCTGCCTGATGCGGTGATCCCCGCGCAGTTCGACAATCCCGCGAACCCACTCGTGCACGAGCGCACGACGGCGGAGGAAATCTGGAACGACACCGGCGGGCGCGTCGACTGCCTCGTCATCGGTGTCGGGACAGGCGGCACGCTGACGGGCTGCGGGCGCGTCCTGAAACAGCGCAATGCTGCCTTGCGCGTCGTCGCGGTCGAGCCTTCCGACAGTCCCATGCTGTCCAAGGGCACCAAGGGCCCGCACAAGATCCAGGGCATCGGGGCGGGCTTCGTGCCGTCGATCCTCGAGCGGGCCCTCATCGACGAGGTGGTCACCGTGCCCAACGACCTCGCGTTCGAGGCGTCCCGCATGCTCGCTCGCGTCGAGGGCATTCCCGGCGGCATCTCGACAGGGGCGAACCTCGCCGCCGCCTTGACCATCGCCGAGCGCCCTGAAATGGCCGGAAAGACCATCGTCACCTTCGCGCCGTCGAGCGCGGAGCGCTACTATTCGAGCGACCTGTTCGCCACGGCGGGCTGAGCGAAGCCTGCGTGGTCACAGGAGGACGGGCGTTCATGATACGGCTCAGCAGCGTCGCGGTCGGGTATGGCCAGGGCATCATTCTCGACAACATCGACCTGCACATTGCTCCAGGAAGCTTTCACTTCCTCACAGGGCCCTCGGGGTCGGGCAAGTCGACCTTGTTCCGCCTTCTGACGATGGAGCTCGAGCCACGGCGCGGGCGCATGGAAATATTCGGTAGGCCGGCCGCGCGGCTATCGGCCGAGCGCGTGGCCGAGATGCGGCGGCGCATCGGCATCGTGCATCAGGACAACCCGATGCTCGACCACCTGACCGTGTGGGACAACATCGCCGTGCCACTGCTCGTCCTGGGCAAGAAGGCGCAGGACTTCCAGGACGACGTCACCGACCTCCTGCAATGGGTGGGGCTCGGCGACCGCATGTCGGCGCGGCCGACCGTGCTATCGGGCGGCGAGAAACAGCGTGCCGGCATCGCGCGGGCCGTGATCGGCAAGCCCGAGCTTCTGCTCGCCGACGAGCCGACCTCGAGTGTCGAACCGCAGATGGCGCGCCGACTGCTGCAGCTCTTCATCGAACTCAATCGTCTGGGTACGAGCGTCATCATCGCCACGCACGATCACGCCGTCATGCGGTTGCATCCGGCGCCACGCATCGAGATCGTCAATCGAACCGTCCGGGTCGTTTGACGCGCGGGTTGGGAGTGTGACGGCCTTGAGCCAGGACGATAACTCGGACGGGCCGAAAAGAGCGGCATCCCCCCCACAACGGCCGACGCCGCCGACGCCGCCACCGTTGCCCGGTCAGGGGGCAAAGACGGCCGCCGCCACGCCGCGGCGGCCGGCGACGAGTTACGGTCTCGACCCGCCCCAGAAAGCGCCGGATTGGGGGAGCTACCCACCGGCACAGAGGCCGCCCGCCGCACCCGGCGCGGCATCGCCACCAGGTTACGGGGCGCCGAGCGGAGGCGGTTGGAGTCACGGTTACGATGCCGCCGAGCCGGCCTACGGAAGCCATGGCTATGGCTACCCGCAAACTCCCGACAGCGAGGGTACCGACTGGTCCGGCTACAGCGCCGACTACGACGACGACGACGCTGAGTCGCCCTCACGCCCCGAGCTTCCGCCCGACTTGCGCCGCCAGCGCGCGACGCGCGTCATGGGCCGGCTCGACGAGAAATCCGTTCACAAGCTCATCGACATCAAGGGCAGCCTGTCGACCATCGAGCTCACGCTGACGGCCATCACCATCGCGGTCATTGTACTGAAGGTCGCGTTCGGCGAGCTGTCTGCGCAGATCAACTCGCTCGTCGCCGGCGGCACGGCGCGGCAAGTCCTCGATGTGTCGGTTTCAGTCGGCTTTCTCGCCATCGTCGTCGCCACACTGCAAATCCCACGACACTTCACCGACGCGCTGATCTTTGCCAACCAGAGCACGCTGCGCATCCTGTTCCAGGTCGGTGCGACGCCGGCTTTCGTGGCGAGATGCTTCGGCCAGGTTATTCTGGCCGCGATGGTAAGGGCTGTCGGCTACGGCCTCGTTGCGAGCGCGATCCTCTACCTCGCCATATCGGAGGTGGCGCAGCTCTGGGTGCCCGTCACGCGGACCTTCTTCCTTCTGGACGTCGCAGAGGTGGTCGCGGCGATCGGCGTGTTCATCCTCGTCGTCCATCTGCTCGTGCGCTGGAAGGTCGAGGCATTCTATCGCGGCATGCAGCAGTGGTGAGCCCAACTTCGCGACCGCCTGCAACGACTTCGTCAGTCATCCGGCGGTCACGAGGCTGTGAAACGGTCGCCCACGTGCTGTAACCGGAGACATGCCCCGTGGACGAGACGAGCGACTTCCTGAACCACTACGACGACCTCATCATGTCGCTCGAACTGCCGGAGCACCGCGGCGAGATCGCCGCCGCGCGGCCGCTCGCTTCGGGCACGGACGTGACGCCCGCGCTCAGGAGCCTCTATTTCCGCGAGGGCCATTATCCTTATGCGGAGCGCATCGCGCCCAAGGCCTACTACCGCGAGAAGATCCCGCTGCAGATCGAGCTGGTGAAGCTGCAGAACTGGATCAAGGAAGCGCGCCAGAAGCTCGTCATCGTGTTCGAGGGCCGGGACGCGGCCGGCAAGGGCTCGACCATCAAGCGCTTCACCGAGAACCTCAATCCACGCGGCTGCCGCGTCATCGCGCTGAACAAGCCGACCGAGGCCGAACGCGAGCAGTGGTATTTCCAGCGCTACGTCTCGCACCTGCCGACGGCCGGCGAGATCGTGCTTTTCGACCGCTCCTGGTACAACCGCGCCGGCGTCGAGCGCGTGATGGGTTTCTGCACCGAGGCCGAATACTGGGAGTTCATCAAGCAGGCGCCCGCGTTCGAGGAGATGCTCGTGCGCTCGGGCATCAAGCTCGTGAAGTTCTACCTCTCCGTGACCAAGGAAGAGCAGGCGCGCCGCTTCGCCGAGCGGCGGTCGAGCCCGCTGAAGCACTGGAAGCTGTCGCCCATCGACCAGGAGGCGCAGGCCCGCTGGGACGACTACACGGAGGCCAAGGAGGCGACGTTCGAATTGACCGATGGGCCCGAGACGCCGTGGACCATCGTCAAGACCGAGGACAAGGAGCGCGGCCGGATCGAGGCGATCCGGCATGTGCTGCATGTCGTCGACTATGCCGGCAAGGACCATGCCGTCGCCCATGCACCTGATCCGCTGATCGTCGCGCCAGCTCGCGTGTTGTGGGAGAAGGGGTGAGGCGCGGAGCCTTCGCGGCGGCCCGGCGCTGGCTCGCCAGCGTGGCGATCACCGGCCTGTGCCTCGACATGGCGACAGGCCAGCCGAAAGCGGAGAGCGCGACGCGCATCGGACTCGATGCAGAAAGTGCTGCTGTGCTCGCAGGAGCATGGGTCGCGGAGGAGTGCCGGGACGGGCCGCCATCCGTGCTGGCACTCGGCGATGACGGTACGCTCTCCATCGCTTCGGCGGCAGAGCCTGTCACTTGCGGGCTCACAGCGCAGCGCCGGCAGCACCGCAGCCGCTGGTACCTCGACTTCGACTGTGGCGCGCAGGGCCGTGCCGATTTCGACGTCAACGCGCTTGCTGACGGGCGTCTCCTCGTCGCCCAGCGGCCGCTGGGTGTCGCCTGTGCCTACCGGCGCGCACGACGATGACCGGCGGGGCAAGCAACCGCCGCAACCGCCCTGACTGCGCGATCAGCGCATTTCGTCGGGAGCGCCGAAGTGGCCGAAGTAACGCGGGTCAATCCGTTCCACGGGCAGGATGACGAGCACGTCCGTCGTACCGAACTGATGGTCGATGACCGCCCCTTCGCCGAAGGTCGCGCCGAGGCGCAGATAGCCCTTGATCAGCGGCGGCATCGCCTTCAAGGCAGCCTTGGTGTCGACCGCCCCCTTGGCCAACAGGTCCATCGGCTCGAACAGGTGCGGCAGCGCCCGGCAGCGCCACTCGGGCGGGGCCAGCGCATGGTGGTGCAGGAAGGACAGAGCCATGGCGTGGGCCCGCGGATCGACGCCGGGAAAGCTCGCGCAACCCAGCATGACATCGACCTTGTGCTCGCGCACGTAGGTCCAGATGCCCTGCCAGAGCAATTCCACCGTGCGCTTGTTGCGGTAGGGCTTCAGCACGCACGAGCGGCCGAGTTCCATGAAGCGGTGCGTGGCGCGACGGGCCGCGATCAGCGGAGCAATGTCGTATTCGCCGGCAGTATAGAAGCCGAGCGTGCGCTCAGCCTTCTCCTGGCGCAGAACCCGGTAGGTGCCGACGACCGCGGGATGGCTCGGAGCGCGCACGGTGCCGGGCTGGCCGACGATCGCCGTATCGACGACGAGAAGATGATCGCAGACGCCGTCGTAGGCATCCGCATCGCGCCGGCGAAGCCGGGCGATCTCGGAGGGCTGCGCGGACATCTCCTCGTAGAAGACCTCGTAGCGCAGGCCTTGCGCGCGCCTGATCTCGGCCATGCTGCGGGCAAGCCGGACCTCGAGACTGCCGATGCGGCCATAGACGCGCGCTGGCCCCCGCCCACCAGAGGCGCGCTCACGCAGCGCCGCGAGGCCGGCGAGCGGATCGAGACCCAGGCGCGCATGCCGCCGCTCGCGCCAGCGGGCGAGCAGACCACGCCGACGCTTGGCGCCACGGTCATCGGCCGCGAAGCGCTCATGCTCCCTCATGCGACGCCTTCTCCCTCGGGGTCGTCGTCAACAGCGACTGCCCGGTCGAAGTCCCCTCCCGCATGCCCCCATGCGAAGCCGGCCTCCCCGTCGGCCCGCCAAAGACAGGCGGGCACGGCCAAAGCGTGCGATTTGAGGCTGACCGGCGCCGACTTGTCAAATGGCTCGTATGCCAGATGCGCCCAAGCATCGTGGATGGCGCGCCTCGCGGCTCGCGGGCGGCGCGCGACGCCTGTCAGGCGGCGGCTCCCGGAACACGGCGGCCGAGTGCGTCCGCGAGCACGGCGATGAGTGCTGCGGGCTCGAAGGGCTTGGCCAGATACCCGTCGAGACCGCTTGCGAGGTAGCGCTCGCGGTCCTCGGGGAAGGCGTGCGCGGTCAGCGCGATGATCGGCGGGCAGCGGCCGTCTTCGAACAGGGTGCGGATTCGCGCGGCCGTCTCGACGCCATCCAGGCCCGGCATGCAGATATCCATCAGGATGGCGTCCGGCATCGGGGCGCTGCCACGACGCGCGCTCGTCATGGCGGCAAGCGCGTCCTCGCCACATGCCGCCGTCGTCGTCGCGATGCCGGCTTTGGCCAGCACGCGCTCGGCGAGCAGCCTATTGACGGGATTGTCCTCGACCAACAGTACGCGGGAGACCGTTGCCGCCGAAGACCGAGCCGGCTGATCATGGCTCGAGGCCTCGGCGCTGCTGACGGACTGGCGCGCCGGTGCTTCACTTGCGCCCGGCATCTCGGTGGGGCTGCCTGGGGCACTGAGCTGCGCGAGAAGGCTTTCCGGGCGAAGCGGCCGCAACAGGTAGCCAGCAAAGCCCGCACGCTTGAACTCCTCGATGCGGCGGCGCTCGTGCGGTCCGGCAATCACGAGACCGAGGCAGCCGCGGCGGAGCGGACCTGAGGCAGCACAGCGCAGAAGCTCGCCCGCACGAGCAACGTCGTCAGCCAGCGGCGCCACGCTCGCCCGGACGATCAGCCGATCAAAATCCTGGCCCGCCGCGCGCGCGTCCTCGACGGCGGCGAATGCTGCCTGCCACGTCGAAGCGGCGGACCAGATGCCGTGGTCGGCCAGCGTCGCGACGAGGCCGTCCCGCTCGATGCCTGCCTCCGCGACGACGAGAACGCGCGGTGGCGCGCGGCGCAGCGCCGCGGCCAGCTCGGCGCGCGCGCGCGAGCCGGGCGCGGCGATAGCCCGTTGCGGCAGGCACAAGGGAAGGGTGACGGAAAACGTGGCGCCCTCGCCAAGCCTGCTGTCGACGGCGATCTCGCCCTGCATGGCGCGAACGACGCGGCTCGTGATGGCAAGCCCCAGCCCAGTGCCACCGTGGCGGCGCCGGTCGCTGCCGTCGGCCTGCTCGAACTCGGCGAAGACCAGCGACTGGGCTTCCGGCGCGAGCCCGATGCCGGTATCGCGCACCGACAGGACGAGCCGGGCGACGCCGGCCGTATCGCCGGCTTGCTGCGGCCTCACAGCAAGCGTCACCGACACGCCACCGGTATCGGTGAACTTGATGGCGTTCGACAGCAGGTTGAGCACGATCTGACGGCAGCGCGTCTCGTCGCCAATGACGATCGACGGCACGTCCGGTGCGACGCGCCAGGCGAGGTCGAGGCCCTTGTCGTGGGCTCGCCGCGCCATCAACTCCGTGCAGGAGCGGATCGTGGCTGCGATGTCGAAAGGGGCGGCCTCGAGGACGAGCTTGCCGGCCTCGATCTTGGAGAAGTCGAGGATCTCGTCGATCAGGGCCAGCAGGGTGCGGGCGGAATGGTCGATGGCATCGGTGTAGGTCGCCTGCTCGGCGCTGAGGTTGGTATCGGCGAGCAAGTGCGTCATGCCGAGGATGCCGTTCATCGGCGTCCTGATCTCATGGCTCATGGTCGCCAGAAAGCGGGACTTGGCGCGATTGGCGGCCTCCGAGGCCACACGCGCCCGCTCCAATTCGATGGCGGCAGCGTGCTCAGCGGTGACGTCGCGACCGATGCTCTCGTAGCGCGGTGTGCCGTCGGCGGCGGGCGGAAGGACGTAACGACGCCACGCAAACCGCCGCATGCCTGCGCCGGTCGCGAGCTCCAGGCATTGGCCGGCCGCAGCAGCCGCTGCGATGGCGGGCGCGAGCGTGCCGCTCAGTCGTCGATCGCGATCGGCACGGCCGGGGGAGAGGCCATCGGCAGCAGCAAAGGTGCGCAGGAAAGCAGCGTTGGCGAAGGCGATGCGGCCCTCGTCATCGTGCTGGATGATGACGTCGTCCTGCGCCTCGATGAGTTCGCGGTAGCGCGCCTCGCTTGCGGACAGCTCCCAGCGCAGGTCCTGCAAATCCTCGAGCCGTTCCGCCATGGCGCCGGCATCGGGCTCGGCAGCGCGTGGTACGGTGTCGGGCACGACTGGAAGAACGCTCGAGCCCGGCGCACTGGCACTCGGCGTGAGACCGCGCCGGGCCAGCAGGAAGGCGCCGAGCGCCAGCAATACTTGGGCGGTGCCAAACGGCGGCGGTAGCAGCGCGAGCCCGAGCAGCACTGCGGCGAGGCCGGCGTTATCCACAACCGCGCGACCGGTCGCGACGCTCAGGACACGGCGCAACAGCCCAGCCGGGGCCGAACGGAAGTCGCTCCGTGAACTTTCGGCCTTGCTGGCGGTCATTGGCGACGGCACACTCTCTTGCATCAGTGTGGGGAGCCAAGCACGCCGCCTTTGAAGAAAGGCTGAAGCCAAGGGGTTTCGCGTCGCCATGGTTAATCGCAGAGCCTGCGAGCCGCAGACACCGGAGCCGTCCCAAAGCGATCGCGCCGCTGCGCCCGATCGATCCTCGCACAGGGCACTCGGCGGGCGCGCCTGGGCCCTGCCGCAGTCGCGCGGGCATCAGCCTGCGCAACCCGTCGTGGCAGGGTGGGCGGAAACGATCCGCATCGTCGTCGGCGACACCGTCATCGCCGTACCCGCCAAACTCGATACGGGTGCGCAAACTTCGTCGCTGGCTGCGGTCGACGTGACGACGGAAGCGACCGCGAGCGGCGTCGTCGTGCGCTTCAAGGTGCCGACGGACGACGACTTGCCGGGCGCGCGCGCTGCCACCACTGCGGCAAACTCCGACCGGCAGACGCCCGAGCGCTCGACGGAAATCGCTGCCCCGCTCGTACGGTGGGCCCGCGTGCGCCGGGCCGGTGTGGGCGAGGATCGCAGGCCGGTCGTGCGCGTCACGCTGTGCGTCGCCGGCCTCACGGCCGATGCCGAAGTGACGCTCACCGACCGCTCGGGCATGACCTGCCCGGCGCTCGTCGGCCGCTCGTTCCTTGCCGGGCGCATCCTCGTCGATGCGGCGCGGCGCGATCTCGCTGCGGACTGACGCAACCCTTCGGCGAGCGAGGCGGACTCATGGCGAATGCAAGAAGTGTCAGCCGCCGCCGAGCTGGCGTGCGGCCTCGACCGTCATCAGCGGCACGCCATCGCGGATCGGGTAGGCGAGACCAGCCGCGCGGCTGACGAGCTCGCCGCGCTGGCGGTCATACGACAGGCGCGTCTTGGTCATCGGGCAGACCAGGATCTCGAGAATGCGCGGATCGACCTCGGAGGGGCCGGCCGCCCCGGTGCCAGGGACGGCAGAACCGCCGTCGAGCGCGCCTGCCTCGGGCGCGCGGCCGCCCGTGCTGTTCCCGTCATCGATGCTGCCGCCATGGGTCATGGCCCGACATGCTCCGCCCGATCGGCACTACTGCAAGGTGCCACCGCTGCTGTCACCGCTGGAGGCAAGCTCCATCTCGGCGAGCGCGACAAGGACATCGGCGCGCGTCTTGAGGTCCATGGCTTCGAGCAACGCCTGCTTCTCCTCGGGGCCATACGGGCTCATGACCGAGAGGGCATTGATGAGGACCTCGCTCGAGGCGCGCAGGATCGCGCTCCAGTCGGCGCGCAGCCGATTGGCATCGAGGTATTTCTTGAGGACCGAGAGCAAGGCCTCGCGATCGACTTCGTCCTCGCCCCGGCCAGACTGGAAATCGTCGGCGAACCGATCGTAGGAGACACGCATGCGCCGAAACGGCGTATCGCCCTTGATCTCGTTCAGGATATCGAAGCGGGCCACGCCCGTCAGCGTGATGACGAAACGGCCGTCGTCGAGTTCCTGGTAAGTGGTGATGCGCCCGACGCAGCCCACCGAACGCAGGTCGAACGACTTGCCCATCGGGCTCTCCTCGCCGTCGTCGCCACCGGCGGGCTGGATCACGCCCAGGACGCGCCGCCCACTCATGACGGCGTCGATCATAGCGAGGTAGCGCGGCTCGAAGATATTGAGCGGCAACGTCGCACGCGGCAACAGGATCGCCCCGCGCAACGGAAAGACGGGAATCTCCGAAGGCAGGTCGGCCGGGCGCCGATAGAGCTCCGCAGTTGGCACGTGCCTTACACTCCCCTAGCGGCGCCCAAGCTCGATCGATACCACCGGTATCGTCTTTCGCACGTCCATCTCGCCCAGCACTTGCCCTTCGGCACGACACGTCGTGATGCTTCGTGCGGCGCTGCTGCTCACGAGAACAGCAGCGCAGACAGCCGGCGACGTCCATCGAGCGTCGCTGGATCCTTGGGACCCCAGGCATCGAACAGCTCGACGAGCTGCTTGCGTGCGGCCTCCTCGTTCCAGGTGCGCTTGCGGCGCACGATCTCGAGCAGATGGTCGACCGCACCGGCCTTGTCGCCGGCTGCTGCCAGAGCAACCGCCAGATCGTAACGGGCCTGATGGTCAGCCGGATCGGCGGCGACCCGCGCCTCCAACTCGGTACGCGGACCCGCGTCGCCGGCCTTGCGGGCGAGCGCGAGCGCGGCGGTCACCGCCTGCACGGCGGCGAGCCCGCGGGCTTCCGGCGGCACCAGCCCGATGGTCTGCTCGGCGCGGACGGTGTCGCCGCTCTTCAGGTAGCATTGGGCAAGGCCGGCGAGCGCGGCTGGATTTTTCTGGTCCTCGCGCAGGATCGCCGCAAAGGTCTCGGCTGCCCCTTGCAGGTCGCCGGCGGCGAGCGCCTCCTCGGCAGCGCCAAGGATGGCGGCGAGGTCGGCTTCCAGATCCGCGCCGATCAGACGGTCGAGGAACTCGCGCAGCACGCTCTCGGGCTGGGCGCCCATGAAACCGTCGACGGGCCGACCATCGCGGAAGGCATAGACCGTCGGCAGCGACTGCACGCGCAACTGGGCGGCGAGCGCCTGGTTCTCGTCGGTGTTGATCTTGACGAGGCGGACCTTACCGGCATAGCCCGCCACCAGCTTTTCCAGGACCGGCGTCAACTGCTTGCACGGGCCACACCAGGACGCCCAGAAGTCGACCAGCACGAGGCCCGATTTCGAAGCCTCGATGACGTCGTCCTTGAAGCTCGCCGTCGTCCCGTCCTTGACATAGGCTGAGGCAGCAGCGGCGCCACCCGAACCGCCCGCTGGCTTTTTCGACCCGAACAGCATGCGTACTCCTCCTCGCCGGCCGCCGACGTCGGCGGCGCCCGGCCCGTCGTTCTCGTGCGTCTGCGATACCACGCCTTGGCGCGAAAACCCAACCTCGTCCGCGCGCTCGGCACAACCTCAGTTCGTTCCCGGCAGCGGAGATTGCAAGGCGGGACGATCAGGAGACCGCGAGGTCGATGATGAGCGGCTCATGGCCGGTCGAGCGCAGGAAGGCGAGAAGATCGTCGCGGCCGATGCTGGTGGTTGCCGTGTTCTCGAGCGGGTGGCAGTTGATCGTGGCAAAGGCGAGCAAAGCCTTGTCGAGGACGACGGTGACGAGGCTGTCGCGATCGTTGATGGCGGCAAACGCCGTCACCGAGCCGGGGCTCACGCCGAGATGCCGGCCCATCAATTCAGCGTTGCCGAAGCTCAAGCGCGCCGATCCGATGCGCGCGGGCAGCCCTTTGAGATCGACGACGGTCCCTGTCCAGGCGACGACGAGGAACAATCGGCCCTTGGCGTCCTTCAGGAAGAGGTTCTTGGTGTGCCCGCCCGGCACGGCACGGTCGATCGCCTCGCTCTCGGCCACCGTGAAGACAGGCGGGTGATCGAGCGTCGTGGTGGCGATGCCCAATTGGTCGAGGTGCTCGAACAACTGAGTGCGCGTCAGTGGCGGGCGCGGACTGGACAAAGGCGTTGCGAGACGGCTCGGTTGTGGCTCGGGATCGGCACGTGTCCATGCCGCTCTGCGCGGTCTGACCACGGCGCGCACGACGGTGTCAAACCCTACGGTCGAACTTGCTGCCAAATCCGCCGTCAAACTCGCCGCCAAACCCTACTTGCAATCGCCATGGCCTTGCTGCATAAGACCGGCTCCGGCGTCGGCCGCAGCCAATGCGGGGCGCTGTCGCGGATGTAGCTCAGGGGTAGAGCACGACCTTGCCAAGGTCGGGGTCGCGCGTTCGAATCGCGTCATCCGCTCCAAATTCTCCCTCATGAACAATGGGTCAACCAGTCGGCGCCATGTCGCGGCGGGGCATGCGGCGTCGTGCACGCGCCGATCGGCGATGTTCGCGCGCGCGCCCGTCCGCGACATCGTGTGCCGGGCCGAGGTCCCCGCCAACCAGCCCCGCTCTTCTTACGCGGGCGTGTCGATGGTGGTCTCGACGGGCTGGCGCGGGCGCCCGGCAGGAGCGGTCGCCAGCCGCGTCAGAACCTCGCCCGCGAGCTGGCGGATCATGGCGCCAACCTGACCGGGATATTTGGCGCCGAAAGAGCGGAACTGGGAGTGAAAGCGGGCGGCGTCCTGCAAGGCAGCGACGCGGGGGATAACAGCTTCAAAGGTGTTGTTCTCTGGGCTCGCGCGCAGCCACTTCACGTACTCCTCCTCCGTCGCCGAGGAGGCCTCGCGCATGTTGATGAGCACGCCAAGGTTGTCAGCAAAGCCCATTTCGGGGTTGAGCGACTTGAAGCGGCGGAACACCTCGAGACCGCACACCGAGACGTAGTCGGCCTTCGTCGGCGAAATGTGGAAATCGGCCTCACGCAGCCAGCACTCGGTCAGGATCGACAGGCCTGGCGGGCAATCGATCAGAATGACGTCGAACACCGGGCGCAGGCTGTCCAGCGTATTGGCGATGGTCTTGCGCAGCTTGGAATGCAGGGCGACCTTCGAAACCTCGCGCTCGAACAGCGTCAGCTGCATGTCGCTCGGGACGAGATAGACCGAACGGGCGTCGTCGACGTCGGAGACGTTGCGCACGACGAAGTCGGACCAGTTCGACGGGCTCTCGCGCAGCACGGTGGCGACCAGAAAGTCGACGAGCGTCAGGCCCTCGGTCTGCAAGCGGAACAGGTCGTTGACGGTCATCAGCATGCTGGAGACGGTCGCCTGCGCGTCGCTGTCGATGACGAGCACATTCTTGCCGTGCTCCGCCGACAGCGTCTCCGCCAAGGCCAGGACGATCGTCGATTTGCCGACGCCGCCCTTCGTGTTCATCACAGCGACCGTATTGCGCATCCGACGCATTCCCCCAGCCAACGCGCCCCGCTCCGGCACGCATTCCCACACCCGAGCCGTCTTCGGACTGGAATATGGCAGGCTGTGGGTGAGGAGAGAAGCGGGCGGGCTCCATGCATGTTGGTAATCGCGGACGGCGCCCGACCAAATCGGTTGGCCATCGTCACGCGCTGCTGTTTACTGCATGACAACGCTGCGGGTTGTCAGTCGCACAGTGCGTTATCGCGCTCGCCCGGCCGCCAGACCGCCAACAACCGCCCCCAGGGAGACGCCGCACCATGAACGAGCACGTCAAGAGCGAGACCTTTCACGGCGCCTGCCCGCATGACTGCCCCGATACGTGCTCGATGGTCTACGAGGTGCGCGGGGGCGAGCTCGTCGATGTCCGAGGCAACAAGGATCATCCCATGACGCGGGGTGGCCTGTGCGTGAAGCTCAAGGACTTCCACGACCACCATAAAAACCCCGATCGGCTGCTCTATCCCTTACGCCGCACCGGACCCAAGGGCTCTAAGCAGTTTCAGTGCATCACCTGGGACGCGGCGATCAGCGAGATCGGCCGGCGCTGGCGCGAGATTATCGCGCAGTATGGCGCTCAGGCGATCATGCCCTACAGCTATCTCGGCAACATGGGCCTCGTGCAGGGCATCAATTCGGGCGATCCGTTCTTCAACCGGCTCGGCAGCACGGTCAACGAGAAGACCTTCTGCGCCTCCGGCTCGTCGACCGCCTGGCTGCTGACGGTCGGACCGACGGGCGGCGTCGATCCGGAAAGTTTCGTCCACGCCAAGTACATCGTCATTTGGGCGTGCAACTCCATCTCCACCAATCTGCATCACTGGCCATTCGTGCTCGAAGCACAGAAGCGCGGCGCGAAGGTCGTCGTCATCGACGCCTACCGCTCGCGCACGGCCAAAGCCGCCGACTGGCACATCTGCCCGCGACCCGGCACGGACGGGGCGCTCGCCATGGGCTTCATTCAGGCGATCATCGCGCAGGGACTCGTCGACCGCGAGTGGGTCGAGCAGCACACGTACGGCTACGACGAGCTCGCCCAGCGCGCCGAGGCGTTCACGCCAGCCCATGTCGCGGCCGTGACCGGCGTGCCGGCCGCCGACATCGAGCGCTTCGCGCGCGAGTTCGCCACGGCGCAGCCCTCCGTCATCCGCCTCGGCGTCGCGCTGGAGCGGCACGCCGGCGGCGGGCAGGCGATCCGCGCCGTATGCGCGCTGCCGGCTCTCGTCGGCTCATGGCGTCACGTCGGAGGTGGGCTCCTCCAGATGCCGCTGTGGGACTTCCCGGTCGACTGGGCCAAGGTCTCGCGCGGGGATTGGATCAAGCCCGGCACGCGCGCGATCAACAACCTCAAGCTCGGCGCCGCACTAACCGGCGAAATGGCGCTCGACCCACCACTCAAGAGCCTGTTCGTCTACTGCACCAACCCGGTCAGCCAGGCGCCAGAGACCAACAAGATCGTCGCCGGCTTGCAGCGCGAGGACCTGTTCACGGTCGTCGCAGAGCACTTCATGACCGACACCGCGAAGTATGCCGACATCGTCCTGCCGGCGGCCATGGCGGGCGAAGCGGAGGACATGATGTGGTCGTGGGGGCACTTCTACTTCACGTACAACCAAAAGGCCGTCGATCCGCCGGGCGAGTGCCTACCGACATCGGAAATGTGGCGGCGGCTCGCGCGCGAGATGGGCTTTTCCGAGCCTGTGTTCCAAATGTCCGACAGCGAACTGGCAAGCGCCTACATCAACTGGGACGACCCGAAGATGGCGGGCGTCGACATGGCCTATTTCAAGCGGCACGGATACTTCAAGATCGACGTCGGCTCCGCCGATACGCGCACGCCGCACCGGGACGGCAAGTTCCCGACGCCGTCGGGCAAGGTCGAGTTCCTGCTGCATGACGCGAAGAACTTCGTCGCCGGCCCCTTCCGTGCCATGTACGACGGCGACCAGGACGGCACGCCGGTCGATCCGCTGCCGGGCTACGTGCCGAACCGCGAGGCGCCCGATACGAATCCGGCGCGCGCCAAGCTCTATCCGCTGAACATCATCTCACCGAAGAGCCACGGCTTCCTCAATTCCTGCTACGCCAACGAGCCGCACAAGATCAAAGGGCAGGGCGAGCAGTTCGTGCTGATCGCGCCAGCCGATGCCACGGCACGCAACATCCGAGACGGCGATCCGGTGCGCGTGCACAACGACCGGGGCGACTTCGAGGGCATCGCCAAGGTGACGGATGACGTGAACACCGGCATCGTCGTTGCCACGCTCGGCTACTGGCGCTCGCTCAACCGCTCGGATGGATCGGTCAACTCGATCTCGTCGGACGCTCATTGCGGGCTCGGCCGCGCGCCCACCTACTCCGACAACCTCGTCGAGGTGAGCCGGGTGAATTGATCGCGTGCGTAGTTCTGTTTCCCGGTACTGCGTCCCAGCGCTGCGCGCTGGGACGCGCTGGCCGGGACGACAGAACCGGGACGACGGAGAAGACGGCGGCGGATGCGGCGGCCGGCCGGTCCGGGACTAAACGAAAACGAGGATGTTGGCGTTGCTGAAGGTCGATAGGTCGTCGGCCGACTGGATGCCCACGAGCAGCGTAGGGCTGAACGCGCCGCCCGTGCCGTCGCGGTCGAAGTAGAGATACCCTGACGTATCATCGAGGATGAAGCGCACAGCCGCCGAGGTCGCAATTCCGTTCGCCGCGATCTCGAACTCGGCCGCCGACAGCGTCGCTCCGCCCCCGGCGAGAGCCTGGTCGATGTCGAAGTTGGCACCGGCCGTAGCGACACCCTGAAAGCCGGCCGCGTCGACGAGGATGCCGATGCGGTCGTCGGCGAGAACGAACCCGGAGATGAACTCGTTGGCGCCGCCCTCGTTGGCATTGCCGTAGACGAACAGATCCGCGCCGGCGCCGCCGGCCATCGCGTCTTCACCCTGGTTGCCGCTGATGATGTCGGCGCCGCCCGCGCCGCCAATCTCGTTGTCCGACAGGTCGCCGAGCAGGACGTCGTTGAAGTTCGAGCCGACCAGAACCTCGAAACCCGACAGCGTATCGCCTTGCGCATGCCCGCCGCTGATCGGCGGGTGATCCGGGTCGTCAGGATCGAGCGAGACGATGACGCGCGCATCGCTCAGGATGTATGTCACGGTATCGTTGCCGCTGCCGCCGGCCAGCACGTCGGCACCGGCGCCGCCGTGGATCACGTCGTTGCCGCCGCGGCCGTCGATGAGGTTCGCGTTGGCGTCGCCGACCAGCGTGTCCTCCGAGTTCGTTCCGTAGAGGTTTTCGATCGAGTCGAAGGTGTCGCCGACTGCGTCGCCCTGCGCTGCCGTGATGCCGTAGAACGTCGGATCGAGCGAGGCCACGACGCCGCTGGTCGAGCCGGGCAGGGCGAGGCCGTAGAACACCGAGTCGGTGCCGGCCCCGCCGTAGAAGTCGTCGCCGCCGCCGATGCCGTCGAACACGTTGTTCGAGCCGTTGCCGACGAGGATGTCATCGAGCCCCGAGCCGTAGAAGCCTTCGACCGCGATGTAGGTGTCCCCGATCGCCTCGCCCGTCGGCGCGCCGCCCATCGGGATCGTATCGCCGAGCGTGGCCGTGACGCCGGCTGATGAATTGACGTAGGAGGCGTAATCGAAACCGTCGCCGCCGTTCAGCACGTCGGCGCCGTCGCCACCGTCGAGCGCGTCGAGGCCGGCGCCGCCGATCAGGGCGTCGTTGCCAGCGAGGCCGCGCAGCGTGTCGTTGCCGATGCCGCCGTCGATGCGGTTGGCCATGGAGTTGCCGGCAAGCGTGTCGGCAAAGCGGCTGCCACGGATGTTCTCGATCGAGACATAGGTATCACCGGCCGCATCGCCCGTGCGCGTCGCACCCGCGACGAGCCCCATCGTCACGCCGGCGCGCGCCGAGGCAAATGTCACGGTGTCGACTCCGCCCGACCCGTTGATGCGGTCGCGCCCGGCGCCCCCGTCGATCACGTCGTTGCCAGTGCCACCGGTGAGGACGTCGTTGCCGGCAAAGCCGAACAGATCGTCGTTGCCGCCCTGGCCGAGCACAGTGTCGGGCTGCGGGGTTCCCCGCAACACGTCGCGCCTGCTGGTTCCGACGATACGAGCCATGGTTTCCACCCATATTGTTGCTGTTGTGAGCGCATACTGAGCATTATCGCTAGCACTACAGGGACGCCATCGGCGAGCGCGCTATTCGGGCGATGGCAGAATTTCCTGCGTGGTGCCATTTGGTCACGCAGTCCGCGCGGGCGCGCCGAGGCTTCGGCCTTCCGCCTTCAGCCTTCAGCCTTCTGTGGCCGCGACATCAGCCCCTCGATGGCAGCCTCGACCGTCAGCCGTCCGCCGACGATGTGATGCACGGCCTGCGATATCGGCATGTCGACGCCGAGCTCGTCGGCGACCTGCGCCAGCGCCGCAGCGGTGAACACACCCTCGGTCACCGCGCGCCGCTCGCCCAGCACATCGGCGAGCGCACGGCCCTGCCCCAGCGCCCGGCCGAGCGACATGTTGCGCGATTGTGGGCTGCCGCACGTCAGGATGAGGTCGCCGAGCCCCGCGAGCCCCATCAGCGTCTCCGGCCGCGCGCCCATCGCCTCGCCGAGCCGCCGCAACTCCGCGAACCCACGCGCGACGAGCGCTGCGTGCGCGCTCGCGCCGAGCCCGCGTCCCTCGACGATGCCGGCGGCGATGGCGAGCACGTTTTTGACCGCCCCGCCGAGTTCCACCCCGGTCACGTCGCCGGTCCAGTAGAGCCTGAGCCGCTTAGAGCCGAGTGCCTCGGCGAGCGCCATGCCAGCCGTCTCGTCGGCCGAGGCGAGCGTGAGGGCCGCTGGCAGGCCGCGGGCAACATCGGCCGCAAAGCTCGGGCCGGACAGAAAGGCGGCAACCTGCTCCGGCAGCACGTCGGCGACCACCGACGAGAGCAGCTTGCCGGTTCGCTGTTCGATCCCCTTGGCGCAGACCACCACGGGCCTGCCGGCCGGCACGTGCGGCGCGAGCGCCGTTGCGACCGCCCTGACGTGCTGTGCCGGCGGCACCAGCAGGATGATCTCCGCAGCGCCGAGATCGGCCAACTCGCCGGTCGCCTCGAGCGACGGCGCGAGCGCAATACCAGGAAGGTACGTGTCATTGACGTGGCGGTGCCGGATCGAGGCGACCGTCTCGGGCTCATGCGCCCAGATCGTCACGTTCGCTCCATTGAGCGCCAGCGATTGGGCGAGCGCGGTGCCCCACGCGCCAGCGCCGACGACACCGATGGCCGTACCCATGCCGTTGACCCTCCGAACGCCGGCGCAGCCAGCCTGCGTCGTGTAGCGAGCCGTCACCGGCGCGGCAATCCCGCTGACCGCCGCGACGAGACCGTGAGCTGATCACGCCTTGACACCCGCTCCGATTGCGGCTGGCGCCTCGGCATCGAGCGGCCAGCGCGGCCGTGCCGGCGCATCGAGCCCGTCGACGCGGCCGCGCGCGAGGCGTTCCGCACCCGCCCAGGCGACCATGGCGGCATTGTCTCCGCACAGGCTGACCGGCGGCGCGACGAGGCGGCAGCCGGTAGCGCGCGCCGTGGCGTCGAGGGCTTTACGCAGCGCCGCGTTGGCCGCCACGCCACCGGCGACGACGACATCCGTAATGCCCTCGCTGTGTGTCTCGCGCACGATCTCGAGAGCGCGGGCGAGCCGGTCCGAGACCGCCTCCGTCACGGCCGCCTCGAAGCTGGCGCACAGGTCGGCGACATCCCGGTCGCGCAAGGGAGTCAGCAGGCTCGCCTGCCGGCGCACCGCCGTCTTGAGCCCGGCGAACGAGAAGTGCGGCTCGGCGCGTCCCAGCATCGGCCGCGGCAGGGCGAAACGTGTGCCGTCGCCGGAACGCGCCGCCGCCTCGACGGCAGGCCCGCCGGGCTGCGGCAGGCCGAGCAGCTTCGCCGTCTTGTCGAAGGCTTCCCCCAGCGCATCGTCGATGGTCGTGCCGAGCCTTTTGTAGGCGCCGACGTCCTCGACGACCAGAAGTTGCGTGTGCCCGCCCGAGACGAGCAGCACGAGATAGGGCGGCAGCAATCGATCGGTCAGGCCGACGGTCAGCGCGTGCGCTTCGAGGTGATTGACGGCGATGAACGGCAGGCCGCGCGCCGCGGCGATCGCCTTGCCCGTGACGAGGCCGGCGATCAGGCCGCCGATCAGCCCGGGTCCGGCCGTCGCCGCGACGGCAGAGATGCGATCGAGGCCGATGCCTGCCACCGCCAGCGCCTCGCCGACGAGGTGATCGAGCACCTCGACATGCGCCCGCGCCGCGATCTCGGGCACGACCCCACCGTAGGCGCGGTGGCGCTCCCACTGCGAGGCGACGAGCGAAGACAGGATGCGGCCCTTGCCATCGGGATCGCGCGCCACGACGGCGGCCGCCGTCTCGTCGCAGCTCGTCTCGATGCCGAGGATCAGTGCTTCACTCAACGTCTTCGCTTTCTCGATGAGCGCGATGTTCGATGCTCGGCCGGCTTGCCATCACGGCCGGCGCCGGTAATGTCGCGGGCCGGTGGTAGCGGCCGTAACGGCAGGCTTTCCGGCTAGCATCAGGGGACGACGACGTGCAAGGACGGACGATCAGGATCGGCACTCGAGGTTCGCCGCTCGCCCTCTGGCAGGCGGGTCACGTTCGCGACCGCCTGATGGCCGCGCACGGACTGAGCGCCGCCGACGTCGAGATCACGGTCATCAAGACCTCGGGCGACCAGATCCAGGACCGGCCGCTGTCAGAGGTCGGCGGCAAGGGCCTGTTCACCAAGGAGATCGAGGAAGCGCTGATCGCCGGTACGGTCGATCTTGCCGTGCACTCAATGAAGGACGTTGCGACTGCGCTGCCGGATGGTCTCGTCATTGGCGCCGTGCTGCCGCGCGAGGATGTGCGCGACGCGTTCATCAGCCCGCGCTACGGCGCGCTCGCCGACATGCCGGCCGGCGCCAAGGTCGGCACGTCGTCGCTGCGCCGGCAGGCCCAGGTCAAGGCGCTGCGGCCCGACCTCGAGGTCGTCCAGTTCCGAGGCAACGTCGAAACCCGTCTGAAGAAGCTCGCCGACGGCGTCGCCGACGCGACGTTCCTCGCCTGCGCCGGCCTCAACCGTCTCGGTCTCGCCGATCGCATCACCCGGCGCGTAGAGGTCGAGGAGATGCTGCCGGCCGTCGCGCAGGGGGCTGTCGGCATCGAGATCCGTGGCGACGATCAGGATGCGCGCCGCTGGATCGCGCCGCTCGATTGTCCCGCGACGTCGCTGTGCGTGATGGCCGAGCGCACGTTCCTTGCGACGCTCGAAGGCTCGTGCCGCACGCCCATCGGCGGGCTTGCGCGGCTCGCTGGCGACCGTCTTGTGCTCGACGGGCAGATCTTGACGCCGGACGGCACACGCAATTACCTCACGCGGCGGGAGGGGGCGGCCTCGTCGGCCATCGCCATCGGTGCGGCGGCTGGCGAGGAGTTGCTGGAACGGGCTGGCGGTACGGCGTTCTTCGCCGATGTCGCTGAGCGGTCCTGGTGAATATCCGCATCGAACTGGACGTCAATGCTGCGCATACTCGTGACCCGGCCAGAGCCCGACGCCACGCGACAGGCCATCGCTCTGCGCCGCGCCGGCCACCACCCGATCATCGCCCCCGTGCTCGAAGTCGAATCCCTGAGTTTCATCGAGTTGGCGGATGAGGAACCGGTCGCCGCGACGATCGCGACGAGCCGCAATGCCGTCCGCGCACTGACGGCGAGCCCCCTCGTCTCCCGCCTGTCGCGATTGCCCGCCTTCGCGGTCGGTGAAGCGACGGGAGCGGCACTGGCCGAACTGGGCTTCAGCGATGTCATCATCGGCCCGGGCACGGGCCGTGAGCTTGCCGAGGTCGTCGCCGGGCGGGTGTCGCAAACGGCTGGCCGCATCATCGTTCTGCGTGGCGAATCGATCGCCTTCGACGTGGCCGCTGCCCTTGCCGTACAGGGCTACCCGGTGCTGTCGATGATCTGCTATCGCACACGGCCGGTGACGGCCTTGGCGGAGGAGGCGCGTCAGGCGCTCGCCGGCGGTGAGGTCGACGCCGTCGTGCTGATGTCGCCCGCCACCGCGCGGGCCTTCGCCGCGCTGTTGCAGGCCGCCGCCATCGAGCCGCCGTCGCCGCTCACATGCCTGTGTCTGTCACATCAGGTGGCCGGCGCGCTGCCGGTCGCCGGTCCTTTCTCCGCGATCGTCGCGCCAGCGCCAAATTCCGAGGAAATACTTGCCCTCGTTAACCGGATGGCGGCACTATCGCGGCGCTGAGTACATCGGTTTCATATCCTGGCAATGGCCCGCCTTCAGGTTGATCGCCGGAACGGCGCTGGGCCCGTTGGTGGCGTGACGGCTGCCGCGTCAGGCGGCGGAACCGGCGCGCGCAGGCGTACCGTGCCGCGTCGGCCAGCGCCGATCAGCAGGTCCGCAGTCGAAGTCGGGTGCGTAGGAGATTTCTCGTCATGACCACGAAAAAGAACGAGCCCGGCACTGGCCCGGAGCGCCCTGCCGAGACCCCCGCCCCCAAAAAGCCCTACGCAACCCTCGACCTGACGGCGACGGAGATCAAGCCGGACGTCGGCACGGAAGCCAAGGCGGCGGCCGCCGCCGCTCCGGCATCGTCGGCATCGACCCTGGGCCAGAGCGACACCAAGCCGACCGCCGTGAAACAGGCTACGGCCGCGACGTCGTCGGTGCCGAATGCCGGCAAACCGGCCGCAGCCGCACCTGCCAGCACGGACAAGAAGGCCGACACACAGGCCAAGCCGTCGGCGTCCCCTTCCGCCACCGCGGCGAGCCCCGGCAAGCCGGCTGCCGCAACAGCCCCGCCCGCCCGCTCCGGCTCGGGTATCGGAAGCTTCCTCACGCACACGACGGCCGGTCTCGTCGGCGGGTTCCTCGCGCTCATCGGTGCGGACACCGTCGCCCCGCAACTGAGGGAAATCGCCCCGCAACTCGGCCTGCCCGTCGCCACCTCGCCATCTGACGCGGTCTCGGCCGACCTCGCCCGCCGGATCGCAGCGCTCGAGACCCGGCCGGCCGCCGCCGCCACCGACGAGGCAAGCCTCGCCAAGACAATTGCGAGCCTCGATAGCCGGGTCAGCGACATTGCAGCCGCCCAGCAGGCGCTCGCCGCCAAGGCGGAAGCCCTCGCGAAACAGGCATCCGCGGCCTCGGCCGCCGACGCGCCCGCAGAGCGGCTCGCGCGCCTGGAGCAGCAACTCGCCACCATCGCCGCCGCCGCCGGAGCCGATGGCCGCGAGGGCGGCTCGGTTCCGCAGATCGCCGCCATCACCGGCCGCCTAGCCGATCTGGAGTCGGCGCTCGCCAATCAGGTGGCCGCACTGCGAACGAGTGTCGGCAAGGACATCGAGACCCGGCTCGCAAGCGTCGGAGAGGCAAGCGAGGCGGCGCGCTCGGGCACGCAGCGCGTCGACAAGGAACTCGCCGCCGTGACGACCGAGGCCGCGCGCCTCGGGCAGCGCGTGGAAAAGCTGTCTGCCGACACGACGCGCGTGGTCGAGACGCTGCGCGTCGTGCAGGAGGAGACCGGCACGGTGCGCAGCAGCCTCGACGCGCTGAAGGGCGACGTCGAAGCCAAGCTCACCAAGGTCGCGCGACCCGCCGACATCGCTTCCGCCGTCGCTCCGATCGGCGAGCGCATCGCGGGCCTGGAGGCCGAGGTCAAGGGCGTCGTCGCCGCCGAGCAGGACCGCAAGGCGAACGCGCAGCGCATCGTCCTGTCGCTCGAGCTTGCCAATCTCAAGCGGGCGATCGAGCGCGGCACCGGCTTCGCGACAGAATTGGCCGAGGTCAGGAAGGCGGCCGCCGGCCTCGTCGACGTGGCCCCGCTCACCGCCTACGAAACAGGCGGCGTCGCCAACCTCGCCGCGCTCGAGGCTTCCTTCGCCGGCATCGCCCACAAGATCATCGACGCCGCCGCCGCGCCGGCCGAGAGCGGCGTCATCGACCAGTTGCTCGCAGGTGCCCGCTCGGTCGTGCGCGTCCGCCGCGTCGACCACGATGCCGCCGACACGAGCGTCGAGGCCATCGTCGGCCGCATGGAGAAGGCGCTGCGTGATGGGCGCCTCGGCGACGTGATCGCCGAGGCTGGCAAGCTGCCGCCCAGCGCCGCCGCCCCGGCCAAGGAGTGGCTCGGCAAGGTGGCCGCGCGTCAGTCGGTCGATGGTGCACTGGCCGCCATCGAGGGCCAGCTCAAGACCTCGCTCGGCAGTTCCGGCTGACGCGCTTTCCTCAAGCCACGCCGACCCGGTGACCTCGCTAACGCATCACGTCCCGTTCCTCGAGACAAAGGCCCGCTTCCATGTTGCGCCTCATCCTGTTCCTCGCCGGCATCGTCGCCATCGCGAGCGGGCTCGCCTGGCTCGCCGACCGGCCGGGCAACCTCGTCGTCAACTGGGAAGGCTACGTCGTCGAGACGAGCGTCTTCCGCGCCGTGGTCATTCTCGCCGTGCTGATCGGTCTGACGCTCCTCGTCTGGTCGGTGCTGCGCCAGATCTGGGAAAGCCCGGCCGTCATCGGCGACTTCATCAACCGGCGGCGCAACAAACGCGGCCTGGAAGCGCTGTCCGCCGGCATGATCGCCATCGGCGCCGGCGACCGCTCGGCGGCAACGCGATATGCGATCCAGGCGCGCAAGTCCTTGCCCAACGAGCCGCTGACGCACCTCCTGCGTGCCCAGGCGGCGCAACTCGCCGGCGACAAGACGACCTCGCGCCGCATCTTCGAGGCGATGCTGTCGACGCCGGAGACGGAGCAGCTCGGTCTCAGGGGACTTTTCCTCGAGGCCGAGAAGGTCGGCGAGCGCGAGGCGGCCCGCAATTTCGCCGAACGCGCGATCGCGCTCAATCCGAAGCTGTCCTGGCCGTTCGACGCGCTGTTCGACCTGCAATGCAAGGCGGGCGACTGGGCCGCCGCGCTCGAGACGCTGACCAGCGGGCGCAAGCATGGCCATATCGACAAGGCTGTCGCCGACCGGCGCCGCGCGGTGCTGCTGACGGCAAAGGCGCAGGCGCTCGAAGGCCACGACGACAATCGTGCCATCGCCCTCGCGCTCGAAGCCCATCACCTGGCCCCTGACCTGGTGCCCGCTGCCGCTATCGCCGGCCGCCTGTTGGCTTCGCGGGGCAACACGCCGAAGGCGACCAAGGTCATCCAGAAGACATGGGCCAAGCAGCCCCATCCCGACCTTGCGCACGCCTATGCCTATGCCCGCATCGGTGACAGCCCGCGCGACCGGCTCGATCGCGTCAAGCGGCTCGCCACTCTCAATCCGTACTCGATCGAGAGCCCGATCGCAGTCGCTACGGCGGCCATCGAAGCCAAGGATTACGACACGGCCGCGCGCGCCCTGCAGCCGCTCATGGATGGCCGCCTCACGCAGCGCGCCTGCACGCTTCTCGCCCGCATCGAGGGCGAGCGCGACGGCGACAAGGGTGCTGTACGCGAGTGGCTGGCGCGCGCCGTCAATGCGCCGCGCGATCCGGCGTGGACCGCCGACGGCATCGTCGCCGACCAGTGGGCGCCGGTTTCGCCGGTAACGGGTCAACTCGATGCCTTCCGCTGGCGCGTCCCCGTCGAGGCTGCCGAGAGCTGCGATAGCGATCTCGTCGCGCGCAAGCTGGAGGAACTCGTCGCGCTGGGAGCGCCGCGCGCGGCCGACGCGAACGCTGCGTCCACCGCTGAGCGGACCGTCGTGTCCCGGCCGGCGGTGGCCGATGCGGCGGTCGACGTCGAACCCGTCGCCGAAGCAGCGCCGTTGCCCTCTGCGACCTCGCGGAGCACAACCGCAGCGGTGATCGAGCCGAAGCCGGCACCGGCGGCAGCCTCGCCGTCGTCGGCGGACGTCTCCAGCGCGCAAACGTTACGTGGCGAGGAACAGGCGCCGAGTTCGGCCGCTGGGCCCGTCGTCGCGGCAAACCCGGCTGTTGCGCGGACGGAAGTGAAGCCCGCGCCGGCAGCGGTCCCAACTCCGGCCCCGGCGGCTTCGGCTGCCGAGGTGCCGCGATCGGCGCCCGCCCTTGCGCCTTTCGCGAAACCGGCCATGCCGAGCGAAGAAGCGCCGGTCGCAGGCGAGCCGCGCCGGGGCGGCGTCGTCCTCATCGGCGAGATCCTGGCCGAGGGTCGCCCGCCGATTTCGGTGGCGCGGCCGTCCCCGGCCGCCAAACCAGCACCCGAAGCGACCGCATCCGCAAATCCGGAGCACACCAAGCCGCCGTCTACGGCCGAACCGGCAACGGCAAGAGCACAGGTGGCGAAATCCGCAGCCGCCCCGCTCGGCACCACCCAGTCGAGCCGGGCCGCCCGGCCCGACGCACCGGCTGCCGCCGCGCCGGGCTCGGCCTCGAGCCCCACCATCTTCATCTCCCCGCGCGCGCCCGACGATCCGGGTGCGGAGATCGAAACGGAAGAGGCGCGCGTCGCCGCCAGTCGGGTGAACCCTTATCGGCTGTGAGCCGGTCCCGTCGCGCACTGCGGCGGCGCGTCGGCAAAGCTCTTGCAACCGCGTGCCGGGGAGGCTATCAGGTCGGCCTCGCGCCGCATGCGGGGCCGCGTCCGCCGCCGCACGTCCGTGAAAGCCGCTTTAGCTCAGCCGGTAGAGCACATCATTCGTAATGATGGGGTCGCGTGTTCGAGTCACGCAAGCGGCACCACGCCATCACGGGGCTCGCCGAAGCGCTGCTGCGGCCCCTTCGGTCAACTCGAGCGAACGGGCACGGCAAGCTCGCTAGGTTGTCGTTCTGCCTGGCGGTGACATGCGAGACGCGCAGACCCCTCGGCCTGCGCTCATGCAATGCCGCGACCTCGGTGGTGCTCGGTGCCGGCGCACTAGCCTCATTTGCCCGCGCCACTTGCGCTGCGACCTCCACGCGGCTCGTTCATTCGACTCCCGCGTCCTTATTTCTTCCTTATGCCCGAGGGCCCTGTTCCCGATCGATTGCTTAGGCGCTCCGAGCGCACTGTCGCCTCCAACCGACTGCCTTGGAGGACCCTATGCACGACCTTGCATTCCTGGCCATCGGCCTTGGCGGCTTTCTCCTGATGGGCGCCTACGCTGCGCTCTGCGACCGGCTGTGAGGAGGAGTGCGCCATGAGCGATCCCCTCATCGGGCTCGTCGTCGCCGCCGGGCTGGCCGCGTATCTCGTCTACGCCCTGCTCTTCCCCGAGAAGTTCTGATCCCTCGCAGGTGAACCCATGACATTGAATGGCTGGCTGCAGATCGCGCTGGTGCTCGGCGCGGTGATCGCCTGTGCGTGGCCGCTCGGCGCCTACATGGCGCGTGTGTTCCGCGGCGAGGCGACCGTGCTCTCGCCGCTCGTCGCGCCGGTCGAGCGCCTCCTCTACGCGGCGGCTGGCGTGCGGCCCGAGAAGGAGCATTCCTGGCTCGCCTACACGCTCGCCATGCTCGTTTTCAACGGCGCGGGCTTCCTCGTTCTCTACGCGCTGCTGCGCACGCAGGGCGCGTTGCCGCTCAACCCGCAGGGCTTTGCCGGCGTGCCGCCCGATCTCGCCTTCAACACGGCGATCAGCTTCACGACCAACACCAACTGGCAGGCCTACGGCGGCGAGACGACCATGAGCCACCTCACGCAGATGGCCGGGCTTGCCGTGCAGAACTTCCTGTCGGCGGCCACCGGCATCGCGCTCGCCATCGCTGTGACGCGCGCCTTCGCGCTGAACGGGGCCAAGACGCTCGGCAACTTCTGGGTCGATGTCACGCGCGCCACGCTCTACGTGCTGTTGCCGCTGTCGCTAGTCGTCGCGCTGGCCTTCGCCATCACCGGCGTGCCGCAGACGCTTGCTGGCAGCGTCGAGGTGCCCACGCTCGAAGGCGGCAAGCAAGCGATCGCGCTTGGGCCGGTAGCGAGCCAAGAGGCGATCAAGCAGCTCGGCACCAACGGGGGCGGCTTCTTCAACGTCAACGCGGCCCATCCGTTCGAGAACCCCGACGCCTGGTCGAACATCCTCTCGATCTGGAGCATGCTGCTCGTCTCGACCGCACTGACGTTCACCTTCGGCCACCTCGTCGGCGACCGGCGTCAGGGACACGCGCTGCTCATCGCCATGTACGCGCTGCTCATCACGGCGACGGCCGTCGTCTACTGGGCGGAGACATCCGGCAATCCGCTCATGGCGAAGCTCGGCGTCGCCGAAGCGGGTGGCAACATGGAGGGCAAGGAGGTCCGCTTCGGGCAGGCCCTCTCGGCGCTCTACGTCGTCGCGACGACGGGGCTCTCCTGCGGTGCCGTCAACACCATGCACAACTCGCTGATGCCGCTCGGCGGACTGGTGCCGCTGTTCCTGATCCAGCTCGGCGAGATCCTGCCCGGTGGCGTCGGCTCCGGCCTGTACGGCATGATCGTGATCGCCATCCTGACCGTGTTCATCGCCGGGCTGATGGTCGGGCGCACGCCGGAATACCTCGGCAAGAAGATCGAGGCGCGTGAGATGAAGCTCGCCATGCTCGCGCTGCTTATCCTGCCCGCCGCCATTCTCGGTTTCTCGGCGGTGGCCGCGGTGCTGCCCGGCGCGCTGGCGAGCCTCGCCAATGCAGGCCCGCGCGGGCTGGCCGAAATCCTCTACGCCTACTCGTCGGCGGCCGGCAACAACGGCTCGGCCTTCGCCGGCCTGTCGGCCAACACGCCCTGGTACAACACGACGCTCGGCATCGCGATGCTGATCGGCCGCTTCGCCTACGTTGTGCCGGTGATGGCCATCGCCGGGGCGATCGCGGCGAAGAAGAAAGTGCCCGTCTCGGCCGGTACCTTCCCGACCGACGGCGCGCTGTTCATCGGTCTCCTGATCGGCGTGATCCTCATCCTCGGGGGCCTCCAGTACTTCCCGGCGCTGGCCCTCGGCCCGATCGTCGAGCACGTCCTGATGCACGCCGGCAAGACCTTCTGAGAGGGCATGTCATGAAGACCCAAGCACAACCCCTGCTCGAGCCCAGCACGCTGTGGATTGCAGCCCGCGACGCCGTCGCCAAGCTCGATCCGCGCCAGCTCGCCCGCAACCCCGTGATGTTCGTGACGGCGGTCGGCGCGCTCCTCGTCACGGTGCTCGCTCTTCGCGATGCCGTCATCGGCGCGGGTGACCTCTGGTTCTCGGCGCAGATCGCCGCCTGGCTGTGGTTCACGGTGCTGTTCGCGAACTTTGCGGAAGCCATCGCCGAGGGACGGGGCAAGGCGCATGCCGATGCGCTGCGCGCCACGCGCAGCCACACGGTCGCCAAGCTCCTCCTGCGCCCCGACGACGAGACGGATCGCGCCTGGCAGGCCAAGGCTGCAGAGAAGCTGGCGCCGGGCGACGTCGTGCTCGTCGAAGCGGGCGACACCATACCGGCCGACGGCGAAGTGATCGAGGGCATCGCATCGGTCAACGAATCGGCGGTCACGGGTGAATCGGCCCCTGTCATCCGCGAGTCGGGTGGCGACCGCTCGGCCGTGACGGGAGGCACGCTCGTTCTCTCCGACTGGATCAAGGTGCGCGTCACGGCTGAAGCCGGCTCGTCCTTTCTCGACACCATGATCGCGCTCGTGGAAGGCGCGCAGCGCCAGAAGACGCCGAACGAAATCGCGCTCTCGATCCTGCTGTCGGGCATGACGCTGATCTTCCTCATCGCCGTCGTGACGCTGTGGGGCCTCGCCGGCTACTCCGGCACGGCGCTATCGGTCACAGTGCTTGTCGCCCTGATCGTCACGCTGATCCCGACGACGATCGGCGGGCTTCTCTCGGCGATCGGCATCGCGGGCATGGACCGGCTCATCCGCTTCAACGTCATCGCGACGTCCGGGCGGGCGGTCGAGGCGGCGGGCGACGTCGATACGCTGCTCATCGACAAGACGGGAACCATCACCTACGGCAACCGGCTCGCGACGGCCTTCATGCCCGCGCCCGGCGTCTCGGAGAGGGAACTCGCAGCGGCCGCCATGCTTGCCTCGCTCGCCGACGAAACGCCGGAAGGACGCTCGGTGGTAGCACTCGCCAAGGGACAGTACGGACAGGCCGAGCCCGACCTCGCTACGCTCGCCTCCTCCGTCATCCCCTTCTCCGCCCAGACGCGAATCTCCGGGGTCGACGTCGACGGCCGCAGCGTACGCAAAGGCGCGGTCGATGCCGTACTCAAATCGATCGGCCGCTCGGCAAGCGAGGCGGCACCTGCGTTCCGCGATGCCGTCGAGGCGATCGCACGCTCGGGCGGCACGCCGCTCGCCGTCGTCGATGGCGGGAAGCTGCTCGGCGTCATCCACCTCAAGGACGTGGTGAAGCCCGACATCAAGGAAAGGTTCGCCGCGCTCCGCGCGATGGGCATCAAGACCGTCATGGTGACCGGCGACAACCCGGTGACGGCGGCGGCGATCGCCTCGGAGGCGGGTGTCGACGACTACATCGCGGAAGCGACGCCCCAGGACAAGCTCGCCTACATCAAGGCCGAGCAGGCGCAGGGCCGGCTCATCGCCATGTGCGGCGACGGCACCAACGACGCGCCGGCGCTGGCGCAGGCCGATGTCGGCGTCGCCATGCAGACCGGCACGCAGGCCGCGCGCGAAGCCGGCAACATGGTCGATCTCGACAGCGATCCCACGAAGCTCATCGAGGTGACAGAGATCGGCAAGCAGCTCCTCATGACGCGGGGCTCGCTGACGACGTTCTCGATCGCCAACGACGTCGCGAAATACTTCGCGATCATCCCGGCGCTGTTCGTGGCGACCTACCCAGAACTGGGCGCGCTCAACATCATGGGGCTCGCCACGCCGCAGAGCGCCATCCTGTCGGCGGTCATCTTCAACGCCCTCGTCATCGTCGCGCTGATCCCGCTTGCGCTGAAAGGCATCGCTTACCGGCCGATCGGGGCAAGCGCGCTGTTGCGGCGCAACCTCCTCGTCTACGGGCTCGGCGGCCTCGTCGTCCCGTTCATCGGCATCAAGCTCGTCGACCTCGCCGTCTCGGCCCTGCGCCTCGCCTGAAGGAGCCCCCCATGCTTCAGCATATCCGCCCTGCCCTCGTCCTTCTCGCCGTGTTCACGCTGCTCACAGGGGCCATCTACCCGATGCTGGTCACGGGGCTCGCACAGCTTGCCGTTCCGGCTGCGGCCAACGGCAGTCTCGTCGAGAAAAATGGCACGGTGATCGGCTCCGGCCTCGTCGGCCAACGCTTCGTGTCCGACCGCTACTTCTGGCCGAGGCCCTCGGCCGCGGGCGCCGAGGGATACGATGCGGCCGCTTCCTCGGGCTCCAACCTCGGTCCGTTGTCGCAGAAGCTGATCGCGCGCGTCGAAGCCGACGTCGCCGCGCTCGGCCCTACGGCGGGCGTGCGCATCCCGGTGGACGCCGTCACGACGTCAGCCAGCGGTCTCGACCCGCACATCTCGCCGGCCAACGCCCGCTTGCAGGCCGCCCGCGTCGCCATGGCCCGCAAAATGCGCGAGGATGAGGTCCTCGCACTTCTCGCGACCATGACCGAGACCCCGTTCGCCGGGCTCGTGGGCGAGCCGAGAGTTAACGTCCTGCGCCTCAACATGGCCCTCGACGCCCGCGCACCCTAAGCCTAGAGACCCATCCCGATGGAGGAGGCGAAAAGCACGACCGGCGAAGCGCGGCGCCCCTCGCCGGATGCGCTGCTGGAGCTTGCCAAAAGGGAGGGGCGGGGCAAGCTCAAGGTGTTTCTCGGCATGGCCCCCGGCGTCGGCAAGACCTACGCCATGCTCGCCGCCGGCCGCGCCCAGAAAGCCGAGGGTATCGACGTGCTCGTCGGCGTGGTCGAGACGCACGGCCGGGCCGAGACGGCGGCGCTGCTCGATGGGCTGGAAGTGCTGCCGCGCAAGCCCGTCGCCTACAGGCGACGCACGATCATGGAGTTCGACGTCGAAGCGGCCATCGAGCGCCGGCCCAAGCTCTTGCTCGTCGACGAGTTCGCCCACTCCAACGCGCCGGGCCTGATCCACGCCAAGCGCTATCAGGACGTCGAGGACGTGCTGCGCCAGGGCATCGACGTATGGACCACGCTCAACATCCAGCATCTCGAAAGCCTGCAGGACGTCGTCGAACGCATCACCGGCGTGCGCGTGCAGGAGACCGTCCCGGACCGCGTTCTCGAAAAGGCCGACGAGGTCGTCGTCATCGACCTGCCGCCAGAGGAACTCATCCAGCGGCTCAAGGAAGGCAAGGTCTACCTGCCCGATACGGCCCGCCGTGCCATCGACCAGTTCTTCCGTCCGAGCAATCTGACGGCGCTGCGCGAACTCGCCTTGCGGCGCACCGCCGATCAGGTCGACGAGCAGATGCTCGCGCACCTGCGCCAGAAGGGCATCGAAGGGCCGTGGCCGACGGCGGAGCGCATCCTCGTCTGTGTCGGCAGCGACGGCGTATCGGAGGCGGTCATCCGTACCGCTGCGCGTCTGGCCACGGCACAGAAAGCCGCATGGGTGGCGCTGCACCTCGATCCAAACGACCGGGAGATCGTCGATCAGACGATGGTGCGGCGCACCGAGGAGATGATGCGGCTCGCCGAGCGGCTCGGCGCCAGCACCGCGTACCTGCACGCCACCGATCTCGTCGGCGAGATCCTGACCTACGCCAAGCGCAACAACATCACGCAGATCATCATCGGTCGCTCGCGGGCGGGCTTCTTTCGCCGCCTCATCGGCCGGTCGCTGACGCGCGATCTCGTGCGGCGTGCACAGGGCCTCGCGGTGCTGATCGTGGCGCCGGAAGCCGACCGGTCGCCAGCGGCCCGGCCGGCACCTGCCGCCCCAGGCGGCTGGCTCGCAACGCGCACGCTGGCTTCGTCGGTCACCATCGCCGCTGTCGCGGTGTCGGGAGCGATCGGGATGGGCGTGGCGCTCGAGCAGGTGACGCGGCTGCCCAACCTGTCCATGCTCTTCCTCCTCGCCGTGCTCGTTTGCGGCATGCGCCATGGCACGATGTCGGCGATCGCGGCCTCGGTGCTCTCGTTCGTGGCCTACAATTTCTTTTTCATCGAGCCGCGCTACACGCTGACCATCGCCGCGCCCTACGAACTGCTGTCGCTCATCATCTTCCTCGCCGTCGCCTTCGTCACGGGATCGCTGGCGGGCCGACTCAACGAGCAGGCGACGGCGACGCGGGAGCGCGCGGCGGCGACGCAGGCGCTGTTCGACTTCTCGCGCAAGCTGTCGGGTGCGCCCAAGCTCGATGACGTCATCTGGCTGATGGCGAGCCAGGTCGCACTCGTCTCGAAGGGCAAGTCGATCATCCTCATCGCCCGCAACGGGGAGCTCGTCATCGAGGGAAGCTGGCCACCCGACGATCGGCTCGGCACGGCGGACTGGGCGGCCGCGCGCTGGGCGCAGGAGAAGCAGGAGCCGGCCGGACGCGGCACCGAGACGCTGCCCTCGGCGCGCTTTCATTTCCGGCCCATCCAGGGAACGCGCGGTCCGATCGGAGTGGTCGGCATCGACCCGGGCGATGGCGAGGAGACGATCGGCGGTGCCGTGATTGCCACGATCCAGTCGTTCGTCGAGCAGGCCGCCGTCGCCATCGAGCGCATCGTGCTCGTCGATCAGGCCAACCATGCCGAGGCCGCCGCCGAGGGCGAACGGCTCAGAGCGGCGCTGCTGTCGTCCATCTCGCACGACCTGCGCACGCCGCTCGCCTCGATCGTCGGCTCCGTGACGAGCCTCAGAAGCCTCGGCGAGCGCATGTCCGCATCAGAGCGCGCCGATCTGCTGGCGACCATCGAGGAGGAGGCCGGGCGCCTGTCGCGATTCGTATCTAATCTCCTCGACATGACGCGGCTCGAAGCCGGCGCCATCGATATCCGGCGCGACTGGGTCGAGGTCGGCGACGTCGTCGCCAGTGCGGTCGCCCGGGCGCGGAAGTCGTTTCCCGGCCGCGAGGTGGTGACCGAGATGGCGGGCGATCTGCCGCTCGTGCGTGGCGATGCCGTCCTCATCGAACAGGTGCTGTTCAACCTCATGGACAACGCGCACAAGTACAGCGGGGCCCGGTCGGTCACGAGGGTCGACGTGCGCGCGGGCGGCGGCGAGGTCAGGATCGCCGTCTCGGACGAGGGCATCGGCATACCGGCGGACGCTGTCGAGAAGGTGTTCGACAAGTTCTATCGCGTGGCCGGCAGCGATGGCCGCGCGCCGGGAACGGGCCTCGGCCTCTCCATCTGCGCCGGCATCGTCAAGGGCATGGGGGGCAGCATCTCGGCCGAGAGCCCGATCGCCGACGGCAGGGGCACGCGGATCGTCGTGCGCCTCCCGGTCGAGCTGAATGGGAACGGCTTCGAGGACGAGGGCTCGCCATGACCACGCAGAGGGTTCTCGTCGTCGACGACGAGCCGCAAATCCAGAGGTTCCTGAAGCCCAGCCTCAGCGCGGCGGGCTACGAGGTCATCACCGCGGCGACTGGCGGCGAGGCGCTCAAGGCGGCCGCGACGCGCGCGCCCGACGTCGTCCTCCTCGATCTCGGCCTTCCGGATATGGACGGCAAGGAGGTCATCACGCAGCTCAGGGCCTGGTCGAAGGTGCCCATCGTCGTGCTGTCGGCACGTGACCGTGAAGCCGAGAAGATCGCAGCCCTCGACCTCGGCGCCGACGATTATGTCAACAAGCCCTTCGCCATCGGAGAGCTGATGGCGCGGCTGCGCACGGCGCTCCGACATGCGGCACACGGCCACGGCGAAGCGACGAAGATCGCGAGCGGCGATATCGTCATCGACGTCATCGGCCATGCGGTGACGCGCGCAGGCCAGCCGGTCAAGCTGACGCCGAAGGAGTTCGAGCTCCTGTCGATCCTCGCCCGCAACGCCGGGCGCGTCGTCACGCACCGGCAGATCCTGACGTCCGTGTGGGGGCCAGCGCACGCGGAGGACCTGCAATACCTGCGCGTCTTCATCGGGCAGGTGCGACAGAAATTGAAGGGCGGTCGCGACGACGGTCACGACCTCATCGTGACCGAGGCGGGCATCGGCTACCGGCTTGTGCCGGCCGGCGAGACCTGACGGCCGCGCGCCCGCCGATCAGATCTCGACCTGCGTGCCGATCTCGACGACGCGGTCGGTCGGGATGCCGAAGTAGGTCGTCGCGTCCTCGGCGGTGGCGGCCATCGCCAGGAACAGGCCCGTGCGCCAATTCGGCAGGCCGCGTCCCGGCGTCGGCTTGAGCGAGCGGCGCGACAGGAAGAACGAGGTGGCGCCCAGGTCGATATTGAGGTCCTTGCGCCGGCAGTGCTCCAGGATCTTCGGTATGTTCGGCGTTTCCATGAAGCCATAGCGGGCAACAACGCGGATGAAGGTATCCGATACGCGATCGATCTCGACCCGCTCGTGACGCGGTACGCGCGGAGTATCCTCGGTCCTGATCGCAAGGATGACGTTGCGCTCGTGCAGGACGCGGTTGTGCTTCAGGTTGTGCATGAGCGCGGTCGGCGCCGCGTCCGGCGTCGCGGTCAGAAACATCGCGGTGCCGGGGACGCGGGCGGGCGGCTTGGCGTCGAGCTTGCGCGTCAGCCATTCGAGGTCACCGGTGCGCTTCTTGGCGTGGCCGGCGACGATGCGCGCACCCTCCATCCACGTCAGCATAGCCGTGATGAGAAACGCGGCGAGCAGAAGCGGCATCCAGCCGCCGTCGGCGACCTTCAAGAGGTTGGCGGAGAAGAACAGAAGCTCGATGAGCGCCAGCGGCATGATGAGGGCGAGTGTCGCCAGCAGGCTCCAACCCCACAGCCGCCATATGACGAAGAAGGCCATGACCGACGTGATCAGCATCGTCGCGGTGACGGCGATGCCGTAGGCGGTGGCGAGGTTGCTCGAGGTCTTGAAGACGAGGGCGAGGAAGATGACGCCGGCGAGCAGCAGCCAGTTCACGCGCGGCATGTAGATCTGCCCGCTCATGGCTTCCGACGTGTGGCGGATGCCGAGGCGCGGCAGGATACCGAGGCTGATCGCCTGACGGGTGAGCGAGAAGGCGCCAGTGATGACGGCTTGGCTGGCGATGATCGTCGCCACCGTCGCAAGCAGCACCATGGGCACGACGGCCCAGCCGGGATAGAGGCGGTAGAATGAGTTCTCGATGGCGTGGGGCTCGGCCAGCACGAGTGCGCCCTGGCCGAGATAGTTGAGCGCGAGGGCGGGAAAGACGAGGGCGAACCAAGCCGCTTGGATCGGCTTGCGGCCGAAATGGCCGAGGTCGGCGTAGAGCGCTTCCGCGCCGGTCACGGCCAGGAAGACCAAGCCCAGAACCGTCAGCCCGACGAGGCCGTTGCCGGCGGCGAAAACGAACCCGTTCCACGGGTTGAGAGCATGCAGCACGCCCAGATCGTCGGCGATGTGCGGGATGCCACCGGCGGCCATGGCGATAAACCACACGACGGTGACCGGACCGAACAGGCGCGCCACGGCTTCCGTGCCGCGTGACTGCATCCAGAACAGGCCGATGAGGATCGTGATCGAGACCGGCAGAACGGCGCTGGCAAAGCCGGGATGAACGAGTTTCAGGCCCTCCACCGCCGAGATGACGGAAATGGCCGGTGTGATGGCCGCGTCACCGTAGAAGAAGGCGGCGCCGGCGATGCCGAGCAGGAGCAGATAGGGCGCCGAGCGGCCGGCGACGCGCTGGCTCAAGGCCATCAGCGCGAAGGTGCCGCCTTCGCCGTTGTTGTCGGCGCGCAGGAGGAAGAACACGTATTTCAGCGTGACGACGACGACGAGGGCCCACAGGATGAGCGACAGCACACCGATGACGACCTCGCGATTGTCGATGCCGTGGCCGTGCGCCGCCACGACCGCCTCGCGGAACGCGTACAGCGGGCTCGTGCCGATATCGCCGTAGACGACGCCGACGGAACCCAGCGCCAGGGCGAGAAAGCGATCAGGTTGAGGATCAGCGGCCGCAGAACCCGGTTGTGACATGTGGACCGTCGACGTTGGTGTTGCTGCGCAGCGCGATGGACGCAGGGCATAGACCCAGCCGGGGCGTCACGATAGGGCGCTGACGCCGCAGAGAGTTGTGCCCTTGAAACCCGATAATGGCCGGTCGGCGGCCGACGAGGCAGATCAGCCCGCAGCGCCGGTCGGCAGCTAGTTGTCCGTTCGGCCCGGTTCAACGGTGTGAAGAGGTCCTTCGTTCCGTCACTCAGCCACGCGCGGCGATGGCGGCAAGTGCTGCCGTCACGTCGAGGCGGCCGTCGTAGAGGGCGCGGCCGGTGATGGCGCCTTCGAGTCGCGCGTACTCCGGGCGCAGCAGCGCCTCGACGTCGGCCATGGAGGCGAGCCCGCCAGAGGCAATCACCGGGATCGACGTCGCTGCCGCCAGCTCGGCCGTCGCGGGCAGGTTGAGCCCCTTGAGCACGCCGTCGCGCTCGATATCGGTATAGACGATCGCGGCAACCCCGGCGTCCTCGAAGCGGCGGGCGAGCTCGATTGCCGTCAACTCGCTCGTCTCCGCCCAGCCCTCGACGGCGACCTTGCCGCCCTTGGCGTCGATGCCGACAGCAATGCGGCCGGGAAAGCGGCGGCAGGCGAGGCGCACCAGATCGGGGTCGCGGACGGCGGCCGTGCCGAGGATGACGCGGGCGATGCCTTTCGACAGCCAGGCCTCGATAGTTGCAAGGTCGCGGATGCCGCCGCCCAATTGGGTGGGGATGCTGATCGCCGCCAGGATCGCGTCGACCGCCTTGCCGTTCACCGGCCGGCCGGCGAATGCGCCGTTGAGGTCGACGATGTGCAGGTAGCGAAAGCCTTGCGCCTCGAAGCTGCGGGCCTGCGCGGCGGGGTCGTCGTTGAAGACGGTCGCCTCGGACATCTCGCCGAGCTTGAGGCGGACGCACTGGCCATCCTTGAGGTCGATGGCGGGGAACAGGATCAC
Source organism: Hyphomicrobiaceae bacterium (assembly GCA_033764645.1). Taxonomy (GTDB): domain Bacteria; phylum Pseudomonadota; class Alphaproteobacteria; order Rhizobiales; family Hyphomicrobiaceae; genus Filomicrobium. Next base: position 64,103 of record JANRIT010000076.1, read on the forward strand.
GGGTCTACGGCCTTGCTGCAGGGGCGCCGCTCGGGCAGCGGCCATCGAATTGCTATTTTGTTCTCGGATACCGCCGCACATAGCAAATAGGATCGGCGGCGGCCAGTACCAGCATCTCTCAGTAGCAGCTTCCTTCAGTGGCAGCTTCGCTCAGGGCCGGCTCCGTTCCTACGTATCGTCTGTGGGCATTGTCACGGCGTCATGACCAGAATTCTCGACCTCGCCACTCCGCGTTCGCCACCAGCACCGAGCGGCCTCGTCACCGAGGACGACGCGGTCGACATCTGGATCCTGCGCTGGCTGCGCGTGCGGCGCATCGACATCCTGCGCCGCTATGGGTGCGACCCCCGACGGCTCTATGAAATCTGGGAGGGAAAGCGCTTCCCGGCCAGCCGCGAGCGAGCGCTGGCGCTGTTCGCCGAGCGCTATCCCGAGCGCATCGACGTCACGGACTTCGGCGGCCACCGCTCCATTCCACGCTCGCACAAGTCGGACGGGCAACTGGGGCTGTTCGACTGAGCGCGCCCAACGCCGTCTGCCCCATCCCGACAGGTCTCCGCCACGCCTCTCGCATGCAGCCGGCCACAATGCGCCCCGATTTTCGTCCCCGCGCCGCCGCGCCACGGCCCGACCGTGAACAAAACTCGAACTGATGCTTTACAGGTGGCTCGATTCGAGTCATGTTCCTCTTACGTTCCAAGCTGCCGACATGTCCCGCGTATCCGGCTGAAAACCCTGAAAGAGCCTGACGATGCGCACCTATCTGATCGCCTACGACCTCGCCAATCCGAACGCGAAGAAGCACGCCCTCGCCGACATCATCATGAGCCTCGGTGTGCGCTGGGCGCGGCCACTCGAGCAGACCTGGTACGTCACGGCGACCGAGACCGAAGCCGATATCGAGGCGGCGCTCTCCTGGCTCTTGGGCGACGACGACGGCCTCATCGTGCAGGCGGTCGACGATCCGGCGGTGCTGACCAATACCGCGCTGCGCTGGTTTCGCCGGCGGAGCGCAAGCGCGGAGGCAGCTCAACTGACGGAAAGCGGCAGCAATGTCGTGGCCTTCGCCGTGCCGTCAGGGCCGACGCCGCTGGCGGCGTGAGGGTGGCGCCAAGAGGAGCGGGTGCCGCCCGCGGGAGCGGTCAGGGCTTCCAGCGCAGGAAGTTGGCGAGGAGCCGGAGACCGAGCGTCTGGCTCTTCTCGGGATGGAACTGGGTGCCTGCAAAAGTGTCGCCGGTGACGATGGCGGTGATGTTGCCGCCGTAGTCGGTCGTGGCGAGGATCGCGGCCGGGTCGCGCGGCACCAGGTGGAAGGAGTGCACGAAGTAAGCATGTAGGCCGTCGGGGCCCGTCGCGATGCCAGCAAGGAGCGGGTGCGGACGCGTGGCGTTCAGCGTATTCCAGCCCATGTGCGGGACCTTGAGGCCGGGGTCGGCGGGCACGATCGGGCGGACCTCACCGTCGATCCAGCCGAGGCCGTCGGTCACGCCGAACTCGAGCCCGCGCGCGGCCATGAGCTGCATGCCGACGCAGATGCCCAGGAAAGGACGAGCCTTTGTGCGGGCCGTCTCGATGAGCGTCGGCAGCAGGCCGGGAATGCGCTCGAGGCCCGCCTTGCAATCGGCGAAGGCGCCGACACCGGGCAGCACGATGCGATCGGCGCGGGCCACCTCAGCCGGATCGGCGCTGACGATGACGGCGGTCGGCACGTCGCCGTCGCGGGCGGCGCGCTCGATGGCCTTGGCGGCCGAGTGCAGGTTGCCCGACCCGTAGTCGATGATGACGGCGCGCTGCATACCTGCCGGCCCGTCAGGAGTCGCTACCTGCGCCGGGCGCGGCCACGGGCGCCGGACGGGCAGGCGCACGGCCGCGCAGGAGCCGCGTCAGGAACGATTCCCTGCGCGCGCCAGCGCGCTTGACTGCCGAGTCGGTCGAAGGTGCTGCGACCGCAAGCTGCCGGAGCGCCGGAACGCTCGCCGCCGTCGCCGATGATGTGCCGACACGGATCGCGGGCTGCGTGGGGAGCCACTGCTCGATGAAGCGGCGCTCGCATTCCGCCTCGCCGCGTCCGACGACGGTGCCAACCTCGGTGTAGCCGCGACGGTCGAGCGTCCAGCGCCGGATCTGGTCGGCTTCGAAGCCGATGAGGACGGCGAGTGCGGCCTGCGCCAGCATGCCCCAGTGCACGGCGCCGTCGCCGAGGGTGATGGCGGCGGCCAGCAGGAAGGAAACGACGAGGTAGACGGCGAGCGCCGCCCACAGGCGGTTAGCCAGCAACCAGAGCGGACCCAGCAGGGCGGCCGCAAAACTGAAACCGTCCCGAATGAAGACGAGCCGCTCGGCCCGCTCGATGCGGTCGGCGGGCGGATCGGGGGGCTCGTGCACGGTAAACGTCGCCATGGCGTTGTCCCCGGTCAGGCGCAGAATGGTGCGGATCATCCCTGCAAGGTTCCCTTGGTCGACGGCACGCGCCCGGCCTGGCGAAGGTCGAGCTCCACCGCCCGACGCAAGGCTCGGGCCAATCCCTTGAAGCACGTTTCGGCGATGTGATGGTTGTTGTCGCCAGACAGCGTCGCCACGTGGCAGGTGATGCCGGCGTTCATCACGAAGGCCTGGAACCACTCGCGGAACAGCTCGGTATCCATGTCCCCGACCTTGTCGCGCGTGAAGGCCACGTCCCACACGAGGTAGGGACGACCCGATACGTCGATGGCGACACGGGTCAGCGCCTCGTCCATGGCGAGGTGCACGTCCGCATAGCGGGTGATGCCGGTCTTGTCGGCGAGCGCCTTGGCGACGGCCTGCCCGAGCACGATACCGCAGTCCTCGGTGGTGTGATGGAAATCGATGTGCAGGTCGCCCTCGGCCTTCAAGGTAATGTCGATCAGGGCGTGGCGGGCAAGCTGCTCCAGCATGTGATCGAGGAAGCCGATGCCGGTGGCGATGGCGTGAGCGCCCGTGCCGTCGAGATCGATCGTGGCGGTGATCGACGTCTCTTTGGTCTTGCGGCTGATGCTGGCGGTGCGGCGGGCAGGGCTCGTCAACGGCGTGCGTCCGATTGTTTTTTTGGGCTCAAGGCGAGCCTTCCAATATCAGTTTGCACCAGCGCGGGCCAGTGTCGCTGCGCGGGGCGTGACCACGATCTGCCGCAGTCTCACCCTGCACGCTATTGAACTGACGCCCGACAATCGCCTTATCTGTCGCCTTGCCGCACGCCACGACGGCGTGCCAGCGCGGAGTGCCCCCTTGAGCGCTACCCTGACCCCCGCCGGCCCAGAGGGCTGGCACGCGACAACCATCCTGACCGTGCGCAAGGGCGGACGGGTCGTCGTCGCCGGCGACGGCCAGGTCAGCCTCGGCCAGACCATCATCAAGGCCAATGCCAAGAAAGTGCGGCGGCTCAGCAAAGGCGACGTGCTCGCCGGCTTCGCGGGCGCGACGGCGGATGCCTTCACGCTGTTCGAGCGTCTCGAAGCCAAGCTCGAGCAGCATCCGGGACAGCTCATGCGCGCGGCCGTCGAACTCGCCAAGGACTGGCGGACCGACCGCTATCTGCGCCGGCTGGAGGCCATGATGATCGTCGCCGATGCCGAGGTCACGCTGGTGCTGACGGGGACGGGCGACGTGCTGGAGCCGACCGATCACGTCATGGGCATCGGCTCGGGCGGCACGTACGCCCTCGCGGCGGCTCGCGCGCTCATGGACCAGCCGCTCGATGCCGAAGCGATCTGCCGGCGGGCCATGGGGATCGCCGCAGACATCTGCGTCTACACGAACGGCAATCTCGTCGTGGAGACGCTCGAGTCACGGCGTGGATGATGGGCGGAGCCATGACGACAAGCTGGATCTATCTGTTCGTTGCCGGCGGCCTCGAGATCGCCGCGACCACGCTGTTCCGATACACCGACGGCCTGTCGAAGCTCATGCCGACGATCGCCTTCTTTGCCGTCGGCATCGCGAGCTTCTACTTCCTGTCCAAATCCATCATCGGGGACGGCGCGATACCGCTCGGCACTGCCTATGCCGTGTGGACCGGTATCGGTGCGGCGGGGACGGCGCTGATCGGCCTCGGCCTCTACGGCGAGCCGGCGGGAGCACTGCGCGTCGCGCTCTTGTTCCTGCTGATCGCCTCCATCGTCGGCCTCAAGCTCGTCTCGACGCACTGAACCGGGCAGCACCTCGCAAGGGCCTGCTCGCATCCTGGAAAGACCAAAATCCGTGCCGGGAGCCCTGACGTTTCTGCCCGTCGAAGCCAGGCACCTGCCGATCATCGCGCGGTGGATGGAGGAGGAGCACTGGCGGGCGTGGTGGGGCGATCCGGCGACGGAGCTCGGATACATCCGCGATATGGTGGAGGGGCGCGACACGTCGCGGCCGTTTCTTTTTGCCGTCGACGGCGAGCCGGTCGGCTACATCCAATACTGGTTCGTCGGCGACCATCAGAGCGAAGCGTGGATCGCATCCAATCCCTGGCTCGCGCTCGTGCCCTCCGATACGCTCGGCATCGACATGTCCATCGGCAGACCGGAATGGCTCGGCCGCGGTGTGGGATCGCAGGTTCTGCGCGCTTTCGCCGATGAACTCTGGGCTGCGGGACACCGCAACCTGATCATCGATCCCGATCCGGCGAATGCCCGCGCGATCGCAGCCTACAGGAAGGCGGGCTTCGAGCCGGTCCGGCATCTCGTGGGCAAGACCGGCGACTGCGTCATCCTCAGCTACGGAAAAATAGGCTCCCGAACGTCCGGCACACTTGCCTCGGGTTCTGGACCCATCGACGGAACATCGACATGAGCAACTTCTCCCCGCGCGAGATCGTCTCCGAACTCGATCGCTTCATCGTCGGGCAGGCCGACGCCAAGAGGGCCGTCGCCATTGCGCTGCGCAACCGGTGGCGGCGCCAGCAGCTCGGGCCCGAGCTGAAGGACGAGGTCCTTCCAAAGAACATCCTCATGATCGGGCCGACCGGCGTCGGCAAAACGGAGATCTCGCGGCGCCTGGCCAAACTCGCCGGCGCCCCGTTTCTCAAGGTCGAGGCGACGAAGTTCACCGAGGTCGGCTACGTCGGCCGCGATGTGGACAGCATCATCCGCGATCTCGTCGAGGTGGGCCGCGCGCTGGTGCGTGATGCCAAGCGCAAGGATGTGCGCGCGGCGGCCGAAAAGAACGCCGAGGAGCGCGTGCTCGATGCCCTCGTCGGGCAGAACGCCCAGGCCAGCACGCGCGACAGCTTCCGGCGACGGCTCAGGACGGGCGAACTCAACGACAAGGAGGTCGAGATCGAGGTTGCGGATACCTCGGGCGGCCTGCCGATGTTCGAAGTGCCGGGCCAGCCGGGCGCCTCGTTCGGGGCCATCAATCTCGGCGACATGCTCGGCAAGGCGTTCGGCGGTCGCACGAAGAAGCGCAAGGTGACCGTCGAAGCGAGCCACGAGCTGCTCATCGCCGAGGAAAGCGACCGGCTCATCGACCAGGACCAGATCACCGCCGAGGCGATCGCGGCCGTCGAGAACAACGGCATCGTGTTCCTCGACGAGATCGACAAAATCTGCTCGCGCAGCGATGGCGTGCGGGGCGGCGGGGAGGTGAGCCGCGAGGGTGTGCAGCGCGATCTGCTCCCGCTCATCGAGGGCACGACGGTCGCCACCAAATACGGGCCGGTCAAGACCGACCATGTGCTGTTCATCGCGTCGGGCGCCTTCCACGTCGCGCGCCCCTCGGACCTCCTGCCGGAACTGCAGGGGCGGCTGCCGATCCGCGTCGAGCTCTCTGCGCTGACGCGCGAGGACTTCCGCCGCATCCTGACGGAGCCGGAGGCGAGCCTCATCAAGCAGACGGTCGCGCTGCTCGCGACGGAAGACGTGCGGCTCGTATTCACGCAGGATGCCATCGACGCGCTCGCGGACGCCGCCGTCGAGGTCAACGCGAGCGTCGAGAACATCGGCGCGCGGCGCCTACAGACGGTCATCGAGCGCGTCGTCGACGACATCTCCTTCGAGGCAAGCGATCGCGGCGGGGAGACGGTCACGATCGACGCCGCCTACGTGCGCGAGCGCGTCGGCGCGCTCGCCAAGAACGCCGACCTGTCGCGCTTCGTGCTTTAGGTGTCTCGGCGCGCCCGTCCGACCATGGTCGTTATTGGCGCGTTGACGCTTCGGGCGTTATGGCGCACGCCGGAGTGCAGCTCGCGCGCCGGAGGATGAGGTGACGGCCCCCACCCGAGACACCGTGTCGCCGAGAACGCTCGCCCTGACGGCGCTCGCTCTCATTCCGTTCGCCGCCAACTCGGTGCTGACGCGGCTCGCCATCGCACCCGGCGACATCGACGCGGCGACGTTCGCCAGCGTGCGCATCGCTGCAGGCGCCCTGACACTGTGGGCCATCGTGCTGGCCACACGGTCGGGGCCGCTGCCGCCGCGACCCGACTGGCGCATGGCGCTTGCGCTGTTCGGCTACGTCGCGGCCTTCTCGTTCGCCTACGTCTGGCTCGAGGCCGGGACCGGCGCACTCATCCTGTTCGGGAGCGTGCAGCTCACCATGTTCGCCGTGGCGCTGGTCGAGGGCGAGCGCTTCTCGCCGCTGGCCTGGGCCGGTTTAGCGGCGGCGTTCGGCGGGCTCGTCTACCTCGTCTCGCCGGGGCTTTCGGCGCCCGATCCATTCGGCGCCGTGCTCATGACCATCGCCGGCATCTCGTGGGGGTTCTATTCCCTCTACGGCCGCACGGCCGGCGATCCGCTGGCGGCGACGGCGTGGAATTTCCTGCTGTGCACCCCGCTCGTCATCGCCGTCAGCCTGCTGTCATGGGGCGATATGACAGCGAACATTCGGGGCCTTGCGCTCGCAGTCGTGTCGGGTGCTGTCGCTTCGGGGCTGGGCTACGTGATCTGGTATGCGGCCCTTCGCGGGCTGACGGCCGGCCGCGCTGCCGTCGCGCAGCTCGCGGTGCCGGCCATCGCAGCCATAGGCGGCGCCCTGTTCATCGCCGAGCCGGTGACGCTGCGGCTCATCCTCGCCTCGGCGATCACGCTCGGCGGGGTCGCGATCGTGCTGACACAGCGGGCCCCGCGGTCGGGCTGACTCAGAATCCTTCTCAGCCGACGATATCAGCGGGCCACAGTACATCGAGGGCGAAGGTGTGCGCCTCGAACGGCGGGGCCGTTACCGGGTCGTTATTCTTGAACGTCGCGAATATGACCCATCGCGACGGCGGTTCAGGTGCCGACCCTGCACCCGCGCCCTTCTGCTGCGCTTCAGGTGCCGACCCTGCACCCGCGCTCTTCTGCTGCGCTTCAGGTGCCGACCCTGCACCCGCGCCCTTCTGCTGCGCTTCAGGTGCCGACCCTGCACCCGCGCTCTTCTGCTGCGCTTCAGGTGCCGACCCTGCACCCGCGCTGGCACCCTCGAGAACGAGCACCTCGAGCATCTTGAGAATCGGATCGACGTACCAGCAATGACCAACCCCGAAAGCTCGGTAGATGGCGAGCTTGTCGGTGCGGTCGACCGCCTGCGTCGACGGCGACATGACCTCGGCGATCCAGTCTGGCGGCGTCTCGATGAAGGCGGTCTCGGGAAATGGGGTCAGCCGCTCGCGGCGCCATGCGGCAATGTCGGGCACGACGACATGCGAGCCAAGGTGCAGCTCCGGCTCGATGATGAACACCCAGCCGCCGGGGCCGCCGCGGCCGAACTGGAATGGACCGGTCATCTCAAAGCTGAGGCTGTTCGCTCCCAGCCCGTGCCTCGGCGAAGGACGGGCCTGCGTGTGCAAGACACCGAACAATATCTCGCCCACGACATGAGGCGGCAGGGCCTCGATATCGGCGTACGTCGCTGGTCGCTCAGAGCGTTGCGGTCGAGCGGGGGACATCGCGCAACTCCATTTCCGTGCCACGACTATCGTTTGCGACGCGACTGCCGGCAAGGCTCTTTGCGAGCCGGTTTCCGAGATCGAACTCGCCATCTTCCCTCGCGGGGCGCCTGAGGCTACATCACTGCTTTATGTGGTGCTTCGCCGCCCTCGCAGCCACTCGTTCCTGAGGTCGCGCTCGTCATGGTCCTCGTCGTCGGAGAGGCCCCAACCGGGGCTGCCGCCGCTGTGCAGTCTCAATCCGATGTGCTGCCGTCGCTGGCCGGCCGCGGGCACGAGGGCTTGCGTGCGGCGCTAGCCGAGGCCGGTGTGCCTGAGAAGCAGCTCCGCATGCGCGCGGGCCAGCTCTACTCCTGGCTCTATGTGCGCGGCGTCACGTCGTTCGACGACATGAGCGACATCTCCAAGGACCTGCGCACGAGCCTCGCCGGCCGCTTCACGCTCGCCCGGCCGCACATCGTGACCGAGCAGGTGTCACAGGACGGCACGCGCAAATGGCTGCTGCGCCTGCCGCGGCGCGGGCACGAGGCGGCCGCGCCGGAGATCGAGACGGTCTATATCCCCGAGGCCGACCGGGGCACGTTGTGCATCTCGAGCCAGGTCGGCTGCACACTGACGTGCACGTTCTGCCATACGGGCACGCAGCGCCTCGTGCGCAACCTGACGGCCGAAGAGATCGTGGCCCAGATCCTCGTCGCCCGCGACCGCATCGGCGACTGGCCCGGCGCGACGCCGCCGGGAGACGGGCGCCTGCTGCCGCAGGGTGAGCGCAAGATCACCAACATCGTGCTCATGGGCATGGGCGAGCCGCTGTACAATTTCGACAACGTGAAGGCTGCCATGGCGATCGCCGCCGACGGCGAGGCGCTGTCCATCTCCAAGCGGCGCATCACGCTGTCGACGTCCGGTGTCGTGCCGGAGATCCCCCGCTGGGGCGCGGAGACGGGCACCATGCTCGCCATCTCGCTGCATGCCGTGCGTGACGACCTGCGCGACGAACTCGTTCCCATCAACCGCAAGTATCCGATCGCGGAACTCATGCAGGCGTGCCGCGCCTACCCGGCCCTGTCAAATGCGCGGCGCATCACGTTCGAGTACGTCATGTTGAAGGGCGTCAATGACAGCCTCGCCGAGGCCAAAGACCTGGTGCGCCTGCTGAAGGGCATCCCGGCGAAGATCAATCTCATTCCGTTCAACCCGTGGCCGGGATCGCCCTACGAGTGCTCAGACTGGGAGCAGATCGAGCGCTTCGCGGAGGTCGTCAATCGCGCCGGCTATGCGAGCCCCGTGCGCACACCGCGCGGGCGGGACATCCTGGCCGCGTGCGGGCAGTTGAAATCAGCGAGCCTCAAGGTGCGCGCTTCCGAGCGGCAGTCCGGCGCGTCTGGGAGCGGCACTACCGCTCCTTCGGGCGGAGAGTGAAGTGTGAGCGTGCTCAGCGCCATCGGCCGCATGATTCTCGTGGTGATCGGCTTTGCCCTGGCGCTCGCTGCGGCCGGCTTCGTCGTGGTGACGCTCGGGCTCGAGCGCTTCACGCACTTGGCCCATCGCGACGGCGGGGAGCTCGCCGGGATCGAAGCCATGACACGGCTGATCGAGCAGGGGCTGGTGCTGGCGGCCGGGCTGACGATCGTGCCGGCATTGCTCGCCGTCATCGTCGGGGAGGTCGTGCGCATCAGGTCGGCGACGTACTACGTGGTCGCTGGCGGGGTGGCGGCGGCGGCCGTGCCCATGCTGGCGGCCAACGCAGCGGCGGGGCCAGCCTCCGGCGCGTTCTGGCCCGTGCTCGCCACGGCGGGCTTCGCGGGCGGGTTCATGTACTGGCTCGTCGCCGGGCGCTCGGCCTGACCTACCGAACCACGGCTGCCGTTCCGGCTGGCGCGGAAACCCTGGTTGGAGCCCGACGATTGTCGCTCCGGGCGGGCGGGCCTATAACAGCACACAGCGTACCCGCGGACATGGAGCCTCTCACATGGCGTCGGTGATCAGGTTCGTCATCGGGCTGGCCATGGCCGCACTCGTGGCGGGGATCACGCAGGTTCTGTTCGTGATCACGCCGGCCGAACTCATCGCCCTGCCGGAGCCGGCACGGAGCGCGCGGCTCGCGCAGGTCCTCGAACTCGTCGGCTATGCGACAGCGCTGACGGCCATCTTCGCGGCTGGATTTGCCGTGCTGGCGGCGGTGCTCGCGGGGTCGCTGCAGTGGCATGGCTGGCCGTTCTTCGTGTTCGCGGGGCTGGCGATTGCGCTACTCGGCTTCGCTACGATCTATGCCGGCGAGACGCCGGGCCCGGCGACCATCGCCAACCCTTACGCATTGGCCGCCTATGCCTTCTCCGGACTTATCGGTGGCTACGCCTACTGGCTGGTGGCCGGACCGGCGGCTCCGACCCGCAATGATCCCGGCGACTTCACGAGCCGAGGATATGGGGCTGGCGCCTATGCCGGGGCGAGCACGGACGATCCCGCGCCGACGATCCGGGCAACGAGTGAAACCCCGGCCGATCTCGACATCGTGCCGGTGGCGCAAGCGGAGCGCCCCGACGGCGGGCCGGCCAAGGTGGCGCCTGTTTCGGTGACGGACCGGCCGGTGCGTTCGGTCAATGAGATCGCCCGGCGGCTTGCCGTCGTTACGCCTGGCGAAGCCTCCGCTGCCGGGGAAGACCGGCCGGCATCGGCCGCCGAAGCGACGCCAGTGCCCGGCCCGCGACCTGCGGCGGCGCCGCGCGGCGGCAGCGTGCCGCGGACCGGACCCCAGACCACCACGCTTGCCGGGAGCACCGCACATGCAGATGCTGGGGCTGCGAATGGCGGGGCCACGAACGGCGAACCCGCGACCGGCAAGGATACCGCCTGAGGCCGACGCGGGCGAGAGATAGCGGAACCGGTCGGCACCGTGTACGTCAGCGTGCACATCAGCCGCGACCCCGTTCGACGGCGCACCACCCTGTCCCGGCTCGGCCATCCGTCACTTTTCGCTGCGCCGCCGTTGCTGCAATGCAGAATATCAACTACTGTGCACAATAGTCCGATGGCGGCCAGTGGTTGCCTGCCTTGTGTCAAGGCGCTGCATCGCAAAATAGCACCGCCCGATGTGGCTCGGCCGACGAGCCAAAATCTGCCGCCCGAGCGCTTGCTGGAGTTCAACGACGTGGATCACGCGCGCGCCATGATCGAACTGAACCGGCACTGCTGCGATGCCATGTTTGGTTATGCAGCGGCGGCAACGGCTGCATACGGGCACCTCTTCGAGCAATCGATCTCAGCCTGGGGGCAGGCCATGGGCGTGGCGCCCGAGCGGCCCGCGCCCCGGCCCTCCTCGTGGTACCGCGCGCCGGACTACGAGGTGTCCGGCCAGACCCGATCGCTCGGCGGCCCGGCCAACTGCAACATCCCGCTGGCCGTCGCGTCCGCGTTCGACGGGGGCCAGGGCACGGCGCGCTACATGCAGTCCTTCGCCATCGAAGCCTGGCCGATGCTGGCCATGGCGCCTTGGATGGTCTGGGTCAACCCGCGCTATGCGCAATGCTGGCCGATGGCGGCCGGCATGATCGCGGTCGGCGTGCCGCGCACCGTGGCGTGGCCTGCGGCCGAGGCCAATGCTGCCGTCATGGACGCTTTCAAGGTTGCCGTTGCGCCGGCCACGGTGCCGTTTCGCCGGACGTCCGGACGCGGTGTCGGTCCGGCGGCCAAGCCGTTCCTCGCGCTCGCCTGCCTGATGGCGCCAGTCCCGGCGGGACTGTGGCTGCATCTCATCGAGCAGGGCGCGTCGGCAGCGACGGCCTGATTGATCTCGCTGCGAGGCCTTGCAGGCCCGGCTTGCGCGGCTGGAAAGCCTTTCGCTCTCAGTCTCTCTCCGCAAGCATGAAAAAGCCCGGCCGCCATGACAGGCGGGCCGGGCTCTTGGCGATCAGCGGCGCGCAACCTTCGCCGGCGCGCGTCCCTCGATCATGTCATCAGGTCTTGGCCTTGCGACAGCGGGCTGGCACGTCCTTGCCAGCCTTGTTCTTGCCGGCCTTGAGCCACGTGCACTTGGCGTCGGCGGTGCAGGCAGCCTCGGCGAGGCCCAGGCACGGCGGAGTGGCGCGGCACAGCGCCTTGCGCTCTTTGCCGTTCTTCAGCGTGGTCGCAGGCAGCCACTGGCAGGCTTCGGGGCCGGCGCCGGCCTTCGCCTTGCAGGCCGCCTCGTCGAGGCCACGGCACGGCGATGCTGCCGCGGGCTGCTGGGCCGCCACCGGCTGCACGAAAAGGCCTCCAGCAAGTGCGAGACACAGGGCCAGCAGGGGTGCGGTAAGGAATTTCACGGTCGCTTCTCCACAGTTACGATCAGTCTACTTCTGTTCGTTCCCTCGAACGTGCCGGGATACCTCATCGAGACTGTGGCTGTTTTGCGGTGATGATGCAGAAATGCTCGCCGGCCTCTGCGGCACGCCGGCGGGTGGCCCCGTCTTGCCGTGTCGCGGTGTTCCCCTATAGTGCGCCGCAGTGAGGCCGGGCGGGGCGACGCGCGGCGCAACGGCAACACACAATTTCCCGATGGTGTCCCGAGATGGCGATGGCAACGAGTGGTGCGGCTGCCGGTGCGGCCGGTCGCGTGAAAAAGGTCGTGCTGGCCTATTCGGGTGGATTGGACACCTCGATCATTCTCAAGTGGCTGCAAGAGACCTACGGCGCCGAGGTCGTCACCTTCACGGCTGACCTCGGCCAGGGCGAGGAGCTGGAGCCGGCCCGGCAGAAAGCGCTGCTGCTCGGCATCAAGCCCGAGAACATCTTCATTGAGGACCTGCGCGAGACGTTCGTCGCCGATTACGTGTTTCCCATGCTGCGCGCCAACGCGCTGTACGAGGGTGTCTATCTGCTCGGCACGTCGATCGCCCGCCCGCTCATCGCCAAGACGCAGATCGAGATCGCGCGCAAGGTCGGCGCGGATGCCGTCTGTCACGGCGCAACCGGCAAGGGCAACGACCAGGTGCGCTTCGAGCTCGGCTACTACGCGCTCGAGCCGTCGATCCGCGTCATCGCTCCGTGGCGCGAGTGGACCTTCAAGAGCCGCGAGGACCTGATCACATTCGCCGAGACGCACCAGATCCCGATCGCCAAAGACAAGCGCGGCGAAGCCCCGTTCTCTGTCGATGCCAACCTGCTGCACTCCTCCTCGGAGGGCAAAGTGCTGGAGGATCCGGCCGTCGAGCCGCCGCCCTACGTCTACATGCGGACAATCGCACCCGAGGACGCGCCGGACCAGCCGACCATCGTGACCATCGGCTTCAAGCGCGGCGATGCGGTTGCCATCGACGGCGTTGCCATGAGCCCGGCGCACCTGCTCGCGCGCCTCAACGATCTCGGGCGCGACAACGGCATTGGCCGCATCGATCTCGTCGAGAACCGCTTCGTCGGCATGAAGTCGCGCGGGGTCTACGAGACGCCCGGCGGCACGATTCTGCTGACGGCGCACCGGGCGATGGAAAGCCTGACGCTCGACCGGGGTGCTGCTCATCTCAAGGATGAGCTCATGCCGCGCTACGCGGAACTGATCTACAACGGCTTCTGGTTCTCGCCCGAGCGCGAGATGCTGCAGGCGGCGATCGACAAGAGCCAGGAGCATGTCGAGGGCGAGGTGCAGCTCAAGCTCTACAAGGGCAACGTCATCGTCGTCGGCCGGTCGAGCGAGAAGTCGCTCTATTCGACGACACTCGTCACGTTCGAGGACGACCGCGGCGCCTACGACCAGAAGGACGCCGCCGGCTTCATCCGCCTCAACGCCCTCCGGCTGAGGACACTGGCGGGACGGGATCGCAAGAGCTGAGGGGCCGAGCGACCCGACGACCAGTCGGAGTTCGGTTGTAGCGCTCCGCCGCGCCACCTCAATCCGGCATCCGTATTCGCCGCGCCGTGACCTCGCCGTTTCCTGGGTAAGTCAGGTCGATGATCGTTGTGTAGTCGTTCTCGTCCCAGGGATCGGGATACGCATCAGGTGCGGCGCCCAGCGCCTGCACGAGCCCTGCCAGCTCAGAGTGCCGCCAACAGATCACGCCGAGCTTCCCGCGATGGCGCTGCTTGTCCCGCAGAGCCTCGACGATGTCGTCGACATCGTCGTCGTCGAATTTGGCCCTCACCTCGAGCGCCAGCGCCGCCGCAAGCGGCTCCAGCGTCTCCACGGGCCGCCGCGACCGGCTCGACGTCCTCGCCGCGATCAGGAAATGCGGCTGTCCGAACGTGGCCGGAATGTATTCGACCAGATGCTCGGCTCGCTTGCGTCCGGGAAGCGACAGGTGCGGGTCGCGCTTGTCACCCGACTTCTCCGCGTGTCGCATCACGATGAGCCGCGACGGCCCCGTCCCCGGTGGAAACGGCGACGCGCCACGCGGCGGCAGCGGCACGCC
>JANRIT010000013.1:0-4906 GCA_033764645.1 Hyphomicrobiaceae bacterium
TCAGGCTTCAAAGGCCCCTTCGGCTGCCTCAACAACGCCCGCTACGGCATCGCCTGGGGCGCGCTGGGCGCGGCTGAGTTCTGCTGGCAGGCGGCGCGGCAGTACAGCCTTGACCGCGTTCAGTTCGGCCGGCCGCTGGCGGCGACCCAGCTCGTGCAGAAGAAGCTCGCCGACATGCAGACCGAGATCGCGCTCGGTCTCGCCGCCTGCCTCCGGGCCGGGCGGCTTAAGGACGAGGGGCGGCTCGCGCCAGAGGCCATCTCCCTCATCAAGCGCAACAGTTGCGGCAAGGCGCTCGACATCGCGCGCACCGCCCGCGACATGTTCGGCGGCAACGGCATCGCCGAGGACTTCCACGTCATGCGCCACCTCGTGAACCTCGAGGCGGTCAACACCTACGAGGGCACGCATGACGTGCACGCGCTCATTCTCGGGCGCGCACAGACGGGGCTGTCGGCGTTCGATTGAAGCCGGACATCAAAAGCCGTCGACGGGGACCTTGAGGTAGCGCTTGCCGTTGTCGGCGGGCTCGGGCAGGTGGCCGGCGCGGATGTTGACCTGCAGCGAGGGGATGATCAGCTTTGGCATGCCGAGCGTCTTGTCGCGCGCTTCGCGCATGGCGACGAACGCGTCCTCGCTCGTGCCGTCCCTGACGTGGATGTTGTTGGCGCGCTCCTCGGCGACGGTCGTCTCCCAGCGGATTTCGCGGCCGCCCGGCGCATAGTCGTGGCACATGAAGAGCCGCGTCTGCGGCGGCAGCGTCGCGAGCACCTTACGGGTCGAGCGATAGAGCGTACGGGCATCGCCGCCTGGAAAGTCGGCCCGCGCCGTGCCGCCGTCGGGCATGAACAGCGTATCGCCAACGAAGGCCGCGTCGCCGACGACGTGGACGGTGCAGGCCGGCGTATGGCCGGGCGTGTGCATGACGAATGCCGTCATGGTGCCGATGGTGTAGGTGTCGCCATCCTTGAACAACCGGTCGAACTGGCTGCCATCGCGCTGGAACTCGGTGCCCTCGTTGAAGACCTTGCCGAACACCTCCTGCACGGTTCTGATATGCTCGCCGATGCCGAGCTTGCCGCCCACCTTGCCCTGGATGTAGGGCGCCGCGGAGAGATGGTCGGCGTGGGCGTGCGTCTCGATCAGCCACTCGACGGTGAGACTGTGCGTGGAGATGAAGGCGACGATCTCGTCGGCGGCCCTGTAGGTGATGCGGCCGGAGGCGTAGTCGAAGTCCATGACGCTGTCGACGACCGCGCAGACCTTCGACGCCGGGTCCTTGACGACATAGCTGATGGTCGAGGTCTCAGGATCGAAGAAGCCTGTCACCTCGGGCTTCGTGGTCATGTCGATGGGATAGGACATGGAGGCCTCCTGCCAGTGTGCGCCGCTTGGGGGTCAACGCCTGCTGCACGTATTGATGCCGAACGGCATATAGGCCGGACACCAGCCGATCAAAGCCGTTGCAATCGGCACGATGCCGATCCAGCCCCACGGTGTCTGCGGCCCGACGAAGGCGAGACTGATGAGGGCGAGGCCGGCGACGATGCGCAGGATGCGGTCGGTCGTGCCGATGTTGGTGATCATGTCGCGTGCTCCTGTCGGGGTGAATGGTATGGTGCTATAATACATTCACACATTCATATGTAATGAGAATGTCGCCGACATGCCAGGTGTCAACTTGCCTCGACCGGGTCGGAACTCCGATCGCACGGGCGCGGTTGAAGCCCATCAATGTCACACTTTGCGCTCATGGAAAAAGTCGTACACCTTCTGGGCCATCTCGGCCGAGATCCCTGCGACGGCCTTGAGGTCCTCGACGCCGGCACGGCTGACGGCCTTGGCCGAGCCGAAGTGCTTCAACAGCGCGCGGCGGCGCGTCGGGCCGATGCCGGGAATGTCGTCGAGTGGATTGACGCCGAGCGCCTTCGCCCGCTTGGCCCGATGCGTGCCGATGGCGAAGCGGTGCGCCTCGTCGCGCAGGCGCTGGGTGAAGTAGAGCACCGGATCGCGCGGCTCGAGCAGCAGCGGCGTGGCGCGGCCGGGAAGGTGGAAATGCTCGCGGCCGGCGTCGCGGTCGGGTCCCTTGGCGACCCCGACGAGGGCGATGTCGTCGATACCGAGGTCGGCCATGACCGCGCGCGCAACGGCGAGCTGGCCCGCGCCGCCGTCGATCAGGACGAGGTCGGGCCGGTCGGGGACTGTCTCGGTGTATCCCTCACCACTTTCTTGCTGGCCCTCTCTCCATGAAGCATGGGGTGAGGGAGAAGCGTCTCCCGTCTCCCTGCCCGCGGGGAGTGGGTCAGGGTGAGGGGCTGCCGCCGACGTCGCTGCCGACGTCGCCAGCCGCTTGAAGCGACGTGTCAGCACCTCGCGCATCATGGCGTAGTCGTCGCCGGGCGTCAGGTCCTGCGACCTGATGTTGAACTTGCGGTAATGCGCCTTCGAGAAGCCCTCGGGACCGGCGACGATCATGGCGCCAATGGCATTGGTGCCGGCGATATGGGAGTTGTCGAAGACCTCGATGCGGCGCGGGGCGCGGGCGAGGCCGAAGCGCTCGGCGGTCGCCTTCAGGAGGCTCGACTGGGTTGCGGTCTCGGCGAGCTTGCGGCCGAGGGCTTCCCTGGCATTCGTCAGGGCATGCTGGACGAGTTCGGCTTTGGCTCCGCGCTGGGGGGCGGCAACCTCGACGCGCCGGTCCGCCTTGGTCGACAGCGCCTCGGCCAGCAACTCCCGCTCGGGCAAGTCCTCGGAGACAAGGATCAGGCGCGGCACCGGCTTGTCGTCGTAGAACTGGGCCATGAAGGAAGCGAGTATCTCGGCGGTCTCGAACGACTTGTCCGCCTTGGGGTAGTAGGCGCGATTGCCCCAGTTCTGGCCCGTGCGGAAGAAGAAGACCTGGATGCAGGCGTGGCCGCCGTCCTGATGGATGGCGAAGATGTCCGCCTCCTCGATGCCGGCGGCGTTGATCGCCTGATCGGCGGTGACGTGGGCGAGCGCCCACAGGCGGTTGCGGTACTTGGCAGCGCGCTCGAACTCGAGGGCGTCGGAGGCTTCCTGCATGAGATCCTGATACATCTGGCGCACGCTCTGGCTTTCGCCGCGCAGGAAGCGGACGGCCTCGTCGACGAGCCCGTTGTACTCGTCGAGCGCGATCTCGCCGGTGCAGGGGCCCGCGCAGCGCTTGATCTGCCACAGCAGGCACGGCCGTGTGCGGCCCTCGTAGACAGCGTCGGTGCACGAGCGCAGCAGGAAGGCGCGCTGCAGCATGGCGATGGTGCGATTGACGGCACCG
This sequence comes from Hyphomicrobiaceae bacterium, assembly GCA_033764645.1. GTDB lineage: Bacteria > Pseudomonadota > Alphaproteobacteria > Rhizobiales > Hyphomicrobiaceae > Filomicrobium. The sequence goes on from JANRIT010000013.1 coordinate 3,296, forward strand.
GCGGAAGCGAACGGCCCGAAGTATTCGCCCTTGCGCGAGCGCGCGCCGCGATGCTTCAGGATCTGCGGGGCGGCGTGGTCCTTGGCGATGAGGATGTAAGGGAACGACTTGTCGTCGCGCATCAGCACGTTGAAGCGCGGCTTGAAGCGCTTGATCAGGTTGGCTTCGAGCAGCAGCGCCTCGGCCTCGGTGCGGACGGTGACGAACTCCATGGACCGGGTCGCGGCGATCATGCGGGCGATGCGGTTGGTCTGGCCGCCGATGCGCGCGTAGTTGCCGACGCGGGCCTTCAGCGAGCGCGCCTTGCCGACGTAGATGACCTCGCCGGATGCGTCGAGCATGCGGTAGACGCCGGGCGTCGACGGCAGCGTCTTGACGTAGGCGGCGATGATGGCTGGGCCGTTGAGGGCGGGCGGCTCGCCGGCATGCCCAGCGGCAGTCGTATCGGAGGTCTCTCCCATGGCCGCGAAAATCGGCGCGCCGGAGGGTCTCGTCAAGCGGACGGTGGTCGACGAGGCGACGCTCGTGATACCGTCCGCCGATGACAGAGATGCTCCAGACGATTGAAGCGGAAGGCCGCGCCATCGGTGAACTGTGCCGCCGCCACGGCGTCCAGCGGCTGGAGGTCTTTGGTTCGGTCGCGACCGGCGAAGATACGTGCCAAAGTGACGTTGACTTCATCGCAACCCTGACGCCCGAAGGGCGCTCCCGGGCCTTCGACACCTACTTCGGCCTGCGCGAGGATTTGGCGGCACTGCTCGGCCGGCCCGTTGACCTCACGATCTCCGACAGTATTCAGAACCCGTATCTGCGTCGCGAAATCGAAGTCAGCCGGCGCACGATCTGTGCCGCACCGTCGTGAGAAACGGATCACTGATTTGATCTTTGCCGGCGAGGCTATTGTCGCTTTCACCACGGGTCGAACGCGTCAGGACCTCGCCGACGACCTCTTGCTTAGGTCCGCCGTCGAGCGCCAGTTCGAGATCCTCGGTGAGGCCCTGCGTCGGCTCGCCCTGATCGATCCTATCGTGGCCGGTCGGATCACCGAGCATCGGCGCATCATCGACTTTCGCAATGCCATCGCCCACGGCTACGACAGTATCGATCCCGACATCGTCTGGCAGGCCGTTTAGGACAAGCTGCCGGTCCTGCTGACGGAAGCGCGCTCATTGCTGGCGGAGCTCGGCGGCTGACGGCTCCACCGCGACACGACGAGTGGCCGACGTGCAGCGGAAGCGGTTGCTCTTGCCACAATCACAGGCCATATGCCCGTGATCGCCAGCGACCGGAGACCGCCCCATGAGCACAGCCGCCGGCACCGACGGCGAGGTTTCGTTCGTCGTCGAGGATGGGATCGGTCTGGTGACGCTCGCCCGGCCGCATGCGCGCAATGCCATGACGGTGCCCATGTACCGTCGCCTCAAGGAGATCGCCGAGGCGATCGAACCGGGCGGTCCGGTCAAGGCCGTCATCGTTACGGGCGCCGGCGGCAAGGCCTTCGCGGCTGGTACCGACATCGCCCACTTCCGCGACGTCACCACGCCCGACCAAGCTCTCGCCTACGAGCGCGAGATGGATGGGGTGTTCACCGCACTCGAGACCTGCCCCGTG
>JANRIT010000091.1:0-69595 GCA_033764645.1 Hyphomicrobiaceae bacterium
AGGCTGCGCTCGTATTCGGCGAGCTCTTCCTGCTGCTTGGCAATCTGGCGCGCGTTGTCGGCCTGGTCGCGTGCGGTGATCTGGCTCGGCCCTGCCGTTGCGGCGGCATCATCGCCACCGTCGCCGCCGCCTTTGCGTCCACCTGGATTGCTCGACCCCTTCGAGCGGGCGCCGCGGTTGCCCTGGCTGGCGCGTGCGGCCTCGTTGAGGAGGATCGCCGCGCCGATGCCGACGGCGACGCCGACGCCAAAACCGCGGCGGGCCTGGGCCGGCTCGGGCATCAAGGCCGCCAATGCGACCAAGCTCGAGCTGGCAACGAGGAGCATCTTGAATGGGCTTGCATACAGAGCCATGACGGCCTCCATGCCCGAGTTAATCGGTAAAGGGGATCATTAGTATTTCGTAAGGACGCTATCAGAAGGTTTTGTCACCTTCAACACGGGCAGGCGTAGTCGCCTCAGCGAGGAATGCTGATTTTCCGCGAACACGGTTTCAAAGCAGCGTTCAGCCGAGCTGTCGGCGCTGACGGTCGCGGCGCGGCAACGGCCGGAGGCCCGGCTCAAGATGGAGCGCGTGCAGGGATTTCGACAGCCGGTACCAGTTGATGCCGACGATGTCGCGCAACAGGCCCGAGGTGGAAACCGGTGCCTGTGCCAGATTTTGCAATAGGGCCTCCCGGTCGAGCCCGAAGGCTTGCAGTGTGGCGGCGTCGAGGCTGCGGACGTAGGACCGGAAGAACGCGCGGCGGTAAGGATTGCGCATGCTCGCGCGCCAGCGGTCGACGGAATGGGCTGCGACGCCCTCATATCTGCGTCCCCTGGCGGGATCGCCCATGCGACCCGTGAACTCGACGTCGCGGGCGGCCGCGACAGGATCGGCCGGCAGGCGGTCGAGGGCCAGAAAGCGCGCGAGTTCAGTGATCGCCGTGCCGGGATCGGCGACGAGGGTCTCGTAATCGACACGGACGCTGCGGTCGGCGAGCCGGTGAAAGCCGTCGGCCATCATGCGCGGGCCGTGCCAGAGGTCGATATCGTTGGAGCGCAGGTGCGGGGTGAAGGTATCCTTGTGCCAGCTCGCCAGGATCGAGGACGCGACGTCGAGGGGATGGCGGAAAAGAAAAACGAAGCGGGCGTCGGGAAAGGCCTCGGCCAGGAAATCGAGGATCAGGTAATAGCGCGGCGTCTTATCGAGGAAGTAGCGGGCGTCAGGCGCGCCTGCCGCCAGAGCGGCATAGGTCGCGCGGACGAGGCCCGCCTGCATGGCCCGCAACTGGTCCCGTCCCCCCGGCAGAGCGGCTGCGACGTCTTCGAGAGCGTCGGCGGCGGAGGCCTGCCAATACTCCGTGGCGATGCCGTCTCGGCGGGTCATGTAGGCGACGGGAAGGGCGATCCACGGCTCGCTCGCCGTGGCGATCTCCGGCGTCGTCGCCAGAACCTTCTGCAACAGCGTCGATCCTGAGCGCGGCAGGGAGACGAGGAAGATCGGCGCGAGGGCGGTCGCTGGCGCCGTCATGGCCAGGCCTCCAGCATCAGCCGGCCCGTAGCGAACGCCGAGCGCGCGCTCGCCACAGGGCGGCCGGCGCGCGCGGAGCCTACCGTTGCGCGGGCGCCGATGCGGAGGATCCAGCAGGCGAGCCGGCGGCGGGCATCGCGCGCCCGTTCGGCCGGCAGGTCGGCCAAAAGAGGCAGGCTCTTGCGGTAGAGGTACGATAGGCACGCGAGGTGGCGGTCGTCGGGCAGCTTCGAGAGGCCGCTCTGATGCGTGCGGATCTCCGAGCCCACGTTGTCGACATAGACCGTCTTGAGGTGCTTCGTCAGCCTGATGCGCATGTCGAAGTCCTCATAGATTTGCAGGTTCGGATCGTGGAAGCCGATGCGGCGCCAGTCGGCGGTGCGGACGAGTTCCATGCGGAAGAGGCTGCGGCGCGGAAAGCTGCGCGTGAAGGTCTCGAGGAAGACGTCGCCCTGCGGCACGGCTTCGCCGTCCACCCAGGTATGGACTGGCGTCGTGAAGTCCTCGCTCATGTAGCGCGTGTTCGAGTAGGCGATCGACGCGGCCGGATCGGCCAGCAGGGCTGCGGCCTCGCGGGCGAGCTTGTCGGGGAGGAAGCGGTCGTCGCCGTCGACGTAGGTGACGTGGTCGCCCGTGACGGCGGACAGCGCATCGATGCGGGTCTGGGCGACGCCGGTGTTGGTCTCGTGGTAGAGGGCTTTGATGAGACGAGGGTGCGCGCTGGCGTAGCTGTCGATGAGGGCGCGCGAGCCGTCGGTCGAGGCATCGTCGACGATGACGATCTCGGCGGCGGGGCGCGTCTGGGCGAGCACGCTGGCGATGGCCTCGGGCAACAGGTGCGCCTGATTGTAGGACGTGATGAAGACCGAGATGCGCATCGCGACGAGGAGACCGCTGGCGGCCCGACGGGGTTCGCAGGCCTCGCGCTTCAATAGGCAAGGGCTCGCCGATGGGCAACGGCCGGCTTGCGGGCGGTGGCCCTGTCGCGCGCGCGAGCGTGGCGCGTGAAGCCTCTCGTCAGCGTTGTCATCCCGGCGTTCGGCCGCCCGGCATCACTGGCTGCCGCGGTGCGGTCGGCAGCGGCACAGCGCGACCTCGCGCCGGAGAGCCTCGAGATCGTCGTCGTCGATGATGCCTCTCCCGCGCCCGTGCGGCTGCCCGAGGACGTCAGGAGCGCCCGCCTCGTGCGGCTCGAGCGCAACGGCGGCGCGGCGGTGGCGCGCAATGCCGGTATCGCGGCAAGCGCCGGGCGATTCGTCGCCTTCCTCGACAGCGACGACGTGTGGCTGCCCGATAAGCTCGCCCGGCAGGTGGCGTGGGCGGAGGCATTGTCCGCCGACGGACCGGGTTTTGGTCCTGTCGCGATCGGCTGCTCGTTCTACATGCCGGACCGGCGGTCGCAGGTGCTGGAATTGCGCCGTCCGGTGGATGCGGCGAACACAACCGATTTTGCCGGCGGCTGCTGGATGTGCCCCGGCTCGACGCTGCTCGTGGAGCGCAGCGTTTTCGAGAGCGTCGGCGTGCTCGATGGAAGGCTGCGCCGGCTCGAGGACTATGAATGGCTGCTCCGCTTTGCTGGTGCGGGAGGCCGTTTCGTCGCCGCGCCGGTCGCGGGTGCGGTGATCGCGCCCTCGACCGACGCCAAGCTCGCCCCGGTCGAGGCGGCTGTGTCGCATGTGAGGGGTTTGTTGGAAGCAGACCCTCGTCTGCGACTGCCGCCGGCGGCGCGGCGGCGGGCGGAAAGCTATCTGGCGCTCGAATTGACGGCGGCCAATCTGGGGGTCGGCAGGCGGGCGGCGGCGGCGGCTCACTTGGTCCGGTCGCTCGCCCTATGGCCGAGGCTCACAGGCTCGACCGGGCGGTTCTGGCAGCGCAGCCGGGACGTCCCGACGGAGGTGGAGCGGGTGTACCGCGACCTCGTCGCGCTGGCGGAAGCCAAGTGAGAGCGCGAGCCGAGCGTGATGGCGGCGCAGCGCTTACCCTTTGCCGAGCAGGCTTTGCCGCGCTCGGCGCTTGATGCGGTCGAGGATCGGTTCGGCTTTTCCCGCCTCCAGCTCGGCGACCCGGGCACGCAGCACGTTGATGGTCTCCATCTGCACCGCGCTGCCCTCGCGCAGCTTGGCGATGATGTCGTCCTGCACGCTGATGCGGTGCATCTTCTGATGCCAGTCGGTGCCGTGATCGCGGGCGTAGCGCTCGACGGCTTGGCGTGCCGCTGTCGGGAAGAACACGATGACGTCGTTGACCACGGCGATCTCGTGGGTGGGGCTCGCCTGCCGCAAGTGATCGATGATCTCCTGGAAGCGCGGCCACTGGGAGGCTTCGTGCGGCTTGGGCGGCGTCGACAGGAAGAGGCGCGCGTCGTCGATGGCGATCACCGAGTTCGCCTCGAGGCGGCCGATGGCCGCGATCTCACGCAACAGCGGGCATTGCGAGGTCTCGCCCGCCGTGCCTTCGGCGATGCACCAGTGGGCGTCGAGCCAGTAGAGCGTCGGAGTTGTTGCGAGGCTTGCAGCGCGCTCGCCGAGACGGACGTCGGAGGATCCTTGCAGGGCCTCGATATGCGGGTAAGCGGCGAGCCTGTCGGCGGCGGCACGCCACAACTCGTCGGACAGCTCGATCGTGACGATGCGATCAAACCGGTTCGCCAGATTGGCCGGGGTATCGCCCTTGAATGTGCCCGTCTCGACCAGCGTCCGCAGCGGCAGGGCCGATTGCAGCGCGTCCACCAGGACGGGATCGAGCGAGAAGTGGACTGCACCCATGGGACTGCCTTCGATTTGCTGTGGGGCTCGCGCGGGCAACCGGCCGAGCCTGATGCGGTTGCCTCAGAAGTCCTCGTCCTCGGCATCCTGGTCGGGCCGGGCGGCTGGACGACCATCTGCGGAGGGCAGGCCGCTGCGCAACTCGAGCAGGCTCGACAGGTCGCGGCCGGCTTCGTTGGCGTAAACCATGAGCTGGCGGAGCGCGAGCACGACGAAGATCAGCGGGGGAGCGAGCGAGGTCGCCGCCAGCGGCCCGCTCACTCCATAAGCGAGGTACAGGATGATGGCGACGAGGCCGAGGCTCGTTGCCAGGATGCCGATCTGCTGGTTGCGCATCTGGAAGCGCTGCACGGCGAGAACGGCATCGGCATAGGCGAGCCGCGGACCAGCGGCCCACGGGCCGAGGTCGGAGCTGTCATCGGCTCGGTCGGGTGCGCCCGCCAGATACGCGGCGCGGGCGCTCTTGCGTTGGGCGAGCAGGCGCAGGCGGCGGCGGCGCGCGATGATCACGCCGCCCGGAATGAGCAGCATCAGCGGCAAGAGGATCAGCATGAGGCGCGGGCTGATCAGCGCGATGAGGCCGACGACGACGATGGCGAACAGCGCGATCTCGGCGAGCTTGACGATCAGGTGGATGGCGGGCGCGACGCGCTCGAGGATGAAGCGGTCATGGTCGATATCGACGGGCGCGGCGGGGGCGAGCGCGCGCGAGACGAAGGCTGACTGGAACGAGGCGACGGCCCACTGGCGCGCGAAGGCAGCAAGCAATGCCAGGACGTTGAGGGTCACGAGCAGGCCGACGGCATAGAGCACCGCCGTCTGGGCAGAGAGGGTGATGCCGATGCCCCACTGCTGCAGGAGCGGGGTGAGCTCGGCGCTGAGGCGTGGCGCATCGAGGACGACCAGGATCGCCTTGATGGCGGCGACGAAGGCGAGAAGGTTCAGGATCCGGGCCAGCGTGCCGAGCGCGGCGGCGCCGCCGAGGCGGGCGAGATGTCCGCGCAGGACGGTGTCGCGCAGATAGGCGAGCACGCTCGTCGCATGGGCCGCCGGCCGCAACGTTCCGCCGGGTCCTTTGAGCTTCTTCAGCATGGCGCTGGTCCGTGGCCGAGGCGGCGTTGCGGGGTTGGCCTCGGGCCGACCTGGTCCTGCCGGGCGGGCGGTCAGGCGGTGGTCCCGCCGGTCGGATGCGGCACGCCGTCGGGGTAGAACCGGGTGAGCGCCTTGGCGAGCGTCTTGTCGAGCTCGGCGATCGTCTCGGGCTTCAGCTTCTGCAGGTGATCGCCGGGCGCGACGTTGCGGATGTGGGCGAACTTGTCTTCCTGCTGGGGTCGGATGTCGTTCTTCTCGACGATGGCGGCCTTGGCCTCCGGGCTGATCTCGACGCCGATCGTGCGGCAGATGATATCGGCCATCTGCGGTTTGTCGAAGATCACGTCCTCGTAGCGCACGAGGGTCGTCATGCCGGAGCCGGCGACCTCGCTCATGCGCATGAGGTGGACGAGCACGTTGGGGGCCTGCTCCAGGGCGTACTGGTCGATGTCGGTCTCCAGCGCGGATTTGCGCCGCTCCTCCATCAACTTGCGCGCCTCGCCGCCCGATGGGAGCGTGTGGCTGTAGGCGTGGGAGAAATAGAGCGAGACGAGGATGTCGCGCGGGTCGCGCACCATCACGATCTTCTTGGCAGCAAGGAAGTTTGCCGATTTCGCGACGACCTGGGGGATCGAGCGGAAACCGGTGTAGACTACGCCTGGCACCTCGAAGATGCCGTCGACGTCCTTGGCGATCTGATCGATGACGATGCCCTGCTTGAACAGATGGCCCGGCAACTCGAGGGGGCGGCGGCCGGACTCCTTGAGGATGTCGGCGACCATGCGATTGAGCAGCGTGCTGCCGCCCTTGTAGATGCCGAAGACGAAGGTGGCGCCAGCATCGGCGATCGGCTTGGGCACCGCGATCTCGATGGCGTGCTCCTTGCCTTTCCCGTCGACGAAACGATAAGTCTTGGCTGATGCGGCCTTGCCGGCGCCGAAGAGCGATCGCTTGACGTTCGAGAACAGCTTCATGTCGTTCGTCCCGGGGAGCCTGCGCGGGCTCCTGCTAGCTGATAGGTGCCTGATACGTTCGGCGCGCGGACCCGCGGTGACCCATCGCGCCTCCTGACGTCACTATCATGTCATGTGGCCGGCGTCGCGTGCGACCCGCCGTCCATCCCTCCCCGATCAGCCAGCCTCTCCTGATCAGTCGGTTGATCAGACGGTGTCGGCTCGCCCGGGCGGCTGGCCCTCGGCGTCGCGCTTGGGCTTGACGAGGATGTCGTGGACGACGGAGGCCGGCGTCTTCTTGACATACTGGGGTATGAGCCAGTTTGCCGTGCGGTAGGTGACGCGGGCAAGCCGGTAGATCGTGGGGCTGCCACGCAGGCCGGTGGCGAACGCCTCGGCCATGCGCGTGTAACGGTAATACAGGCGATTGACGAGCCACACCTCCGTCTTCCACGCGTTCTTGCTCGGATGGTGGGCGTGGACGCGCCGCCACAGCGCGATCAGCTTGTCGAGCGCATCCTTCTGGCCCGCGCGCGCGGCCCCCTGCATCAGCTTGGAATTGAGGAAGGTGTTGACCTGCCAGGTGAACTGCTTCGTCTCCTCCTCGACGAGCGCGCGCGCGCCGGGCCAGTTGGTGACGTGACGCAGCACCACGCTCGATTTGTCGAGGAAGGCGGCGCGGTCCCACTTCTGAGGGTGCTGGCGGTGATGGATCAGGTGGCCCGGCAACCGTGTGGCCACGAGGCCATGGCGGACGAACTCCAACGGCACGAGGAAGTCCCACCACGGCAGGCCGATGAACATCTGCGGATGGCCCATGTGGCCGGCATGCTCGGGCCGGAAGCAGAAGAAGTCGAAGCCGTCGGTATAGACGGAGATCGGCGCGCCGGCCTCGTCGGTATCGGTGCGCGAGGCGAACAGCAGACCGCTGTCGTCGCTGTCGATGGCCTGGCGCAGTTCGTCGGGGGCGGCGAGCGAGATGTCGGAGTTGATGAAGACGGCGCGATCGGTCGGGGCTGCGCGCATCGCCTCGGCGAGCTTGGCGAGGCGGACGTAGAGGCGAGGGTAGGGGATGTCGTCGTCGAAGGCGTGGCGGTCGATCCAGTCGGGAAGATCGCCGAGGAGGGGTGCTTCGCGGCGCTCGTTGACGGTGACGATGCGCTCGGCAAAGCCCCGCCATGTCGCCAGAGCCTCGAGTTGCGCCTCGACGTTGCGCGGGGCGATCGAGGTGAAAATCGTCACGCTTCTCGACATGGCGTCCGTTGCCTCACGTTCGATCCCGTTCACCGCGACGCTGCCGCGAACCAAGCCAGGCGCCGTGTTGCGGCATTATCCGCGTTCAGAGCAGTTTCGATGGTTCGGTTGCTGCGGGCAACATCCCATCGCCGCATGGCCACCGTTGCTTCGGCCTCGTCCGCAAACCATGGTGCGTGCTAACAGTATCGGCGGCGTGCGGCAAGGCGGCGCGCCGCCGTCGCAGGCATGAGCAATGTTCGCCCCCGGAGATCCACCGACGTGAAGGTCAGCGTCGTCACCGTCGCCTACAACGCGGTGCGTACGATCGCGGCGACGGTGCGGTCGGTCGCCGAGCAGGGCCATGCCGATCTCGAGCACATCATCGTCGACGGCGGCTCGACGGACGGCACGCTCGACCTTCTCTCCCTGCTCGGCCATCCGCGCCTCACCTGGCGCAGCGGCCGCGACGGCGGCATCTACGATGCCATGAACACGGGCGTCGCGCGCGCGTCGGGGGATGCCGTCATTTTTCTCAATGCAGACGATCGCTTCGCGGCAAGCGACGTGGTCGCGGCAGCGGTTGGCGCGTTCAGCGCAGCGGGTGAAGCCGATCTCGTCTGGGGCCACGTCCTGGCGGAGGCCGCCGGCGGGCCCAAGCGCCTGCCCCAGCCGCCGGCACTCGACCGGCGGGTGCTCGCGCGCACCACGATCTGCCACCAGGCCATGTTCGCCCGCCGCCGGCTGTTCGAGCGGATCGGCGGCTTCGACGTCGCGCTGCCCATCGTCGCCGACTGGGAGTGGCTGTACCGGGCCACGATGATTGCGGGCGTGGCGGTTTGCCATATCGACCGGGATATCGCGGTGATCGGCGTCGACGGGGTTTCGCACACCGTCGATTTCGAGGCGGAGAAGCGGGCGGCGCTGGCCCGTTACTATTCTCCGCTCGAGATCGCGCTGTGGCGGCGGCTGCCGCTGGCGGTGCGCCGCATGAAAAGGCAGGTGCGTGGGCTCGCGGCGTCGCCGGGAAGCTCAGGCGGGTGAAGCGTCGGAATGGCGGCCACGCCAGCGGCGACGTGCCGTAACGGCGGTGACGGCATCGGTCGGTGCGATCACCGAGCCTCGAACAGCGGCGGCCAGCGCGCCGATCCTCGCCATCGCGCCAGCCCCGGCGGGGGCGCGCGCGGCGCCGCCCGGCCTGGCGGCGGCGAGCTTGGCGGCTTCGAGCCAGCGCAATGCTCGCACTTTATCGCTCAACTCAGATGGCAGGTCGGCAGTGGCAAGAAGCGCATCGGCCATGGCGACGTGGGCCGACCAGAGTTTGGCGCTCGTTGCGGCGGTGCCCGCGAGCGTCGCCGAGCCGGCGTGCTGGCGGTAGGCGTAGATCGCTTCTGGCGTTGCAGCAAAGCGCAGCCCGCGGGCGCGCGCGTTAATCAGCCAGAGGCGATCGGCGGCGATGGGGTGGCCGAGATCGAACAGGCCGACGCGGTCGAATGCGCGGCGGCGGAAGACGCGTGCGTTGATGGCGGGAATGCCGAACAGGAGGCCCTCGAACGAGGGCGGACCTGACGGCAGAACGGGACGGCTGGGATTGCCGCCGTCGGCATCCACCGTCACGAAGCCGGCCGTGCCGATGTCGGTCGCGGCATCAGCCATCAGGCTCGCTGCCACGGCAAGAGCGCCGGGGAGCAGAACATCGTCGGCGTTGAGGATGAGGAAGGCGTCACCTGAAGCCATGGCAATGGCGCGGTTCATGCCATCGTAGATGCCGCGGTCCGGCCGGCTGTCGACCAAGAGGTGCGGATAGCGCGCCAGCAAATCCTCGGTGCCGTCGGTCGAGCCGCCATCGGCGACCACGTGCTCCACAATGCACCCGGCGCGCGCAGCTTCGGCCATGACGCTTTCGATCGCCGCGCCGAGGTGAGCGCTTGCGTTGTAGCATGTGGTCAGGACCGAGAGCTTCACGCGCTGACGCTCACCGACATCGGCCGCTACGGGCCGTAGCCCCCTCGTCAGTGACTGCCCTTGCCGAGCGCCGGGGTGTAGTTGTCCTGGCGCAGGTCCGACAGGACCATCATCTCGACCAGTTGTGCAAAGCTCGTGCGTGGCTCCCAGCCCAGCTCGCGCTTGGCCTTGGCCGGGTCGCCGAGCAGCAGCTCGACCTCGGTCGGGCGGTAGTAACGCGGGTCGATCGAGACGAGGGTCTTGCCCGTCTTGCGATCGATGCCGGTTTCCTGGTCGCCTTCACCCTGCCAGGCGACGTCGATGTCGACGATCTTGAAGGCCGCCTCGACGAACTCGCGCACGGTGCGCGTCTCGCCGGTCGCCAGCACGAAGTCGTCGGGCTGGTGGTGCTGCATGATCATCCACATGCCTTCGACGTAGTCCTTGGCGAAGCCCCAGTCGCGCTTGGCGTCGAGGTTGCCGAGGTAGAGGCGGTCCTGCTTGCCCTGGACGATCGCCGCGACGGCCCGCGTGATCTTGCGCGTGACGAACGTCTCGCCGCGCGTCGGGCCCTCGTGATTGAACAGGATGCCGTTGCTCGCGAAGATGCCGTAGGCCTCGCGGTAATTGACCGTCACCCAGTAGGCGTAGAGCTTGGCGGCGGCATAGGGCGAGCGCGGATAGAACGGTGTCCGCTCGGTCTGCGGCGTCTCCTGGACCTTGCCGTACAGCTCTGACGTCGAGGCCTGATAGAAGCGGCAGGTGCTTTCGAGCTTCAGGATGCGGATGGCTTCCAGCAGGCGCAAGGTGCCGATGGCATCCGAGTTGGCGGTATACTCCGGCGTCTCGAAGCTGACGGCGACGTGGCTCTGGGCGGCGAGGTTGTAGATTTCCGTCGGCTGCGTTTCCTGGATGATGCGAATGAGGTTCGAGCTGTCGGTCAGGTCGCCATAGTGCAGAGTGTAGCGCCCGTCGGAGACATGCGGGTCCTGGTAGAGATGGTCGACGCGCGCGGTGTTGATGAGCGAGGAGCGGCGCTTGACGCCGTGCACGACGTAGCCCTTCTCGAGCAGCAATTCGGACAGATAGGCGCCGTCCTGTCCGGTGGCGCCCGTGATCAGCGCAACGCGCCTCTGCGTCATCTATCCGTTCCTCTCGTATCGCTGGCGTGCCCACGCACTGCGCTGCTGCGCAACGCCGGTCGACCGCTTGTGCCGAGCGCCCGGGCCGCCGTCAAGGCCGGCACGCGCAGAGCTTGGGCATGGTCGAGGGCGGGAAGGGTCAGCGGCGCAGGTCGGCCTCGTTGGCCAGATACCAGTCGTAGGTCGCGACGAGGCCTTGGCGGAGCGGGGTGCGGGCGGTCCACCCCATCGCCGTCAGGCGACTGACGTCGAGCAGCTTGCGTGGCGTGCCGTCGGGCTTCGAGGTGTCGAAGGTGAGGCGACCGGTGAAGCCGACGACCTCGGCGACCATGAGCGCGAGGTCGCGGATCGTCACGTCCTCGCCGACGCCGACGTTGATCGGCTCGGCCTCGTCGTAGGCGCGCGTCAGGAAGACGACCGCGTCGGCGAGATCCTCGACGTTGAGAAACTCGCGGCGGACCGTGCCGGTGCCCCAGACGACGAGTTCCTCCGCGCCGGCCATCTTGGCCTCGTGGGCCTTGCGCATGAGGGCGGGGATGACGTGGGCGCCGTCGAGATTGAAATAGTCGCCGACACCGTAGAGATTGGTCGGCATCACCGAGATGTAGCGCCGGCCGTACTGCTCGCGGTAGGCCTGGGCGAGCTTGATGCCGGCGATCTTGGCGATCGCGTACCATTGGTTGGTGGGCTCGAGGGGGCCCGTCAGCAGGCAATCCTCCGGCATCGGCTGGGGCGCGAACTTGGGATAGATGCAACTGGAGCCGAGGAAGACGACGCGCTCGACGTTGCTGCGGTGGGCCGCCTCGATGAGGTTCGCCTCGATCATCAGGTTGTCGTAGATGAACTCGGCTGGCTGCGTCGCGTTGGCCAGGATGCCGCCGACCTTGGCTGCGGCCACGATCATCACGTCGGGCTTGTTGGCCGCGACCCACGCACGCACGGCGGCCTGATCGCGCAGATCAGCCTCGTCGCGGCTTGCGGTCAGCACGTCGACGCGCTCGCCCGCGAGGCGACGGAGGATCGCAGCGCCCACCATGCCGCGGTGGCCGGCGACGAACACGCGCTTGCCGGTGATGTCGTAGGTCTGTGCCAAGGCCGAAAGTCCCTCATCGAGTGGTCGAGTCGTCGCCGCGCTGCGGGCCCGTTTAGCATGGGTGCAGCGGAGCGCCAAAGCGAGTGATGTCACGGCGGAAAAGCGAAAGCCGCGCTGGAGAGGACCAGCGCGGCTTCAGGATCTTGCCGGAGCGGGGCGCGCCGAATGCGGGCCCAGGGCGGGGCGCCCGTTCAATCGAACTTCAGCGTGAAGCCGCCGAGGAGGGTGCGGCCCTGGCCGGGCTTGAGGCCGTCCTGCACGTCGACGACGTAGAGTTCGTCCGTCAGGTTGTAGCCTGCGGCGAACAGCGAAAGCTCGTCGGACACGTGGTAGTTGGCGCGTGCCGAGAGCAGCCATACGTCGTCGACCTTGCCGCCGACGAGCTCGTCGAGGCCCGCACCGTTGCGATCGACGCAACCGTTGTCGACATCCCCGTTCTCGTCGATGCAGACGAGGCCGGCACTGTTATGCGAGTTCGAGAAGTAGGCGCCGCGATAGGTGTAGGTCAGGCTCGCGTCCCAGGTCTTCTCGTAGGCGACGCCCACGGTGAGCGAGGCGAAGTGCTTGACCGTGAACGGCACCTCGTTGCCCGACACGTCGACCGTCGGCAAGTCCTCGAAGACGGCGTCGCGGCCCGTCTCGATGTTGCTGTTGGTGTAGGTGTAGCTCGCCTGGCCGAACAGGTTCCACGAGCCGCCAGTGATGGGGCGGCTGTCGGCGCGCACGGCAAGCTCCAGGCCGTTGAACTGAACTTCGTCGAGGACACCGTAGATGCTGTTGCCGGTGTCGTCGGTGAAGCCTTCCTTGATCTGATAGTCCTCGATGAAACTGTGGAAGTAGGCGATGTCGAAGGTCAGGCCGGTCAGCGCGGTCGAGCGCAGGCCGAGCTCGAAGTTGTCGCCGATGTCGACGAGGGCGGGGAAGCTCCCCTCGGCTACGTTGTGCGGGGCGATGCCACGGTGGTAGCCGCCATAGAGGGTCGTGCGCGGCATGAACTCCCACGCCATGGCGACGCCCGGCAGGACCTCCTCGATGCGCGTGCTGGCATCCTCGAGGTCCTCGGTCAGGTCGCCGCGGAAGATCTGGTCGACCTCGACTTCGTAGCTCTCGAAGCGCACGCCGGGCGTGATGGTGAAGTTGCGCGTCACGTGCATGGCCGATTGCACGTAGCCGGCGAACGAGTTGGCCTGGAACTCGTCGAGCTCGCCGTCGTCGGGGTCGCCGAAGAAGGTGCTCGCCCGGCAGTTGCCGGAGTTGTTGTTGTCGAGGACCTCGCCGACCCCGCCGAAGCTCGTGCAGCGGCGGTGGTGCTGGTACTCGTAGCGGCCGCCGATCTGGATGTCCTGCGTCATGCCGGCGAACAGCGGCACGTTGGCGAACTCGACACGGCTGTCGACGCCGAACACCTGGAAGTCGCGCACGCGGCCGCGCATGTGGCCGTCGTCGGGAATCGCGAGCGGGCCACCGTCGCGGCTCGAGTAGCGATTGCGCTCGTGGTCGCTGCCGTAGATGCGCGTCGACAGCGTGGTGTCGTCGTTGAAGTAGTAGTTGTGGGCGAGCTGCAGGCGCCAGTAGTCGGCGTTGTAGGTGTTGAAGCGGGACTCGGTCTCGTCGATGGCGCCGGCCTTGTTGCGGGCGTTGGCGAAGAACTGGCCGAGGGTGCCGACGAAGTTGTCCTCGTCGTAGTCGTCGCGCTGCGAGAAGTGCATGCCCGAGAAGGTCAGATCCTGCTGGCTGTCGCGCCAGCCGATGGCGCCGTAGATGTCGTTGAAGCGCAGGCGCTCGTTGTCCCAGGCGCCCGAGGCATCCGCGCCCGAGTAGGACACGACGGCGCCGACGTTGCCGAGGTTCTGGCGGGTGTGGACGTGGCGCTGGTTGCCCCACTCCTTGTCGGCATCCTCGGTGTAGGACAAGGCGCCCTTGATGACCGTCTCGGTCTGGCCGAACGGGTTGAGGTTCTGGAAGTTGACGATGCCGTGATTGTTGAGCGGCCCGTGCGAGACAATGGTTCCGCGCAGGATCTCGATGTTCTCGATGCGGTCGAGCGGCGGGGTGTAATGCGTCGAGGGATCGATGTAGCTCGTGAAGTTGATCGACTGGCCGTCCTCCAGGTTGAGGACCTTGCGCGAGCGGCGGAAGTTCGAACCGCGGATGCCGATGCCGCCATGGCGTGACAGGCCGTCGTCGTTGACGGTGACGACGCCGGGCACGTTGACGATGGCCTCGTGCACGGTGAGCGGGCGCTCCTCGTCGATCTGGGCGCGGTCGACGCGGGTGGCGCCGCTGCCGACGTTCTGGGTGTCCTTGGGCAGCAGGCTCGACGGGTTGACCGGCGAGGTGACGGGCGCGGCGGTCGACGACACGCGGCCGTCGACGGGATCGCGGCCGCCCGACGGGCCGGCGCTGACGGGGGCTTCGACGAAGTCGGGCTGAGCGGCGGGGGCAGGCGCCTGGGCAGCCGGCTGCGGTGGCTTCGGCGCCGAAGACTGGGGCTTTGGCTTCGGTGCACCCTGCTGCTGGATGACGTCGACCGGCGGCAACTGCGCGCCCTGCTGCGCGAAGGCCGAGTGTGATATGAGCGCCACAGCGCTGGCCGACAGCAATAGATGCCACGACTTCATGAAGTCATCCCCCTTCAGTCCATGCCGGGCGCTTTTTGCTCAGGCGCCTCGGCCAAACGAATACCCAGGCTCGGAAGAACCCTTGGGTTAAGGGGTAACTGGCGCAGGATGGCGCGGAGAATTCCGAAGTTTGGAACAGGTTCGGGAATAGCTCCCGAAAACGAGGTTTCGGGAATTATTTCTGTAGCGCTGCGGCAACACTTGGTTAGCAACAACATGACAGAACCAGAAGACAGGCAAAAAATTGGCCGTTCATCAACCGTTCATAGTCTTTTGTACTCTTTAAGATCGCCTTATGTTCTGCCTCGCTGTGACGACTTCGATAGCAAGGCGCGCGCGCACCGCACCGATGTGTTAGCGGAGTCGGGAAAATGGGTGGCACCTCAGCAGGTTGGCGCCACCCGCTGACGTTCTCGATCAGTCGAACTTCAGCGTGAAGCCGCCGATGATGGTGCGGCCCTGGCCGGGCTTGGCGCCGGGCC
The DNA here is from genome assembly GCA_033764645.1 of Hyphomicrobiaceae bacterium. GTDB lineage: Bacteria > Pseudomonadota > Alphaproteobacteria > Rhizobiales > Hyphomicrobiaceae > Filomicrobium. The sequence goes on from JANRIT010000091.1 coordinate 14,838, forward strand.
GCATCATCGGGTCACGGCGTCATGTCGAACACCAGCACCTCGGCCTCGCCGTCGGCGCGGATGTCGATGACCTCGGGATCGCGAAGGGCAAGGCCGTCGCCCTGGGCGAGGGGCGTCTCGCCCACCGTCACCGCGCCGCGCGCCACCTGCACCCACGCAAGGCGGCCCGGCTTCGGGCGATGGCTCACCAGATCGCCGTCGGCCAGGCGCCCAGCGTAAAGGTCGACGTCCTGGTTGATGACGATCGAACCATCGCGGCCCTCGCGCGACCCGATGAGCACGAGGCTGCCCGTGCGGTCGGTGAGCGGGAACGACTTCTGCTCGTAGCTCGGCGCGATGCCGCGCTTCTCCGGTAGAATCCAGATCTGCAGGAAATGCACGGGATCGACGCGCGAGGCGTTGAACTCGCTGTGGCGCACGCCGCTGCCAGCCGACATGCGCTGCACGTCGCCGGGGCGGATGACCGAGCCCGTGCCGAGGCTGTCCTTGTGCTCGAGGCCGCCCTCCAGGACGTAGGAGAGGATTTCCATGTCGCTGTGCGGATGGGCGGGAAAGCCGCCGCCTGCGGCGACGCGGTCCTCGTTGATGACGCGCAGCGGGCCGAAGCCCATGTGCGCCGGGTCCTGGTAGTGGCCGAAGGAGAATGTATGGCGGCTGTCGAGCCAACCGAAGTTGGCCCGTCCGCGCTCGTCGGAAGGTCTGAGCATGGCGTTCATGGTGGCCTCGCTGTTGTTGCTCGCGGTTTCAAGTTGTCCAGGGCCGGCTGAGTGCCGCTCTGTTCATGGCGCAGAAGATAATCGCTTGCTGATTGCGCTCAATCCACCAAAGTAAAGCCAGACTGTATCTCTGACGGATGCAATTCGATGGACAAGCTCTCCGCAATGACGGTCTTTACCAGGGTCGTGGCGCTCGGCAGTTTTGCGGAGGCGGCGCGCGCGCTCGGCATGACCCGCTCAGCGGCGAGCAAGGCCGTCATGGAACTCGAAACGCGGCTCGGCGTGCGCCTGTTCGATCGCACGACGCGGCGCGTGAGCGCGACGGAGGCGGGCCTTGCCTACTACGAGCGGTGCGTCGACATCCTCGCCCGCGTCGAGGAGACGGAAATGCAGGTGGCCCGGCTCCATGACGAGCCGCGCGGCGTGCTCAAGGTCAACGCCCCGATGTCGTTCGGCGTGCGCTACCTCGGTCCGGCGGTTGCCGACTTCATGGCCGAGTTCGCTGATCTCACCGTCGAACTGACCCTGACGGATCGCTTCATCGATCCGATCGAGGAGGGGGTCGACGTAACCATCCGCGTGGCGGCCCTTGCCGACTCGAGCCTCATCGCGCGCCGCCTCGCGCCAGCCCGCATCGCGATCGCGGCTGCCCCCACCTATCTCGACCGCCATGGCCGTCCGTCGCGGCCGGAGGATCTCGCCGGCCACCGCGTCCTGCACTACGGTCATGCCACGACGCTGCCGCGCTGGCACCTCGGGCAGGGAGAGAGCGAAGTCGCGGTGCGCGTGACGAGCGTTCTATGCTGCAACAACGGCGATGTCCTGCGCGAGGCAGCGGTCGCGGGGCACGGGATCGTGCGGTTGCCGACGTTCCTTATCGGGCCGGACATCGCAGCGGGCCGGCTCGTCGAGCTTCTGGCCGAGCATCGCCCGCCCGACCTTGCCATCGCCGCGCTCTACGCGCCGAACCGCTATCTCGCGGCGAAGACCAGGGCATTCATCGACTTTCTCGTCGCGCGCTTCGGGCAGACGCCGCCGTGGGAGCCGGCGGACACCGGCATCTCAACACGCCGCCGCAAGGCCACGTGAGGGGGGCTATCGGTATGGGGCCGCGCCCCGCCGCGGACCTGACGCAGTGGCGGGCGCTGCCCGTTACGGCTTGATGCCGCGCATGCCGCCGAGCGGCGGGTCCTCAGGCAGGCGCCTGTCGTTGCCGATCAGCGTCTCGCCCGGCTTGCGCGGGCGGTTCTCGTAGTTGGCGACCGTACCTGCGTAGGGCCCGACGATGTGGAACTGGCGGCCGTCGGATGTGCGCAGCAGCGTGACGGCGCCATCCTTGGGCACATCGAGCGTCGCTCCGGTCGCGACGACCTTGCGCACTGGATAGGCGGGGACGTTGCTCTTCGTCACCTCGAAGTCGGCGAGCGCCGGGCTGGCCGACAGGAGCAGGGCCGCCGGTGCCAGGGTGGCGGTGAGGCTTGCTGCGACGATGATCGCGAGGCCTCGGCCGGACATGCTCGAGCGCATTGTTGAGCCTCCTCAGGCTTGCGGCCCCCGCTGTCCGCGCGTTCCGATCAGAACCGGCGGGCGATCAGGGGCTTGACAAAATGGCCACCGCTGATGCCGGCAACCCAGGCGACGAGCAGGCTGCCCGGAACCAGGAGCTTGGCTGCGACGAAGGCGAAGGCGCCGGCGGCGATGAGTGCGAGCGTGCCGACAATAGCAACGAGAACGTCGGAACGGAACATTCTGTAGTGCCAGCCGAGGAAAAACCCGAGCGCGGCCAGCAGGAAGACGAGGCCGGCGAGCACGGTGGTCGGCAGCTCAACGAGCGTGCGCCCGTCGCGCAACTGGGCGACGATCTGCGCGTGGATCGTGACGCCCGGCACGCGCTCGCGTGTGAGGATCGAAAGCGGCGTCAGGTGCTGGTCGCGGTCGACAAAGGCGCCGCCGACGAGGACGATCTTACCGGCAAGGGCGCGGCGCCAGCTCGGCGGCAGCACGTCATCGCCGTTGCCCGCTCCAGAGACCGGCTTGTGGCGCGGCACCTCGAGCGTCAGGAACACGCCTTCGCCAGTCGCCAGCGGCGGCTTCAGCCAGTCGATGTTGCGATTGGCGATCTTGGCGGCCTTGCCGTCGTGGCTCGCCAAGGCCTCAGCGAAGCTCTTGCGGTAGGGTGCGACGGGTGAGGTCGAGGCAGCGTAGCGGATCGCCTCGTCGGTGAACACGATGGCATTGTCGGCGCCCTCGAAGAAGAGGTGCGCGGCCTGGCGACCGCTGTCGGCGATGAACTTGTCCTGGTAGGCGAACGCGGCCTCGTCGACGCGGCGCAGGCGGCGGTCGATGGCGCCGAGCACGATCGGCGTGGCCGTGCTCTTCAGCGCGGCGAGGAGGGCTGCGTCCTTGTCGGGGTAGGAGGGCCGGTCGTAGATGAAATCGAGGCCGATGATGGCTGGCTTGGCACTGTCGAGGGCCCGGATCAGCTCAGCCTGCAGGCCGCGATCGACCGGCGAGCGGTAGGGGTAGTCGGCGACGCTGTCCTCGGTGATGAGGATGATGGCGATGTCGTCGCGCTGGCCGGCGACGCGCTCGGAGAAGAGGTAGGCGCGCCAGTCCTTGATCCAGGCGTTGGCACCTTCAAGCTCGAAGCCGGCGCGCGGCAGGAGCACGATGCCGGCCGTCACGAGCGCGGCCCACAGGAGCATGGCGATGCGCATGGGCCCGAGCCACGCTCCGCTCGACGAGGAGCTGGTCGTCTTCATCTGCATGCCTACCCCCTGATGCCACCGTCGGCGGGCGGACGATAGCCCAGCCGGACAGCGGGCGCCATCGGGTGGGCGGCGCCATTGGGTGCCCCCGCCAAGCAGAAGGGCTGAACTGGCAGCCGGCGGTCGGTGGGCGGCTGGCTGGGGCGCTAGGATTCGAACCTAGGAATGGCGGTACCAAAAACCGCTGCCTTACCACTTGGCGACGCCCCAATGCCGCGGCGAGCTGAGCTCGGTGCGAAGCGACGGGACCATAGTCAGAAGGGCGCGTGGCCGCAAGCGCGAGACCATGGTGCAGGCCCGACATCGGCCACCGGCTGCGTGCGCCTCACGGGTCGGTCTTGGCCGCGCTTCGAAGTGGTTGCAGGTCGGGGGGGGCGTCGGTATAAGGGCGGCTCGCTCGCGGGCGGTCAGCGTCGGCTGGCTCCACGAGCGCATGGCACTCCCGCAAATTGGTACGTCTGGCCGACATCGCGCGCGATGGGGCTGGCTTCCGGCGGAGAGGCCCGGTCGGTGCGGAGCGTAGCGCAGCCTGGTAGCGCACTTGCTTCGGGAGCAAGGGGTCGGGAGTTCGAATCTCCCCGCTCCGACCAATCTTTACAATGGCTTACAGCATCGGCCGTCGCGCCAGTTGCCAATCGGATTGGCGCTGTTGCCAGTTTCATGTTCCGTTCCCGTTGCCACCGTCCAGCTTCGCAATCGCGCTGACATGACAGTGACGTCTGGCTATGCGATTTCAACTGTCTCACTATGCGGGCCTGCAACAGGGGCCTTGAAGTTTCACGTTCGATTGTTCAGATTATCGGAACAATCGGGGGCCGCCCGATGGGCCTTCAGCAGAACACCTCACTCAACACCTCGTCGTACTCGACGTGCAGCGGGGCGTTCCGTTAGTCTCTCCCCGGGGCCCGTTGCGCGACATCATTCCGGCTACAGCATCGACTGCTGTCTCCGGCACGCACTCTCACGACCGCCGGCAAGCCAAATCCCTCTCGGAGCCCTTCATGCGGAAATACCCATGGTATCTGGCTGCGGCTTTCGCCGTGGCCGCGGTGTGGCCGGCCGCGCCGCTGCGTGCCCAGCAGCCTCAGGCGATCCCCGTGACAGTGGCCAACCCCGTCGCACGGCGCATCACCCAGTGGGACGAGTACTCGGGGCGCTTCGAAGCAGTGCAGACCGTCGAGGTGCGTCCGCGCGTATCGGGCTTCATCGACAAGATCCATTTCACCGACGGTGAAATCGTCGACGCCGGCGACTTGCTGTTCACCATCGACCAGCGCCCGTTCCAGATCTCCGTCGAGAGCGGACTTGCCGAAGTCGCGCGCGCCAGGGCGCAGGTGGCGCTCGCCGAGAACGAGGTCGAGCGCGCCCGTCCGCTCGTCCGGAGCGGCGCCGTCACCGAGCGCGACTTCGATCAGCGCAACGCCAACCTCGCCGTCGCCCAGGCCCAGCTCCTCACCGCCGAGACCGTGCTCAAGACAGCGCAGCTCAACCTCGAATGGACCGAGGTACGCGCGCCCATCACAGGACGCATCTCGGCGCGCGCGGTCGATGCCGGCAACCTCGTCTCCGGTGGAGCAGCCGGCAGCACCCTGCTGACGACGATCGTCTCGACCTCGCCCATTCATTTCGTCTTCGACGCCTCGGAAGCTGATTATCTGCGCTATTCGCGCCTGACGCAGAACGGCACGCGGCCGTCCTCGCGCGATGTGCAGAACCCTGTGCGCGTGCGCCTCGCCGACGAGGCCGACTTCCGTCACCAGGGGCGCATGGACTTCGTCGACAACAGGTTGAGCTCGCGCTCGGGCACGATCCGCGGTCGGGCCATCCTCGACAACGCGGACGGCTTCCTCGTTCCCGGCATCTTCGCGCGCCTGCAGCTGTTCGGCGGCGAGTTCGATGCGCTGCTCATCCCGGATGCGGCGGTCGTCTCCGATCAGGCGCGCAAGATCGTGTTCGTCGTCGACGACAAGAATACGGTGAGGGCCGCGCCCGTCGACCTCGGCGGCATCGACGGCGGCCTCAGGGTCGTGCGCAAGGGCCTGACGGCAGCCGACCGCATCGTCATCAACGGTCTCGCCAACCCCGCCGTCCGCCCCGGCGCCGTGGTCGCGCCCGAGAACGGCACCATCGAAGCCGCAGCGAAATAACGGACGCGCGGCGCTCCGCCTCGCCTCGGCGCCGCGACCTCACCGGCCTCAAGCCTCGCAACGGCCCCGGCCCAGAGCCCGGCCTCCTCCCCTTCCCGCCCGAAGAGTGCCCCGATGTCCTTCTCCCGCTTCTTCATCGACCGGCCCATCTTCGCGGCGGTGCTGTCGATCCTCATCACCATCGTCGGCCTCATCGCGCAGCAAGCCCTGCCGATCGCCGAGTATCCCGAGATCGCGCCGCCGACCGTCAACATCACGGCGACCTATCCGGGTGCTTCCGCGCAGGTCATCGCCGAGACGGTGGCGACACCCATCGAGCAGGAAGTGAACGGCGTCGACAACATGCTCTATGTCGTGTCGCAGGCGACGGGGGATGGGCGGCTTTCCATCAACGTCGTGTTCCGTCCCGGCACGGACATCGATGAAGCGCAGGTGCTCGTGCAGAACCGCGTGGCGGTGGCCGAGCCGCGCCTGCCGGAGGATGTGCGCCGGCTCGGCGTCTCGGTGCGCAAGGCCTCGCCCGACCTGATGATGGTCGTGCACATGATCTCGCCCGACGGCAGCCGCGACCAGCAGTACATCTCGAACTATGCCACGTTGTACGTGAAGGACGTGCTGGCGCGGATCGACGGCGTCGGCAACGTCAACATCTTCGGCGCACGTGACTACTCGATGCGGGTATGGCTCGACCCGGCACTGGTGGCCGCGCGTGGCCTCACGGCGGGCGAGGTGGTGTCGGCATTGCGCGCCGCCAACCTGCAGGTCGCGGCTGGTGCCATCAACCAGGCGCCCGCGACCTCGCCGGGCGCCTTCACGCTGTCGGTGCAGACGCTGGGGCGGCTGTCCGCGCCCGAGGAGTTCGAGAACATCGTCGTCAGGGCCGACACGGACGGCTCGGTGATCCGCGTCAGGGACATCGCGCGCGTCGAGCTCGGCTCGCAGGACTACACGGTCAACGCCTACCTCGACAACAAGGTCGCGACCGCGCTCGTCATCTTCCAGCGGCCGGGGTCCAACGCGCTGGCGACGGCCGAGGCGGTGCTCGCGCAGATGGACGCGCTCGCCAAGGATTTCCCTCCGGGCGTCGCCTATACGGTGGTCTACAACCCGACCGAGTTCATCCAGTTCTCCATCGATGCGGTCATCGTGACGCTCGAGGAAGCTGTGCTGCTGGTGGTGCTCGTCGTCATCCTGTTCCTGCAGAGCTGGCGGGCGGCCATCATCCCCATCATCGCCATCCCCGTGTCGCTCATCGGCACGTTCGCCATCATGGCGGCCGTCGGCATCTCGTTCAACACGCTGTCGCTGTTCGGCCTCGTGCTCGCCATCGGCATCGTCGTCGACGACGCCATCGTCGTCGTCGAGAACGTCGAGCGGTATCTCGCCGAAGGCTACTCTCCGCGCGAGGCGGCCTACAAGACGATGGACGAGGTGGGCTTCGCGCTCATCGCCATCTCCCTCGTGCTGATCGCCGTGTTCGTGCCGGTGGCATTCATCTCCGGCCTGCAAGGCTCGTTCTATAAGCAGTTCGCGATCACCATCGCCGGCTCGACGGCGATCTCCGCGTTCGTATCGCTCACCCTGTCGCCAGCGCTCGCAGCCCTCTTGCTCAAGCCGCATGCCGCGCACGGGGCGGAGACCAAGGGCGGCATCCTCTACTGGCTCGGTGCGCCGTTACGGGTGTTCTTCCGCGGCTTCAACTGGGGCTTCGACAAGCTGTCGAACGGCTACGGCGCGCTGACGGCACGGCTCGTGCGCCTCGGCTTCATCATGCTCGTCCTCTACGGCGGGCTTCTGTTCGTCACCTACCGCTATCTCGTGACGACGCCGACCGGGCTCGTGCCGCAACTCGACCGCACGTATTTCATCACGGCTTTCACCCTGCCGCCGGGCGCAACACTCGATCGCGCCGACGAGGTCGTGCGCAAGGCGACCGACATCATCCTGTCGCGGCCCGGCGTGCAGAACGCCGTCGCCTTCGTCGGCTTCGACGGCGCTACGTTCACCAACGCACCGAACACGGGTGTCATCTTCGTCCGGCTCAAGCCGTTCAAGGAGCGCCTCAAGGAGGGACTGGCCAAGGATGGTATCCTCGGCGATCTGCGCGCGCAGATGTTCCAGCTCCGCGACGCCTTCGTGTTCGTGATCGAGCCGCCGTCGGTGCCGGGCATCGGTACGGGTGGCGGTCTCAAGGGGTATGTGCAGGATCGCGCCGGCCGTGGCCTTGCCGCGCTCGAGGGCGCGACGTGGGGGGTAGCGGGTACGGCCGGGCAGACGCCGGGCTTCACGCAGGCCTTTACGCTCTACAATACGCGCACGCCGCAGATTTTCGCCGATATCGACCGCACCAAGGCCGAGCAGCTCGGCGTGCCGATCAGCCGCGTGTTCGAGACGCTTTCGGTCTACATGGGCTCGGCCTTCGTCAACGACTTCAACATCCTCGGGCGCACCTACCGGGTCACCGCGCAGGCCGACAACCCCTACCGGCTGACCTTGCGCGACGTGGCGAACCTCGAGACGCGAAACGTCGACGGCGACATGGTGCCGATCGGCTCGGTGGCGACGTTCCAGGACACCACCGGGCCCTACCGCGTGCCGCGCTACAACCTGTATCCCGCCGCCGAAGTGCAGGTCGGCCTCGCGCCAGGCTTCTCCTCGGGCCAGGGCATCGCGGCGATCGAGAAGATCGCGGCGGAACGGCTGCCGTCGGGCTTCGGCTTCGAGTGGACCGAGATCGCGCTGCAGGAGAAGCTTGCCGGCTCGACGGCGCTCGTCGCTTTCGGACTTGCGGTCGTGTTCGTGTTCCTGCTGCTGGCCGCACTTTACGAGAGCTGGCTTTTGCCGCTCGCCGTCATCCTCATCGTGCCGATGTGCATCCTCGCGGCAATGATCGGCGTCACACTCGCCGGGCTTGATCGCAACATCCTGGTCGAGATCGGCCTCATCGTGCTCGTGGGTCTCGCTGCCAAGAACGCCATCCTCATCGTCGAGTTCGCCAAGCAGGCCGAGGACAACGGCAAGGATCGCTTCGAGGCTGCGGTGGAGGCGGCCCGCACGCGGCTGAGGCCGATCATCATGACCTCGCTGGCGTTCATCCTGGGCGTGGTGCCGCTCATGATCGCCACGGGCGCGGGCGCGGAGATGCGCCAGTCGCTCGGCACGGCCGTGTTCTCCGGCATGCTCGGCGTGACGCTGTTCGGGCTCGTGCTGACGCCGGTGTTCTACGTCTTGTGCCGGGCGCTGGCGGCGCGGCGGGCGAAGGCGCCGCCGCCGTCGGACACGACGGGCGAGGCTGCGCACGGGTAGGTGAAGCGTAAGGCTAGGTGCGCCTCGGTCAGTCGGCGGGTTGGGTCAGCGCTCGATGAGCGTGATCGGCGTGCGCGCCTGCCATCCGGCCCGCTCGAGTTCGGGGTCGGCATGCTCCTCCTCGGGCCAGCCGACACACAGGTATGCGATCAGGCGCCACGCCGCCGGGACGTCGAGAGCTGCGTTGACGGCCTCCGGCTCGATGATCGACACCCAGCCGACGCCGAGGCCATGGGCGCGGGCGGCAAGCCAGAGCGTGTGCACCGACAGCACGGCCGAATAGGCCAGCATCTCGGGCATGGTCCGGCGCCCCAGGCCGGAGCCCTGCGCGGTCGACATATCGCAGAAGACGGCGAGTTGGACGGGGGCCGTCGACAGGCCAGCGAGCTTCAGGCCCAGGTAGTGCGCACGCTGGTCGTCGGCGTAGGCGGTTGCTGCGTCAGCGTTGGCCCGGGCGAAGCTCTCGGCGATGCGGCGGCGCCGATCAGGGTCGCCGACGCGAACCCACCGCCACGGCTGGCTGTTGCCGACCGACGGGCTGAGACCGGCCGTGGCGATGAGACCGTCGATGAGGTCGATCGGTACGGGGTCGGTGCGGAAACGGCGCACGTCGCGGCGCCAGGCGAGAAGGTCGGCGAGGCGCTTTCGGAATGCCTCGTCGAACGCGGGCGGAGCATCCGGCGCACGAGCGTCAGCCGCGCGGTTCATCGCCCGGGTCCGGCTGCGAGGTGCGTCTGCCAGCAGATCGCGGCCATCGTCAGGTCGAGTTCGAGGCTGTCGAGCCGTATCGAGCCCGCCAACTCACGCACGACGACGTTGGGCTCGTTGGGCCATGCGCCGCCGGGGCTCCGGCGATAAACCTCGGCCTCGACGCGGGTCGACTGCACGACGAGGATCTCCTGCAGCGATGGCAGCCCGGCGATGGCCTGGATGCTCGCCCAGGTTTCAGCCTCGTTGGTCGGAGACATGACCTCGACGATGAGGAGCGGCTCCTCGAGGGGCCGATCCGCCGAGACGGGGCGGCGGGCGACGGCAATGTCGGTCACGCGCGCATTCTTGCCTTTGTCCATCGGCGGGAGGATCGGCATCTCGGTGCCGACGCGGCAGGGCAGGGCATTCTTTTGGATGTGCTCCGCCAGTGCGCGTCCAATACTCAGTTGGATAATGCCGTGCGTCGCGCTGGTGGGCGCCATGGCGACGACGATGCCGTTGACGAGTTCCATCTTGCCCGGATGGCCGCCTCCATCCCAATCGAGGAACTCCTCGACAGTCATCAGGCGGGTCTTCATTGCGACTGCGCCGGTCATGTGAGCCGTTCCTGCACGTCGCCAAGCACGTCCAGCATATTCTGGCCGGCGAACAGGAAGACGTCCACTCCGGCCTCCCGCAACGGCTGCTCGAGGTCGCCGGGCCGGCCGGCGAGGACGACGGGGCCCGCGCCGGCGGCCTTGAGCGCTGTCGCCGTTGCAACGGCGAGGTTGGCGTAGACGGCATCCGAAGAGGCGATGCACGCCCCGCGTGCGCCGCTCGCACGGAAAGCTGTGACGGCCTCGTCGACGCTGGCAAAGCCGTCCGGCACCTCGCTGTCGATGCCGCCGGCGGCGAGCGTGTTGCGGACCCACGTGGAGCGGGCGGTGTGCTCGGCGATGCTGCCGAGGCTGGCCAGGAAAAGGCGTGGCCTTGCTCCGTTTTCCGCCAGCGCGGCATCAGCGCGATCGCGCAGCGCTTCGAAGGGTTCGGAGAGCCGCACTGAGGGGAGTGACGGCGCATAAGCAGGGTGACGCTCGGCGGGATTCTCGGGCATCGGCTCGAGCACGGCGACCGGCTGCTCGGCAAGGAGCGGGAACTCGCTCGTGCCGGTGATCGGAGCCTTGCGGGTCGCGACGTCCCTCTGGCGGCCAGCGCGGACCGTGGCGATCAGCCCGGGCAGATGGCCTGTGTCGAGGCTCGCCACGATCCCGCCGCGCCCCTCGATGTCCTGGAACAAGGCCCAGGCGGCGCGTGCGAGGTCTTCGGTCAAGGTCTCGTAGGCGCCCGACCCGGCGGCGGGGTCGGCGACGCGATAGAGGTTCGATTCCTCGATGAGGATCGATTGCGTGTTGCGGGCGATGCGGCGGGCGAAGCCGTCGGGAAGACCGAGCGCCTGGGTATGCGGCAGGACGCCCACCACGTCCGCGCCGCCGATGCCCGCCGTGAACACAGCCATGGTCGAGCGCAGCATGTTCACCCATGGATCGCGCCGCGTCACCATGCGCCAAGCCGTTTCGGCGCGGATATGGATCGGCTCGGGGGCGAGGCTGCTGGCCGTCTCGACGCGCGACCACAGGCGGCGCAACGCGCGCAACTTGGCGAGGCCCATGAACTGGTCGGCATCGACGGCGATCACAAACGACAGCGTGCGGCGGGCTCTGACTGGGGGGAGACCGGCGGCTTCGAGGAGGCGGAGATAAGCGAGGCCCGTCGCAAGAGCGGCGGCAAGTTCCTGCGCTTCCGACGCGCCGGCCTCGTGGTAGGCACGCACGTCGACCGACAGGGCCGAGCCACGGTAGCCGGCGCGGACCAGCCGAGCGGCCGTCGACGCGACCGCCTCGGCGCGCGGTGCGAAGGTCCCGGCCACCGATCCGCGCGCGGCGTGCTCGCCAATCGGATCGAGGCCGAAATCGACCGCGAGCGCGCTCGCCTCGTGGCCGCGGGCGGCGAAAACTTCCTCGAAGGCGGCGACAGCGGCGGCGTCGCCGGCATCGGCAGGCTCGATGTGGAGGGCGATATAGTCGAGGGCGACGCCGGCAAGTGCCGCATCGAGGGTCTCCGCCGTGGCCTGCGACAAGCCGAAGCCCCGCGAAGTGCGTGCGCCCGACAGCACGACGGTGAGTGAGCCGGCGCCGTTCTCCAGATCCTCGAGGGCCAGCCGCGAGGCCTGGTCAGCCGCCGGATGGTCGAGGCGGGCGGCGATGGTCCAGGGCGTGCCGGACGCGCGTCTCAGGACCGGGTGCGCGCCGGGCTTGCGGGGGTAGAGCGGCTCGACGCGCAGACCATCGGAGGTGCGACCGACGAGGCGCTTTTCGAGGGAAGCGCCCTTCAGGGCTTCCTCGACGAGCGCCACCCACTGCGCGTGGCTCGGTCGAGCGAAATCGGCGGCAAGACCTATTTCGGCAGGCGCGGTGGTGTCGGTCATGGCCGCAATCGGCTCCTCGCAGTCGTGTCGGGCGTGCGCCGCAGCGCAGCATACACTCAACTTGTAGCCAAACCGCCGGCGTGCGCAAACCGTTCGCGTGCCCGGCGGGCCCTGTGCAGGAAGACGCGCGCCTTGTGCAGTCGAACGGCCCGGCGCATGCCGACACAACAGTCTTTATCCCCATGGGATGGCACAGTCGGCGCTACAACCGTTGTTGGCAAACCGATCCCGGACATGCCAATAGGGCCAACGAGATAGGGCGAACGAGTCGCTTCGTTGCCACCCCATGGCGGGCGCGGCGAGGATGAGCGGAAAGGCTTTGAACGATGAGCGCTGCGATCTTGCAGGACGGCAAAATCTACCTCGGAACGAGCGTCAAGCCGGAGTATCTCGACCTGCGTCTCGCCAACCGTCACGGCCTCATCACGGGAGCGACCGGCACCGGCAAAACCGTGACGCTGCAAGTCCTCGCCGAGGGATTTTCGAAAGCGGGCGTTCCCGTGTTCGCGGCCGACATCAAAGGCGATCTGTCGGGCATCGCGGCTGCTGGCACGGCTAAGGATTTCATCACCGCACGGCTCGAGAAGATCGGATTATCCGAGTACGCCAATATGGCCTTTCCGACCGTGTTCTGGGACGTGTTCGGCGAACAGGGTCATCCCATCCGGGCGACGGTCGCCGATATGGGGCCCTTGCTGTTGTCGCGCCTGCTCGAACTCAACGACGTACAGGAGGGCGTTCTCAACATCGTCTTCCGGGTCGCCGCCGACGAGGTCGCGGCGGGCAACACGGATTTCCTGCTGCTCGATCTCAAGGACCTGCGCAGCGCTCTCAATTACGTCGGCTCGAGGTCCAAGGAGCTGTCGATCCAGTACGGCAACATCGCGCCGGCCTCCATCGGTTCGATCCAGCGCCGGCTCCTCGTCCTCGAGGAGCAGGGGGCCGACAAGTTCTTCGGCGAGCCTGCTGTCGACATCAACGATCTTCTGCGCGTCGGCATGGACGGGCGCGGCATCGTCAACCTGATGGTCGCCGACAAGCTGATGGAGCGGCCGAGGCTCTACTCGACGTTCCTGCTGTGGCTGCTGACGCGGCTGTGGCAGACGCTGCCCGAGGTCGGAGACCAGCCCAAGCCGAAACTCGTCTTCTTCTTCGACGAGGCGCATCTCCTGTTCGATCAGGCACCGAAGGCGCTGCTCGACCGCATCGAGCAGGTGGCACGCCTCATCCGCTCCAAGGGGGTCGGCGTCTACTTCATCACGCAGAACCCGCTCGACGTGCCGGACACCGTCTCCTCGCAACTTGGCAACCGCGTGCAACATGCGCTGCGTGCCTTCACCCCGCGCGAGCAGAAGGCGGTGAAGGCAGCGGCGACGACGTTCCGCAAGAATCCGGCCCTCGACACAGAGGCTGCGATCCTCGAACTCGCCGTCGGCGAGGCGCTCGTGTCGGTCCTCGAGAACAAGGGCGAGCCGTCGATCGTGCAGCGCACGCTGATCCGCCCGCCCGAGGGCCAGATCGGTCCCATCACGGCCGAGCAGCGCCGCGAGATGATGAGCCGCAGTCCGGTCGCCGGGCGCTACGAGCAGGCTGTCGACCGGGTGAGCGCGCATGAGCTCCTCGCCAAGCGGGCCGGCGAGGTCGCGCAGAAGGAAGCCGAGCTTCAGGCCGGCAGCGGGTCGGATCAGGGCTGGGGCGACTGGCTCGCCAAGCAGGCCTTCGAGAAGGGGCCGCGCGGTGGCAAGTCGATGGCCGACAAGGCGGTGGACTATGCCAAGTCGTCGATCACGCGGCGCATCGTCGGCGCGATCATGAAGCAGATCTTCGGGCGCACACGGCTGTTCTGACCGGAAGGCCGGCGCGGATCAATCCGAGGAGGCTGCCACGGCCGGCGGGGTCGTATCCGCTGCGGGCGGACGGCCAACCGCAGACGGCGGAGAAGCTGGCAGGGCCGCTATCGGCGCATCCGCTAGTGCTTCATTCGCGGTCGCGGCCGGCAGGGGAGCAGCGGTCGCGGGCGGGGGCGTTGCAGCCGTAGCCGACGATGCCGGAGGCACTGCTGCCGGCGACCGGGACGCTGCTGCCGCTGCGGCAGCGTCGTTCCGCGCGGGCAACGGGCGTGATGTGCTGGTCGCGCCCGAAGGCGTCGTGGGCGCTGTACCGGGCGGTTCGAACAGCCAGGCGTTGCCACGCGCGCCCATCTCCTCGCCAAGCCTGAACAGGGCGCGCTGATAGTCGGGATCGAAGAACTCCTTGGCGGTCTGCTTGAAGCTGCCCGGGACCGAGACGAAGTTGAACTGAGCGTTGTCATCCTTGGCCATACGGTAGATGCGATAGATCTCGCCCTGGCTCTGGCTCTTGATCAGGGTCGAGATGGCGCGCGCGGCGATGGGGAGCGTTTGCGCCTTGACCACCTGCTGCTCGGGCTCGGTCTTCATGTTGGAGATGAGGTAGAGCTTGCGCAGGGGAGGCTTGGAATAAAACTGGTCGAAGGTGCTGAGCTGCACCTGGACCGGCGAGATGAAGACCTCGCGCGTCGTGCCGCCGTCGACGTGCAACTCGGTGTAGGTCTTGTTGTCGATCGTGACGGGGATCGATACGGGCGGGAAGGCGCCGGGAATGGCGGCGGAGGCGAGAATGACGACGCGGAACAAGGCGAGCGCGTGCTCGCTGTCGACGCTGGCGATCTCGCCCATGTTCCAGACCACGGGGCGCTGGGCGTCGAGATTGGTGGTGCCGACGAGCAGCATGCGGCCTTTGCGATATTCCGCAGCGATCGCCCGCATCATCTTGCGATCGACGTACTTGGCGATGAGGTTCGACAGAGGCGCGGTGTCGGCGAGCGCCGAGCCGCCGAGGAGGCCCGGCAGGACTTGCGCGGTGACGATCTCCGAGGTGCGGTAGGCGGTCCAGATCTGCTCGAGGTCGTCATCGTAGGCGGGGCCGAGGTATGCGAAAGGCGCGATGATCGCGCCGGCGCTGACCCCCGTCACCACCTCGAACTCGGGCCGGGCGCCGGACCGCGTCCAGCCCTTCAGGAAGCCGGCGCCGAACGCACCATCGCCGCCGCCACCCGAAAGAGCGAGGATCTCGACAACCGGCCGTCCCGCCTTGCGATCGGCCGTCTGGGCAAGGCGCGGCATGTTGGGGAGGCGCCGCTTGACCTCGGCCAGAAAGTCCTCCGGCACCTCGTCGCCCCAGAAGCGCACACCCTGCAGGCCGGCGACGGTTGCCCGCTGGGCGAGCGTGGCGTCCTCGATGCCTTCACGCAGGCCGACCGTCGCGCAGCCGCCGACGAGCGCGGGAGTGACCGCGACGGCGAGCATCAGCGACAGGGCGTGCCAGACGTTCCGGCGCATGGGGCCTTGCTTTCATGGCCAGAGGGGATCGCGGGTCACCCTGGCTGGAACGGGAAACAGCGGATGCTGCCTCACCCGAAACGATTTACTCCGACGATCGCGTGTCCTGTCGTCTTAGCACAGATCGCGAACGTCGCCTGCGCGAACGCCAAAATTGGGGCGGTGGGGGGCGAGGCGTCGCTTTGGGCGGGCCGACGGGGACTTTTGCCGCGCGGGGAGGCGGGGTCGGCGGGTGAAGGAGGGGAGGCAGGATATTCGCTGGTTGCTCGTTCCCACCACACGCCGTTCAACCTGTGGTGGCCTAACGTGAATGACGATGGTTGCCGGCTGGGGCCAGCTTCAATGCCCGGACGTTGGCGCGGGTTTGCATATCCGCCGGGCTTCCGCCTCGCTATTGGAACTCCACCTTCGCATTGGGATCAGACTGCTGACGGCCGCCGTCAAAGGTTTTGCACCGTGCAAAGCCCCCGGACGTCCGCCGCCCGCTGACGCGGACCACGAACTCCGGGGCACTTTGTACAGAAAAATGGGCGTGGGCGGCCAGCGTCAGGCGCCCATCATCGCCTCGACGTGTTCCCAGTTGACGAGGTTGTCGAAGAAGGCCTCGAGGTATTTCGGGCGGGCGTTGCGATAGTCGATGTAGTAGCTGTGCTCCCAAACGTCACAACCGAGGATTGGTTGGGCGCCGTGCATCAGCGGGTTTTCGCCGTTGGGCGTCTTCTGCACGTGGAGCTTGCCGTCCTTGACGGCCAGCCAGCACCAGCCCGAGCCGAATTGACCTTTACCGGCCTCGATGAAGTCGGTACGGACTTTGTCGAAGCCGCCATACTCACCGACCAGCTTCTCGAGCTTGCCCGGGATCTTGCGACCGCCACCGCCAGCCTTCATCCACTGCCAGAAGTGAATGTGGTTGTAGTGCTGGCCGATCTGATTGACGACCGCCTGATCGCCCTGGGCGAAGGCCTGACGGCAGATATCCTCGATGGCGAGGCCCTGATATTTACTGCCGGCGCCGGCGATTTCGTTGCCCTTGTCGACATAGGCCTGATGATGCTTGTCGTGATGGTATTGCAGCGTTTCAGCGGACATATAGGGCTGCAATGCGTCGTAGGCGTAGGGTAGCGGGGGCAGTGAGAAGGTCATCGTCGAAGTCTCCGAAGCCGTTGGCGGCAAGTGGCGGCAACCTATCCCCTGGCTTGGAGCCGTGCAACTCGCAGGGCGATTGCAGGCGCAGCGCCTGTATTCCGGGCCGAGGCGTGGTCGGTGGGGGGGAAGCGGCCTTCGGCGCTGACGGACGGGAGCGTCGTTGCGGCCGTTCGACGGCTGCGCCCGGCGCGTTGGCGCGGATGCCGGCTCAGCGCTTCCAGAGAAACGTGTGGGGCTTCCTCGCCCGCGCCTTCGACGTGAACGGAAATTCTCCGAAAGCAGGTGCTGGCGCGTTCCGATTGCGCGGATCGACCGATCAACGATATTCGTTTGAAGTTTAGATGACTGAGTGGCGCAGCGGTGTGTTCTCCCGGTCATGGCTGGTCCGCGTTCTGCGCCACGGGCTCTTGACCTGACATTCGCCGACATGGAAAGGCGATGGCGTCAATTGGGTTGCGTTGCTCTGCCGGTCGGCGTTGCGTGGGCTTACTCGTGAATGGGCGCTCGCGGCGTTGTCATAGTGTTGCCGTTGAACGTTTTGCGTATGTGCCGTTGCGACGGGCGACACCGAACCGCTGCTGGGATACGGCGTCCCTCAAGGGGGTTGCCATTATCGATTTTCGTTGAATTGCCCTCCTTGCGAATTGTAATTGGGTGCGATGAAGCCTATAACGTCGGGTGTACGGAGTGGCGCCTGGCAGACAGCAACAGCGAACTTTGTCTGCCCCGTTGGTGATAATTGTGCGCTGTCGTGTCGCTGCTCGACCTAATGACTTGTGTCATCGGTGAAATATGTTAGGGGAACATTCATCGATTTCGCCGAGAAACGGTTCAGGACTGCGCGATTGCAAGATCGCAAGGTTAGCAAGACCGCCGGCGGAGGAGCCATCTCATCATGAGCAGACGAGGAAAGACCGAGAAGATGCCGAATATCAATCTCGACAAGATGTCGCTGAAGGATCTGGTTGCACACAAGGCCGATGTCGAGCAGGCGATCGTCACCGCCCGCCATCGCGAGCGTCAGGAAATCCTGCAGAAGATGGAAGAACTGGCGGGTGAGTCGGGCTTCACCATCAGCGAGTTGATCGGCGGCAAAGGCAAGGGCAAGGGGCGCGCCGCGGCCGCCAGCGCCCGCTACGCCAACCCCGACAACCGCTCGCAGACGTGGACCGGCCGGGGCCGCAAGCCCAACTGGCTCGTCGCCAAGCTCGGCAAGGGCAGCAAACTCGAGGACTTCGCGCTCTGAGACGAGGGCGGTCAGGCGTCGCCGACCCGGCCCGCCGAAACAGGCTGCGACACGATCGATCGCCGGCTGAGCCTCAGCCGGCGATTTTTGCTTTTCGGCTGCCTATGAACTCGGGATTCGCACTAACGCCGACGTTCAGCCGCGTCAGGGGCCCACCCGTGGTGAGCTGAGTTCGCCCCTTTCGTGTCGCGAACAGGGTCAGTTGCCCGCTCCAACCCGTGGCTTGGCACTCGCCCCTTGACAGTGCCAAGCCGCAAAATTATGTCCCCGTTGCTCGCGGCGTCGAACCCGGTCGTGAGAACTCGAATCTCCGCCATGGCAGTCGAGCCGCGGGTGGCCTGCACCGTTTCGCAGAGCCCGATCCGGAACCTGAACCTGAACGAGACCATGAGGTTGACCCCATGCAATTCCGTCCACTCCATGATCGCGTGCTGGTCCGCCGCGTTGAGGAGGACACGCGCACGCCGGGCGGCATCATCATCCCCGATACGGCCAAGGAAAAGCCCCAGCAGGGCGAAGTCGTCGCAGTCGGGCCCGGCAGTCGCGGTGACGACAATGAGATCGTCCCGCTCGATGTGAAGCCGGGTGATCGCGTGCTGTTCGGCACATGGTCCGGCAGCGAGGTGAAGATCGACGGCGAGGATCTTCTGATCATGAAGGAGAGCGACATCCTCGGCGTGATCGAAGCCACCGCTGTCGCCGGCAAAGCGAAGAAGGCTGCCTGACGCCGCTTCGCTCAATGCAATCTGAAACTCTGAACTGAAGGACAACTTTTCAGGAGCTTCCCACCATGGCAGCCAAGGACGTCAAGTTCTCCCAGGACGCGCGCGAGCGCATGCTGCGCGGCGTCGACATTCTGGCCAATGCCGTCAAGGTCACGCTGGGCCCCAAGGGTCGCAACGTCGTCATCGAGAAGTCGTTCGGCGCCCCGCGCGTGACGAAGGACGGCGTGACCGTGGCCAAGGAAATCGAG
Source organism: Hyphomicrobiaceae bacterium (assembly GCA_033764645.1). Taxonomy (GTDB): domain Bacteria; phylum Pseudomonadota; class Alphaproteobacteria; order Rhizobiales; family Hyphomicrobiaceae; genus Filomicrobium. The sequence goes on from JANRIT010000091.1 coordinate 33,674, forward strand.
CTTACCGACAAGTTCGAGAACATGGGCGCGCAAATGCTGCGCGAAGTCGCGAGCAAGACGGCCGATCTTGCCGGTGACGGCACAACGACGGCGACCGTGCTGGCACAGGCCATCGTCAAGGAAGGTGCCAAGGCCGTCGCCGCCGGTGCCAATCCGATGGACGTCAAGCGCGGCATCGACAAGGCCGTGTCGGTCGTTGTTTCGGAAATCGCAGCCAAGTCGAAGAAGATTACCTCGAACGCCGAAATCGCGCAGGTCGGTACCATATCCGCCAACGGCGAGGCCGAGGTCGGCCGTATCATCGCTGAGGCGATGGCTAAGGTCGGCAACGAAGGCGTGATCACGGTCGAGGAGGCCAAGAGCCTGGAGACTGAACTCGATGTGGTCGAGGGCATGCAGTTCGACCGCGGCTACCTCTCGCCCTACTTCGTGACGAATGCAGAGAAGATGGCCGTCGAGCTCGATGCGCCTTACGTCCTCATTCACGAGAAGAAGCTCGGCGGGTTGCAGGCGATGCTGCCGGTGCTCGAGGCCGTGGTCCAGTCGGGCAAGCCCCTGCTCATCATCGCGGAGGATGTCGAAGGCGAAGCGCTCGCCACGCTCGTCGTCAACAAGCTGCGCGGCGGGCTGAAGGTCGCTGCCGTCAAGGCTCCGGGCTTTGGCGACCGGCGCAAGGCCATGCTGGAGGACATCGCCGTCCTGACTGGCGGCACGGTGGTGTCGGAGGACCTCGGCATAAAGCTCGAGAACGTGACCCTCGACATGCTGGGCCGGGCCAAGCGCGTCACCATCAGCAAAGACGATACAACTATCGTGGATGGCGCGGGCAAGCGCTCCGACATCGACGCACGCTGCGCTCAGATCAAGGCGCAGATCGAGGAGACGACGTCCGACTATGACCGCGAGAAGCTGCAGGAGCGGCTGGCCAAGCTTGCAGGCGGCGTTGCGGTCATCAAGGTCGGCGGCGCGACCGAGGTCGAGGTCAAGGAGCGCAAGGACCGTGTCGACGATGCCTTGCACGCGACGCGCGCGGCCGTCGAGGAGGGCCTCGTACCGGGCGGCGGCGTGGCGCTCCTGCGCGCAAGTGCGGCCCTCGACGCCGTCAGCTTCGACAACGAGGACCAGAAGGTCGGCATCAACATCGTGCGCAAGGCCCTGCAGGCGCCCGCACGGCAGATCTTCACCAACGCCGGTGAGGACGGCTCGGTGATCGTCGGCAAGATCCTCGAGAATGCGTCCTACAGCTTCGGCTACAACGCGCAGCTTCACGGCTATGGCGACCTCGTTGCCACGGGTGTCATCGACCCGGCGAAGGTCGTGCGCTGCGCGCTCCAGGATGCGGCTTCCGTCGCCGGCCTCTTGATCACTACCGAGGCCATGATCGCCGAGGCTCCGAAATCCGAGGCTCCGGCCGCCGGACGCCCGGGCATGGGCGGCATGGGCGACATGGACTTCTAAGTCACTGTCGTATCGCGTGAGACGGAGGGGCGGCGATTGCGTCGCCCCTTTTGCTTTAGCCGGGCGCGGCCAGCGTCGGGTTACAGCCGATCGGCGTGCTGCATGGCGGCGGCTGCCCGGCGATGGGCCCACAACATCACTTCGCAAACGATGAGATTGGCGACGGCGAGGACGGCAAAGCCCGTCGCAGCGCCAGCAGCCTGATCGGGCGGCCACGGCGTCGGGAGAGCGCCGTGGCGCAGGGCCAGCGCCGCTAGTGCAGCAAGCAGCGCCATGACCGCATAGCCCGACGTGATGACCGCGCGATTGCGTTCGGCCGCGGCTGCGAGGCGATGGGCATGGTGTGGTCGTGTCATGGTGCTGCCCCGAAACGGCATGGTGCAAACGTCATGCATCGAAAGTGACGGATCAAAGACCCCAACCGCGCGCGCCGCGCAGCCTCAGCAAAATTCGCAACACTGTAGGGCTGAGTGGCAGGCCGCGAAAGCAGGCCGTTAGAAGTTTGTTAACCCGCGGCGGCGGTTGCGGCGAAGCGCGCGAGCGTTGCACGCAGGTGCGGGCCGTCGGCGGGAAAGCCGGCGGCGATCCACCATGCCTCGACGTCGCGCAGAACGCGGCCGACGCTCGGGCCCGGAGCGATGCCGAGGGCGATGACATCGGCACCGGTGACGGGAAAGAAGGGTGCCGTCCAGCGCTCGGGCAGGCGCACGAGATCATTCCAGTCCGATGCCGCGACGGGAGCATCGCTTGCGGCCCAGGCGAGAAGCGCGCGCGCGATGAAGGCCGCCGGACCGGCGCGATAAAGTGCTGCGCGGTTGGCCTCCTCGCCATCGGTCGGAGACAGCGGTGCACTGACACCCGCCATCGCCTCCGCGAGGCGGCGGCACTCGCTCGCCGACAGCCGCAGGCGGCTCGCCAGAGGATCAGCGTCAAAAGGCGGCGTCGCGGCCAGCGCGGCAAGCCGCGCCATGGCGTCCGGCTGGCGACCGAGGTGGGCTTCGATCTCAGCGAGCCGGACAAGCCGGCCCGGGTCGACCGGCCCGCCGATGACGAGGCTCGCGATGCCCGCGTCGTCCATCGCGGTAGCGGCAGGCCCCGCGCCGTCGGCGACCAGTAACTTCAACACCTCCGACCGAACGCGCTCGGCCGACAGGGTGGCGAGTCCTTCTTTCCGTGCGACCGCGGCGGCAAGGCCTGCTGGGTCGACGGCACCCCGCCCGTAGGTGGCGTGAAAGCGGAAAAAGCGCAGGATACGCAGATAGTCCTCGCGGATGCGCTCTTCGGCGTCACCGATGAAGCGCACGCGGCGCGCGGCGAGGTCGGGGTAGCCGCCGAGTGGATCGTGGACCGTCCCGTCGGGATCGCAATAGAGCGCGTTCATCGAAAAGTCGCGGCGGGCGGCGTCGGCCGACCAGTCGTCGGTGAAGGCGACGGTGGCGTGGCGGCCGAAGGTTTCGACGTCGCGGCGCAGCGTCGTGACCTCGAAGGGCACATGCTGCGCGACAAGGGTCACGGTGCCGTGGGCAAGCCCCGTAGGATGGGCGGTCAAACCGGCGCGGGCGGCGCGGGCGATAACCTCCTGCGGCGGCAACGGCGTGGCGATGTCGATGTCGATGACAGGCAGTCCCATCAGTGCATTGCGCACCGCGCCGCCGACAACGCGTGCCGCCCCGCCGTTCTCGGTCAGGACGTGCAGAACGGCGGCGGCTGGCGGGGCCGTCAGCCACGCGGCACCCGTGAGCGCGGGCGGCGACTTTGCCGCTGCCGGACCGGTGCCCGGGGCTTGGTGCGTCATGGCTCTCCCTCGGTCGCCGACGCGGCGTTGCCTCGTCAACGTTCAACCGCCGGAAGCTCCGTCCTTGGCGGGTGCGGTTGTCGTTGCCGGCTCGATGGGCTTGACGCCGCCTGGATCAATCCGCCCGCCCTCGAAGGAGGGGGGCTTGTAGGCCTGACCGGGCGCGCCGCCGGAATAGGTGCCGAAGGTTGCGACGACGGCGACGACGAGGGCGACGCCGGCGACGAACAATCCGACGAGCGGTGCGTCGTCCCACACGCTCCCGCCCTTGCGCGCCGCCCGACCCGACAGGATCATGAACGAGATATAGAGGAGCGTCGGCAGCAGCAGCAGCAGGATATTCTCGATGACGACGCGGATCATGCTTCTCGGAGCCTCTCGCAGAAATTGCGGATGATGCCCGCAGTCGCACCCCAGATCAGGTGCTCCCCATGGGTCATCGCATAGAAATGGCGTGTCGTGCCGGAGAATTCACGGCTCATCTCGCGAAGATTCGCCGGGTCGAGCACGAAGGCGAGCGGAACTTCGAAAATGTCCGCCACCTCGTTGGCGTCAGGGGCCAGCGTGAAGCCGGTGTCGAGTGCGGCGACGAGAGGGCAGACGGCATATCCCGTGCCGGTCCGGTACCAGTCGAGATAGCCGAGCGGAATGACATGGCGGGCTGAAATGCCGGTCTCCTCGGCCAATTCGCGCAGTGCGGTCGCCCGCAAGTCGGCGTCGGTTTCATCCTGGCGGCCGCCTGGGAAGGCGACCTGACCGGCGTGACGGGCGAGGTGATCGGTGCGGCGCGTGAGGAGCACCGTCGGCGGGGAGCGCAGCACGATCGGCACGACGACGGCGGCAAGGCGCGGTGGCGGAGTGGCGGCAAGCGTCGGCAGCAGGTCCGGGTTGAGATCGAAATCGCTGGGTCCGAGGCGGCCGGGCGTGCCGGCCCACGACTGAGACAGATCCGGTGGGGCGGCGTAAAGGCGGGCGCGCGCCATCGCGTCGAGATCGGCAAGGCTCGTCAATCCGGCGATCTGCAGCATGGGCCTACGCCATCGGCTTGCGACACGAGTGTTTCCGCAGCGCCTTTCGCACATGCGAGACGGCTGCTCTCTCCATGGGGATTGGGACGGCGGTTATCGTTCCGCCAGCCCTATTGTTGCTGATTTCACAGGATTTTGTGAGAAGACTTGCGGTGGCGCGCGCCTGCTCGGGTGTTGGTGAGGCACGTGGCGGCCCGTTGTCGGCACGTGCCGGGGTGGCTGCCCGACCCGCTCAGGTATGCGCAGGCTGGCGAGCGCGAGGAGGCTCGAGGACATGCAGAACCGATCCGGCCCGGCCAACCTCTCTCTTTCCGTCGTCTGGGCGGCAGCCTTCGCCCGCGCCGCGGCCAGCCTGTGCATCCTGGCCGCCCTCATCGTGCTCACCGGCGCCGTGGATGCCCTCGCGCAGGGCAGCCGGGACGCGCGCGCGTTCGCGGCCACGCTCGGCGACAAGGACCGCAAGGAGTTCGAGGACTGGTTCACAGCGCGCACGTTCTACAACGCGGAACTCGATGCCTACTGGGGTAAGGTCGAGGCCAAGCGTGCCAGCCGGCGCAAGAAGAAGGCGCAGGAGGAAGCGCTCGTCGAGGCCGACTACGTCGACAGCTTTCCGCCCGAGTACAAGGGCCCGGCGCTGGGCAAGCGCCTCGCGGATGCGTGGGCCAAGTTCCAGGAGGACGAGGAGCCAAGGGACAAGCCGCCGCCCGACGAGATCCCTGGCCTCGACGTCTACCTGCTCGAGGCCAAGCGGCAATACGGCTTCGAGCCGGAGCGCATCGCCGAGCGCGAGTTCAAGCGGCGATACGCCGCCGAGGCGCTACGGCTTGGTCTCACCCGGGAACAGGTCGTGCGCGTCTATGCGCTCGAGACGGGCGGGCTCGGCACGGCGGACATGCAGGCCGGCATCCATCCTATCCGCAAGACCGGCAAGCCCATCTCGTCAGCGCTCGGCTACGCGCAGCTTCTCAACGCCAACTCGATCGGCGAACTCGTCAAGCATGGGGGCGATATCGTCGAGCGGCTCAAGGCGATAGCGCGCCAGCCCGGTCTCAGCAGCGAGCGGCAGGAGCGGATCGCCGAAAAGGTGACCGCGCTCGGCAAGATGCTGGCCCGCGTCAGGAAGGTGCCCAACCAGTGGGCCAGCCACGTCGCCTTCGCGCGGACGCCGGCCGGGCAGGGCGTGCACGCCATCAACATCGACGGCGACATCGGCCCGTGGCTGCAGGTCATCAAGCTCAAGGGCATCAAGGATATCGCGACGCGGGCGGGGCGGGGGGACATCAACCCGACGGAACTCGAACTCATGAACCTCGCCGGGCCGGGCACGGGCCTCGAGATGATGACGTCGGTCGGGCGGGGCATGCCCACACCAAACTTCTTCGAGCGGCGCGGCTACTATCGCAACTCCGTCGTACGCGGGCGGACCTCGGCGCAATTGCTCGATGCCCTCGAGGAGCGGATGAACCAGAACGAGAAGAACTCCGGCGCGGTCGAGTTCTACGCGGTGTTCGACGAGGTCATCGCCGCCCAGGGTTCGCGCCAGGCGCGGCAGTGAGAGCGATGGGGTTGCGGGGTGACCGACGGGGCGGGGTTTATGTTCCGCTCCCGCCGCGGCAACTCACTTAGCAGACGCCTGATGGCGGGCCACCTCGGCTGAGGAAACGAGGCCTTCGGCGACGAGTGCCGACACGCATCCCTGCGACAGCTTGAGCCCGTTCGCCCGGAAGCACGACTTGACGGCGCCCGAGGTCGGCGAGTGCTGGCTGCAGTAGCTCAGGTAGTCCCCGGTGCAGGCGCGCACGAGGCGGGTCGAGTAGGCTTCGGCGGCCGATGCGGAGCAGACGGCGGCGAGGGCGGCGAGGGCGGCGAGGGTCTTCATAGCTATGGTCCTTCATCTGGTCCTGCCGGGCTTCAGGGCGCCTCGGCTCGTTGCGATGGACTGAGAATGCAGGACGCTTGCCGGATGCGCTGTTCCAGGCGGGACAGGTGCTGATTTTTGCGATGACCCTGCCAAAAGCGATCCGCCGCGAGGGGGGGCTCGCGGCGGATGGGGTGGGTGAGGCTACTTCTTGCAGGGGAAGGAGATGGTCACGAACGGCGCGCTGATGGTGCACGTCTTCTCGCGGCGCGGCCGCTCGGCGGGCTCATCGGCAGGCGCGGCGCCGATGTCGTCGTCGGGAGCCCTGTCGGCCTCGGCGACGGAGGCATCGCCGCTTTCGGCAACATCGTTGGCGGCGAAGCGGTCGGGCTCGCGCGGGCCGGGAAGCTGGTCCGCCGACTCGGCCGTCTCGGCGGGCGGGGCGGTCACGGCTGGCGTGGGCGCCTTCACGCGCGGCGCTGGCACGGGGGCGGGCACGGGCGGCGCCGGCTCGGTGCGGGCAACACGCGGCTCGGCCGGAGCCTTGGCGGCCTTCGGCGGCGGCGTTTTGCCGGTGGCCGGGGCGGCGGGCTTGACCGCAGCCTCGACGGTATCGCCGGAATCGCAGCGCACGAGATCGGCGGGTGCGCGGGTCCAGGTCATGGTCTGCGAAAACAGGCGGGTGCCGGCGTAGCCGATGACGGTCAGGTTGTCGCGGCCGGCCGGAATCAGGGCCACCGAGTAGGTCGCCTTGCGCTCGGGGCTGTAGATCCAGCCGTTGTCCCATTCGGAGGATGAAATCCTGGCGACGTCGCCCATGATCTGCTTGCCGCAGCCCTTGGCATCGCGGCCGTCCTTGATCCACACGACGTAGCCGCAGAGATTGGCGCCGCAGCGCTTGATCTCGATGGCGCCGCGCTTCTTGTCGTCGAGCCAGATGCCAGTCGGGTCGGATGCGGCGGCGGCGGATGCCGCTGAGGCGAGAACGGCGGCGCAGGATGCGGCCAGGCCGACGATCAGAGTGGTGTTGCGGGTGGAGCGAAGGGGCGTGCGCATGGGAGACCTCGATCACTTTATGGCTCGACCGCCGCCAGAAACCGGCCCGGCCGGAGCGGCTGGGCAGCTTCAGGTGTCGTCGTCAGTGCCCCGCACACTGCCTTGGTTCGTGCCGCCCGACTGTATCGCGCGGAACATGTGGTGTTGCGCCCGGCTCATACTTCTGTCGCCGCGTGGGGCCGGCATGCGCTTTCGGCGAGTTGAGCCGGCAAAAGAGGTGCACGGATCGTGCCGACGGAAGCGCGCACGGCTCGGTCACGCTCCGCCGGCCGCGATAATGCGGCCGGCATCGTTAACGCGAGCCTGCGATGACAGGTTCCGCCAACGCGGCCAGGACCATTCCGTCGTTCGGCATAGCCCCGCTTGATGGCAAACTCGGGACGGCGCAGAAAACCGCTGCGCATGCAGGGGGCTGGCGGGTCAGGCCGCCATCTCGTTGCCGGTCAAATGCTCAATTTATTGATATCACGGCCATTTCACGATGGGTGGCATCGACGACAGGATCGATTCGATGTTGCCGCCAGTTTTCAGGCCGAACAGCGTGCCGCGGTCGTACAGAAGGTTGAACTCGACGTAGCGGCCGCGGCGGACGAGCTGCTCGTCCCGGTCGGCCTCGGTCCAGTCGCGCGCGAAGTTGCGGCGGACGAGCTTGGGATAGACGCCGAGGAAGGCGCGGCCAACGTCCTTCGTCAGGCCGAGTGCGGCCGGAAAGCCGCCGTCGCTCTCGGACGGTGTCAGGTAGTCGTAGAAGATGCCGCCGATGCCGCGCATCTCGGCGCGATGGGGCAGGTAGAAGTATTCATCGCACCACGTCTTGAAGCGCGCATAGTCGGCGACGGCGTGCTTGCGGCAGGCGGCCTCCATTGCGGCATGAAAATCGATGGTGTCGGGATCGTCCTGGGTGCGCCGCCGGTCGAGGACGGGGGTCAGGTCGGCGCCGCCGCCGAGCCACCATTTCGACGTCACGACCATGCGCGTGTTGAGATGCACGGCCGGCACGTTGGGATTGTGAAGGTGGGCGATGAGCGAGATGCCGGATGCCCAGAAACGCGGGTCGGCGTCGGCGCCCGGTATCTGCTTCCTGAACTCGGGCGCGAACTCGCCGAAGACGGTCGAGGTGTGCACGCCGACCTTCTCGAAGACCCGCCCGGACATCATGCTCATGACGCCGCCGCCGCCGGGTTCCCCAGTGACGTGGTCGGTGCGCGGCCAGGCCTTGCGCACGAAGCGTCCGGGCGGCTGCAGGGAGTATTTGACCCCCTTCGGCAGATCGTCCTCGATCGCCTCGAAGGCCGAGCAGATATCGTCCCGCAGGCTCTCGAACCACGCCTTGGCCTGAGCCTTGTTGTCCTCGATCGTCGGCATTTCCGTCCTATCGACACTTGCAGGCAACCGGGCCGATCGCCATCTCCCGCCGTAAACCACCGGCAGCCGGCGCGATCAAGCGCGACGTGACGACGGGGTCAATGGGCCAAATCGAGCGATCGGCCGGGCGGGCGCGATCGAGACCCCAGGGGCACAGCGGCCCGCGCAGGCGTGATGAGGGGAGCGATGCCCGCTCCGCGCGCCCCGACTTCGCCACGCGGACGGCTTAAGGCCAGCCCGCCTGGATGCCGCCCAGCGGTTGGCGCCCGAGGTCATCATTTTCAACTGGAGCTTACTCCGGTACAGCACGGCAGCCGGAGGCAGCATGTTCGTCGATCGCATCTTTTCCTGGTTCGAGGCGCAGCAGGATCCGTTTCCCCCGGCGGCAGCCGAAATGCCGCCCGACAAGCTCATCCCGTTCGTCACGCACTACACGCGGCCCTTCTGGCCGCTCATCGCGCTGTCATCGGCGCTGGCGACGGTCATCGCGCTGCTCGAAGTGTCGCTGTTCGCCTTCCTCGGCACGCTCGTCGACTGGCTCAATGCGGCCAAGCCCGAGACCGTTTGGGCGGACCACGGCGCCTATCTCGTCGCCATGGGCGTCATCGTGCTCGTGCTGCTGCCGGCGCTCAAGTTCCTCTACGAGTGCGTCAACCATCAGGGCCTGATGGGCAATTTCGCCATGCGCACGCGCTGGCAGGCGCACCGCTACGTGCTGCGCCAGTCACTCGGCTTCTTCCAGGACGACTTCGCCGGCCGGGTCGCGACCAAGGTCATGCAGACAGCGGTCGCCGTGCGCCAGTGCGTGATGATCCTGTCTGAGGTGCTGCTCTACGTCGTCGTCTATTTCGTCGGCGCGGTCATCGCTTTCGCGGCGACCGACCTCAGGCTGTCGGCGCCGATGCTGCTGTGGCTCGCCGGCTACGTGGCGGCGATGTGGTATTTCGTGCCCAAGCTGCGCGACGTCTCCTCCGAGCAGTCGGACGCGCGCTCGATCATGACGGGGCGCATCGTCGACAGCTACACCAACATCCAGACCGTCAAGATGTTCGCCCACGCCGAGCGCGAGGACCAGTACGCGCGCGAGAGCATGCAGGAGTTTCTGGAGAGCGTGAACCGGCAGATGCGGCTCGCCACACTCGTCACGGTCGCGCTCAACTCGCTCAATGCGATGCTGGTGTTCTCGGTGGCGGGGCTGGCGATCTGGCTGTGGTCGATCGGCGACGTGACGACGGGTGCGATTGCGCTGACCGTCGGCCTCGTCCTGCGCCTGCAGGGCATGTCGCACTGGATCATGTGGGAGGTCGCCAACCTGTTCGAGAACGTCGGCGTCGTGCAGGACGGCATCGGCACCATCGCGCGCGAGCGCAAGGTGCTCGACAGGCCGGCCGCGCCGCCGCTCGTCGTCGAGAAGGGCGAGATCGTGTTCGACCGGATCGGCTTCCACTACGGCAAGACGGGCGGGGTCATCGACGAGCTCAGCCTGCGCATCGCGCCGGGCGAGAAGGTGGGCCTCGTCGGGCGCTCGGGCGCAGGCAAATCCACGCTCGTCTCGCTGATGCTGCGCTTCCACGATCTGGAGCGCGGGCGCATCCTGATCGACGGCCAGGACATTACGCGCGTGCAGCAGGATTCCCTGCGCGCGTCGATCGGCATGGTCACGCAGGACACCTCGCTGCTGCACCGCTCGATCCACGACAACATCGTCTATGGCCGGCCGGGCGCGAGCCGCGAGGATGCCATCGAGGCGGCCAAGCGCGCGCACGCCCACGAGTTCATCCTCGAGTTGCGCGATCTCAACGGTCGGTCTGGATACGAGGCGCATGTCGGCGAGCGCGGCGTGAAGCTCTCGGGCGGGCAGCGGCAGCGCGTCGCCATCGCGCGCGTGCTGTTGAAGAACGCTCCGATCCTCGTGCTCGACGAAGCGACGAGCGCGCTCGATTCGGAGGTCGAAGCCGCGATTCAGGAGAGCCTTGCCGATCTGATGGGCGACAAGACGGTCATCGCCATCGCGCATCGCCTGTCGACCATCGCAGCGATGGACCGGCTGGTGATCATGGACAAGGGCGCCATCGTCGAGGAAGGCAGCCACGACGTCCTGCTGCGGCGCGGCGGGCTCTATGCGGACTTGTGGGCGCGCCAGTCCGGTGGGTTCCTCGCCCGCGAAGCGGCGGAGTAAAACAAGCCCGCGAAGCGGCGGAGTAGAGCAAGCCCGCGAAGCGGCGGAGTAGAGCACGTCCGCAAGGCAGCCGAGTGGGGGCGGTCGAGGCAGCGGAACCGATGCCGGCCGTCGCGCCCTGCGCCAAATTGCCCGGCGGCCGCGCGGCTGCGTCACCTTGAGAGGCGGGGCAAAGAGTGTCAGAAGCCGGTATGAGCTGGCGTGGCATGCCTCGTGGTGCGGCACCAGGCCATGGTTCGCGACAACCAAATGAAAGCCCTGGCTACGCTCCCGTTGCGCGAATGATCGGCGTCCGGTCGCCTCAGCGTATCGAGAGCAAGGGTGCGGCTATCGGCGTCACGGCGCCGATGTCGCCGTCCGGGCTCTGCACCCATCGGGGAGACGAAGATGAGCGACCATGTCGAGGATGAAGGCCGGCGCGACTTTATTGTCGTAGCGGGCAATGCATTCGCGGCCGTCGGCGCAGCCTCGCTGATCTGGCCATTCGTGCAGCAGATGAACCCGGACGCGGGTGCCAAGGCACTCGCCTCCATCGAGGTCGACCTCAGCCCCATCAAAGAAGGGCAGGCGATCACGGTGATGTGGCGCGGCAAGCCGGTGTTCATCCGCAACCGTACCAAGGACGAGATCGAGGCGGCGCGCAAGGTTACCCTCGCCGAACTCGCCGACGACGTGGCGCGCAGCTCGAACGTCGCTGCCGACGCGCCGGCCTCGGATGAGAACCGGACCCTCAAGGGTCATGAGAACTGGCTCGTGATGGTCGGCATCTGCACCCACCTCGGCTGCATCCCGAAGGGCCAGACGCTCGCCGACATCAAGGGTGACTTCGGCGGTTGGTTCTGCCCGTGTCACGGCTCGCACTACGACACGTCCGGACGCATCCGGAAGGGCCCTGCGCCGCGTAATCTCGAGGTGCCGGCCTACACGTTCGTGTCGGACACCAAGATCAAGATCGGTTGAGGGAGCGCAGCGCCCCATGTCTCACGAATCCAAATACGTACCGCAGTCGGCCACCGCCAAGTGGTGGGACGAGCGGCTCCCTATCCCGCGGCTGATGTACGACAGCTTCGTCGTCTACCCGACGCCGCGCAATCTCACTTATTTGTGGACGTTCGGCGGTATTCTCACGTTCTGCCTCGTGGCGCAGATTGTGACCGGCATCATCCTGGCGATGCACTACCAGCCGTCGGCCGAGGAAGCGTTCAACTCCGTCGACAACATCCGGCGCAACGTGAACTACGGCTGGATGATCCAGTCGATGCACGCGGTCGGCGCGTCGATGTTCTTCATCGCCGTCTACATCCACATGTTCCGCGGGCTCTACTACGGCTCTTATAAAGCGCCGCGCGAGATCCTCTGGATCCTCGGCGTGTTCATCCTGCTCGCGATGATGGCGACGGCATTCATGGGCTACGCGCTGCCGTGGGGCCAGATGAGCTTCTGGGGCGTCACCGTCATCACGAACCTGTTCTCGTCGCTCGATGCCATCATTCCCGGTGTCGGCACGGCGATCGTCGAGTGGCTGTGGGGCGGCTATGCCGTGACGGGCGTCACGCTCAACCGCTTTTTCTCGCTGCACTACCTGCTGCCGTTCGTGATCTTCGGCCTAGTCATTCTGCACGTCTGGGCGCTGCACGTGGCCGGCCAGAACAACCCGACCGGGCTCGACGTGAAGTCGGAGGCCGATACGGTTCCGATGTATCCCTACGCGATCGCGAAGGATGCACTGTGGCTGTTCGTGTTTCTCATCCCGTTCGCGTGGTTCATCTTCTTCCTGCCGGACTACCTCGGGCACGCGGACAACTACAACGAGGCTAATCCGCTCGTTACGCCACCGCACATCGTGCCGGAGTGGTACTTCCTGCCGTTCTACGCGATCCTGCGCGCCATCCCCGACAAACTCGGCGGCGTCATCGCGATGTTCGCCTCGATCATCATACTGGTGTTCATCCCGTGGCTTGATACCTCACGGGTGCGGTCCACGAAGTACCGGCCCATCTACAAGTGGTTCTTCCTGCTGTTCGCCTTCTCGTGCCTCGCACTCGGCTATCTCGGCTCCAAGCCGGCGGAAGGGTCCTACGTGTTCTGGGCGCAGGTCTTCACGGCTTACTACTTCCTCCACTTCCTCGTCGTGATGCCGGTGGTCGGCATCATCGAAACGCCGACCCAGATGCCGCGCTCGATCAGCGAGGGCGTTCTGAAAGCGGGCGGAAGTGGTGGCGGCAGTCAAGCCATGCCGGCCGGGGCTGCGGCCTCGCCTGAGAAGCGCTGAGCGGGAGCGTCGCACCATCATGAAGCGGATTTACTCAAGCGCGCTCACCTGCGTCGTTGCCGCCGCGGCGGGCCTGGCGGTCATAGCCGGTCCTGCTGCTGCAGCGGGTGGCGAGCCGATTCACATCGAGCGGCAGCCGTGGGCGCATTCGGGCTTCTTCGGCCAGCATGACCAGGCTCAGTTGCGACGCGGCTTCCAGGTCTACCAGGAAGTCTGCTCGGCCTGTCATGGCCTCAACCGCGTCTACTGGCGCAACCTCGTCGAGCCCGGCGGGCCCGAATTCGACGAGGAGGCCGTGAAGGCGCTGGCCAAGGAGTGGCCGAACCAGATCACGGACGGCCCCAACGACGAAGGCCAGATGTTCGAGCGGCCCGCTCTGCTGTCGGACCCTATCCGTGGGCCGTACAAGAACGAGAAGGAGGCCCGGGCAGCGCAGAACGGCGCCTATCCGCCGGACCTCTCGCTCATCACGCGCGCGCGCATGGTGGAGAACCACGCCGCATGGTACGCGCACGTTCCGCTGATGGTGAAGGACGTGCTCACCGGCTACCAGGAGGGCGGCGCGGACTACCTCTACGCCCTGCTGACCGGTTACAAGGATGCGCCAGCGGGCTTCCAACTCGGCGACGGCATGAACTACAACGCCGCCTACCCGGGCCACCAGATCGCCATGCCGAGCGTGCTCGACGGTGGGCCTGTGACCTATCAGGACAATGCCGGCGCGACGTCGTCGATGGAGCAGAACGCCAAGGACGTGACGGCGTTCCTCGCCTGGGCGGCGGACCCTTCGCTCAACGCGCGCAAGCGCATCGGCTGGCAGGTGATGCTGTACCTGCTCGTGACGACGATCCTGCTCTACCTCGCCAAGCATCGCATCTGGGCGCGCGTGGCGCACTGAGGACGAACGAGGCGGCGAGATGACCGACTTGATGCGAAAGGGCCTCGCTTGCGGGGCCCTTTCTCGTTATGGAGCATCGCGTTCGAGCGACGGCGAGCGCGTGTGCCGCGCTTGGCCCGTCTGCAAGGAGAGGTGACATGACTGCGACTGTACTCGGCATCGTCGGCGGCAGCGGCCTCTACGACATTCCCGGTCTCGACAAGCCCGAATGGCGCAGCATCGAGAGCCCGTGGGGAAAGCCGTCCGACGACATCCTGTTCGCCGAGATCGGCGGCTTGCCGATCCGCTTCCTGCCGCGCCACGGCCGCGGTCACAAGGTGTCGCCGTCGCACATCGACTATCGCGCCAACATCGATGCCCTGAAGCGCGCGGGCGTAACCGACCTCCTGTCGATATCGGCGTGCGGCTCGCTGCGGGAGGACCTGCCACCCGGGCATTTCGTCGTCGTCGACCAGTTCATCGACCGCACCTTCGCGCGGGAGAAGTCGTTCTTCGGCGCGGGCTGCGTCGCGCACGTCTCGGTTGCCGATCCGGTGAGCCCACTGCTGGCCGACGCGCTGGAGGCGGCCGCGCGCGCGACCGGCGTGCCGGTGAGCCGGGGCGGGACGTATCTCGTGATGGAGGGGCCGCAATTCTCGACACGCGCCGAATCCCATCTTTACCGGTCATGGGGCTGCGCGGTGATCGGCATGACCAACATGCCGGAAGCCAAGCTCGCGCGTGAGGCGGAACTGCCCTACGCGACGCTCGCCATGGTCACCGACTACGACTGCTGGCACGAGGAGCACGAGGCCGTCGACGTGGCCTCCGTCATCGCCGTCATGCGGGGCAACACCGAGAAAGCGCAGCGCCTCGTGCTCGAACTCGCCCGGACCTTCCCGCGCCAGCATCCGGCCTGCCCGATCGGCTCCGACCGGGCGCTCGATGTCGCCATCATCACGCCGCCGGCAGCACGCGATCCCGCGCTCATGGCAAAGCTCGACGCTGTCGCCGGACGGGTGCTCGGGCGCTGAGAACTGTGGGCGGGCTGCCTCGTTGCTCAATCCTGGCGAACCGTCGAGGCGGAAGGCGGGCGAGACGCGGGCTTTTCTTCAGGTGTCCGCGTCATGGGGCCGGGCCATCAAGCCCCACACCATGCCCATCAGCAGGTAGAAGTGGCGCCAGTGGTCGGTATCGATGATGAATCCCTCGAGCGCCTGGGCGAGGAACGTGGCGTAGACGACGAGGAAGAGCGGCTGTGAGGGCAGGCGCTGCAAGGCATGGCGGAAGCCGTAGCCGATCGTCGCCAGCACGAGGAGCCAGTAGACGCCCCCGCCGAGCCAGCCGGCGTTGAGAAGCATACTGAGATAGACGTTGTGGGCTTCCTCGGCGTGGTAGACGCGGCCGAACACGAGGGCGCCGATGCCGAGAGGGTTGTGCGCGATGAGGTCGATCGCCTTGGCCTGCCCGCCGAAGCGGCCCTCGGGGCCATAGTCGTAGCTCTGCGACAGGCTCGCCCGCTCGCTCATCAGTCCGCTCACCGCGTCGAACTGGAGTGCGATGGCAACCAGGCCAGCAAGGATGGCGATGCCGATCGTCAACAGGGCGACGATGCGCTCGCCGGCGAGGCGCGAGGGCGTCGTGACGTAGGCGAGCCAGCCGTAGGCGAGGATGGCGACGGCGAGCACGAACCAGGCGCCGCGCGAGAAGCTCAGCAACAGCGCGAGCGCCAGCACGCCAGCGACGGCGAGCGGAAGGAGCGCGCGCTCGAGCGGGCGGTTCACGACGAGGTGGAGCATGTAGACGATGGGGCCGACGAGGAAAGGCCCGAACACGTTGGGGTCCTTGAACGTGCCGGCGGCGCGGCCGAACTTGGTGAACAGGTCGTAGGCCCCGGGGAAGGCCGACACGTAGCCGGCGAGCGCGGTTGTCGCGGCGATGATGGCGGCCAGTGTCCAGGCGCTCAGGATCAGGCTCGCATGGCGGCGCGGCGCCTTGGCGATAAAAGCGGCGAAGGTGAACGAGGCAACCGACAGGTAGATCGAGACGGCCGTGAAGGTGACGACCTTGCCCAGGCCCGGATCGTCGACGGCAGGCATGGCCGCGATGGAAAACAGGCCGCCAGCGCCGACGACCAGCCAGAGGGCGAGGTAGAGTGCGAGGCTCGGGGTGACATGCAGCAGCCCGACCACAGGCAACAGCACGAGGAGGCCCATCGTCAGCACGTCGACGGGGGCAGGCTCGGAGAACACCACGCCACTCGTCGCGATGGTCAGGTAGACGGCGGCGAGGCACAGCCAGTGCGCGAGTGAGCGGGGGACATCGGCCGTGAGAGGCGCGGCGGGCAAACCGCTCCGCCGGGCATCGATGCGGCCGGTGCGGCGTGCTGGCGCGGGGAGTGCCGACGCGGGGAGTACAAACTGCGCCGGCATGGTCATGGGACGGGCCCTCGTCTCAAATCCGCTCAGTAGGCGTTGTCGGTCTTGAGCAATGCAAAGGGCGTGCGCAGCAGGATGTAGAGATCGAGGAATACCGACCAGTTCTCGATGTAGTAGAGGTCGTGCTCGACGCGGCGCTGGATCTTGAGGGCGGTATCGGTCTCCCCGCGCCAGCCGTTGATCTGCGCCCAGCCGGTGATGCCGGGCTTGACCTTGTGGCGGGCGAAATAGTCCTCGACGACCTCGTCGTAGAGCTTGGCGCCGGCCTTGGCGGAGAGAGCGTGCGGGCGCGGGCCGACGAGGGACAGTTCCCCTTTCAGAACGTTGAAGAGCTGTGGCAGCTCGTCGAGGCTCGTCTTGCGGATGAAGCGGCCTACGGGGGTGACGCGCGGGTCGTCCTTGGTGACGAGCTTGGCGGCCGCCGCGTCGCAGCGGTCGGTGTACATCGAGCGGAACTTCAGGACCTCGATCAGCTCGTTGTTGAAGCCGTAGCGCTTCTGCCGGAACAGGACCGGACCCCGGCTGTCGAGGCGCACGGCGAGCGCTACGGCGGCGAGCACCGGCGACAGGAGAACGATGGCGACGGCGGCGATGACGCGATCGAAGAACGACTTGGCAATCGCGCCCCAGGCCACGATCGGCTTGTCGAGAAGGTCGATGACGGCGAGGCTGCCGATGTGGCTGTAGACGTGCGGGCTGAAGCGCAGCCGCGTCGTGCGGGCAGGCAGCTTGACCTCGACGGGAAGCTGGCGCAGCGCCTTGACGATGCCGGAGATGCGCTCCTCGGCGGTCAGGGGGAGGGCCAGCAGCACGAGATCGACGCGGCTCGAACGGGCAAAGCTGACGAGATCGTCGAGGTTGCCGAGCAGGGGATAGCCCAGCGTATCGGCCGGCGCGCGGTCGGCGCCACGCTCGTCGAACAGGCCGCAGATGCGAATGTCGCTGTCGAGGTCGGCCTCGAGCTGGGCGAGCATCTCGCGCGTGACGACGCCCGTCCCGTAAACGACGGCGCGGCGGTTGAGGCGGCCGGTGCGGTTCCAGTGGCTGACGACGGCGGCGATGACGGAGCGGCCGGTGAAGAGGGCAACGCCACCTGCGGCGAACCACAACAGCAGCCAGCCGCGCGAGAACTCGTCGCCCGACTTGACGAGCACGATCACGGTGAGCAGAGCCGCGAACGTCGCCGTCCAGCCGAGCACCAGGCGGGGAACCTGCACGACGAGCTTGCCGAGCTGGTGGGTGCGGTAGAGGCGCAGCATGTCGAGCAGCACGACAAGCACGCCTGCGCTGAGCAGCGTCGCCGTCAGATAGCCCCAGGTCAGAGGGGCGCCGGGCTCGTCGACATAGAGGCCGGCGATGACGAGGCCGGTCAGCGCGATGGCGGCGGCATCGGTGAGGCGGGTGACGTCGCGCACGACCCGTGACGACACCAGCGAGGCGCGTGCGTCCTGAGAGCGGTCGATGAGCAGCGGCGCGCGGATCGGGTAGGCGGAGGCGAAATCGGCGGCGGCGGCGTCGAGGGTGGACATGGTTGATGCTCACTTCTGCGCTGTGTCGAGGTCGACAGGTGCCAGCGTGTGAGCATGCTCCGTGCCAGTTCGGGGGAGTGCGGCTCTGCAGTGCAGACCGGCGTCGAACGGCCTTAACCGAGTGTTGAAGAGCGCTTTGCGGCGGTACGCACCGGTTCGTTGCCGACCACGGAGTGGCCGGGCCGGCTGCGGCGGGCGGCGAGCGCTTCGGCGTAGAAGTCGAGGACCTCGTCGGCCATGCTCGCGAGCGAGAAGCGGCCGGCGACCACCTCGCGCAGGTCGGCGGCGTCGGCTTCGGCGATCGCCGGTTGGTCGAGGCTCGCGGCGAGCGCGCAGGCGAGCGCTTCGACATCGCCGGGCGGGACGAGCCGCGTGCGGCTGCCGGCGACGATCTCGGGCACGCCGCCGACGCTGGTTGCGATCATCGGGATGGCGGCGGCGGCGGCCTCGAGCGCGATGTAGGGCAGGCTTTCGGCGCGCGAGGGCATGACGAGGATGCGGCCCAGGCCGAAAGCCTGCCGCGCCGGCATCGCACCGGTGAAGCGGATGCGGGCGCCGAGGCCGAGCCGATGGGTCTGCTCCTTGAACTGCGCTGCGTCCGGGCCGTCGCCGACGATGACGGCGGTGGTCGTCTCAGGCAGGCGGGCGAGTGCGTCGATGAGTACGTCGACGCCCTTCAAATGGCGCAACTCGCCGATGAAGAGCACGTCGGCGGCTGCCTCGCCGGGCGCCGGGCGGACCGCGAAGTCCTCATCAGAGAGGCCATTGTGAATAATGCGCGTTTTGGCACCGTGTCCCGAAACGGCACGCTCGTAAGCCTCGCTGGCAAAGCGGCTCTCGAAAATGATGCCGTCGGTGGCCGCGGCGAGCGCGCGCTCGGCGGCGAGGTAGACCGGGCCGGAAAGGCGCGCGGCGAACTGGTGCAGGCTGCCGCCGTGCGGGGTGTAGAGGCGCGCCGGGGCGGCATCGCCGGGGCGGGCGAGCCACGTGCCGGCGAGGCGGGCGTAAAGGCCGCCCTTGGCGCCGTGGCCATGCAACACGTCGACGGCGAGCAGGCGCGCGAGACGGCGGGCGGCGAGGATCGGTCCGGTATCCGAGAGGCCCGGCGTGCGGCTCATGGGGATGGCGGAAAGGCCGAGCGGCAGGTGCGGGGCAAGCGCAGCGAGGCGCTCTCGCGTCAGGGTATCGCGCGAGGAGCTGTCGACCATGACGCCGACCAGATGGCCGCGGGCGGCCTGAGCGACGGCCAGGTCGCGAACGTGTCGAAAGAGCCCTCCGACGGGAGCCCGCAGGACGTGGAGGATGCGAAAGACGCGCGACACGAGACAACCTTCCGACGTTCGGCTGCCGCCTGCAATGGTGCGACAGCGCGGATCAGAAGAACCTCTCGTAGACGAAAACCGTGTCGCCGGGCTTAACGACATAGTCGGCGGGGGCCTCGATCACCTCGACGAAGCCGTTGACGCGGCGCGTGATGCGGAAAGAACGCGTGCTCGCGCGCTCGCCGTAGCCGCCGGCGATGGCAACCGCGGTTTCGATGGTCATGCCCGAGACGTAGGGGAACTGGCCGGCGTTGCGCACCTCGCCCAGGATGAAGAACGGCCGGGTCTGGTGGATGTCGACGGTCACCTGCGGGTCGTTAATGTACTCCGCACCGAGGCGTCCGCGGATCGTGGCGGCGAGGCCCTGCGTGGTGCGGCCGCGCGCGCTGACCGCCCCGATCAGCGGGACGGCGATCTGGCCGGCGTGATCGACCGTGTAGAGGCGCGACAGGTTGGGCTGGCCGTAGACGAACACACGCAGCTGGTCGCCGCTGTCGAGCAGGTAAGGTCCATCGCTGTCGGCGACGGCCTGAGGCCCGCTGAGTGCGGCCGGAACGACCGTCGGCTCGCCCCAGCTCTCGTGCGTAACGACGGCGGGCGCCGCATAGCCGGCGAGGAACGTGCCGTCGTCGTCGAACAACGGAGCGCTGGTCGAGCATCCCGCGAGCGCCGTGGCGGCGAGCGCGATGGCGAAGATGGCACGCACACGCATGACGTGGGTTCCCTGCGGCGAACTGCAACGGGCTAAAGGAATAGCGGGGCGAGGTTAACAATCCCTCTCGCGGTGCTTCGTGGCGGCACACTTAAGAGAATGCTTACCGAATGGGCGTTCTATCGGGGCTTGGACCTGCTCCTTTCGGATGATCGACATGGCCGCCAAGACCACCGCCTCGCCCGACGACATCGACATGACGAGCCTGTCAGCGCTGCTGCTTCGCGCCGCTCCGCGGCTTCTCGTCGTGGCCATGCTGGCGGCGGGGCTGACCTACCTCGTCCTGTCGATGATGGCGCCCTACTATGCGGCGCAGTCCGAGCTCGCCATCGTCGCGCGCGGTGGCGACAACCCGTTCCGCTCGCCGCAGTCGGGAGGCGATTTCGACCAGGTCGCCGCGCGCATGGACAAGGAGGCGATCAACACGCACGTGCGCGCGCTCATGTCGCCGGAGATCGCGGAGGCGATGATCGCGCAGAAGGGTCTCGCCCAGCGGCGTGAGTTCAATGCCGCGCTCGGCCCGGTCGATACGCTCGACGGCCTGATGCGCCGGTTCGGCATCGGCGCGCCGAAAGCGAGCGAGCCGGAGGCGGACCGCGTCCTCAACGCCTATTTCCGGCGGCTCGAGGTCTACTCGCCCAAGGAGAGCCGGGCCATCACTATCCGCTTCACGGCGACCGACCCGGAACTCGCCGCCGAGATCGCCAACGAGATCGCCGAGGCGTATCGCGAGCGGCTCGCCAAGGCGGCCATCGTCGAGACCGACGATGTGCAGAAAGCACTCGCCCCGAAGATCGAGAAGCTGAGCGCGGAAGTCGCCGAGGCGGAGGCTCAAGTCGCGAGCTACCGGGCGAGCGCGGGCCTTTTGCGGGGCGGCGCGCAGCGCACCCCGGTCAACGAGCAGCAGCTCGGCGACCTGACGGCCGAGCTGACCAAGGTCGGCGCGGCGCGGGTGGCAGCGGATGCGCGGGCGCGGACGGCGCGCGACCTGATGCGGCGCGGCACCCCGGAGATCATCCCCGAGGTGCAGCGCTCGCCGCTGGTGCAGGGCCTCATTCAGCAGAAGGTGCAGGTCGAGCGGGAGCTCATCAAGCTGTCGGCGTCGATGAAGCCGGCGCACCCGGTCATCCGCCAGCTCAACGCCGATCTGCAGACCGTCAGGAAGCAGATCAACGTCGAGGTCGCCAATCTGGTCGCAAGCCTCGACAAGGAGGCCATCGTGGCCGCCGAGCAGGAGGAAGCGATCCAGGCGAGCCTCGGCAAGCTCAAGACAACCGTTGCCGGCAACACTGCCGACGAGGTCGAGTTGCGTCAACTCGAGGCGGTCGCCACCTCGCGGCGCACGGAGCTCGAGCGGCTGCAAGCGCAGTTCGAAGCCAATCGCGCGCGCGCAGATGCCGGCGTCGTGCCGGTCGAGGCGCAGATCCTCACACGAGCGCGGCCGTCGAGCGTCGCGGTGTTCCCGCGCAAGCTGCCCTATACCCTGCTGGTGTTTGCCGCCAGCCTCCTGTTCGGTACTGCCCTCGTGATCACGGCGGGGCTGGCGCGGGGAGCGCGTTCGGGTGGCACGTCCAATGCGGAGGCAGCGCGGCTGCGCCAGGAGATCGCGCACGTCGCCGCGGCGGCCGGCCGGCTGTCCGCGCATGCGGGCGAACAGGGCTACGGCGCGGCTGCCGCCTCCGATGCTGCCCCTGCGCTCGCGCACACGGCGCCCCGGCCCTACGCGCACCTGAACGATGGCGCGGCGCTGGCCAAAAGACTGGCCAAGGCGGCGAAGGCGCGCACGAGCGGCTACCGGACGCTCGTCGTCGGGCGCGGTGAGGCGCACGGTCTGGCGCGGCTCGTCATGGACGTCGCGCGTCGCCTCGAAGGCGCGGGCGGACAGGCGATCGTGGTCGACTGGGCACCGGACGGGCGCGGCATTGCCGCCGAGATCGGCGTCGGCAGAAGTCCGGGCTTGACGGAATTACTGGCGGGGAAGGCTTCCTTTGCCGACGTGGTGGCGTGGGTCGAGGGCAGCGGGGTGCACATCATCGCGGCCGGCACGCCGGCAGCGGGTGTCGGCCGGGACAGCGATGCGGAGCGGCTCAACCTGATCCTCGATGCGCTCGATGAAACCTATGAGCACATCATCCTGGTCGCCGCCGCAGGGGCCGGCCGGCAGGTGTTCGGTCTGATCGAAGGGCGCATCGATGCGGGCGTGCATTGCCTTGCGGCCGGTGCGCGCGGCACGGACGCAGCGCTCGACGCCGACGGGACGTTCCTCGGCTTTGCCGTCGCCGACATCGATCTGGTCACGGTTACGGCACCGGCTGGCGCCGAGGCGCGCGCAGGCCGCCGGGCGCGGCCGAGGCTCGTCGCGGTCGAGACGGCGCGGTGAGTGCGCCGTTCACCATGAATTGAGGTCGGCCGTTCTGGCGGGGGCGCCACGGCGGGCCCGTGCATGCTCCTTGCTCGTCGTCGACATCGATGCGGCGTTATGCCGGGCAGTAGCCGTCGACTGTGGAGGATCAGCGCAGATGAGCCGGACCAATACCCGTCTGCTCAAGGCCGTGCTGTCGGCCTTATCGGTGACGGGGGCCGATCGCATCGGTGCACGCTGGGCTGGCGGCATCGGTGCCATTTTCATGCTGCATCACGTCCTGCCCGAAACAGGTGAGCCGCCGCGCGCCTTCGCGCCCAACCGCCCGCTCGCCGTGACGCCTGAATTTCTCGCCGCCGTCGTCGACCGTGTGCAGGAGTGGGGCTACGACGTCATTGCCCTCGACGACGTGCCGGGGCGTCTTGCGGCAGGTTCCGACGCGCGCCCCTTCTGTGCCTTCACCTTCGACGACGGCTATCGCGACAACCGCGAGCACGCCTATCCGATCTTCAAGGCGCGGGGGCTGCCGTTCGCGATCTATGTGCCGAGCGCCTATGCCGACGGCGCGGGCGACCTGTGGTGGCTCGTTCTGGAACAGGCAATCCTGCGGCTCGGCGAGGTGCGTATCGATCTCGACGGCCGCGAGCTGCGGCTGCCCGCGCGCACGGACGCGGAAAAGGTGCAGGCCCACCACGCCGTCTACTGGAAGCTGCGCGAGATGGCCGAGGATCAGGCGCGTGCCATCGTCGCGCGGCTCGCTGCCGATGCGGGCGTCGACGGCAGCGGGCTGTGCCGCGATCTCGTCATGTCATGGAGCGAGATCGGCGACCTCGCGCGCGACCCGCTCGTTACGATCGGGGCCCATACGGTCGGACATTACGCGCTCGCCAAGCTGACCGAGGAGCGCATGCGGGCCGAGATCGAAGATGGCAAGGCGCGCATCGAAGCCGAGCTCGCCCGACCCTGCCGGCACTTCAGCTACCCCTACGGCAGCGAGATCGCCGCCGGCGAGCGCGAGTTCGCCGCCACCCTGGAGGCCGGCTTCGCGACGGCCGTCACGACGAGGAAGGGCCTCATCGAGCGTGCCCACGCCGGCCAGCCGACGGCGCTTCCGCGCGTTTCGCTCAACGGGGACTTCCAGGACATCAGCTATGTGCGCACGCTGCTGACCGGCGTGCCGTTTGCACTGATGCGGGCAGCCGAGCGCTCGAACGAGCGGCGGCTCGCCGGGTGCCTCGGGGCCCTCAACGTCGCGCCGAGCTATCATCCGGCGGTGGAGCCGCTGACATCCATTTTATGATCACGCCGGCGGGCAGCACCCAGGCGAGGCCAGCTACGACATAGAAGGCAAGCTCGATCCACTTGCTCGTGGTGTTGACCTCGAGGGCGACGGCGGCGGCCAGCATCAGAAACGAATAGACGACGATCAGCACCAGCAGCAGCACGGCGCCGACGAGCTTGCGACTGCGAGACGACACAGGCCCCTCACCCCTCACGACGCGCGCCTGTTCGGCGCATTGATCCTGTCACTCCCGTCCTCGTAACAATGAGGCGCATGAATTGGGAGTGAGAGCGATGCCGCAGGCGAGGCCGGCCCTGCCGATGAATGATCTTGGCCTACAGGAGCGCGGCGCCCTCGCCACGCCCGTCATCGTCTGGCTCGCGGTGGTCGGGGCCATGGTGCTTGCCATGATCGTCGTCGGGGGAGCGACGCGGCTCACCGACTCGGGCCTCTCGATCACCGAATGGCAGCCGATCCTGGGGGCCATCCCGCCGCTGGATGCGGCCCAATGGCAGGAGGCCTTCGACAAGTACCGGCAGATCCCCGAGTACGCGCTCGTCAACAAGGGCATGTCGCTCGAAGAGTTCAAGGTCATCTACTGGTGGGAATGGGCGCATCGTTTCCTCGGCCGCGTCATCGGGCTCGCCTTCGCCGTGCCGCTCGCCGTGTTCTGGATCTCCGGGCGGGTGCGCGGTGCGCTCGCCCTCAAGCTCCTCGGCATCCTGGCGCTCGGCGGCCTGCAGGGCTTCTTCGGCTGGTACATGGTGCAGTCGGGTCTTTCCGAGCGGGTCGACGTCAGTCACTACCGGCTGGCGCTGCATCTGACGACGGCCTTCATCATTCTGGGCGCCATCGTGTGGGTCGCGCTCGACCTCGTCGAAAGCGCGCCGCGCATCCGGCTCAGGACGGTCACGCCGGGGCAGAGGTGGGTCGCGATCGGCATCGTCGGCCTGCTCGTGGTGCAGGTCGTTGTGGGCGGGTTCGTCGCCGGGTTGAAGGCAGGCCTCGTCTATCCGACGTGGCCCCTGATGGGAGACCGGCTCGTGCCGCCGGACGTCCTGGGGATGAACCCGTGGGCGGTCAACTTCGTCGAGAACCCGGTGACCGTGCAGTTCGTGCACCGGCTCATGGCGTACGTTCTCGTCGTCATCGGCGTCTGGCATGCGGTTTCGATCTGGCGCACGGCCGATGACGAGCGCGTCGTCACATCGGCGATGGCGCTGGCGGCGGCGTTCCTCGCGCAGTCGGGGCTCGGCATCGTGACGCTGATGAGCGTGCCGTCGGCCGGTGCCATCCCGATCGGACTTGGGCTCGTGCACCAGGGTGGCGGGGCGGTCGTGTTCGCCGTCGCGGTCTGGCACATGCACGGCATGCTTGCGCAGAGCCCGGTCAGCCGAGCCCGAGCATGAGGCGCAGGTTCTGCACCGCCGCTCCGGCCGCGCCCTTGCCGAGGTTGTCGAGGCGCGCAACGAGAACCGCCTGGCGCAGCTTGTCGCTGCCATAGACCGTGAGTTCCAGGCCGTCGCTGCCCGCGAGTGTCTCGGCGGCAAGCCGCGTCGATTTCACGGCGGGGTCGGTGATCACGGAGACCTGCGGCGATGCGGCGTAGTGCTCGATGAGGGCGGCCTCGAGTTGAGCCGGGCTCGGGGCACCGGGCAGGGCGTCGAGGTGGAGCGGGACCGAGACCAGCATGCCTTGCGCGAAATTGCCGACTGACGGCACGAAAATCGGCCGCCGCGTCAGGCCGGCATAGGCCATGAGTTCGGGCACGTGCTTGTGGGCGAGGTCGAGGCCGTACAACTCGAAGGCCGGCGCGCGGGCCGCCTCGTAGGCCTCGATCATCGACTTGCCGCCTCCGCTATAGCCGGAGACGGCATTGACGGTGACGAGATGGTCGGCGGCAAGAAGCCCGCGCTCGACGAGCGGGCGCAGCAGCGCAATTGCGCCGGTGGGGTAGCAGCCGGGATTGGCGACGTTGCGGGCGCTAGCGATGGTCTCGGCGTGGCCCCGCGTCAATTCGGAAAAGCCATAGACCCAGCCTGCGGCGACGCGGTGCGCGGTCGAGGCGTCGATGAGGCGTGGCCTCTCCTCGCCGAGGCCGTCGGCAAGGGTGACGGCCTCGCGGGCAGCGTCGTCGGGCAGGCAGAGGATGACCACATCGGCCGACGCCATGAGTTCGCGGCGAGCCGAGGCATCCTTGCGCTTGTCGGGATCGATCGAGAGGACCTCGACGCCCGGAACTGCGGCCAGCCGCTCGCGGATCTGGAGGCCGGTCGTGCCGGCCTCCCCGTCGATGAAGACCTTATGCGGCAAGCCGGTGGAAGCCATTGCGTCGTTCCATCACTCGTGCCGACCGCTGGCGGGACCGTTCGAGCCTGAGGCCGACCGATCCCGCCGAGACAGTCATCAGTGTCCGCCCGGTTTGCCGTGTCCGGGCACGCCGTCCATCCACGTCGGCAAGTCGATGCCGAGACGGTTGCCGATGGCCTGGAGCAGGTTCTCGGAGCACCCGAAGTTGAAGGCCTGGCAGGTCACCTCGTGGGAGCCGCGGTAGATCATCTCGAAGGAGACGTAGATGATGACGAACAAGCCGACCCAGGTGATCCACGGGTACTTGACGAGCAGGCGTGCGATGGCGTGGGCGGCGACTGCCATCAGGATGATGGCGATGGCGAGGCCGATGATCAGAACGAGTGGCTCGCCCTTGGCGACGCCGGCGACCGCGAGCACGTTGTCGAGGGACATCGACACGTCGGCGATGATGATCTGATTGACGGCGGTCCAGAAGCCGACCTCGGGGCCTGCGGTGCCGCTCGACTGCACGTTCTTCTGGATCTCGTCGGGATCGTGGTGCTCGTCGCTGGTGATCTGCTGGTACATCTTCCAGCAGACCCAGAGCAGCAACAGGCCGCCGGCGAGCGTCAGGCCCACGATGGCGAGAAGCTGGGTCGTGACGGAGGCAAACAGGATGCGCAGGACGACGGCGCCGAAAATGCCCCAGAAGATGACCTGGTTGCGGATCTCCTTGCGCACGCGCGAGGCGGCGAGGCCGACGACGATGGCGTTATCGCCGGCGAGCACGACGTCGATGATGATGATCTGCATCAGCGCCGCGTAGTTGTCGACGTACCATTGCGGCGTGACGAGGTGCTCGAGTGAGAGCATCACGCCGTCCCATATCGACGCCGGGCTCCAGGCCATCAGTTCCATTGCTTCCTCCCCGTACGGCGCTCGGGCGCCGGATCGTTGCTGTTTGGCGCCGGGCGGTCAATCGCGCGCAGCGCTTCCGGTGCGCCAGACCGGGGGTCTCCGGTACTGGATTCACGCCGATTTGCGTCTGGTATACCACCGGACCGTGGGGATTTGTGTATCGAACGGCAACCTTGCAAGATGCCTTGCAAGGCGCCGAGGCGAAAAACAGACAACCCCGCAAAAAAGTCAACCCGCCACTGCTGGCGGGTCGACGCTGGCAAGTTGTTCGCGGCGAACCTGTAACAGGCTCAGCGCTTCGAGAACTGGAAACTGCGGCGGGCCTTGGCGCGGCCGTACTTCTTGCGCTCGACGGTGCGGCTGTCGCGGGTGAGGAAGCCGCCGCGCTTCAAGACGCTGCGCAGTTCCGGCTCGTAGTAAGTGAGCGCCTTGGCGATGCCGTGGCGGACGGCGCCGGCCTGGCCGGACAGACCGCCGCCCTTGACGGTGACCATGATGTCGAACTGGTCGGCGCGCCCGGCGGCCTTGATGGGCTGCTGCAGGAGCATCTGCAGCACGGGGCGCGCGAAGTAAGCGGTAAAGTCCTTCTCGTTGACCGTGATGCGGCCGCGGCCGGGCTTGACCCAGACGCGGGCGACGGCGTCCTTGCGCTTGCCGGTGGCATAAGCGCGGCCGAACTTGTCGAGCTTCTGGACGTGCACGGGCGCGTCGGGAGCGGCGGACGGGCCACGCTGGATCGTGCCCAGGTCTTGCAGGCTTCTGGTTTCTTCAGCCATGTGCGTCAGGCCCCCACGTTCTTGCGGTTCATGGCGGCGACGTCGAGCGCCACGGGCTGCTGCGCCTCATGGGGATGGGCCGTGCCGCGATACACTTTCAGATTGCGCATCAGCTTGCGCTGCAGGGGGCCACGGGCGAGCATGCGCTCGACGGCCTTCTCGATCACGCGCTCGGGATGGCGACCCTCGAGGATCTGGCGCGGCGAGCGCTCCTTGATGCCACCCGGATAGCCGGTGTGCCAGTAGTACGTCTTGTCCTCGTACTTGCGGCCGGTAAACACGACCTTGTCGGCGTTGATGACGATGATGTTGTCACCGCAATCGACGTGAGGCGTGTAGATGGCCTTGTGCTTGCCCTTGAGGCGGGTGGCGATAATGGCGGCGAGGCGGCCGACGACGAGGCCGGCGGCATCGATCACGATCCATTTTTTGTCCACCTCGCCGGTCTTGGCGACGTAGGTCTTCATCGTGCAGTTCTCCTGCGGGGGCTTCTCTGGCCGATGCCGCTTGCGATGGCGGAGCGGTGCGGCTTGCAGACCGGGCGGCAGACGTCGCGGCTCCAAGCTTCGCTGGTGGCGCGCGTACCCGAGTTGCCGTGACGGCAATCGCGCAGTGCAGCCGACGTCGCTGTTACTGCCGAGATGCGCGATTGTCAATCGAATGGTGCCGGTTATCGTCCAAGTTATCGTCGAAAAATCAATGTCTTGCTGTCGTGGTATTATTTTACCTTTATAGAGGTATCATTTTACCTCATAGTCGGCCTTGGCGGGCCGGCCGGGCCGACGCCGCCCAGTGGCGCCGCCGGGTAAAGATCGGCTTGCTCGCGCCTCGATCTTCGACCAATGCTCTCCGCGTCGATGACTTCCCCGAGCGCGTCGGGCCGGTGTGGCCGTGACGAAACTCTGCCCGAGGCAAGCCGTTATCGATGCTGGGTCATGGCGGGCGCCGGTAGCGGAACCTCGCCACGAGGGCCCATCGCCAGGTTTCGAGGGAATGTCGGATCGCGCCACCGCGTCCGCCCGATCGGAGGAGCGTGCCATGCAGCACGGAATGTTCAAGTGGGCCCTGTCCTTGCTGACGTCTGGACCGGTCAGGCGCCGGCTTTGCCTGGTGGCTGCAACCGCCGCCTTGGCGGTGTTGGTGGCGGGCACCAGCACGCAGGTCGTCGCTCAGGACTTGCGCCAGATGCAGCTCACCGAAGCGCAGATCAAGGGCTTCATCGCCTCGCAAAAGGAGCTCGCCGGCTTTGCCGACAAGCTGCAGGCGGCTGGCGACAAGCTCGACGACAAGCTCCAGGGCGAACTCGACGCCATCGCCAAGAAGCACGGCTTCAAGGATTTCGCGGAACTGGACGATGTCGCCGCCAACATCTCGATCGTCATGGCGGGCATCGATCCGCAGTCGGGTGACTATGTCGATCCGGTGAAATCGCTCCAGGAGGAACTCGACGACGTCAAGAAGGACGAGACGATCGCTGCGGATGAGAAGAAGCAGCTCGTCGCGGAGCTCGAGGAGGCGATCAAGTCGACGCCGCCGCTCGAGCACAAGGACAACATCGCCCTCGTCGTGAAGCATCGCGAGGCGATCGAGAAGGCGCTCGAATAGCCTTCAGGCACGTCGAGCCGCCAGCGGCGCATTCAACATTCTCGTGAGGAGCTGAGCCATGGCCGCGGACGGTACCGCCTCCCCAGGTGCGCAACCGGCGCCGGATGGCGCAGGTGGGCAGGCGGCGCCGGCGCACGTCTCGCGGCCCGAAGCTGGCATCGCTGTCGTCACGCTCGCTCGGCCGGCGCAGCGCAACGCCCTGTCGGCCGAGATGCTCGCTGCTCTGCAGCGGGCGTTCGACGGCCTGGCCGGAGATGGGGCGGTGCGGGCGATCGTGCTTGCTGCGGAAGGGCCCGTGTTCTGCGCCGGGCACGACCTCAAGGAACTCACCCGCCATCGCGGCGACGGCGATGGGGGTCGCGCCTTCTACGCCGAGACGATGGGCGCCTGCGCCCGTCTGATGCAGACCATCGTCGCCTCCGCCAAGCCGGTGGTCGCGGCCGTGCAGGGAACGGCGACGGCAGCGGGCTGCCAGCTCGTCGCGACGTGCGACCTGGCGGTCGCGGCGCGCTCGGCGCAGTTCTGCACGCCGGGCGTCAATATCGGTCTGTTCTGCTCCACGCCGATGGTCGCGCTGAGCCGCAACGTGCCGCGGAAGCGGGCGATGGAGATGCTTCTGCTCGGCGATCTCATCAGCGCGGACGAGGCGCTCGATTTCGGCCTCGTCAATCGCGTCGTCGACGACGGCGCAGCCCTCGAGGGCGCGCTAGTGCTGGCGCGCCGCATCGCTTCGAAGTCGGCCGCGACGGTCGCCATCGGCAAGGAAGCCTTCTACCGGCAGGCCGAGATGACGCTCGCGGACGCCTACGCCTACGCCGCCGACGTGATGGTGCAGAACATGCTGCATCGCGACGCGGCTGAGGGGATCGGCGCATTCATCGAAAAGCGGCCGCCGGTGTGGACGTGCTCGTGACGGCGGCGAGTGCGCTGGGGTAGGGATGAGCCACGATCACTACAGCGACGAGGCGATTGCCGCGATCCTGGCGGGTGCACGCGTTTTCGCGTTCGTCGGGGCTTCGGCCACCACGAGCCGGCCCAGCTACTTCGCGATGAAATATCTGCTCGCCAAGGGCTACATCGTGCATCCGGTCAATCCGGGCCTGGCGGGGCAATCGATCCTCGGCCAGCGGGTTTACGCAAACCTCGCGGAGGTGCCGCCGCCCGTTGACGTGATCGATATCTTCAGGTCGGCCGACGCGGTGCCGGGCGTCGTCGATGAGGCGATTGCCAACGCGGAGCGTCTCGGCCTAAAAGTCGTGTGGATGCAGCTCGGCGTCCGCCATAACGCCGCCGCGGCAACTGCGGAGGCGGCCGGGCTCAGCGTCATCATGAACCGCTGCCCGAAGATCGAATACGGCCGCCTGTCGGGCGAGATCGGCTGGGCGGGAGTGAATACGCGCAAAGTCACATCCAAGCGTCCGCTTCTCTCAGGTCTCGGCGTACAGAGCCATGTCCTGCCCGGCCGTTCATCATGACGGCGAGGACCGACGAGCGACGGGCAGGCGTCACAGGGTGGCGCGCCTCAATCGTCCGCCCGCCGCGATCGCGAAAAAGCTGAATGCAAAGATGAAGCGCCGGACGAGACGGGTGAGGCTCGTCCGGCGCTTCGACGTGGCGCGGTGGCACCGCTGGGCGGTGGGGGGTCAGGGAGAGCGGTGCCGAGCGTGCTACAGGCGTTAGCCGCCGAGCTTCCGCTTTACCGCGCCAACGGCTTTCTGTGCTTCGCCCTTCAATTCCTGGGCGTGGCCCTCAGCCTCAAGAGCCGTGTCGCCGGTGGCGCGACCGATGCCCTGCTTGACGTTGCCCATCGCCTCGTTGGCGTAGCCCTTGACGGTGTCGGCCGTCGAGGAGCCCATCACGGCGTCGTGCGCCTCGGCAGCCTTCTGCTTCACCTCGCCGACCACCTGCTGAGATTCGCCGAGCACCTGCTGCGCGCGACCCTCGGTCTCCATCTCGGTCGAGCCGATGGCCTTGCCGACGCCCTGCTTGACGCGGCCGATGGTCTCGTTGGTGTAGCCTTTGATCTTGTCAGTAAATCCAGCCATGATCACTGCTCCTACTCTGATGGCGGTGGCTCTTCAGACCGTTGCACTCTCAGCGGCGGTCTTGTGATGCGGGGGTAACGGCTTGGATTGCCATTGGTTCCGCGGGCGGCTGGCGCGCGTCGTAGTGTCCTCAGCCGGGCCTTGCCGGGGTGGATGCGCATGACGGGCGGGCCCAAGGATGCCGAACTCGTCTTCAAACGGACGATGACCTTCGAGTACGGCGTACCCATGGGCATGATGCCGGGCGTCGTTCGTATCGTCGCCGAGAACCCGGGGCCGTTCACCTTCACGGGTACGAACACCTACCTCGTCGGCTCGACGACGCTCGCCGTCATCGACCCGGGTCCCGACGACGCGCGCCATCGTGCGGCGATCCTCGCAGCGGCCGGGGCGCGGCCCATCACGCATATCCTGATCACGCATACCCACCGAGATCACAGTGACGGGCTTGCCGCCCTCAAGCACGCGACGGGCGCGCTGTCGTGCGGCTTCGGGCGGGCGCACATCGAGCAGCCCGAGATCGTCGTCAGCCCGACGGGTCGCGAGTTCGTCGATCCCGATTTCGATCCGGACGTGCGGCTTGTGGACGGGGAGGTCGTCACGAGCGGCGACTGGCGCCTCAGGGCGGTGCACACGCCGGGGCATGCGCCCGATCACCTGTGCTTCGATCTCGAAGGGCGCGGCGTGCTGTTCTCGGGTGATCACGTGATGGGCTGGAATACGACGGTGGTCGCACCGCCCGAGGGGCACATGGGCGACTACATGGCGGCACTCGAGCGGCTCGCCGCGCATCCCGCGGAGGTCTATTTTCCCGGACACGGCGGCCGCATCGACGAGGCACGCCGGGTGACGCGGGCCTATCTCATCCACCGGCAACTGCGCGAGCAGGCGATCCTGGCGGCGATCCGTGCCGGCACACGCACGATCGCCGATATCGTCGGGCTCATCTATCGCGGGCTCGACGAGCGGCTGATCACGGCGGCCGGCCTGTCGGTGCAGGCCCATGTCGAAAGCCTCGCCGAGCGCGGCCTCGTCAGCTACGAACCTCCGATCGATTTCGCGAGGCCGCTCAGCGCGGGCGCCTGACGTCCTCGCCGCGGCGGCGCGCCGGCTCACCTGCAGGCTGGCGTGCGGCGGGCGTGGCCTTCTCGCGGGAAACGGTCGCTTCCAGGCGGGCGACGATCTCGCGCAGGGTCGCGCGCAGTCGCTCGGCGTTGCGGCCAAAGTCATGGCGGCCGTATCGGCTCGCCGAGCGCAGGTCGACCTGCGCCGTCTGGGCATTGCCGGCGACGCGGCACACGACGTCGTCGTAGAAGCCCCAGACGAGCGTACGGTCGAAGGCTTCGATCAGGCCCGTGGCAGGATAGCTCGTACCCGGCGGCTCTTCGGCGACGCGCACGTAGCCGAGGCGCCGGAAAGCCTCCGAGCAGATCTCGAAAGCCTCGCCGACCGAGCGGTTGACGAACAGCGGTTTCAGGTCGGGGTAGGCTTCTTCCTGGAGGGACGCGAAAGAGGCGCCAGGGTAGGCGGGGTCGTTGGCGCCGGGCGCGCGCAGGCTCGCCAGTTGGTGAAAGGGCGGGGGCGTCGACGTATCGGTCGTGATGTCGTTGATGGCTGGCAGGCGCTCCTGCTCGGGCAGGGCCGCAAGCGGCCAGCCGATCAGGCCGATGCCGAGAAGAAGCCCGGTGAAGGTCCCCCCGGCACCCTCGCCACCGCGTGACCACAGCCGGGCGAGCGAGAACGCCGCCAGCACGATCGACAGGATGCCGCCGAGGATCGACAACTTGAACAGGTTGAGCGCGACTGGTGTGGGAATTGAGAAGAGGCGGTGCAGCACGATCGCCGAGACGAGCAGCGCAAGCGAGATGACGGCTATTTTCACCGACCAGCGCGGGGTTAGCGCGCGCGCGTTTCGCGCGCGGTAGCTCGATGCCATGGGCGACCCTCGGTCTTGTTTCGCGCCATGCCGCAGCCGCAGGGTACGGTAGCGGTGTGGTTTCGTTGCGCAGTCATGCAGCGTTCGTGCGGCGGCGGCAAGGTATCATGCATCCCGTTCCGGTGAGGTGGCCGTGGTGACTCGATGACGAGTGAGGGCGGGAACCAGTCTGCCGGCGATGGCGCGGGTGTCGCGCGGCCCGTCCCTGCGGCGGTGGATCGCGAAGCAGGCGGCGTCGCGCAGGACGGTCTCGTGGGAGAGGGCGTGGCGGCCGACGGCGAGGATCGGCCCTCCATGCGGCTTGCCCTCGCGGTGGCTGCCTCCGGCATGGCACTCGTCGTGGCCGCGGGACTGTTCCTGGCGCGCGCCATCCTGGGGCCCTACGACGCGGGCGTCATGCCGCCTGCCGAGGTTGCGGCGCATACGCCCGCTCCGGCCGAGGCGAACGAAGCTCCCGGGCGGGATCTGGCGGCCGGGGGACGGCTGCCACCCATCGCACCCGGTCGCCTGCGCATCGCTTCCTGGCACCTTGGGGATGCCGCGCGAGTCGGAGCGCTCGCAGCCGCGGAACCCGCCGGCGGTCCTGCGTGGCGGCACACGTTCGGCGCGGAACGACGCCTCGCCAAGGTGCGCGAGGAGGACGGCGGGCGGCTCGACGCGGACGTCGTGCTGCTGCAGGGCATCGTCAGCGTCAGGGACGTGCGCCTGATGTTTCCCGCGCGGGGCTGGCGGCTCATCCTGTCGCGGGAGATCCTGCGGGCCGAGCGCGATGCCAGCGGGGAGACGGATCGCCTGCGGCCGGAGCGTGCGCCTGCGGTCGCCATCGCCATCCGGCACCAGAGGACAGTGAAGATCACGCTGATCGAGCATCCGCTGCGCGGCAATCCTCCCGGCGGCGCGGCAGGGGCCGCCGGGCCGGTGCCGGCCGTCGCGGTCAGGCTCGTGCATGAACGCGGGCAGGCCTGGCTGATGAGTGCCGATCTGAGCGGGGCTTGTCCGAGGAGCGCGGAGGCGGCCGGCGCGACCTGCGCGGAACGGCTCGCTGCTTATCCGGCGCTCGTCGCTTATCTGGAAGGCCGAGCCGAGGACGCCGTCATCGCGGGTGGTGTCCTGTCCGGCGGCGAGGCCTCCGCTCAGACCGCACCGGCCCAGGCCGCGACTTCGTCTGGAACGGCCGTCGTCGAGCGGGACCGTTGCGGCGAGCAGACGCTCCTTGCGCGGCCGGGCGACCTCGGCACGACCGGGGCGGCAGGGCGCGTCGCGTGCGTCCTTTATCTCGACCTGTGAGGGCGGGTCGCTGCCGTCTCATCCGGGAGGCGGGATGGTGCACGGTGGCAGGGTCGCGGGCGCGCGCTTCCACTCGAAGACCCGGCCGAGCGCCTTGATCGTCAGGTAGCCGCGCACCGTGAGGGTGTCGGCGTCGCGGGCCTTGATCTCGACGCGGTAGCGCTTGCCGGCCTTCGGGTCATAGACCCAGCCGCCGCCGAGGGCGCCGTCCGGCTGAGGCACGAGGTCGCCGAGCACCTGGAGACCACAGATGCCGTTGGTCTGGAGTGCTGGATCGGGATTATGGACGTCGCGCAGCGGGCGGCCGTCTGCCGTCGTCGCCGGTTCCAGCCAGTGGATATAGCCGCACATCCGGTCCGCGCACGGCTCGATGCGCACCGCACCTTTTCCTGTGTCATCGTACCACACACCTGTTTCAGCAGGCTGAGCCACGGCAAGAGGACCGCCGGCGGCGCACGTGATCAGTGCCGCCGCCAGGGCGAACAGGGCATGACGTGGGCCATGCAGCGATGCCGTGCGGAAGCTATAACAGTATGACATTGCGTGGCTTTTTCCTCGATTGAGCTGCGGGACTGCGATGGCCGGTCATCGTGGCGGGAGGATGATGGGGTGCGTCGGCGTGTGAGAGGGAACGCGTTGCGACGAGCCATGATGCAAGCGCGGCAAGGGATTCAGTTGAACTGGAAAAAGACGCTCCGGATGATCACGTTAACCTTATCGCGGCGGGCAACTGTGTAAGATGGTCCCATAGGCGGGTTGGCGCTACCATGCGAGTGAGGCGTGCCTTCCTTAGGTCACGTTTACGCTTTTGCTGGCGCCTCCGGCAGGAAAGACAGTGCTGGCCGCAGGCTCGCCTGCCGAAACAATGGCTCGTCGGGTGACGGAGACTGGTCGCGTGGCGGGGACCGGTCAGGTGACGGGTCGGTCGCGTGGCGGTACGTCGGCCGGGCCCACACTGGCTCGCCGGCTGCAAGCAGCCTGCCCGCGGCAGTCGTAACGCTCGATCCGTGACGCATCGGTTTGGCTTTATCGGTATGGCATCGCGAGACACATGATCCTGACGCTGGCGTTCAGAAACCTGTTCCATGACCGCGTACGGCTTGCCGTCACACTGGTCGGCATCCTGTTCTCGATCGTGCTCGTGGCCATCCAGCTCGGCCTCTATCTCGGCGCGAGCCGCATGATCACGTCGAACATCGACCATGCCCAGGCCGACCTGTGGATCATGGCCTACGGGGCGAAGAGCTTCGAGGACGGCGGTCTGCTCCTGTCGTCGCGCGAGCGCCATCAAGCGCTCGCCACGCCGGGCGTAGCCGCAGTCGTGCCGGCCGTGGTGAAATTCTCCGAATGGCGCAAGCCGGCTGGCGGCTCGACCCGCGTCGTCATGGTCGGCGTCGACGCGGAGGAAGGCGCACTCGCGCCCTGGGCGCTGGTCGAGGGGACCTGGGACGATATCAAAGCGCCCGATGCGATCGCCGTCGACCGGACCTATCTGGCAGAGCTCGGCATCGCAGGCATCGGCGACACGGC
>JANRIT010000015.1:0-29974 GCA_033764645.1 Hyphomicrobiaceae bacterium
CTGGCGCATGCCGCGCGACGAATGGGAATCGATCGCGCTCAACTACACCTCGGGCACCACCGGAAATCCGAAGGGCGTGGTCTATCACCACCGCGGCGCGCACCAGATGTGCTACGCGAACGTGCTCGCGGCCAACATGCGGCGTCACCCGGTCTACCTGTGGACGCTGCCGATGTTCCATTGCAACGGCTGGTGCTTCCCGTGGACCATCTCGGCGGTCGCCGGCACGCACGTGTGCCTCAGATGGGTGCGCGCGGGCCTGATGTACGAGCTGATGGCGCAGCACAGGGTCTCGCACATGTGCGGCGCGCCGATCGTGATGTCGGCGCTGCTCGGTGCAAAGCCGGACGAGAAGCGGCCGCTCTCGGAGACGGTCGAATTCATCACGGCCGCTGCTCCGCCGCCGGAGGCCGTACTCGCGGCGATGGCGGACGCTGGCTTCAAGGTCACCCACGTTTACGGGCTCACCGAGACCTACGGCCCGGCCGTCGTCAACGAGTGGAAGTCCGACTGGGACACGCTCGAGCCGGCCAATCGCGCCGCCAAGAAGGCGCGCCAGGGTGTGCGCTACACGGCGCTCGAAGGCGTGACCGTCATGGACCCCGAGACCATGGCGCGCGTTCCGGCAGACGGCGAGACGCTGGGCGAGGTCATGTTCCGCGGCAACATCGTCATGAAGGGCTACCTCAAGAACAAGAAGGCGACGGAGGAAGCCTTCGCCGGCGGCTGGTTCCACTCGGGCGACCTCGGCGTGCTGCACCCCGACGGTTACATCCAGCTCAAAGACCGCTCCAAGGACGTCATCATCTCCGGCGGCGAGAACATCTCCTCGATCGAGGTCGAGGACGTGCTCTACAAGCACCCCGCCGTCGCCTACTGCGCGGTCGTCGCCAAGCCCGACGAGAAGTGGGGCGAGACGCCGTGCGCCTTCGTGGAGTTGAAGCCGGGCCAGTCCGCTACGCCGGACGAGTTGATCGCCTGGTGCCTGGAACGTCTCGCGCGCTACAAGGCGCCCCGGCACGTCGTGTTCGCCGAGGTGCCGAAGACCTCGACGGGCAAGATCC
Source organism: Hyphomicrobiaceae bacterium (assembly GCA_033764645.1). Taxonomy (GTDB): domain Bacteria; phylum Pseudomonadota; class Alphaproteobacteria; order Rhizobiales; family Hyphomicrobiaceae; genus Filomicrobium. The sequence continues at coordinate 1,065 of JANRIT010000015.1, forward strand.
AGAAGTTCAAGCTGCGCGACATGGCCAAGGCGGTTTGAGACACCGCTGCGTGCGCGAGACCAGACGGCCTCAACCATGGCTTCGAACCATTGCTGCCGCCTTTGCCGGAGGGTGGTAGGTGATGGTTGGCAGGTTCGCCGCCACGCGGCAACGCCGTCGGAGACCCCGTGCGCAGGACCATTGGAACCCTCGACGTGCCTGGGCGCCTGAGAGCATCCGTCCCTGTTTTGCTCGCCATCGCGGCGGTGGCGGGGCCAGCGATCTCGGCGGCGCATGCCCGCCAGCCACGCACGGTCGACAGCTACGCCTCCTACCTCGCCCTCAAGGCGCGCGTGCTGGCGACCGATCCCGACACCCTGCGCCGTCTTGGCTCGCACCTCATCGTCGGCTATCACGGCGCTCGAGATCTCGACCCACTGCTCGAGCGTGGCGCGCTCGGCGGCATTTTCATCACCGCCCGCAACGTCAAGAGCCGCGATCCGGCACGGCTCGCCGACGACATCGCGCGCATGCGCGCGCTCGCCGATCCAGTGGCCCTGCGTCCGCTGTTCGTCGCCGCCGATCAGGAAGGCGGCCACGTTTCGCGCCTGACCCCGCCGCTGCCCCGCCAGCCCTCGATCGGCACGGCCATCCTCGCCGCACCCGAGCCGGCCGACCGGGCCGCAATCGTGAGCGCCTACGCCGACCGCAAGGCCGGTGCGCTGGCCGGCATCGGCGTCAACCTCAACTTCGCCCCCGTCGTCGACATCCGCCCGAAGTCGGCCCCGCGCGACGGGCAAACGCGCATCATGCGGCGCACGATTGCCGACAGCCCGGAGGTGATCGGAGAGGCCGCGGGCCAGTATTGCGCCCGCCTCGCCGCTGCGGGCGTGCTGTGCACGCTGAAGCACTTCCCCGGCCTTCGCCTTGCCAGCGACGACACCCACGCGCGCCCCACGGAGCTCGGCGCCGGCCGTGACCGGCTCGAGGCGACCGACTGGCTGCCCTTCCGCTCCGTGCTGGCCAAGGTGCCGGCGGCCATCATGGTCGGCCACCCGCACGCCCTCGGCATCGACCCGGATCGCCCGGCCTCCACCTCAGCCAAGGTGATCGACGGCATCATTCGCAAGGCCTGGGGCTTTGACGGGCTCGTCATCACCGACGATCTCTACATGGGCGCCATTCGCAGGGCACCGGGCGGGCTCGCCCGCGCCGCCGTCGATGCCCTCGCTGCCGGCGCCGATCTCGTTCTGGTCGAACACATGGGCCGCCACGTCTACGAGATCCTCGATGCCCTGATCGAGGCCGAGCGCAAGGGCCGCCTCCCCGCCACGCGCCTCGCCATGAGCCGCGCGCGCCTGCTCGCGATCGCCGAGCGCTTTCCAGGCTCCGCACGCGCCGCCGGCGCCACCTCTGCCCGGCCGTGAGCCATGCCGGCGCGCGAACGAAATGGCAGGCCCGGCAGGCCCGTGCTAATCTCTCGACATTGGAGCGCTAAGCCATAGCGGAGAGGGTGTTGCGATGGTCGGAGATGACGACGGCGACGGCATGGGCGGTCCCGACCTCGACCGCCTCGTCGAGCACCTGAAGGCCGAGGAGGCAGAGGCGCGGGAAGCAACCCTGAGCTCGATGGAGAGCTTCGAGTTATGGGTGGCGACCCACCCGGCGCTGCGCCAGATGGGCATTCCCGACAATCTCGCGCAATTGGGCCCGGCCCTGCTGGAGGTGCTCAAGAGGCTGATCGGCCTATGAGCGCGGCGCCTGCGGAGGCCATCGGCACGGTCGTCCGCGCCATCGAGGACGAGTTTGCCAAGTCCCCTCCGACGCTCGCCGTCATCGGGCTGTCCGGTGTCGGCAAGTCATCGGTCATCAACGCCATGTTCGGCACCCGCAAGAAGGTCTCGGCTACGACGCGGGGAACGATAAAGTTCCGTTCCGATACCTTCCGCATCGTCAGCGACCGCGTCGATGGCGCCCCCGTAACCTGCGCCCTCAGGGTGGTCGATGCGCCGGGCCTCGGCGAGGACGTCGCGCGCGATGCCGGCTATCTGCAAAGCTACATCGAGCAGCTCCCGCGCGTGGACATCGCGCTGTGGGTCGTCGCCGCCCGCAACCGCGCTCTGGCGCTCGACCAGCGCTACCTCGAGACGCTGTCGGATGTGCTGCCGAGCCTCGTGCTGGGCGTCGGCCAGATCGACCTCGTCGAGCCACTCGACTGGAGCGAGGCCATCAACATGCCTTCGGCGGCGCAGGAGGCCCACATCGCCGAGATCCTCGCCGACCGGCGCGAGCGGCTCGGCCGCATCGTCGGTGCCGAACTCCCCGCCGTCGCCTTCAGCGCTCGCCGCTACTACAATCTGCAGGCTCTGTTCAACGCCTGCCTGAAATGCGCTCCCCCGCGCCGCCGCTGGATGTTCGAGATACTGAAGTCCTTCTCGACGACCGACTGGCTCGATCGCGCGAAGGGGCTCTCCGCCGCGCAGCGCCAGAAGCTCGCTGAGCGCTACATCACCTCCGATGCCCGCATCAGGCTCGATGACCTCGATCGCTGAGAGACCCGCCCGCAGGCGACGAGCATCGCCCACGACCGGACAGGGTCGTGCCGTTTCACCGCCGTCTCACCACAGCCGCGTGACGGCGAAAATGCCGAAGCTGAGCCCGGCCACCGCCAGTCCCGCGATCGCCTTGACCGGATTGTCGTCCATCAGCTCCGCCGCCTCGCGCAACCGCCCGAAATTGAGCGTCCACCACGAGGCCCCCGTCTTCAGGGTGCGATCGTGCGCGAGATGCAGGATGTCGAACATCACCCTCACCTTGGCGAGTACCGAGCGCTGTACGATCGCGTAGCCTCCGCGCTCGAACGCCTCTGCCTCGAGGTCTCCCGGCAGATAGCCGTCGAGCGACAGGCCGTTCTTCTTGGCCAGTTCGACCTGATAGGGCTTGTCGACGTAGCCTGCGCCATAGATGTCGATGATGAGCCGGGCGAGATCGAACTTCTGGCTGTCGGCGATGGCGAACGCCTCGATGCCGAGGACCGCGCCGCGATGCTCGATCGCCTGGAAGCCATACAGCGCATCGCGCATGTTCCAGTGCACGAAGCGCATCTGCCGGTTGATCTTCAGGAAAGCGAAGTACTTGGCGAGCATCGCGGCCTCGAGTTCGTCGAGCCGCGACAGGATCTGCACCGGCGCCAGCCGGCGCACCTCGACCTCCGCATGGATCGAGAACACCTGCGTATCGCTCGAGGCGACGTTGCGTGCAGCGATTGCCGTCACGCGCGGAGAAACGTTCTGCGCGTCGCTGTCGAAGCTCTCACACGCATAATGGACGACGTAGACGCCCTCCGGGTGCGCCAGGAGGTTCGCCAGACGTGCACGGGCGGCGCGCTGGCGCGCGGGATGGGGTGCAGGCATGGCCGGATTTGGTCCCGGAAGCTGAGGCTCGATACCCTGCGAATCACGCAACGACTGCGCCCGCATGTTCGCTGCCGACCGGCGAAATGCAAGGATGGGAGATCCCGCCAGGCCCAACCCGTTGAAAGGATCGTGCAGCTTGGAAACTGGCCGCCGCGTAAGCCGTGCGCCCAGTGTCCAGCGACCGCGATCACGCAGCCTGCAAACCTGATGGTGCAGCGTTGGTCGCTCGCACCGGGACGGACATTAGCAGGGGCCCGATATGCTTGAGATCACGCCCGGACGAAATCGATGGCGACGGGTGATGCCGCGTCATTCAATGACGTTGGCACAAAGCCGTCAACGCGAAGAATTCGGCACGAGCACGCGTGAACGAACGAAACACGCTGAGCCCCGGACCAACGCACGATGGCCCGCTGGCCAAAAAATGGAGACGCCGGAACGGCACTCGGCTTGCAGTTTCGCGCGGCATAACCGGCCGCCTGCATGCACTCCGCGCCGCTCCGCAATCACAAGCTCATGCCGCCCATAGCAGCGTGCAGAGCTTCAGTAAATCAGTGGCGCGTCTCGCTACGGATGCGCTCGATCGCTTCTTTCAGCTTGAGTTTCTCACGCTTCAATCGTCGGATCTGCTGGTCGTCGGAACCGGGTCTTGCCATTTCGTCTGCGATCTTCTGATCGAGAGCCCGGTGCATTTTTGCCAATTCCGCAAGATGACCTTCGATCGACATCATTCGACCTCCATTCGAGATTGCGAACGTCATGATGGTGACAGACAGGAGCCGTGTTGTCCACGCCAGGTCGCGAGCAATACGGTCGGTTCACCCCGCAAAAGCTCACTTTTTGTGACAACCACGCGTCCCTTGTGAAGACCACCTGCCGGCTGCCCGGCCCTGTTCTCTTGCTCCGCCCGCTCTCTTGCGCTGCGGCGGAAAGCCGACAATATTCGCGTCAAGGCGCAGCGCGGCCGGCGGGCACACCGACCGGGCGGGGCGTCTGTGTGCGTGTGGGCGAAGTGCACCGCTCCTGGCCGCGCGGACCTCGACGTCTGCGGCATGGCCATGGAGCTTGCCAGCGGCGGGACGAGATGCGCGAACGCGAAAAGGAGTTGCGCGAGCAACTGGTAGGCCTGCGCCAGGAGCACCGCGAGCTCGACGAGGAGATCGCCGGGCTCGAGGCGAGTGGCATTGCCGACCAGCTCGTCGTCAAGCGCCTCAAGAAGCGCAAACTCGCACTCAAGGACCGCATCACCGCGATCGAGGATCAGCTCACGCCTGACATCATCGCATGACACCCCATCCACCGCCAGAGCGATCGGCCGCGTTGGCGGCGCTCACCGACGAGGCCCATCGCTGACCGCGAGTTCCAACACGCCACCGTCTCCGCCCTCGCACCATGGCGTCGAGCGCTGGCTGCATCCCGCACCCGATGGATTGTGGTGTGCCGCAGGCGGCTTCCATATCGATCCGCACCGGCCCGTCGATCGCGCCATCATCACCCACGGACACGCCGACCACGCCCGCGCCGGCCATCGCGCGGTGCTGGCCACACCCGAAACCATCGCGATCATGAAGGAGCGCTACGGCGCCGCCTGCGCCGGCAGTTTCGATGCGGTCGCCTATGGCGAAACCCGTCGTATCGGCGACGCAACCGTCCGCCTCGTGCCGGCCGGACATATATTGGGTTCCGCCCAGATCGTCATCGAGCATGCCGGCCGTCGCGCCGTCGTATCGGGCGACTACAAGCGCGCCTCCGACCCCACCTGCGCGCCGTTCGAAGTCGTCCGCTGCGACGTGTTCATAACCGAGGCCACATTCGGGTTGCCCGTCTTCCGCCATGAGCCCGCCGACCGCGAAGCGCGCCGGCTCATTGCCTCGATCGCCGCCGAGCCCCACCGCACGCACCTGCTCGGCGTCTACGGTCTCGGCAAATGCCAGCGCATGATCGCGCTGTTGCGCGCCGAGGGCTACGACGCACCGATCCACCTGCACGGGGCGCTCGTTGGCCTGACGCGCCTCTACACCGACCTCGGCCACGACCTCGGCGACGTCCGCCCGGTGTCGGCGACGAAGCCCCGTGAACCGGGCGGCAACCTCGCCGGCGGGCTCGTGCTGTGCCCGCCCTCCGCCATCGCCGACCGCTGGGCGCGCCGCTTCGCCGATCCCGTCACCGTTTTCGCCAGCGGCTGGATGCGGGTGCGCGGCCGTGTCCGCCAGCGTGGCGTCGAGCTCCCCCTCGTCGTGTCCGACCATGCCGACTGGCCCGAGCTGCTGGCCACTATCGCCGAGACCGGCGCGCAAGACGTGTGGGTGACGCATGGCCGCGAGGATGCACTCGTCCATCAGTTGAGCCTCACGGGCCGCGGCGCCCGCGCACTCGCCCTCGTTGGCTTCGAGGACGAGGGCGAATAGCCATGCAATCCTTCGCGCGGCTGCTCGACCAGCTGGCCACGACGCCGAGCCGCAACCGCAAGCTCGTCTTGCTTTCGCACTACCTGACGTCGACGCCCGATCCCGATCGCGGCTACGCGCTGGCGGCGCTGACCGACGGCCTCGGACTGTCGATCCCACTCCGGCGCATCCTGCCCGACCTGATCGCCGGCTCGATCGACCCTGACCTCTATCGCATGTCGCGCGATTACGTCGGCGATACCGCCGAGACGGTATCGCTGCTCTGGCAGCCGCGTGCTGCGCGCCACCCGGGCCCCATTCGGTCGACACGCCTCGCCGACGTCGTCGATGCCTTCACCGCCGCCGATCAAAAGCAGGTGCCCCTGCTGCTCGCCGCCCTGCTGGACGACCTCGACATATCGGGCCGCTTCGCCCTGTTGAAGCTGATCGGCGGCGCGCCCCGCGTCGGCGTCTCCGCCCGTCTCGCGAAGACCGCGCTCGCCGAGGCCTATGGCACCCCCGTCGCGGACATCGAGGAGATCTGGCACGCCCTCGACCGGCCCTACCTCGCCCTGTTCGATTGGCTCGAGGGGCGTGGACCGCGACCCGATCCCGGCCGCCGACCGGTCTTCCGGCCCATGATGCTCGCGCACCCCGTCGAGGCGGAGGATTGGCCCGGTCTCGCGCCAGCAAGCCTCCTGGCCGAATGGAAGTGGGACGGCATCCGCGTGCAGGCGTCCGCCCGCGCAGGCGAGATGCGCCTGTTTTCACGGACCGGCGACGACATCTCGGCGGCTTTCCCCGAGATCGCCTCGGCCTTCCTCGGCCGCGACTGCATCGCTGACGGCGAGCTGCTCGTCATGCGTGACGGTGTCGTCGCTCCCTTCAACGACCTCCAGCAGCGGCTGAACCGGCGCACGGTTTCGCTCCGTATGCTGCGCGATTATCCCGCCCACGTCCGCCTGTACGACCTCCTGGAGCTCGACGGCGAGGATCTGCGCCCGCTGCCGTTCGAGGAGCGCCGCCGTCGCCTGGAGGACTGGCACGCACGCGCGGCCCCCGCTCTGACCGATGTCTCGCCGCTCGTGCCGTTCGCCGCCTTCGCCGACCTCGAGGCGCTGTGGTCCGGCGCGCGCGCCGCCGGCATCGAGGGCCTTATGCTGAAGGAGCGCGCGAGCCCCTATCTCGGCGGCCGGCCGAAGGGGCATTGGTGGAAGTGGAAGCGGTCCGCGCAGACCCTCGATTGCGTGCTGATGTATGCCCAGCGCGGCTCGGGCAAGCGCTCCTCGTTCTATTCGGACTACACGTTCGGTCTGTGGCGTCAGGCTCCCGCCGCCGCCGAGGCACGCGAGCCGGCAGCCGCCGGCGAACTCGTGCCGGTCGGCAAGGCCTATTCAGGTTTCACCGACGCCGAGCTGCGCGAACTCGACAAGTTCATCCGCAACAACACGACGGATCGCTTCGGCCCCGTGCGCGCCGTGCGCCCGGCCCTTGTGCTGGAAGTCGCCTTCGACGCCCTGCAGCGCTCGAGCCGCCACAAGTCGGGGCTTGCCATGCGCTTCCCGCGCATTGCCCGCATCCGTTGGGACAAGCCGGCCGCCGAGGCCGACACGCTCGAAGCCGCCGTGAAGCTGCTGCCCGAGGGAGCCTGAGTAGGGGCCGTCACGCGGGGGCCTGACGGACACTGACGTTCCGCGCGGGCATGTGCAGGCTACATCGCCGCACGGGCGTGACCGTCACGGCCGCGCTGCTCACCGTGCCGCAATCGCGACGTCGCGCAGCACGTTCGCCTCGAGCTCCATCTCGTCGAGACGGCTCTTCAGCACGTCGCCGATGCTGACGATGCCGACGAGCGCCGTACCTTCCATCACTGGCATATGCCGGATGCGCCGGTTGGTCATGGTGCGCGCGATATCGGACACCTTCGCATCCGGCGTGCAGGAGACGATGGCCGTCGTCATGATCTGGCCGACGCGCCGGTTGGCGACGCCCGCGCCGAGCTCGGCCATCGCCCGGACGATGTCGCGCTCCGAAACGATGCCGACAATCTCGCCGCCCTCGCCCATCACCAGCATGGCGCCGACGCGGGCCTCGTTGAGCTTGGTGGCGAGCCCGCCGATGGTGAGGTCGGCTCTGACGATGCTGACCTCGTTTCCCTTCGCCTTCAGGATTTCGCTGACTTTCATGGTCCGTGCTCACTCCTCTCGTGGAACGGCAAACGTGACCTCCCCGAGCCCTGTCACCCGGCACGCCTCGCTGCCCGAGGCTAACCCCGCTGAGCGACCACCGACAAGCCGGTCGGCCGTCCGGCATGCAAAATATTTCATGGCAGGCACGACAGGAGACCGATGGTGCCCCGGCCGGAGCCGGGTGCAGTCCGGCCGCCGACGGCCGAACCTGTGAAGCTCAACCCCGGTGTGGGCTGGCCGAGGTGAGGCGCATGTGTTCTCCTCGCCCGGCGGACCCAATTCACCTTGCTTTCAGCGGTCCGCCCGCGTAGAAGGCGCGCTTTCCTGCGGCTGGCTCCTCCCGCGCCCGCTCGCAGCGTGTTGGCCCCAAGGGGACCCGAGAAGACCCTGACACGGCCCGGAGAAGGCTCTGACGACAGCATGACCGCATCGAACCCCGCGCATGGAGCCCCACACGCCGCCGACGGACCGGGCAGGCGCGCGCTGGTCGGCCTCATCATGGGCAGCCAGTCGGACTGGGCGACGATGCGGCTGTCAGCCGAGCTGCTCGGCGAACTCGGCGTCGGCTTCGAGGCGCGCATCGTCTCGGCGCATCGCACGCCAGACCGGCTCGTCGCCTACGCGCGGTCCGCCCGCGAGCGGGGCCTCCAGGTGATCATCGCAGGCGCCGGCGGTGCGGCCCACCTGCCCGGCATGACGGCGGCGATGACCGATCTGCCCGTGCTCGGCGTTCCGGTTCACTCCAAGGCGCTCGCCGGCCTCGACAGTCTCTACTCGATCGTGCAGATGCCCGCTGGCATTCCTGTCGGAACGCTCGCCATCGGCGAGCCCGGTGCCAGGAACGCCGCACTATTGGCCGCGCAGATCCTCGCGCTCGCCGATCCGGCGCTGGCCGCGCGCGTTGCGCAGTGGCGAGCCCGTCAGTCGGCCGCTGTCGCCGAAGTGCCCGTCGATGCTCCGGCGCGGTGAGTGCCATGGCCCGCGATCGCAAGTTGCCACTGCCCCCCGGCTCGACCATCGGCATCCTGGGCGGCGGGCAGCTCGGCCGCATGCTGGCGCTCGCCGCGGCCCGCCTCGGCCTTCGCGTGCATGTCTATTCCGACACGACGGGCCCCGCCTGCGACGTCGCCGCCGCGACGACCATCGCGCCGTTCGAGGATCTCGGCGCCGTCCGCGCATTCGCTGAGGTGGTCGATGTCGTGACCTACGAGTTCGAGAACGTGCCGCTCGGAGCCGCCGCCGCCGCCGGCTCGGCATGCCCCGTGCGGCCCGGCCCGCGCGCCCTCGAGGTAGCCCAGGACCGCCTCGTCGAGAAGCGATTCATCTCCGGCATCGGCCTCGACGTTGCTCCATTCGCTGCCGTCGACAGCCTCGGCGATCTCGAGGCAGGCCTCGCCACGCTCGGCACCCCCGCCATCCTCAAGACCACGCGCTACGGTTACGACGGCAAGGGCCAGGTGCGCATCACGTCCGGCGTCGATCCGGGCTGGGCACGCGAGGCGATCGGCGCCGCCCCGGCCGTTCTCGAGGGCTTCGTGCCGTTCGCGAGCGAGGCCTCGATCCTCGTCGCCCGCGGCATCGACGGCGCGCTCGCCTACTACGATACGCCGCGCAACGAGCACCGCGATGGCATCCTGGCGACGTCGACGGTGCCGGGCGGCCTCGACCCGGCGACCGAGGCTGCCGCTCGCGACATCGGCCGTGCCATCGCGGAAGCCCTCGACTACGTCGGTCTGCTGGCGGTGGAACTGTTCGTCGTGCCGGTGCCCGGCAGAAGGCCCCGCCTCGTCGTCAACGAGATCGCCCCGCGCGTGCACAATTCCGGGCACTGGACGCTCGATGCCTGTCTCGTCGATCAGTTCGAAAATCATGTGCGCGCCGTCGCCGGCTGGCCGCTGGGCGCGACGACCCGCCATTCCGATGTCGTCATGACCAATCTGATCGGCGCCGAGGTGCTCGCTTGGGCCGGCCTCGCCGCCGAAGACGCGACCGGCCTTCACCTCTACGGCAAGCGCGACCCCCGCCCGAAGCGCAAGGTGGGCCACGTCAACCGCCTGTATCCCAAGGGGTCGCTGCCAAGCGTGCTCCTCCGCCCCGAAGGTGGACAAACGACCGGCGGTCTGATATCGCACGCCCCATCAGATGAAGCGTAGCGACGAGCCCGGCGGTCTCCTGCCGGGCGCTCGCTGCTGGCACTAAGACACAGGCTCCCGACCCAGACCGAGGTCGAGACAGCCGCGAAACTTCAGAGGATAGGGATAGGCGTGCAGGTTCTCGTCCGTGACAACAACGTCGACCAGGCTCTCAAGGCGCTCAAGAAGAAGATGCAGCGCGAGGGCATTTTCCGCGAGATGAAGCTGCGGAACTACTTCGAGAAGCCGTCCGAGAAGAAGGCGCGCGAAAAGGCCGAGGCCGTGCGCCGCGCCCGCAAGCTCGCCCGCAAGCGCTTGCAGCGCGAGGGTCTGCTGCCCGCGACCCCCAAGCCCAAGCCGCCCGCCCGCGGCGGTCGCTGACGGCGCGTCGATCAGACAGACGTTTTTCGCTCGAGTTGGGCCCGCCGCGCCACTGCGCTGCGGGCCTTGTCGTGTTTTCAGCCGCGACCCGACACCACGCGGACTATGGCGCCCGCCCGTTCGCCGGCGCGGATTGGCCACTCCCAGCGGCCGAGCCCACGCAGCCACCCGATGACGGCCTCGAAGGACCCGTAGCGATAGTGGTCGGTGTGTCCGGCCTCGCGGAATGTGACGATGCGGCCGGGACCTGGCGCGGCCTCAGCGACCCTCCGCCCCATCTCGACGGGAATGACCATGTCCCGCTCGCCGTGGATGACCAGCGTCGGCGCGCTGACGCGCTTCAAATGCAGCATCGTCTCGTAGCGATCACGCATGAGGAGGCGCGCCGGCAGATACGGATAGTACCGCTCCGCCACGTCGACGATCGAGGTGTAGGGCGCATCGAGCACGAGCGCTCCGACCGGGCGGGCTGCCGCCACCTGCACCGCCACCCCACTGCCGATCGATTCGCCGTAGAGCACGATATCGGCGAGCGCCACGCCGCTGCGGGCGACGACATCCGTCACGTGGATGGCGTCCGCGACGTTGGCCCGCTCGGTCGGTTTCCCCGTCGAGCCCGAGTAGCCGCGGTAAGCCATGATCCGAACGCCGAGCCCGGCTACCCTGTACGAGGCGAGGCGTTCGGCGCGCTCGGCGAGCGTTCCTGCGTTGCCGTGGAAGTAGATGAGCGTCGGCATGCCCACCGCGCCAGGCGCCGCCCACGTCACGAGCCTCTCCCCGTCCGGCGTGACGACGACGTCCTCGGCGAAACCGGCGAGCCCCGCGGAAGCCGGTGTCGAGTAGGTAGGCTCCGGCGCGTACAGCAGCGCCCGCTCGAGCAGCGGCGCACCGAGCAGCACGACGGCCGCCAGCACAGTAGCGATCAGCGCAAGCGACCCGATGATCAAGATCGTGCTCCGTCGATGCGTCGGCCAGTAGCGCACTCGTGGGGAACTAAGCCGGTTGGCTTGGGGTCGCGCCGCCGGGCTTCGACCACGGATGGTTCCCGCTGAAGGTCAGCGTTGCTCCGCCGTCTCGATCGGCGTGTCGAAGCACATCAGCAGGAACTGCGCACGCTCGGGCCCCGGCAGGTGCCCGACGCGCGACCCCTTGCTCTGCGAGAACCATGGCGCGAAGTTCGCGACGTCCTGCCGCGTGAAATGACCCTTGTCCCGGCCATGTCGGATGGCCCAGCAATCGGCTTCCTTCTCCGCGTTGTGGCTTGGGTTGAACCAGTGCGCGAGCACGTGATGCGCGCATTCGTGAGCGAAGAAGAACATCTGCAGCTTGGGCGGCAGCCTGTGCATCATGTCCGGGTCGAGGATGATGTAAGGAACCGTGTTGACGACCCAGGCGCGACCGACATCGCCGAGTTCCGTCACCTGCATGGTCTGAACGCTGCGTCCGCGAAAGTCAGTGCAGGTGAATTGCTGTCCGCCGATCGCTACCGGTGCGGCCTGCACCGGCCTGGCACCTAGCAACAGCAGGCAACCGAACAGCGCCACCATGCTCGCAATGAGAGGGCTGCGACCGCGGCCGCGCCTTCGTCTCGTCACCTCGGCACCCCCCAAGCGAGCCTCCGCGATGTCCATGTCGTCGGTTGGACGGCGCAGGATAGCGCACGCCAATTCCACCAGTCTAACCTGGCACCACCGCGCGCGGTCAAGCCGCTTGCGGTGGCTTTCCCGGAGATGGGCGGTCGTCCCGCCCTGGCACAGGATTGCCGTCACCATCGTCCGATCCGAGACGACGCCCGCAACCCGCTTCCCAGATTGCAATCGCCGCTAGCCGGAAATCGAGGCTAGCCTCGGACCGCCCTGGGATGAAACGACAACTTGTCGCAAATGGTTCACAGGCTGGTGATCGCCCGGGACGAAGCACGAGTGCTCCGGCATCGCCGAGCAGCTTTTTCGACCCATAGATAATCCAATAAAATCAAAACACTGATCGAGGGCGCTGCGCCAGCTCACAGCCCTCCCGCCGCCTCAGCGCAGCATCGCGCCCAGCCTCCGGCTCGGATGCCGCGAGCCGCGCCATGCCGTGGTCCGGCACCTGCAAAGCACCCCGCCTCCACACCTCCCGGCAACAGGGCCGCAGCGCCAGCCGAGCCCGCGGCACGAAAGGCGCACGGATGGTTCAGGAGGGGTTGACGCCTGTTCCGAGTGGGACTGCCCCGCCGGGTCGCGCTTCCTACGCTCTTGCCCAGGCGCCGCACAGCAAGGCGCGCCGCAGTGGAGCAGGCCATGACCATGCCGATTGAACCGATACTCATCGATCTGCCCCGCCGCGCCGGGCTCGTCATCCTTGCCGCAGCCTTCATCGTCGCGAGCGCGCTCGTAGCAAACGCCGGCCCGGGTCGTGCCGGAGACGGCGCCGGCAGCGCATTCGGTCCCGTGCTCGTCAAGGAAGGCCGCTCTCAGCGCCAGTGCGAAAGTGACCCGCAGCGCGTGTTCGTGCGCCACGTCTACGGCACCGCCTGCATTGCCTACTTCACGACGCGCGGGCACGAGCGCAAGTCGTCGGCCGTCGTCTTCATGGACGGGGATTCGACGCCCGAAGCGTTTGCCGATGCCGCCGGCCGCCGCCGCACCCGGCAGGCGATGGAGAAGATCCTGCAGAACCTCGCCGACCAGCAGCAGGTGCGCATCGTCATGCTGTACCGCCTCGGCCTCGACGGGTCGTCCGGCAACCATGCCGAGCGCCGCCGGCCGTTCGAGCTTCACGCCATGCAGGCGGCGATCGACGAGTTGAAGGGACGGCTGCGCTTCGAGGACGTGGTGCTTGCCGGCCAGTCGGGCGGCGCGACGCTGGCAGCCTCGATGCTCACGCTCGGTCGGGCCGACGTGACCTGCGCCGCCCTCGGCTCGGGCGCCTACGCTCTCGGCGCACTCGTCCACGCAAGCCTTGCAGAGGGCACCCGCGCCGCAGTCAGCCGCCGCGCCATCGACGCGATCATCCACGACCCCTCGCGCCACATCGCAGGCATCCCGACCGATCGCCGCCGCACTGTGTTCGTCATTGGCGATCGGCGCGACGGCACGACGCCGTTCGCCCAGCAGCGCCGCTTTGCCGAAGCCCTCAACGACGCCGGCCACCATGCCGAACTCGTCGCCGTGCGTGCCACGGGCGAGGAGAAGCATGGCACCGCCGGTTACGCCCTGCGCGCCGCCGCGCTGTGCGCCCGTCGCGCTCCCGCCGCCGAGATCGTCGCGGAGCTGTCCGACATCAGTGACCGGATCGTTGCCGCCGCCGAACCGACCCAGCCCGTCGTGTCGGCTTCAGCGGGCGCTTCGGCTTCGGTACGCAGCAGCGGCGCACCGGGTTCGGCGCGCGCGCCACTTTCGCGGCAGCCGTGAGGGAGTAAAGAGCGACGGCGGGTTTCCCCTCGCGCCCGTCGCCTGTCCTCGAGCGCCCAACCGCCCCGCCGTATCAGGCGTGCACGGACTTGACGATCTCTTCCGTCATCTTCTTGGCATCGCCCAGCACCATCACCGTGTTGTTGCGATAGAACACGGGATTGTCGATGCCAGCATAGCCCGAGGCGAGGCTGCGCTTGTTGAACAGCACCGTTCCCGCCTTCCACACCTGCAGCACGGGCATGCCGTAGATCGGCGAGGTCTTGTCCTCCTCGGCGGCCGGATTGACGACATCGTTGGCGCCGATCACGTAAACCGCATCCGCCTGGCTGAACTCGGAGTTGATGTCCTCGAGTTCGAAGACCTCGTCGTAGGGCACGTTGGCCTCCGCCAGCAGCACGTTCATGTGGCCAGGCATGCGGCCGGCGACGGGATGGATGGCATACTTCACCTCGACGCCGGCCTCCTTGAGGGCATCCGACATCTCGCGCAGCGCGTGCTGCGCTTGGGCGACCGCCATGCCGTAGCCGGGCACGATGATCACCTTCTGCGCGTTCTTGAGGATATAGGCGGCATCCTCCGCCGCGCCGATCTTGACCGGCTTCTGCTCGGCCCCGGCCGCCGGCCCGGCCGTCTCGCCGCCGAAGCCGCCGAGGATGACCGAGATGAACGAGCGGTTCATGCCCTTGCACATGATGTAGGACAGGATGGCGCCCGATGAGCCGACGAGCGCGCCCGTGATGATGAGCGCCACGTTGCCGAGCGTGAAGCCGATGCCGGCAGCCGCCCAGCCGGAATAGGAGTTGAGCATCGACACGACGACGGGCATGTCCGCACCGCCGATGGGGATGATGATGAGCACGCCGAACAGCAGTGATGCCGCGACGATCAGCCAGAAATAGTAGGGCCCCGCGCCGATGCCGCCCGACTGCATGAGCAGCACGATGAGCGCGATGATGGCGATGAACAGACCGATGTTGATCGCATGCCGCGCCGGCAGGATGATGGGCTTGCCCGACATCTTGCCCGACAGCTTGGCGAACGCGATGACCGAGCCGGTGAACGTGATGGCGCCGATGGCGACGCCGAGCGCCATCTCGAACAGGCTCGCCGCCTTGATGCCGAGCGCGGGCTTGCCCTCCTCGACCAGGATGCCGAAGGCTTCCGGCGCATAGAGGGCCGCCGCCGCGACGAACACGGCCGCCAGGCCGACGAGCGAATGGAACGCCGCGACCAGCTCGGGCATCGACGTCATGGGGATTTCGCGCGCGATCTTGGCGCCCGCATAGCCGCCGACGCCGAGGCCCCCGAGGATCAGCGCCCACGTCAGCGGGTCGTCGATGGCCTTCAGCTGCGTCAGCGTCACGACGACGGCGAGCGTCATGCCGATCATGCCGTAGAGATTGCCCTGCCGGGATGTTTCCGGATGCGACAGGCCGCGCAGCGTCAGGATGAACAGGACGCCAGCAACCAGATAGAGCAGCGCCACGATATTGGGCGAAAGCAGGGTGTCGTGCATGTGCGGTCGAAGCCCCCAAAGGCGTTCAGGCGGCGCGAAAGGCAAAGAGCCTCAGCGCTTCGGTTCCTTCTTCTTGTACATGGCGAGCATCCGGCTCGTGACGAGGAAGCCGCCGAAGATGTTCACCGACGCCATGGCGAGCGCCAGGAAGCCGAAGATCTTCGCTGCGATGCTGCTGCCCGAGACGCCTTCGATGCCGACCGCCAGCAGGGCGCCGACGACGATCACCGACGACACCGCGTTGGTCACCGACATCAGCGGGGTATGCAGGGCCGGCGTGACCGACCATACGACGTAGTAGCCGACGAAGATGGCGATCACGAACACCATGACCTGATAGACCCAGGCGTCGACGCCCGAGCCGCCCGCCGCATAGGCCGGCGAAGTCAGGAGGGCCGGCACCGCCAGCGCGGCAACGAGCAGAAATGCAAGGCGCGAGAAGATCATGGGGTCAACGCTCCTCAGTCGGCTGTGAGGTTGGGGTGGACGATGGCGCCATCCTTGGCGACCAGCGTTCCCTTGATGATGTCGTCATCCCAGTTGATCGAGACCGCCTTCTCCTTCTTGTCGATCATCAGTTCGACGAACGACAGGAGGTTGCGGGCGAACAGGCTCGAGGCGTTGACCGGAACGGTGCCGGGCAGGTTGATGGTCCCCACGATCATCACGCCGTTGTCGGTGGTGATCGTGTCGCCGGGCTTCGTAAGTTCCGTGTTGCCGCCGCGCTCGGCGGCGAGGTCCACGATGACGGAGCCGGGCTTCATGGTGGCGATCATCGCCGCCGATATCAGCTTGGGCGCCGGCCGGCCCGGAATGAGCGCCGTCGTGATGACGACGTCCTGCGCCTTGATGTGGTTGGCGACGAGTTCGGCCTGCTTTTTCTGGTACTCGGGAGACATCTGCTTGGCATAGCCGCCAGCGGTCTGCGCCTGCTTGAACTCCTCGTCCTCGACGGCGATGAACTTGGCGCCGAGCGACTGTACCTGCTCCTTCGTCGCCGGCCGCACGTCGGTCGCGGTGACGATACCGCCGAGGCGTCGCGCTGTCGCGATCGCCTGCAGACCGGCGACGCCGACGCCCATGATGAAGATCTTGGCGGCTGGCACCGTACCAGCCGGCGTCATCATCATCGGCACGACCGCGCCGAAGCGCGAGGCGGCATCGATGACCGCCTTGTAGCCGGCGAGGTTGGCCTGGCTCGACAGGATGTCCATGGCCTGGGCCCGCGTCGTGCGCGGCATGAACTCCATGGCGAACACATTGGCTTTCGTGCCGGCCAATGCGTCGAGGCCGTCGCGATCGCCGAACGGATCGAGCGCTGCCGCCACTATGGCACCGGGCTTGAGAGCCGCGACATCGGCTGCCGACGGCCGGCGCACGGCGAGCAGGATATCGGCTCCGGCCAGCGCGCTCGCCCGATCGGGCACGATTTCGGCGCCCTGCGCGGCAAGAGCTGCATCGCTGAAATGCGACCGTCGGCCGGCCCCGGCCTCGACGCGCACCGTGCAGCCGGCGGCCACGAGTTTCTTGACGGTGTCAGGCGAGACCGCAACGCGCGGTTCGTCGGCCGGCTCGGCCGTTACTGCGATCGTGACCATCGTTTCGGTTCCGGGATCGGGTGGGATGGCAGGAAACGGCGGGCCGAGTGCACGCGCGGACCCAGGGGGTGGTGCTGTGTCAGCGGATGCGCTCGGGAACGTGACGTGACGTGATGCTATGTGACAGGCGGCGGCTGGTGCCTTGCGGTGCCGTGGAGAAGCGCCGACGCAGGCACTGATCCGCGCACCCGGGTTAGACGAGGAAGTAGGCCATTCCGATCAGCAGTGCAGCGACGAACAGCACAAGGATTTGCGCGCCGCGCAGGAAGCCCGCGTAGGTTCGGCGATGCTCGTCGTAGTCCATGTCCTTGTGACCACCGCTCAGGTCGACGCTCATCCTTCATGTCCTCCCAGTCTGTTGTTGCAAGCCCGCATCTGCCCAGCCCGTGCCGACGTGCGGCGACGCGCGCCAGTCACCACGGGCTCCGTGGCGGCCGATCGGGCACTTCGCGGCGCACCGTGCTAGAGCCCTGGGCCTTCGGTCAATGCAAAAGCGTGCCTTTGGACCACAGTCCAAGTGATGCCACAGGACGGAAGTATAGCGCCACAGGTCTGGGATACCAGAGGCCGGAACGTCGCGCAGAGCGGCTTTTCGGAGCGAACAGGGCGCAGCGCGGGCCGTGGGCGGCGGCAGAACAGAACAAAGTGCGGCGAGGTACAGGCAATGGCGGTCGATACCAGGAAGCGGCGCTCGCGCCTGCGCTCGATGCTCATCGGCACGATCTGCCTCGCGGGCCCGTCGAGCCACGCCATCGAGGCAGACCCCGACGAGAAAGCCAGGCTGGAGGCATGCGAGGTCCGCATTTGCGACGTCGTCCTCGACAGGAAGCCGCCGCGCGGGCCGACGACGTGCGCACTGAGCAAGACCTGGATCAAGCGCGACATCGGTGAGGGTGCCGGCAGCAAGGCGCTGTCTTGGGGTTTTGGCGACGCTCAGTGCTCGCTCGACCTCAAGCTCGACAACGCCACCCTCATCAAGGCCCTGACCTTGCCGTCGTTCGAAACCACCCTGCCGCGCCATACCGTGCGGTGCCGGGTGGAGACGGGGGAGGGGATCAGGGCGGTCGAGGCGACCCTTGCGCCGCGTCTCACCTTCAGTGAGGGTCGTGTCGAGAAGATCTGGGTGAACCTCGACAAGCTCGACGGACCCGACTCTGTGACCGGCCTCGTCAACACGGCCCTCACACTGGAGAACACGATTGGCCTGTTCCAGTCGGGCATGGTCGGGGGCGTCAACAAGTTCCTGCACGAGAAATGCGCAAAGGGCCGCGCCGAGCGCGCCAGGCTGGCCCGTCGTGAGGCCATGCGCGCCGCAAGGGAGAAGCGCCTCGAGGCTGCCGCCGCCCGCCGCGCCGCCGCCGAGAAGCGCCGTGCCGAGGCTGAGCCGGGCGCGCCGCCTCCGTTGCCGGCACCCGCGACAAGCCCGGCCCGATAGCCGCCACGGACGCGCGGACGTGCCTTGCCCGCCACACATGAATTAGCTTGTTGATACCACGCTGAGACCCGCCAGGCCGGCCTCATTCCCGTCCGATTCCCAGAACACGCCTCGCCTCGAGCGCTCGTGCTCCGGTGTTCACGCCCCCTTCAAAGGGAGGACAGGGAACCGGATGTGCCCGCGCGTCACCGGCCGTCGTGCAGGAGCACGATGGCTCGCCAGCCGCCGTTACTCCGCTCCACGCTTCTGCACCCTGGGGGACTTCTCACCATGTCGAACTTCGCCTCGCGCACCGCCGTGCGCTTTGCCTGCCTGTCTTCGGCCGTCGCCGTCCTGCTGATCGCCGCGCCGGCCATGGCCCTCGAGCCCAAGCCCGACGAGGGGGAGAAGCTCAAGGCGTGCGAGCAGAACCTGTGCGGCATTATCCTGTCGAAGGACGCCGGCGGCGGCGACCTTGCCTGCCAGATCTCCAAGACCTGGGCGAAGGACAAGATCGAGAAGGGCGCCGGCGAGAAGAAGCTGTCGTGGGGCTTCGGCGACGCCCGCTGCGGCATTGACCTCACCGCCGAGCGCGCGGGCATCATCAAGGCACTGACCGAGAAGGAGCATTCCCTCGAGATGAAGCCGCAGACCGTCAAGTGCGAGGTCGAGCAGGCCGAGGGCGCCACCACGATCGACGTGACGCTCGCCCCGAAGGTCACCTTCAAGGACGGCAAGGCGCACAAAGCCTGGCTGAACATCTCCAAGATCGAAGCGCCGACGGTGGTGAAGGGCGCGATCTGGACGGTCGCCAAGATCGAGGACAATTTCGGCGTCTTCCACGGCGAGATCATCGAGGAGATCAACGACTTCGTCGGCTCGAAGTGCGCCAAGCGCTATCCCGAGCTGGTCAAGAAGTGACGTCAGCCGCCTGACCGCCGTCGCCACTCGCCTGATGTCGCCCCGGGGCTCGGCCCCGGGACGACATGCAAGAAGGCCCAGCCGGAAACGGCCATCACGGAAGGGGCCAAAACGTGAGCGGGGCGCGACGCTCTCAAGCCTTGCGCCGCACCAGCACTTTCGACAGGAAGGCGATCTCCGAGCCGTCCGCGACGAGGCCTGCCTCGGTGAAAAGCGCGTCGAGATCGTCGATGGCGTAGTGCCGGTAGTAGGGCTCGTGGAAGCGCTGCGGGAACGATTCCAGCAAGCCGTCCCAACCGGGCCTGTCACCCATCTGCAGACTGTCGATGAACACGAGCCGCCCGCCGGGCTTGAGCACACGCGCCATCTCGCTTGCCACCGTGCGGCGCACCTCGGGCGGCAGCTCGTGGAACAGGAACACGCTGGTGACGATATCCTGGCTCGCGTCGGCGAGCGGCATCGCCTCGGCATTGCCGACGATGAGGCGTGCTGGCCGCAACCGGCCGAGATGCGCCGTAGCCTCCGCGAGATAGGCTTCCGACAGATCGATCCCGGTCAGCTCGATCGCCGGAAACGCGAGCCGCACGTCGCGCAGGAAGCGGCCCGTCCCGCACGCCACGTCGATGAGGCTGACCTGGCGCTGGTCCCTCCCGCGCATAAAGCGCGCGATGGCGCGCAGGCCTGCCCGCCGCATGGCAGCCGCCGAGCCCGAGAACAGCGTTTCGACCTGCACGTCATAGAGCCGCGCGCTCTCGGCCGTGAGATAGCCGCCGGTCTGGAAATGGAAATCCTGCGCGTAGTAGTCCGGCAGACCGTCCGCGCCGTCGACGTCGCGCGCGGTGCCCGCGTCGCGGGCCTGCCGCCGCTCCGCCGCCCGCGGCACGTCGTCGGCCATGGCCCTGATCCGGCGCACATGATCGAGAAAGCCGACCTCCTCCGGCGGCAGGGGCGGATAGAGACCCTCACGCACCGCCTTGGCATCGGCCCACAGGAGCGAGCGGATATCGGCCAGCAGTTCCGCCCGTGACGGCACCGGGCCGCGTGGCTGGAACGTGGAAGTGGACGCCGTCGCCGGCACGCCGCTCGCCGGCATCCGGCGTAACGCCCAGCCGAGGCCGCTGTACCATGCGAGCCGTACCGCATTGCCGACGAGTTGGCCTGTCATGTCGATGGGCCCGGCCATGCCTGTCCTCCGCGCGCTGATCGCATTGCCGCTCTCGCCGAACACGAGTAATCAGGCTCCGCGCCACCGGCAAGGCATCACCAGCAATGGACCGTTTCGAGAGCATCGTCGTGCTGACCGGCGCCGGCCTGTCGGCGGAATCCGGCCTTGCCACCTTCCGCGACCAGGGCGGCATCTGGGCAAAGTACGACTACCGCGAGGTCGCCACGCCGGAGGGCTTCCGCCAGAACCCAGCTCTCGTGCGCGAGTTTTACAACCTGCGCCGCAACGGTGCGCTCGCCGCCAGGCCGAACGCGGCGCATTTCGCCCTCGCCCGGCTCGAGGCGGAGCATCCCGGGGATGTCCTGATCATCACGCAGAACGTCGACACCCTGCACGAGGCGGCTGGCTCCACGCGCCTCATCCACATGCACGGCTCGTTCGCCCAGCAGCTCTGCGTGCGCTGTGGCGAGCGCTCGCCGTGGACGACCGACCTGACGGCCGAGCTCGCCTGCCCAGGCTGCGGCAAGCGCAACGGCTTGCGCCCGGACGTCGTCTGGTTCGGCGAGATGCCCTACGCCCTCGAAGCGATCGCGGAGGCCATTGCCGCCTCCGACCTGTTCGTCGCCATCGGCACGAGCGGACAGGTCTACCCCGCCGCCGGCTTCGTGGCGCTCGCGAGCCAGGCCGGTGCCCATACGGTCGAACTCAACCTCGAAGCCTCCGACGTCTCCGGCGCCTTCGCCGAGCACATCCACGGTCCCGCGACGGCCGTCGTGCCGGCCTACGTCGAGCGCCTGATCGGCGTGTTCCGCTGACCCGGCCGTTCGAGCACCGCAACGACCTCGACGTGCGGCGAATAGACGAACTGGTCGATCGGCCGGACCGACGTGACGGCGTAGCCGCCATCGACCATCAGGCGGAGGTCGCGCGCCAGTGTCGCTGGATTGCACGACACCGCCACCACCACGGGCACGGCGGATTTGGCGAGGTTGGCCGCCTGCTCGCGCGCTCCCGCTCGCGGCGGATCGAACACGACGACGTCGAAGCCTTCGAGCTCCTTGCGCGACAGCGGTTCGCCCATGAGATCGCGCCGCCGCGTCGCGATCGCCTTGCGGCCCGGCGCCCGGCGCGCCGCGTGCTCGAGGGCTTCGAGCGCGCGCGTATCGCTGTCCATGGCGGTCACCTCGAGCCGCCGGGCCAGCGCGAACGTGAATGCGCCGAGCCCACAGTACAGATCGGCGGCGCGCTTTGCCTTCTTCGGCACCGCCGCCAGGATCGCTTCCCGCATGAGGTCCTCGGCGGCGGCGGAGGCCTGCAGGAACACGCCCGGAGGTGGTGCCACCGCAACGCCGTCCATTGTCACGCTCGGGACCGCCGTTTGAATGAGGGGATCGCCATCGAGCGACAGACGGGCAAGCCCGAGCCGCTGCGCCTGCCCCGCCAGCCGCGCCCCGAGCACGGCGTCGGGCTTGCCCGCGACTCCCGCAACATCGACATCGAGACCCGAATCGGCCGCCAGCACGGCGAGCCGCAGACCGTCACGACCCGCCGGCAGCATCGATGCGAGTTCGGCAAGCCCCGGCAGTGCCGCGACGATGCGCCCGTCGGCGACCGGACATTCGCTGATGCCGACGAGTTCATCTGTGCCAGCAGCAAAGAAGCCGAGCACCATGCCGCGACCCTCCCGCCGCGCGCTGAGCGTGACCCTGCGCCGGGCCCCGAGGCCCACCGACAAGGGTACGCCCACCTCGACATCGAGCCCGCGCGACTGCAGGGCGTTGACGACGGTCTGCCGCTTCCAGGCGGCGACGGCGGGCAGCGCGAGATGCTGCACGGCACAGCCCCCGCAGGCGGTGAAGTGGCGGCAGACGGGAGTGACGCGCTCGGGTGCCGCCCGCATCACCTCGACGAGGCGTCCCCGCTCGCCTTCGACGACGGCGCGCACCAATTCGCCTGCGAGCGCGAACGGCACGAACACGTCGCCCCCACCGGCGCGCGCGATTCCGTCACCCTGCGCACCGAGGCGCTCGATCGAAAGCTCGACCGCTACGGCTGATCCCGTTTCACTCACTCCGCCGCGCTCCGATCAGCCATTCGATATTGCCCTCCTTGCCCGGCAGCGGCGAACGCACCACGCCGTCGATGCGCCAGCCCTGAGCGACAAGGAAATGCGCGACCTTGTCGACCGCCCGCTCGCCGGCGAGCGCATCCCGCACGACGCCGCGCTTGGCCACCACCTCCCGGCCGGCTTCGAATTGCGGCTTGACGAGCGCGACGAGAAACGCGCCCGACGCCGTCAAGGCGAGCGGGGGGCCGAGCACCTGCGTCAGCGAGACGAAGCTGACGTCCGCGACGACGGCCCAGACCGGCTCGGGGATCAGCATCGCATCGAGCGATCGGGCATCGGTCGCCGATAGATCGACGACGCGCGCGTCGCCGACGAGCCTGGCGTGAAGCTGCCCCCGCCCCACGTCGACGGCATAGACCCTGGCCGCACCGCGCTCGAGCAGCACCTGCGTGAAGCCGCCGGTCGAGGCGCCGACGTCGAGGCAGACGCGCCCGGCGGGACGGTAGGCGAAGGCATCGAGCCCGGCCACGAGCTTCACGCCGCTGCGCGCCACATGCGCGTTGGCCGCCGCATCGATCTCGATGGCGCAGTCGGCGGCGACCAGGAGGCCCGGCTTGTCGGCCGCCACGCTGTCGACTCTGACCGCCCCCCGCGCGATGAGGTCGGCCGCCCGCGAGCGCGATTGCACGAGGCCGCGCGAGACGAGCACATGATCGAGGCGCTGTCGCATGGCGGCGGGATCACACTCGTCGCACGATGGGCCAATCCGTCGCACCCTGAAGTGCGTATCGCCTACGGGACTAGCAGGTCCGCGCGGCGCCGCAAACCCGAGGGAGGCGGCATCGGCCTAAGAAGGCCTCGGTTCACGGGTACGCATGACGGGTCCAACACGGAGGAGACGAGAATGTTATTGCGCACAGCCCTCGCAGCAACGGCCGCCCTGATGCTGGCCGGTGCGGCGCTCGCCCAGACCCCCGCCAAGGAAGGCGCCAAGGTCTATTTCATCGAGCCCAAGGACGGCGCGGAGGTGTCGAGCCCCGTGACGGTCCGCTTTGGCCTTGCCGGCATGGGCGTCGCGCCTGCCGGCGTCGAGAAGCAGCACACCGGCCACCACCATCTCATCATCGACACCAAGCTGACGGACCTGGAGAACCCCATCCCGGCCGACGACCAGCACAAGCATTTCGGCGGCGGCCAGACCGAGACCTCGATCACCCTGACGCCCGGCAAGCACACGCTGCAACTCGTGCTCGGCGATCACAATCACGTGCCGCACAAGCCGCCGGTGATGAGCGACATCATTACGATCACGGTGAAGTAGCAGGAGCCGCCGCAGCGGTCGCCCCGCGCGATCGGCCAGGCCACGGCCAGCCGACCGCGAAGACGGCAATGCCGGTCTTCGCCCGGCACACCAGGATGAGGGCGGTGGCGCGAAGCGCCATCGTCACGGCGGCAGCGATCGCTCCGCCCACGATGCCCCACTGCGGCGCCATCAGGACGATCATCAGCACATTGACGGCGATGGCCGCTGCGCCGACGGCGACAACGGCGCGGGCGTGTCCCAGGACGAGCAGCAGTTCACTCGCCTGCCCGGCGGTCGCCTGAACGACGAACCCCACGGCAAGGATCGCCATCACCGCGTAGCCGACCCGGTACGCCTCGCCGAACGCCGCCAGCACCACCGGCCCCGCGGCAAGCGTCAAGACGACCGCCGCGAGCGTGCACCAGAATGTCGCCCGGCTCGCCGCCCGCACCCGCGTTTCCAGGAGCCGCCGGTCGCGGCCCGCCTGCGCCAGGGCGAAATCACGGCCCGCGACGAGATAGAACGCATAGGCGACGAAGCTCGCCAGCGCCATGGAGCGCGAGGCGGCGAAATAGACCGCGACCTCCTCCGGCTCGAGCAACATGCCGAGGATCAGCACGTCGCCATAGTGCAGCACGTCCTCTATGACGCCGACCAGCATCAGCGGCAGCGCGGCGCACACCCACAGCCGCGCGCCGGGCCGCTCGTGGTGCGCCAGCCCGCCCCGGCGGCCCTCGGTGAGAACGCGGCGCACGCGATGATGGACCAGCGCGGCCGAGCCGGCCGCCAGCAGAGCCAGGACAGCAACGAGCACCACGCCGGCCTGCGCCGCGCCGATGGCGCCCGTCTCGGCTGCGATGAGGAACGCTCCGCCCGCCACGGCGATGGGCCGCAGGAAGTAGGACGGCACCGTCGTGAGCCCATACCAGCCCAAGCCGCGGGCCACGCCCTCGGCATAGAATTCGACGGCGAGAAACGGCAGGCCGGCAGCGACGATCAACACGACGACGCGCCACTCGGGCGCCAGCGGCGCAAGCATGCCGACGAGGCCGAAAGCGAGCGCGAGCCCCAGCCCGCCAGCGAGGGTCGCTGCGGCTCCGATGGCCAGAAAGTGCGCCAGCCGCGATGTGCGCCCGCGCGCCTCGTAACGCGGGATGAAGCGGACGGCGGCCTCCGCGAAGCCGAGCCCGGCGAGGCTGCCGAGTACGAGAAGGGCGGTCCACGCGATGACGTAGAAGCCGTACTCCTCCGGCGCCATGATGCGGGCAAGGAAGATCTGCAGGCCGAAGGTGAGCCCAGCGCTCGCGCAGCGCAGCCCGACCAGCAGCCCGGCGCGAACGAGGCCGGACCGCATTGGCCGGTGACGCATGAATCGGGCGCGCATGAATCGGGGGCTCATCAGTCCGGCGCTCAGCTTGCGCCCCGTCGCTCCACCCGCGCATGCCGGCTCTTGCGTAGCGCCCGCGATCGGCGACGCTGCGCTGGCGGAGCTCTGGTCGTCACGACCTGTCATCGCCTCAGGCTCCAAGCCAATGCGCCGCGATGCCACGCCGCAGGGACCGCGGCAGGCGCGCGTAGGTACCCTTCAGGGCCGGGCGCAGATGCGTCAGCCAGCCCTCGCCGAAGACGCGGCCTTTCAGTGTCAGGGGCTTCAGGTAGCCGCGCAGGCCCAGGCTCTGGTTGGTCCAGCTCGCCTTGTAGTCGGCAGGCATGCCCAGCAGGTCATAGGTGTGCGCCCCGTTCTCGATCAGCCAGCGCTGGCACTCCTCCATCGCGACCTTGCCCGGCGACAGGTCGCGCAGCGCCCAGTCGAAGCTGCCCATGTACGAGTAGAAGTGTCCGGCGCGCAGGAAGCCGACCTCGATAGCAACCG
Organism: Hyphomicrobiaceae bacterium; assembly: GCA_033764645.1. Taxonomy (GTDB): domain Bacteria; phylum Pseudomonadota; class Alphaproteobacteria; order Rhizobiales; family Hyphomicrobiaceae; genus Filomicrobium. Next base: position 26,805 of record JANRIT010000015.1, read on the forward strand.
GCCGGCCGTCGATCTCGAGCGACAGCAGCATGGCCCCGTCGCGGCGCGACGCCGAGCCCGGCACCGCCGCGAGGAAGGCATCATGACCGCGCACCGCAAGGCCGGCACCGACGCGGCCGGTCTCCTTGAGCCAGGTCCGCTTCCAGCCGAGCGCAAAGTCGAGTAGGCGCTGATGATCATGATCGTCCGACCAGACGACACGGCCGTCCAAGCAACCCACCTCGGCGAGCTTGTTGCGCCGGCGCTGGCGATTGCGCCGCTGCTTGCCCGTCAGACGCGCCTGATGGTCGGCCCAGCCCGTATAGCTGTCGAGCTGGCAGAAGGCCGTCTCGTTGGCGCCCGCGACCGCGTTCGCCCAGTCGCGCACGAGCTGGTCGAGGATCGAGCCGGACGGCACGAGATCGAAGCTGACGAGATCGATATCGCCTTGTGTCGCAATGGCCCCACGGAACGCCGCCGCGACTGCCGCATCGCACGGCTCATTGCTTCCCAGCGCCGTGCAATACTGGCTGTGCGGCGCCCCGAGAACGCTCAGCACACGCACCCCAGGCGGCATCGTCGTCACCATGCCGGGCCACAACAGGACGAGACGGCCGCCGCGCCAGATCGTGACGACGCGCGGCTCGGCCACCAGCGCAGCATGACCGCCCTGCGATGTGATCAGCGTCGCGCACCAGTCGAAGGACTGGAAATAGGTGAAGCGCTCGGCGCAGGCGTGCTCCAGCGTCCGCCAGGCCCCTTCCAGGCTCCTGATCCCGCCGACCGCGTCATGAACAGAAAATGACAGCATGTCCGAGCCCGTTGACCACGTCGAGCCAGTAAGCCCGCAGTTGGCCAACAGGAGGTAAAGTTCAACCCGGAAAGAGCTCTCGAGCCGGTCAGGCCGCCCGAAACGGCACATGACAGTGCGTTAGGGTTAAGCGCCTACTACCCCGCTGCCCGCCACCGGACCGATGGCGGAGAATTGGGCTCGCCGGTCGTGACCGACGTTATCACCGTCACGGTGAAGTGGCACGATGCGACCCAACGAGTTCTCCCCACCTTCGGCGTCGTCGAAAGTGTGCGGGCCGTTCTCGATCAGCGCGTGTCCGCGGTCGCGGTAAGCGGCTTCGCGTCATCCTGGCGGCGATCCTCGTCGAACAGCCTCTCCAGCGTCTCGGCGTCGGTGCGGGCCCGCTCCTGCATGGTCTTCAAGTCCTTGTAGTCCTTATAGTCGCGCACCAGCCGCTGCTCGTCGTGGGCGACAAACGTGTCGATGGCGAAGCGCACGTCGCGCTCGGGCGTGCCGAGCCCGCGCAACACCTCGCGGGTCAGGTCGATCGACGACAGCAGCGTCTCGCGGCGGATGATGCGGACGCCGAGCTCCATGAGGCGATGGACGTGAACGCGATTGCGGGCGCGTGCGTAGATCGGCAGCTCGGGATAGGCCCTGCGGACGATCTCGGCGGTGCGCACCGAACCCTCCACATCGTCGATGGCCAGCACGAAGGCGCGCGCCTTGCCGGCCTGCGCGGCTTCCAGGATGTCGAGGCGGCTCGCATCACCGAAGAAGGCCTCCGACCCGAACCGTGTGACGAAGTCGATCTGCTCGGCGTCGAGGTCGAGCGCGGTGAAGGGAATGTGCTTGGCCCTGAGCACGCGGGCGACGATCTGCCCGACGCGGCCGAAGCCGGCAATGATCACGTGGCCCTGGTTCTCGGGCAGGGTGTCGGGCTCGCGGGCCGTCTCGCGCGGGGGCATGAGCCATTCGTCGGCGATGAGCAGGAGCGGCGTCGCGGCCATGGACAGCGTTACAATGACTGCCATCAGGTCGGCCGTGGCGGGCGTGAGCACGTTCGCGAGCATGCCCTGCGCGAGCAGGACGAAGGCGAACTCGCCGCCCTGGGACAGCACGAGGGCGAGGCGCCGGGCCGAGCGCGTCTCGAGCCCCTGCCATACTCCGAGGCCATAGAGCACAACGACCTTCACCAGGATGAGACCGAAGGTCAGCGCAAGGATCGCCAACGGCTCGGCCACCAGGATGTCGAGCTTGAGCGACATGCCGATCGCGGTGAAGAAGAGGCCGAGCAGCAGACCCTCGAACGGCTTGAGGTCGGCCTCGAGCTGGTGGCGGTAGGAGGATTCCGACAGCAGTGCGCCGGCGATGAAGGCGCCGAGCGAAGCCGAGAGCCCCGCCTGTTGCATGACGAGTGCGGTGCCGACCACGGTCAACAGGGCCGCTGCCGTCATCGCCTCCTTCACGCCCGTCCGGGCGACGAGCGCGAGCCCCCGGTCGATGAGCAGGTAGCCGACCACCACGACGCCGGCGATCGTGCCGAGCGCGACGAGGAACCCTGTCGCCGACATGCCGGCACCCACGCCGCTCGTCACCGCAAACAACGGCACCATGGCAATGAGCGGAATGGCCGCCAGATCCTGGAACAGCAGCACCGAAAAGGCGAGCCGGCCGTGGCGCGTGGTCAGTTCCTTCTTCTCCTCGAGCACCTGCAACGCGAACGCGGTCGAGGACAGGGCGAGCGCCAGGCCGAGGAACAGCGACAGGAGTAGGGGCGCCCCGAGCAGGAGCCCGGCGCCCGTCAGCACGGCCGCGGTCGCCGCGACTTGCGCCGTGCCGGCGCCGAAGATCGAGGCGCGCATCGACCAGAGCCGCGTCGGTCGAAGTTCGAGCCCGATGAGGAACAACAGCAGCACCACGCCGAACTCGGCGATGTGCAGGATTTCCTTGGCCTGATAGACGGAGAACGCTTGGCCGATGCCGAACGGCCCGAGCGCCACGCCAGCGACCAGATAGCCGAGCACGGTACCGACTTTCAGCCATCGCGCGATCGGCGCCGCGATAGCGGCCGCCGCAAGCAACAGCGCGACCTGCAAAAGCGAGACGTGTTCCATCAGGGACCTGCGGGGATTGAGAGTGGCAGTGGACGAAGCGCTCGGCTCGGGCGACCGCAGCAACTTCACAACAAGCCCGTTACGCCTGAGGCCACCTTCCCAAGCGCTGCCCCGCAGAGCCCTGCGAAGACGCGGGCGCGCCCGGCTTACGCCCGCTCGCCACCGATCTCGCCGATCAGCTTGCCGCGGCCCAATGCCTTGAAAACCGTATCGACAATGCTCGGCGCCGCAAGCCCGGCGGCGGCATACATGTCGTCCGGCTTGCCGTGGTCGATGAAGGC
>JANRIT010000023.1:0-41848 GCA_033764645.1 Hyphomicrobiaceae bacterium
TTCGTCGCGGTGGCGCAGGCGGGCAGCCTGTCGGCGGCCGCGCGCAAGCTCGGCCAGCCGGTGACCACGGTCAGCCGGCAGCTCGCCGCGCTCGAAGCCGCGCTCGGCGCGAGCCTCGTCACGCGCACGACGCGCTCCCACGCCCTGACCGACGCCGGCCGGCGCTACCTCGACGTCTGCCGGCGCGTGCTCGAGGAGATCGCGAGCGTCGAGGGAGCGCTGCGCGGTGGCGCGGCGGGGGAACTCGCCGGCGCGCTCACCGTGACGGCGCCGACCCTGTTCGGCCGGCTGCATGTGCTGCCGGTGATCGCCCGCTTCCTCGCCGCGCACAGCAAGGTCGATGTCCGGCTGATGCTGACCGACCGCGTGGTCGATCTCGTCGAGGAGGGGGTCGATCTGGCGGTGCGGGTCGGCGCGCTGCCGGATTCGACGCTGATCGCCACGCGCGCCGGCGGCCTGCGGCATGTCGTGTGCGCGGCCCCCTCCTACCTGCGTCGCCGGGGCGAGCCCGTCGAGCCGCGCGACCTCGCCGGGCACGACGCGATTCAGTTCGCCGGCCTGGACAGGGCCGCGACGTGGGTGTTCAGGAGTGGCGCGCACGGCCGCGTCGCGGTGCCGGTCGCCGCGCGGCTCGTCGTCGATACGGCGGACGCCGCCGTCGACGCCGCCGCCGCCGGGCTCGGCATCACGCGCGTGCTGAGCTACCAGGCGGCGGATGCGCTACGGAAGAAGGCGGTGCGGGCTGTGCTGAGCGATTGGGACGACACCGAGGTGCCCGTGCACGTCGTGACGCGGCCGGTGCGGTTCCCGAAGCCGGCGGCGCGAGCTCTCGCGGAGGCGGTGGTGGCGGGGTTGAGAGGGGGGTAGGGGGGTGCGCGAGATGGGCTCGGAGCGGAAGTTATGTACCACGACGATGTCATCGCGGGGCTTGTCCCCGCGATCCATCACGCTGCATGTTCACGCTCAGAGCGGAGCACAGCCATGCAGACCTTTTTCGTCACCATGCTCGCGAGCAAGCCCTACGGCACCCTGTATATCGGCGTGACCAACGATATCATCCGCCGCATCAAGCAACACTGCACGGGGGAGGGGTGGAGTTTCACCCGGAGGTACAAGGTGCATACGCTGGTGCGGTACGAGCCATGCACCGACATCCGCGAAGCCATCCAGCGCGAGAAGACGATGAAGGAGTGGCCGCGTGTCTGGAAGACTAATCTGATCGAGCACGACAACCCGCATTGGATGGACCTCTACCCGTCGCTGACTGGGGTGCGCCCGGTCGGCCCGATTTGAGTCTGTAGACAAATGGATCGCGGGGACAAGCCCCGCGATGACAGTTTAAGCCGAGAGCTGCCGCCCATCTCTTTGGCATGACCATGATCGCACGCCGGCGCCGCTATGGTTACTCTTCTTCCAGACGTCAACCCTTGGGGAGACCGATCCGATTATGAATAAACGCTACCAAGTTTTCCTTAGCTCGACATATACCGATTTGCAGGAGGCTCGCAGTGAAGCTATTCAGGCTTTACTTGAACTCGATTGTATGCCCGCCGGCATGGAGTTGTTTCCCGCCGCAAACGACCAGCAATGGAGTTGGATAAAGAAGATTATTGACGAATCCGACTACTATGTAGTGATTGTGGGCGGCCGATACGGGACCCTACATCCTGAGAAGCAGATCAGCTACACTGAAATGGAGTATCGTTACGCAATTGATTGCGGCAAACCAATCATCGCCTTCATTCACGAAGACCCAGGAAAACTACCAAGTGAGCACTGTGAGGCGACACCTGAAGGTCGAGACCGGCTCATGTCGTTCCGACAACTGTGCGAAAGGAAGGTATGCAAGTACTGGAGCGCACCGACTGACCTGTCTGCGAAGCTGAGCCGCAGCCTGACGCAGCTGATGAAGCATGAGCCTCGGGGTGGTTGGGTCAAATCGAATGCTGCAGGCGAGAACATGGAACTGGAGTTGCTGAAACTTCGGGAAGAGAATGCTTCGTTGAAATCTGCTCTTGCAACAATTACTTCAGCTCAAGTTGATGAAGCTACTATTGCATCTGGCGCCGATGTGTTTCATCTGGAGTTCCATTGCGAGCTACAAACAGCCAAGGTGGGTAAGACTGGCACTCGCTACTGGGTAAAAGGGCGCGATGTCTGGGATACAGTCGCCATTTCATGGGATCAAATCTTTTTTACGATTATTCCTGCGTTAATTGGCACCAAAAGAGAAACAGATGTCTATGCGCTGCTAAACGTTCTTATTCATTCGATTGTCGCCAAGGAAGAACTTGGCATAGTCGAAAGTGAACGAATTCTGCAGTTGCGTATACTATCTCGCTGTGGCCATCAGATCAGAATGCAATTGATAGCGCTCGGGTTGATCGCCATAGAAAGTGATGGCTATGGAATTTTTTGGAAACCTACCCTGAGAGGAATGAATCAGATTGTGAAGCTGGGCGCCCTAAAGAAGGGCCATAGCCGGGCACTTCAGATTGATGATATTGATGAACGGTTGTAGGCTGTAGCAGGTGGAGATGTATGAGTAACCTGCCAGCGAATTTTTTTACCCTCATGGCCGTCGTCTTCTTTAGGTTATGGCCTCGTAGCTGGCCCCAACTCCATCTTGGCAAGTAAACCTCTTGGCGCCGCGGAAGAATTTCGGCGGCGACGCCGCCTGAGCATCAAATACTACGCCCTCGCACTGCACGCATGGGCCGGCTGTGCTGCCTGACGGGCCACTCGCTAGCCATGGCCCCCGTTCCGATGCTAGCCCTGCCAACAAGAGACGCAACCGTAAGGAACGCACGCCATGACCGGCCGGGCCGGGGCAGCGGATGACAGAACGGGGCCACCCACCCCCACCCCCCTTACCCTCGCCGCCATCTACGACGCCGCGCGCACGATCAGCGCCCAGGTCGTCGATACGGACTGCGACCAGAGCCGCACGCTGTCCGCGATGTTCGGGGCAGACATCTGGCTCAAGTTCGAGAACCTGCAATTCACGGGCTCCTTCAAGGAGCGCGGCGCGCTCAACCGGCTGTCGGCGCTGTCCCCCGACGAGCAGGCGCGCGGGGTCATCGCCATGTCGGCGGGCAATCACGCGCAGGGCGTCGCCTACCACGCGCGCCGGCTCGGCATTCCCGCCGTCATCGTCATGCCGGAAGCGACCCCGACGGTGAAGGTCGAGAACACGCGGGCGCACGGCGCGGAGGTCGCGCTCGTCGGCGCGACGCTGGAAGAGGCCGCCGCGTTCGCCCGCGCGGAGGGCGCGCGGCGCGGGCTCGTGTTCGTCCACCCCTACGACGATCCGCTCGTCATCGCCGGCCAGGGCACCATCGCCCTCGAAATGCTGCGCGACTGCCCCGACCTCGACTGCCTCGTCGTGCCGATCGGCGGCGGCGGGCTCATCTCGGGCATCGCGGTCGCGGCAAAGGCCATGAAGCCCGGCATCGAGATCGTCGGCGTGCAGGCGCGGCTCTACCCGTCCATGCGCAACGCGGTCATGGGGGAGACGGGGCCGATGCGCGGCGACACGCTCGCCGAAGGCATCGCCGTCAAGGCGCCGGGCCGCATTACGACCGACCTCGTGCGCGCCTACGTCGACGACATCGTGCTCGTCGACGAGCCGCACCTGGAGCGTGCCGTCAGCCTGCTGCTGACCATCGAGAAGACGCTCGTGGAGGGCGCTGGCGCCGCGGGGCTGGCCGCGCTGATCGCCGAGCCCGCTCGCTTTACGGGACGCAAGGTCGGCATCGTCCTGTGCGGCGGCAATATCGACACGCGGCTGTTGGCCAGCGTCCTGACGCGGGAACTCGCGCGCGAGGGCCGGCTCGCGCAGCTTTCGATCGACATCCCCGACAAGCCGGGCCAGCTCGCCATCGTCGCCGCAACCATCGCGGCGGCCGGCGCCAACGTCGTCGAGGTCTACCACCAGCGCGTGTTCACCGACCTGCCGGCCAAGGGCACCGAGTTGCACGTCGTCGTCGAGACACGCGACCGGGCGCACCTCGCCGCCGTCGTCACCGGCCTCGAGGAGAAAGGCCTCGCCGTCGAGGTGAAGGGCGGGCTGGACAAGCGGTAGCGGTGGCGGACACCGGTGCCCCCCCCGGCATTGACGGATACGTCGGCTACGCCGGCATTGACAGACGAACGACGAACTCCGGAGACTCGATCCGACGTGGTCATCACGGCCGCGGAGGCGGCCGTCTACGCAATGTCGATTTTTCAGGGCATCATCTACGGCGGTGTGCAGTAGAGCGAGCGGTTCAACCGCCGCTCGTGGCGTGGATGACCGCCTTCGCGGTCATGACGAAAAGGAGTGGACCAGCATGAGCTGGTGGAATGACGACAATGCAGTTCTGATCATCGTCGCCGTGGGCTCGGCGGGCCTGCTTGTCGTGCTCTTCGCCATGCTGCGGCTCGCATTCCTGCTCGGGCCGAAACGGCCGCGCGGCGATGCTGTGCCGCCGCCTCCCGACCGCCGGCCGTAACCGTCAGCCTTCAACATGCGGCGCGTGGTAGGCGGGCCGCTCAATGCCGGATCGGCGTCTCGGGATAGGCGAGCTGCTCGCGGGCGCGCCACTCGTTCGTCACGTAGTTGATGATGATAGACTTGCGCACGCCCTCGATCCGGCGCGGCTCGAAGCCGTGATAGGTGATGTTGGAGGGCACGAACACGAGCGCCGCGTTCGATTCGAACGGCGAGCGGCCGACATGCTTCTTATCGTTGTCATAGATGTCGGTGCCGAGCTCGGCGTGCTGCGGATCGGGCGAGATGTAGAGCAGCATCGTGAAGAGCTTGACGCCGAGGTCGGTATGCGGCTCGAGCCAGAAGCCATCGGTATCCTGGGCGTACTCGACGCGCAGATAGCTGCCATCGAGGCTCGTGCCGAAGTAGCTCGCGATATCGCGCGTCAGGGCGTCAGACTGGAAGGCCTCGTTGAGGGCGCGGCAGACGGGAAACTTCTCCATGTTGCCGGCGTCGAAATAGGTGCGGGTCGCATTATGAAGCTCGCGCTTGCCCGATAGTCCACCCAGCGCCGGCGCGGGGAACGGCAGGCCAAGCACTGTCTCGACCGCGGCCTGGGGCATGCAGCCGGTGAGGAACCAATGGCGATAGGGCGCTTCCATGCGCTTCGACGCCGCCATGCTCTGGCGCATGCTGTCGATGAAGGCTTGGGTGGTGATGGCCATCTCGTATCCCTGTGGTCGCGTCTGTCGTCGGGGGAGGGCAGGCACCGGGGCGCGCCCAGGTCCGACGCCTTGCCGAAACGGCTGGGTGCGGACGACACAGGCACCTGCGCTCGTCGAAGCCGAGCCGAACCCCCTCGGCGCTCCTTTTGGCACGGCGACGCTGGCGTAAGTCAAGCGTGTTCGCGTGCCGGGCAACGCGAGAGCGCGAGACGGATGCGGAGAAAGCGATGCGAGGACCGCGTCGGCAGCGACCGCAGAACGCCGCACCTGCGACATTGCGACCACAACGCGCCGGAGGAATAGCGACCGTCCAAAAAGACCGTCTCGTCACTGTCATCGAGCCTGCCTAGCCTCGATCACAGTCCTGATTCGTGGGGTGTCGAAGCGAGGCTCAACTCCGGAGGCTCACAGATGAGCGGCGACGAGCAGAAGCCGAGGCAGCGTCGTGGCGTGGCTCGCCAAAGTCGGCCGTCGGCATCGACACCTCGAACTGCGGCCGGGCGCATCATCGCCGTCGTCGGCGATGCGACCTCGGGTCATGCCGTGCTGGTGGCGGCACTGCGCCGGCGCTTTGCGGGAGACCCTCGCCTCGTCTTCCCGGTCCGCGTGACGACGGCTGCAAGCGAGGATAGCCATTTGCGCGTCGACCGGCGCACCTTCGAGGCGATGCGGCGCGACGGCTCGCTGATGGCGACCTGGCGCGACGGGGGCGTCGAGGAGGGCTTGCGGTCGGACCACAGCGCCATGCTCGACGATGGAAGATGGATCGTCATCGCCGTACCACCAGCAGCGCTTCCAGCGCTCGCTCGCGCCTCGGTGCGCGTCGACAGGATCGATGTCGAGGCCCGCTCGCACATCCTGGGCCGGCGCGCGGCGATCGGTCGTGGCGCGGCGCAGGCTGGGCACGACAGAGCGCCACGGGCGCCGCGCCAGCGTCACGTGTCGAGGCTCGGGCAGGTCGCGACGGCGGGCGATTTCGCAACCGGGCTGCGCGCGCTGGCAGCGATCCTCGATGCCGCGCTGCGCGTCACCGCTGCCCGCGCCGATGGCGCGCACGCCAAGCGCGCACCGGCGAATGAACGCGGCAGGCGCGACCGCCCGCGCGACGTCGTCACCGCTTCTGCCGGCGCATAGCCGATCGGCGGCGTGCCCCCTTGCCCAGGTAGTCCGGCAACGCATAGTGGAGCATCGATCCCCCATCGCCGGGCGCCATGGACCTGTTCCTCGACATCGCCATGAAGGTGACGCTGCCGATCGTCGCGATCGCGGCACTCGGCTATGCCATGCAGTGGCGCATCGGCCTCGACGTGGCGAGCATGAACCGCCTGCTCGTGCACGTCATCATGCCCTGCTTCCTCATCCATTACCTGTCGACGGCCAAGCAGCCGATCGGCGAGATCGCGCCGACGGTCACGTTCACGCTGGCGCAGTTCGCGATGCTGATCCCCGTCGGCTGGCTCGCCGCATGGGCGTTCCGGCTGCCGGCCCACTTCGCGCCGCTGATGGCCATGGCAACCGTCTACGCCAACGTCGGCAACTACGGCATCCCGCTGGTGCAGCTCGCCTTTCCGCCCGAGTTCATCCTGCATCAGTCGGTCATCACGAGCCTGATGACCATGCTCATCGTGACGGTCGGCGCGTGGCTGCTCGCACCTGGCGACGGCAAGCGCGGCGTCCTTTCGAAGATCGGCGTCGCCTTCGAGACGCCGGTCATCCCGTCGGTGATCGTCGGCCTCACGCTGCGCGCTTTCGAGACGCCGCTGCCGCCGGTGCTGGCCACGCCGATCGAGTTCCTCGGCGCGACCTTTCCACCACTGGCGCTCTACGTGCTCGGCGCGCAGCTGGCCAACGGCTCGGCCGGCGAACTGAGCCTGCCGCGGCTGACCCTCGTCATCCTGCTGAAGCTGCTCATCGCGCCTGCCCTGACCTGGGCGCTCGCGCTGGCGGTGGGCCTGCCCGGCGACCTGACCGACCTCGTGGTCGTGGCCGCCGCGACACCCATCGGCGTGCTGCTCGCGCTCTTTTGTGTGGAGTACAACCGCGAGCCGCGCTTCATGAACAGCGCCATCCTCGTGTCGACGGTGCTGTCGCCGTTCACGGTGACGGCGTGGGTGCTGCTGACGCGCCTCTACTGAACCGAACGTTGCCGAGAGGCCCGGACCACGATGATCGAACTCTACACCTGGAATACGCCCAACGGCCGCAAGGTCTCGATCATGCTGGAGGAGGTCGGCCTGCCCTACGCAGTCCATCCGATCGACATCGGCAAGGGCGAACAGTTCGCGCCCGCGTTCCTGAAGATCAGCCCCAACAACCGTATCCCGGCCATCCGCGACACCGACACGGGCCAGACGCTGTTCGAATCGGGTGCGATCCTCATGTATCTGGCGCAGAAGACGGGCCGCCTTTGGCCAGCCGAGGGCGAGGCGCACTGGCGCACGGTCGAATGGCTGATGTGGCAGATGGGCGGCTTCGGGCCGATGCTCGGTCAGGCGCACCACTTCCTCGAGTACAACCCCGGCAAGGCGCCCTACGCGGAGGAGCGCTACGGCACGGAAGCCAAACGCCTGTGGGGCGTGCTCGACCGTCGCCTCGCCGAGGTCGAGTACCTTGCCGGGGACTATACCATCGCCGACATCGCGACCTGGCCGTGGGCGTCGCGCTTCGCCTGGCAGCGGGTCGACATCACCCAGTTTCCCAATGCGCGGCGCTGGTACGAGGCGATCGCGGCGCGGCCTGCCGTGGAGCGCGGCTATCACGTGCCGAAGGGATCCGGACCAATCCCGATGCCGTGATTTGGCACCGAGCCAGATCAGGCGCAGAACGAGAGCGGCCCCTCCTCGTCGCCGAGAAGGGGCCGTGGAGCACTGCCGGAGCGGAGCAGCGTATCGGGTCGGGCCGGAGAGCACCGAGCAGGGTTGCGGCACCTGCCCGTTGCGACGTCAGAGCGGAGCGGAGGCGTGGGGAGCAGCACCTTCGCGAGCAGTTTCAAGCACGGGATCGCCGGGAGCGTGGACTGAGCCCGCTCCGGACGGATTGGAGAGCGAGAGCATCAACAGGAGCGCGGCGACAGCAAAGCAGATCAGTGCGGCGAGGCGGGTGAGGAAGAAGGCCCCTCTGTTCCACTGTTTTGCCGCGTTGAGGTCCATCGCCGACGACTGCGTCCTTGTCCGAGCGAACTGGCCTCGTTGTACGGCATAACCGATTGTTAGTCGAACTTCGGCACGCGGCATGGAAAACGGGCGAAGTGTTAAATTCACGTTTCGTTAGGAAGCGCGGCAGGTCGGCAGGAACGGGAACCATGGCGGACGCGGGCGGATGGGCGGGGCACGGGCAGCGCTGTTCAGTTGCAGTGATCGCTGCGCTCGGCGCGCTGGTCTTGTCGCTCGCGCTGCCTTACTCGGCGCTCGACGCCGCCGAACCCACCGGGGCCGCAGCGTCAACGGCGGACGTCGCTGAGCCGGACAGCTACCGTATCGAGGCCTATCGCGCGCCCGTGCCGGCGACGCTCAAAGGCGCACGCGTCGTCGATACGGCCGCAGCGGAGGCTTTGCACGGGTCAGGCGCGCTGTTCATCGACGTCTTTCCGCAAGCGCCCAAGCCCGCCGGGCTGCCCAAGACGACGGTCTGGCGCACACCTCGCCACGAGACGATCAAGGGCGCCGTCTGGCTGCCGAACGTCGGCTACGGGGTGCTGAATGCAGACTTCGAGGCTTATTTCAGGAGCCAGCTCGAAGTGCTCACCGGCAACGACAAGACGAAGCCCATCGTGCTGTTCTGCCTGCGCGACTGCTGGATGAGCTGGAATGCGGCCAAGCGCGCGCTCGAATGGGGCTATCGCGACGTCGTGTGGTTTCCAGATGGGACCGACGGCTGGAAGGAGTTCGGCGGTCAGGTCGTCGATGTCACGCCGACAGGGTGGTGAGCCGGACAGCCAAGGACTACCTACGGCCCTGCTGTCCACTTCCCCACTGCCGATCAATGCGTCCAGCGGCCAATGCGGCCATATTTGAAATTGTCGGAATACGACTTGCGCACGGCGGCGCGATCCTTGGGCTCATGCACGCGATAGGGGATGCCTGCGCGCTCGGCGTAGGCGATCGCTTCCTCGCGGCTGTCGAACTCGAGACGCACTTGTGCCGTCGTATCCCCCGACGAGGTCCAGCCCATCAGCGGCTCGACCTCGCGCGGGCTCTGCGGCTCGAACTCGAGAACCCACTCCTTGGCCCTTGCGCGGCCGGACTGCATGGCCGTCTTGGCCGGCCGGTAGATCTTGGCAACCATCGGGGCGGGCTCGCTCGGTAGGGTGGAAACGCGGTGCCGGAAAAGTGCAGCGCTGTCAGGGCGCAAATCTTTCAACGTATTTGGTCGGGGCAGAGGGATTCGAACTCTCGACTTCCTGCTCCCAAAGCAGGCGCTCTACCAGGCTGAGCTATGCCCCGACTGCGCGCCCGCCTGCGTGCCAGGGCGGCGACGTCCGGTGACGCTCAGCGCTTGGCGCGCTCGATCGTCACTCTCCGCGTTGTGTGCCGTCAGTTTCGGGCGCGGTCAAGATGCACGACGTCACGCGGGACGGATCACCGGCGCGGGACACGGTGTCGGCACGGGCGGCGTGCCTCACGGCTCACGCCCTCAGTCTGCAAGGCTTGACTGGGGCTGAGCGCGCCTCAGCGCGCCTTGAAGTGCGAATGGATGACGGTGTCACCGGCGGCGATGCCGAGCCGTGAGGCTTCGCCGGCGGCGATCTCCAGGACACCCGTCACGGGTTCGCCCGCACTGATGATGCGCTCCGACATCGGCTCGGTGTGTGCTTCGATGCGGGCGATGCGCCCGTCGCTGGCGATGAACAGCATATCCAGTGATATCAACGTGTTGCGCATCCACATGGTGACGTTGTCAGCGGCGGGATAGGGGAACAGCATGCCGGTTCCAGGCGCGAGGCGCTCGCGGAACATGAGGCCGAACGACTTCTGCTGCGGGGTGCGCGCCACTTCGACGGTAAAGTCGATCCGGCGACCATCGACGGTCGCGATGGTCAACGCTTCCCGTTCAGGACCGGCTGCATGGACGGGTCGCGAGGCGAGCATCAGGGCGCAGGTCATGATGACGGCCAGGCACAGCGCCGCGCCGGCTGCGACCTGAAACGAAATCAGGGCCACCCGCTGGGTGACCCTGACGATGATGTCGTTCGCCATGGCAGGATTTCCGATCAGCCGTACCGTGGTACTGCGGCGAACCGGAGCCGGCAAGCGTGCATGAGACCGCAAATCCGCCTGGCGCGACGTTGCCTCCTGCGGCGGACCTGCCTCAATGCGAGGAGGGGAACGTCGGCTGCTGCGTATCGGGGCGCAACTCGGCTGCCATGCAGCCCTTGTCGCCATAGCCGTAGCGCACCTGAACCACCTGGCCGGGACGCAACTCCGTGAAGCCGTAGCGGCGCAACGTCTCCATGTGGGTGAAGATGTCGGGCGTGCCCTCACCGCGCGTCAGAAAGCCGAAGCCGCGCACGCGGTTGAACCACTTGCACACGGCGCGCTCCCAGTCGCTCTCGGGCTGGACGACCACATGGGTACGAGGTGGCAGTTCCGAGGGGTGGACGGCCGTGCTCTCGTCCATGGACAGGATGCGGAAGGCTTGCATGCCCTTCGGCCGGCGCATCACCTGACAGTGGATGCGGGCACCTTCGTAGGCGGTCTGATAGCCGCCAGCCCTGAGGCACGTGACGTGCAGCAGCACGTCGCCGAGGGCGTTATCGGGGACTATGAAGCCATAGCCCTTGGACGCGTCGAACCACTTGATGATACCGGCGATTTCGAAGACCTCGAGACCGGCCTCCTCCAGATTCTCCAAGGCTTCCTGAGGCGAAAGCTCGATACCATTGGGATCAACTGGAAACTTAGAATCTGCCATTGCACTTACCCCGCGTTGCCGCTGTTCATTTACATCAAGGCCAATAACCAAGCCTTCTTCCCGATGCCGGCCCCGCGAGGATGTTTGCCCTCACCTCGCGAATCGTCTCGGGAAGCACTGAACCATAGCAGCTTTGGGGTCGCCGACCACCCCCTCGACCCGTCGCACAATCGTCGCCAGACTGTCACGAAGCGCACACGAGATGTCGGGATACCCTGATCAACACATTGAATAATATCTATTTTTTATGATTTTCAGCGTGGGGATAAAATCAGTGTTGCAGCGACCAGCCGTTCGCACCCGCACCGCTTTCCCACAGACTGTACGGCGTTCATCAGGAGGGCGTGCCGCGCCGGCTGCGGGCCCGAACGCGCGCAGGACCGGGCTCGCGGCGCACAATGCGAGTGGGACTTCACTTGCGTTGTCGACGAATTGTCCCCAACGTCCTGGGCGTGTCTCGCGGCAATCGCCGAGAAGAAAATAGTTGACATGGATTCGCAATGACATTTTGCCTTTACCTCGCGAATTCGAAGAAACTCAGTTGTCGGCTGGGATAAGCCGTTCCGCGCGCGCAGCGGGACGGCAGATGTGAGCAGCGCACGCGGGCATCTTCGCGCTGCGGGTGCGCGCATCACGATCACATGCACGATCACACGCACGATCAGATGGAGGATGGCATGCGCTACCTGCACACCATGGTCCGCATCAGCAATATCGAGGCGAGCCTCGCCTTCTACTGCGGGGCACTCGGCATGCGCGAGATGCGCCGTGTCGACAACGAGCAGGGCCGCTTCACGCTGATCTTCCTCGCCGCGCCCGAGGATCGCCGGCTCGCTGCGGAGACGCGCGCACCGCTGATCGAGCTGACCTACAATTGGGACCCCGAAGCCTACACGGGCGGCCGCAATTTCGGTCATCTCGCCTACGAGGTCGACGACATCAACGCGACGTGCGCGGCGCTGGCGGCAGCCGGCATCACCATCAACCGGCCGCCGCGCGACGGGCGCATGGCGTTCGTACGCTCGCCCGACGGCATCTCGATCGAGCTCCTGCAAAAGGGTGCGCCGCTGCCCCCCGTCGAACCGTGGCTGTCGATGCCCAACACGGGTTCGTGGTGAGGGATGCGAGCCCGGCCGCGGCGGCCGCAAGCCCCGCGCCAGCCGATCAGCCGCACGTCGCCGTCGTGGGCGCCGGGCCGGCAGGGCTGATGGCTGCCGAGGCCGCGGCGGGCGCGGGCTGCCGCGTCACGATCATAGAGCGCATGCGGTCGCCGGGCCGCAAACTGCTGATGGCCGGGCGTGGCGGTCTCAACCTGACGCACAGCGAGCCTTTCGCGACGTTCGTGTCGCGCTACGGTCCGGCCGGGGCCGAAGCCTTGCTGCCTGCGCTCGAGGCCTTCACGCCGGCCGATCTCGTGGCTTGGGCAGAAGGCCTGGGACAGCCCACGTTCGTCGGATCGAGCGGGCGGGTCTTTCCGCGCGCGATGAAGGCTTCGGGGCTGTTGCGGCAGTGGCTCGTGCGGCTCGCCGGGCTCGACGTGCGGCTCGTGACCGGGGCGCGGCTCGCCGGGTTCGGCGCGCCTGCCGATGGCTCCTCGATCCGGCTCGTCGTCGGCACGGGTGAGGAGGCACGCGAGGAGGTAGCGGCCAATGCCGTGGTGCTCGCGCTCGGGGGAGCGAGCTGGCCGCGCCTGGGCTCGGACGGCCGCTGGGTCGAACTCCTCAACGAGGCCGGGGCCAGCATCGCGCCGCTCGGGCCCTTCAACGCCGGCGTCGTCATCGCGTGGTCGCCCGTCATGCGCGAGCGGTTCGCCGGCGTGCCGCTGAAGCGCATCGCGATGACGTGCGGGAGCGAGCGCGTGCGGGGTGAGGCCGTGATCACGGCGAGCGGGCTCGAGGGTGGGGTGGTCTACGCGCTCAATCGGGCCATCCTCGCGCCGGCGCGTCCCGACACGGATGCTTCCGGGGCCGCGAGCCAGCACTCCGATGGCGGGCCGTGCTGGCCGGTTCTGGTGCGCGTCGACCTCAGGCCCGATGTCGCCACTGAGGCCATCGCGGCGCGCCTCGAAGCTCCGCGGGGCCGTCACTCGACGTCCGATTGGCTGCGCCGGCGCCTCGGGCTCAGCCCCGTCGAGATCGCGCTGCTGCGTGAGCCGGGCGCGGGCGCCCTGCCATCGACGCCCGCCGACCTCGCCCGGCTCATCAAGGCCCTGCCGTTACGCGTCGAGCGGCTGGCCGGGCTCGATCGGGCGATCTCGACCAGCGGCGGGGTCATGTTCGAGAGCCTCGAGCCAACGCTCATGCTGCGCCATCGTCCTGGCCTGTTCGTCGCGGGCGAGATGATCGACTGGGACGCGCCGACCGGCGGCTATCTGCTGCAGGCCGCCTTCGCCACGGGCCGATGGGCCGGTCTCGGCGCGGCGCGATGGGCGCACCTGCAGCCGGAGAGAGTGCGGCAGGGCACGAGGACGTAGATGTTATAGCATTACGCTTTTGTCGGCGAAGTTGTCGCGGTGGGGCCGGCTCAATCGCGCAATGAAACAACATTACATCCGGCAAACGTTATTTCATTACGGGCAAAGCGAAACGTTATTACTCTACAATTGCGGGAATTTTTTCCCGGAAACCCGCACCTAATGAGACTAATAAGAATTTTTACTTCGTTCTGGAGCGAAATCGACCGTTCGAACACTTGCACGCGACCGGTCGCAGTGCTTTATCCCCTCCAGGAAGCAGGCACTGAAGTTCATCCTCTGAAGCGGTCGATCCGCTGGGGGAATGGGAGCAGGCAGCTTCAAGTACAGTGGAACCACTCAACCGGAGGAACTCATCATGAAGATCTGGAACAAGCCGCAGGTTCGTGAGCAGAACGTTGGCCTCGAGGTCACGTCCTACCTGCCGGCCGAGATCGACATCATCTAATCGATGTCTTGATCGACCGACATGCTTCGGCATGTAGGGGCGGCGGTCGAGATTTCGACCGCCGCTTTTCTATTTTCGGGGCGAGTGCTCGGCAGCATAGGCCGCCCCCCCCCCCGATCCGGCTATCCCGTCCGGAGACCTGCCCGGCGCGTCCTGAGCCAGATGGAGCGCGAAGCGCAGGCTCTGCAGATCGGCGTCCATCGTCGAAGCGAGGCATCCGGCCATGCTCATCCGCATTCTCGGCTCGGCCGCCGGCGGCGGCTTTCCACAGTGGAACTGCAACGGCCGCATGAGTTCGCGCGTACGGCGCGGCGAGGCCGGTCTCAGGGCGCGCACGCAATCCTCGCTTGCCGTGACCGCCAACGGCCGCGACTGGGTGCTGCTCAACGCCTCACCCGATCTGCGCCAGCAGATCAACGAGACCGAAGCCCTGTGGCCTGCCGCTGACGGGCCGCTGCGAGCGAGCCCCATCAAGGCCGTCGTCGTCACCAACGCAGATGTCGATCACATCATCGGTCTCATCAACCTGCGCGAAGGCCAGCCGTTCGCGCTCTATGCGGCGCCGCGCGTCATGGCGACGATCAATGCGAACTCGGTGTTCAACGTACTCGCCGCCGACAAGGTGCCGCGACGCAACCTGCCCACCGATGCCGCCTTCGCGCTGACCGGCGCCAACGACGAAGCCCTCGGCATCACCGTCAAGGCCTTCAATGTTCCCGGCAAAGTCGCGCTCTTCCTCGAGGACGCAAGCGGAAGTGAGAACTACGGGTCGAAGGACGGCGACACCATCGGCCTCGAGATCACGGATGAAGCGAGCGGGAAAGCGTTCTTCTACATCCCCGGCTGCGCCGAGGTCGACGCGACGCTGGCCCGCCGCATCGCCGGCGCATCGCTCCTGTTCTTCGACGGCACACTGTTCACCGACGACGAGA
This sequence comes from Hyphomicrobiaceae bacterium, assembly GCA_033764645.1. Lineage (GTDB taxonomy): Bacteria > Pseudomonadota > Alphaproteobacteria > Rhizobiales > Hyphomicrobiaceae > Filomicrobium. The sequence continues at coordinate 14,960 of JANRIT010000023.1, forward strand.
TGATCGCGCAGGGGCTTTCGACGAAAACCGGCCAGCGCATGGGGCACATCTCGGTGTCGGGCCCGGCCGGCTCGATCACCGCGCTCGGCGAACTCGGCATCGGCCGCAAGATCTACGTACACATCAACAACTCCAACCCCATGCTGGACGAGAACTCGGCGGAGCGCCGCAGCGTCACCGCAGCCGGCTGGGAAGTTGGACACGACGGGATGGAGATCAGCCTATGAGTGTCAGAACCAAGGACGACCGCATCGACCAGGAGCCGATGAGCCTCGAGGCCTTCGAGGCCGCCGTCCGCGCCGTCGGCGAGGAGCGCTACCACGACAAGCACCCGTTCCATAAGCTTCTGCACGGCGGCCACCTCAATAAGGGCCAAGTGCAGGCGTGGGCGCTCAACCGCTACTGCTACCAGTCGGCCGTGCCGCGCAAGGATGCTGCCCTGCTGGCGCGCTGCCATGACCGGGAACTGCGCCGGGAATGGATGCACCGCATCCTCGATCATGACGGCACGGGACCCGACGAGCCGGGCGGCATCGAGCGCTGGCTCGTCCTGACCGACGGGCTCGGGCTCGACCGCGACTATGTGATCAGCCGGCGCGGCGCGCTGCCCGCCACACGGTTCGCCGTCGAGGCCTACGTCAACTTCGTGCGCGACGAGCCACTCGTCGTCGCCGTCGCATCCTCGCTCACCGAACTGTTCGCCCCGAAGATCCACAAAGAGCGGATCGCCGGCATGCTCGAGAACTACGACTTCATCGACGACGGCGTGATGGCCTACTTCAAGCGCCGTCTCGCGCAGGCGCCCCGCGATGCGGACTTCGCGCTCGACTACATCAAGGCGCACGCCAGGACGCGTGCCGAGCAGGAAGCCTGCGTCGACGCCGTCCGCTTCAAGTGCAACGTGCTATGGGTCCAGCTCGACGCGCTGCATCACGCCTACGTGGCGCCCGGCAACATCCCGCCCGGCGCCTTCCGTACCGGGGTCGACCATGGCTGAGCGGGAGAAGCCGACGCGGCTCATGATCGGCGAAAAGACCGTGCCGAAGCTGCCCGCCCATATCAAGCTGCGCCACGACGCCGGGCGCGGTCGCTGGATCATTCTGGCACCCGAGCGCGTGTTCGAGCCCGACGACATCGCCGTCGAGGTGCTCAAGCTGTGCGATGGCGCGCGTGACGTCGGGGCCATCGCGACCAAACTCGCCGCCGACTACCAGGCCCCTGTCGACGTTATTCTCGCCGACGTGACGGCCATGCTGCAGGACCTCGCCGACAAGGGAGTCGTCAGATCATGATGGAGCACGTGCGAGAGGTGAGTGCGGCTGCCGACCCGGCGCCGGGGCCGGACGCTGCTCCCGAGCCGGAGGCGGCGACGGCGTGCGCGCGGGCGCCCGTCGGGCTTCTGGCCGAATTGACCCACCGCTGCCCGCTGCAATGTCCGTATTGCTCGAACCCCGTCGATCTCGAGCGGGTCAACAGCGAGCTTGCGACCGCCGACTGGGTGTCGGTGATGCGTCAGGCTGGCGAACTCGGCATTCTGCAGGTCCACCTGTCGGGCGGAGAACCGACGGCGCGCCGCGACCTCGAGGAGATCGTGGCGGCCGCGCGCGATGCGGGCCTCTATTCAAACCTCATCACCGCAGGCGTGCTGTTGAAAAAGGAGCGGCTCGCAGCCCTGCGCGATGCCGGCCTCGATCACGTGCAACTGTCGATCCAGGACGTCGATCAGGCCAACGCCGACCGCATCGCGGCCTACAAGGGCGGAGCGGCGAAAAAGCACGAGGTCGCCCAGTGGGTGAAGGACCTCGACCTGCCGCTGACGCTCAACGCGCCGCTGCACCGGCAGAATATCGCGAGCCTGCCGGCCATCATCGAGTACGCCGTCGAGATCGGCGCGGGGCGGCTCGAGGTCGCCCACATCCAGTATTATGCCTGGGCCCTCAAGAACCGCGCTGCGCTGATGCCGACGCGGGAAGCCTTCATGCGCACCGCCGACATCGTCGACGAAGCGCGTGAGCGGCTGAAGGGCATCCTGCTCATCGATTTCGTCGTGCCCGACTACTATGCGAAGTATCCGAAGCCCTGCATGGGCGGCTGGGGGCGAGGCATCATCAACGTGACGCCGTCGGGCAAAGTGCTGCCGTGCCACGCCGCAGAGTCGCTGCCCGGGCTCGAGTTCGACAACGTCCGCGACAAACCCCTGCGCGACATCTGGCTCAACGGCCAGGCGTTCCAGAAGTACCGCGGCACCGACTGGATGAAGGAGCCTTGCCGCTCCTGTCCGCGCAAGGAGACCGACTACGGCGGCTGCCGCTGCCAGGCGTTCGCGCTCACGGGGGATGCCGCCAACACCGATCCGGCCTGCTCGCTGTCGCCGCTGCATGCCGAGTGGGCGAAAGTCGCCGAAGTCGAATCCCACGACGCTCCGCCAGAATTCGTATTCCGGCGCATGGGCGGGGCCAAGGCGGGCGAGATGGCGTAGCCCGGCGCGGCATCGGCATCAGCCGAATTGCGAGTGTCGGAACAACAGCTTCCTTGGTATCTGGGGCATGTTCACGCACCATACATATTGGTGTTGCCACACTGCGCCACGATCCTGTTAGGTGCCGCCTGCGGCAATCAAACAAAACAGACCCGAGGGAGAACGTCTCGCAATGCTCAGGAAAGCTCTCGCACTCGCCATCCTGCTCGCTGCCCCGTCCGTCGCCCAGGCTCAGGACGCAGCCGCCGGCCAGGATGTGTTCAAGAAGTGTCGCGCCTGCCACGCTGTCGGTCCCGACGCCAAGAACAAGGTCGGTCCGCAACTCAACGGTGTCGTCGGCCGCAAGGCCGGCACGGTCGAAGGCTTCGCTTATTCGGACGCCATGAAGAACTCCGGTCTCACCTGGGACGAGGCGACGCTGAGCGCCTACCTCGAGAACCCCAAGGAGAAGATCCCGGGCAACAAGATGGTGTTCGCCGGCCTCAAGGACGAAGCCGACCGCAAGAACATCATCGCCTACCTCGCCACGCAGAAGTAAGCGCGCGTCCCCCCGCAAGCGCACGCCGTGAATTGCAACGCCGCGTCCACTGCAGTGGGCGCGGCGTTGTTGTCGGCGTGCGGTGCGCCGCGCCGGGTCAGGCCGTCACGCGCTTCACATCGGCTCGACACCGCTGCGGTCGATCGCGGCGAGCCACTGGTCGACCGTGCGGCCCTTGATGACAAACTCGGGGGCGACATCGGAGAGCGGGGCGAGCACGAACGCGCGCTCAGTGATATAGGGGTGCGGCAAGGTCAGGTCCTTGTCGCTGATGCGCGTCGGGCCGTGGGCGAGCACGTCCAGGTCGATGACGCGCGGGCCCCACTTCTCGCCGCGCTCGCGCCCCATCGCCCGCTCGATGGCGAGGCAGCGCCCCAGCAACTGATGCGGCGACAGGCTCGTGCCGACCCGCGCTGCGGCATTGACGAACCAGTCCTGATCGGTCTTGCCCCACGGCGGCGTCTTGAAGATGCGCGAAGAGGCGAGCAGGCGGATATCGCCCTCCTGCGTCAGGAGTGCGAGCGCTTGGCGGACGTTGGCCGCCTTGTCGCCAATATTGGAGCCCAGCGCGACGAGGGCATCGCCGACCGGCAGGGTACCGTCGGCAATGAGTCCACGATCGACCGCAGCGCCAGCGCTCAACGGCAGCTTATCGTGCGCCACGGATGCCTCAGTCATACTTGATGTAGGCAAAGCGCATGTCGCCTTCCGGTGTACCGTCGAGCGCCCCGCCGTCCTTGCCGGGCTGCCAGCCGATCACATCCTCGATCTTCCGGGCGAGTTCCAGATCCTTCATGGTGATGCCCTTGGCGGAATGGGTCACCAGCCGAACCTCGACCCAGGCATAGGACGCGGTGATGTCGGGGTGGTGCCAGGCCGCCTCGGCGAGATGGCCGACGGTATTGATGACCATCAGTGTGCCTTTCCAGCTCGCCGTCTTGTAGGTGCGTCGCACCCAGCCATCCTCGAGCCGCCACGACGGCAGATGGTCGGAAAGCCAGGCCGTCACCTCGGCTTCGGACATAGCAGCTTCGCGCGGGCTCATGACGTGACCTCCGGATCGTGACGGCGTGGACAGGCGCCGTCACCCTGCTTAAGACGAAGACAATATCAGAAAGAAACTAGAACGGGCCGAGACCCGCTGGCAAATGCCTCGGGGGCGCGGAGACCCCAGCCTCGATGACGAGCCCCAGCCCAGCCCCTGCCGTCCGTGTTCTCGCTCCAGCGCGCCTGCACCTGGGCTTCCTCGATCTCAATGGCAGCCTCGAGCGGCGCTTCGGATCGCTCGGTCTTGCGATCGATCAGCCGGCGACCGTCATCGAACTCAGCCATGCGCGAGCCGACATGGTGAGCGGGATCGAGCGCGAACGGGCCAGCCGCGCCCTCGACCGCTTCCGATCGGCACTCGGGGTTGCGGCACCGGTCCACCTCACCATCCTCGAAGCGATCCCGGCGCACGCGGGGCTGGGCTCGGGGACGCAACTCGCGCTCGCCATCGGGGCCGCACTCTCCGCGCTCCACGGCGGCGGCATCGATGTGGTCCGTCTGGGCGAGGTGCAGGAGCGCGGCGCGCGGTCGGCAATCGGCATGGCGGCGTTCGCCACGGGAGGCTTCGCGGTCGACGGCGGGCGCCGTCCCGAGGGACCGTCCGCACCGGTCCTGACCCGGCATCGCTTCCCGCCGGCATGGCGCATCCTGCTGGTTCTCGATCCGGGCAACGCCGGCGTGCACGGCGAACGCGAGGTGGAGGCCTTCGCCACGCTGCCTCCCATGCGTGCCGAGACGAGCGCGCACCTGTGCCGGCTGACGCTGATGCGACTGCTGCCGGCGCTGGCCGAGCGCGACATCACGAATTTCGGGGCCGCCGTCGCCGAAATACAGGCGATCACGGGAGATCACTTCGCGCCGGCCCAAGGTGGCCGCTGGGCGAGCGCCAGGGTCGGCGCCTTCCTCGAGCGCCTGCAGCGCGCGGGAGCTCTCGGCATCGGGCAGAGCTCGTGGGGGCCGACCGGGTTCTGCTTCACGGCCACCCCGGAGGAGGCCGAACGGCTCTATCATTCTTTCGGACGAGACGCTAAACGCGAGGGGCTCGAACTGAGGGTCGTCGCCGGTCGCAATAGTGGGGCAACGGTCGCGACACCGCCGGGCGCTGCAAGGACATAAAAAACCAAAGGAAAGAACCAGCGATGAGCGAAGCGACACCCATCCTGCACATGCTCGCGCCGCAAAAGCACATGAGCCCGTTCGACGTGAACATGGCCGCGGACGCCGGCTACAAGGTGATCATCCCCTATATCAACGTCGAGCCGACCGAAGTGCGCGCGCTCGTGCAGGACGCGATCTTCTCGCGGCCGCCGGAGTACGGCGTGAAGACGGGCTTTTTCATCGGCGGCAAGGACGCGCTCGTCGCCCTCGACATGCTGCAGACGGCCAAGGAAGCGATGGTGCCGCCGTTCGAGGTGTCGGTGTTCGCCGATCCGGCGGGCTCGTTCACGACGGCAGCGGCAATGGTCGCGTGCGTCGAGAAAGTCATGAAGACGCGCTTCAACAAGGGCTGGGCGGGAACTAAGGTCACGGTGTTCGGAGCGACCGGTGTCGTCGGCTTCGCGTCCGCCGTCATCGCCGCCCTGGAGGGAGCGGAGGTCGAGATGGTGGCCCATCGGGGCTTTGACCGCGTGGTGAAGACATCGGACGCGGCCAAGCAGCGCTTCGGCGTCGATCTGAAGCCCGTGCCGGGCGAGAACCCGGCCCAGAAGGCCGATATCATGTCGCGCGCGGAGATCGTGTTCGCGGCGGCCGCGGCGGGCGTGCAGATCCTCAGCAACGAGGACCTGAAAGGGGCGCGCAACCTGCTCGTCACCGCCGACGTCAACGCCGTGCCGCCGGCGGGCGTGGAGGGAATGGGCCTCTTCATGAACGGTGAACTGCTGCCGGGCTGCATGACGACGCTCGGCGTCGGCCCGCTCGCCATCGGCGACGTCAAGTACAAGACGGAATCGGGCCTCTTCAAGCGCATGCTGGCCTCCGACAAGCCCCTCTACATCGACTTCCGGGAGGCCTTCGCGCTCGCCCGCTCGATCGCCACTTGACGGGCGAGCCTGTCCTCATCGCCGCCTATTCCGGGCGGGCGCTGGCGGCGTCCGCCCGGCGCGCCGGCTACCGACCGCTCGTCATCGATGCTTTCGGGGATGCCGATACGCTCTCCTGCGCCGACGGCGCGGTCGTGAGGGTAGCGGGCGCGGCGCGGCGGGGTTTCGCAGGCGCACAGGTGCTGCGCGCCGTCGAGGAACTGCTGGCCAGGAGCCCGCGCGAGCCCGTCGGCCTCGTCACGGGTGCCGGTTTCGAGGACCGGCCCCAGCTCCTGGCGGCGCTCGCACAGCGCGTGCGGCTCCTCGGCTGTAGCGAAGTCGTCGTCGGCGCGGCCAAGCGGCCGGAGTTGTTCTTTCCGATGCTGGCCGACCTCGGCATCGTCCACCCCGATACGATGTGGCACGGGACCACGAGCGGCGAAGGCTGGATCAGCAAGCGGATCGGCGGCTCTGGCGGAGCGCACGTGCGCCGCGCGCGGCCTGGTGCCGCGCCCGGAACCGGCCGCTATGTGCAGCGCCACATCGCAGGAGAGAGCCTTTCGGTCATGGCGCTGTGCGGGCGCACGGGACCGGCGTTCGCCTTCACGCGGTCGTGGACGAACCCTATCGCGAAGGCCGCGTTCCGCTACGGCGGCAGTGTCTCGACCGATAGCGTGGACGCCGACCTCGAGGCGCGTCTCGTCGATGCCTCCCTCGCCGTCACGCGACGGCTCGGGCTCGTCGGGCTCGCTTCCCTCGACTTCATCATCGACGCCGACGGCGAAGCCTACCTGATCGAGGTCAATCCACGGCCGGGGGCGACACTCGACATCCTCGACGACGAAGCCGGCAGCCTGTTTTCAGCGCACGTCGCCGCCGCGCGGGGGGAGGATGCGGTCGCGCTCCTCGCCCGCTCCTGGCAGCCGCGACCGCGCGCCTCGGCCTACGTCTACGCCGATGCCGGCCCGCTCACCGCGCCGGCGCTCGACTGGCCGATCTGGGTCAGTGATATCCCTCTGCCCGGCACGGCGATCCCGGCCGGCGCACCAATCGTCACCGTGCACGGCGAGGGCACGACGGCCACAGAGGCCCGCCGCGTCTGCCTCGAACGGCAGGAAGTTTTGTCACAGCGGCTTGCCGTTACGGCAGAGCGCTGAGAAAACACCCTGCACGACACTCGGATCGAACCGAGGGTAATTGAACATGTGAGGAAGCCCGCCATGCCGACCACACCCGCCGAGGCCGTCAGCGTCAACGCGCGCGCCGCCGCCATCGTCGATCGCATCATCGCGGAGGCCGGCGCGCTGCGCGCCAGGGTGTCGATAGGAGAGGCGGGGGAGACCCTGATCGACTGCGGCGCGGCCGTGCCGGGATCGCTCGAACTTGGCCGGCGGCTCGGCGCCATCTGCATGGGCGGCATCGGAGAGGTGCAGATCACCGCTGCCTCGCCGCTTGCCAAATGGCCGCTCGGCGTCGTCGTGCATGCGTCGAACCCGGTCGTCTCCTGTCTCGGCAGCCAGTATGCCGGCTGGACCATCCAGGACGAGGCGACCGGCTTCTTCGCGCTCGGCTCAGGTCCGGCGCGCGCCCTGTCGCGGGTCGAGGACCTCTACAAGGAACTCGGCTATGCCGATGACCATCATCGCGGCTTCCTCGTCATCGAGGGCGACAAGGCGCCGCCGGCCGCCGTCGCGCGCAAGGTGGCGGAGGCATGCAAGATCCTCCCCTCGAACCTGACGATCCTGTTCGCCCCGACCGGCAGCCTCGCCGGCACGGTGCAGATCGCCGCGCGCGTGCTCGAGGTCGCCCTGCACAAGGCGCACGCGCTGCACTTTCCGCTGACCGACATCGTCGACGGCTACGGCACGGCCCCACTCGCCCCGCCGATCCCGGACTTCGTCACCGCCATGGGCCGCACCAACGACGGCATCATCTACGGCGGGCGCATCGGCCTTTTCGTGCGCGGCTCGGATGCCGCCGCCGAAAAGCTCGCCAACGACTTGCCATCGGAGCGCTCGACGTCCTACGGCAAGCCCTTCGCCGAGACGTTTGCCGCCGTCGGCGGCGACTTCTACAAGATCGACGCCATGCTCTTCTCGCCCGCCGTCGTCACCGTCTCCAACCTCGACACAGGCCGCTCGTTCCATGCCGGAAGGCTCGCCCCCGACATCGTCGATCAGAGCTTCCGCTGAGGCGGGACGGGACGACGACCGCGCCGTGACGGCGGCACCGCCCAGGGTCGTCATCTTCGTGGAAGACAACGGCGGGGACTGGCACGCAGCGCGTCTCGGCCGCGCCCTGCGCGCGCGCGGTGCCGAGGTCGTCGTCACGTCGCTGCCCCACTGCGCCTTCGATACGGGTCGCGCCGACGGCATCCACATTCCGGGCTTTCCCGACCGGCTGCCGGATGGCGCCTTCGTGCGCGCGGTGTCGACCGGCACGCTCGAGCAGATCACGCTGCGGCTCGGCATCCTGCATGCGCTCGCCCACGCCGGCGTCAGGGTGTGGAACTCGGCACGCGCAATCGAGCGCTGCGTCGACAAGTCCATGGCGACTTTCCTGTTGCAGCAGGCGGGACTGCCCGTGCCGCTGACGCGAACGGTCGAGGGCCGGGAGCGCGCCCTATGCCATGCGCGCGGTCGCCCGATGCCGCTCGTCGTCAAGCCGATGTTCGGCAGCCAGGGCAACGGCGTCAGGCGCATCGAGGCGGCCGACGCGCTGCCGCCAGAGAGCGATGTGGCGGGCGTCTACTACATGCAGGAGTACCTGCGCGCAGCCGATGCCGATGAGCACGAGGACTGGCGGGTGTTCGTGTCGGCGGGCCGCGTGGTGGCCGGCATGGCGCGCAGAAGCCGGACATGGATCACCAACGTGCACCAGGGCGCCACACCATCGCGCCTCGTCGTCAGCCCGCCCGCTGAACGGCTCGCCGTCGAGGCCGCCGCCGCCGTCGGGGCCGATTACGCCGGCGTCGATCTCATTGCCGCCGCCGACGGCCGCCTGCTCGTGCTGGAGATCAACTCCAATCCGGCCTGGAAGGGATTGCAGTCGGTGACCGACGTCGACATCGCCGAGCGGCTGGCCGAGGACTTCATCGCAGCCGTCACGGGTACGGCTGTGGCGGTGGCCGCACCGGCGGCTAGAGCATCGCCGTGAGTGGTAACGACGCCTCAGGCGCCAGCGCGAGCGGCGCACAGGCCGGCTCTGCCGACGGCGGCGCGACCTCGGCGGCGGTCGCCGCGGCCTTCCTCGCCGCCTGCCGCGCCGAACTCGGCGCGCTCAAGCCCGGCAACGTCCATATTCACGCCGCAGGTCACGGCATGGAGGTCGCCCAGTTCGAGGCCGCAGCGGTCGCTGCTGCTCCGCACGTCGCAGCTCGTGGCCGGCCGGTCGGCGAGCGTATCCTCGGCGCCGTGGCGGCAAGCCTGGCGGCGGCCGGCTGCAATACGAACCTCGGTATCGTGCTGCTCGCCGCGCCGCTGGCGCTGGCGGCGGAGCGGGCGCTCGATGCAAGGCCTTCGCGCACACTGCGTGACAGCCTCGGCGGCGTTCTCGGCAGCCTCACGCCGGGCGATGCCACGGCGGCGTTCGCCGCCATCGCGGCGGCCAATCCGGGCGGGCTGGGGTCGGTGGCCGAGGGCGATGTGAGGGCGCCATCGCACCTTTCCCTGCACGATGCGATGGCACTCGCCGCCGGACGGGACCGTATCGCGCTGGCCTACGTGACGGGCTTTGGCGATATCTTCGACTTTACTCTGCCTGCGCTGGCGCGTGCGCGGGAGGCTGCGCCCCGCCCTGATCTTGCGATCACCGCGCTGCACATGGAGGTGCTGGCGCGCTATCCCGACAGCCATATCGCGCGCAAGTTCGGCATGGACGCCGCCGTTAGCGTGCAAGGGGAGGCCGCCCATCACCTCGACCTCTGGTTGCAGCAAAAACACGAGGTCGGCCTTGCCACACTTCTCGCCTTCGACACCGGTCTGAAGGCACGCGGGATCAATCCGGGGACCACGGCCGATCTCGTCGTTGCAACGCTGTTCGCGGAGGCTTTGCAGGGCCTGTTGTCGGCTTCGCCGCGGCAATCGAGGCTTGTCTAAAGTCGAAGCCTCAGGCTAATTACCGCCGGCGCCAGACGGCGCCGCTATCTGGCCAACCGGTTCGGGGTACCGCTCTCCGTTCGCTGTTAACTAGGATAGTCACGGTTTGGGCGAGACCGCGAGCTCCGGGGCACGACTTCCCGGGCGCTGGTCTCACGTTTCTAGCTTGGGAGGAATTCCTGACATGGCCAAGATCAACAAGGTGATGGTCGGCGAGTCGCTCGTCGGCGACGGCAACGAGGTCGCGCACATCGACCTCATCATCGGGCCGCGCGGTTCGGCTGCCGAGACGGCGTTCTGCAACGCCCTCACCAACAACAAGGACGGCTTCACGACGCTCCTCGCCGTGATCGCGCCGAACCTGCCGTGCAAGCCCAACACGATCCTCTACAACAAGGTCACGATCAAGGACGCGCGCCAGGCCGTCCAGATGTTCGGACCCGCGCAGTACGGCGTCGCCAAGGCCGTGCAGGACTGCGTCGCCGAGGGCACCATCCCGGCCAACGAAGCTGACGACCTCTATGTCGCGGTCGGCGTGTTCATCCACTGGGAAGCGGCCGACGACGCCAAGATCCAGGACTACAACTATCGCGCCACCAAGGAGGCGATCGAGCGCGCCGTCGCCGGCAAGCCGACGGCTGCCGAGGCGACCGCCCAGCGCAACACCGCCAAGCACCCCTTCGGTGCGAACACGTAGAGCGGAAACCATCCGGAGCAGCAGTACAAAGCCCCGCCGATGAAAGCGGGTCTGCTCCAGCGATTGGGTCGTCTGCTCTCGGGGCGTTGGTCAGGTTGACGCGTCCGAGCCTCAGCGAGGCTTGCGGGCTCTGAACTGGCGACAGCCCTGATCGAAATACCAGCCCTCGCGAGAGGACTGGCGAAAGCCAACTCCGAGCCGGTCGTCCCCTGTGGCGGCCGGCTCTTTTCGTCGGCGGTCGCGTTCACGTTACGATCGAGGAACCGCCGTCAGCGTCGCAACATCGTGGCCGGTCAGGCCGCCGTCGTGGAGGGCGGTGGCGACGAGAACGCCGGCCGCACCGGCCGTCGCGAGGGCCGCGACGTCTTCCGGTCCGCGCACGCCACCGGCCGCCAGCAGGCGGCGGCGGGGGCCTGCCGCAGCGACGGCGGCGGCAACGCGCTCGATATCTGGCCCACGCCCCGCCCCGACGCGGGCGAGCGTCATGACGACGATCTCCGCCGGCCATGTCGCGCTGTCGGCAAAGACCTGCGGCGGCCCCAAGGGCTCCTCGCCGCGCCAGTCGAGCGACAGGGTGTAGCTGTCCGGCGGCAGGCGCGCGGCGAGGGCCGTCAGATCGTCGGCCGACGCCAGCGTCTCCGAGCCGATGACGGGGCGGATGCCGGCCGCCACGAGATCGGCTACGTCCTCCGGAGTGCGGCTGCCGTCGTCGAGGCGGATGGCGAGTTCGGGGAAGTGCTGCGCGAGAGCGAGGATGAGAGAGCGCTGGCGCGGGTGGCCTTCGATGCCGTCGAGATCGGCGATGTAGAGATGGCTAAAGCCCGGCCACAGGCCGAGCAGGCCCGCGACGATGGCCTCCGGCCGGCTCGTCCCCGGCGCCAGCAGCGTCGCGATCGGCGTATAGTTCGACCGATCGCCGCCGCGCGCGCGGACGACGAGGCCACCGCGGATGTCGAGCACCGGTATGATTTGCATGGCAACCGCCGACTGGAGCGCATCGGGTTTCGGGCACCGGACCTGGGGGCTCGCGACGTGCGTGGCGACCCCGGCAGGATTCGAACCTGCGACCACTCGCTTAGAAGGCGAGTGCTCTATCCAGCTGAGCTACGGGGCCGTGCCGCCTCTCGCGCGCACCAAGCGAGGCCGCTTTAGCACGCGCCGAGCCGATCAGGAACCACCGCGCCGTGGCGGGACGCTCGACCGTCCTGTTGGTGACGGTGGCCCGGCGGCCCCCCGGCGCAGTCGTGCAGCAGGCTCACTCAACTCATGTGCGCGCGGATGGCGCGAGCGATCGCGAAGATGCGCTGCTCGATCAGTTGCGGCACCTCGCAGGCGAGCGGCAGGTTATCCTGGCGCTCCTTGAAGACGCGCGCATCCCAGTCGTAGGCCTGCTGCTGGCGATCGACCTCGTCCGTGACGGCCTCGCCCTTGTCGGCGCGCTTGTGCAGGTCGGCGAGCCTGATGCCCTGCTCCTCGAGCTGGCGGGCGCGCGCCACCTGACGCTCCTGGAAGCGCTCGATGCCCTGGATCACGCGCTTGCGTACCTTGTTGGTCTCGTCGAGCACGCCGGTGAACAGAAGCGTCAGGCGCGCGTCGCGCTCGGTCTCGGGCATCGACTTGGCCAGCGCCTCGATCGCCTTCTCGGCCTCGGGCAGCTCGATGCGGCGCGAGACGAGAATGGGGACGAGCTTGCGGACGGGATCGTCCTCCCACCACTTGGCGGCAAGATCGATGGTCGGCCCGTCCCACATCTGCAATGCCGACAACACCTCGACCTTGTGCTGGACACAGGGCCAGTTGGCGTTGGGATCGGCAGCGCCTGGCGTACCGGGCGTCGCCGCAAGAGCCGACAGGGAAAGAGTGGCGCCCGCAAGGGCAAGCCCGGTCACGGCGCCATACCTGCGCGCGGTCCGACCAACCCAACGCTCCATGTGCCGTCCCATTGCTTCAGCCTCCTCCCGGGCCGCCACGGCGCCCGATCAATCCTTTCGACGGGTTATAGGCATAGATCGCGCCGCCGAGGAACAGCACCGTGCAGCCGGTCACAACGGCGAACGAGGTCAAGTCGAACTGGCCATAGAAGGCGAAACGGATGAGTTCGACGGCATGCGTGAACGGGTTGAGCTTGCAGATCTCGTAGAGCAGCGGGCTGGACTCGCGAATGCGCCACAGCGGGTAGAGCGCGGAGGAGGCGAAGAACATCGGGAAGATCACGAAGTTCATGACGCCGGCGAAGTTCTCGAGCTGGCGGATCACCGAGGACATGAACAAGGCGAGCGCACCGAGCATCAGCCCCGCCAGGACGATGGCCGGGAAGACGGTGATGTAGCCCGCCCACTGGCCCGGGATGGGACCCAAAGCATCACCGTCCGGCTGAATCTCCCAGAAGTAGGCGATGAGCAGGAACGTATAGACCTGCAACAGCGCGACGGCGACGCCGCCGATCAGCTTCGATGTCAGCAGGAAGGAGCGCGGGAACGGGCTGACGAGCAGCGTGCGCATGGCCCCTGTCTCACGGTCGTAGACCATCGACAGGGAGGATTGCATGGCGTTGAACAGCAGGATCATGCCGAGCAAGCCCGGCGTCACGTAGGTCTCGTAGAGCACATACGTCTGATAGGGCGGGATGATCGAGACGCCGAGCACCTGGCGGAAGCCGGCGGCGAAGATGAAGAGCCACACCAGCGGCCGAACGAGTGCGGAGAAGAAGCGCTCGCGCTGATGCAGGAAGCGCAGCACCTCACGCCACACGATGCCGGAGAAGCACGCGTAGTAGCCACCGAGCCCGATGCGCCGATCCCGCCAGGCACTGGCGGCGGCGACGGGCTCGATGCTGCGTGCGACGCCTTCGATGGTCATGCCGCCTCCTTCTCTTTGGTGCCGGTGAGGCGTGCGAACGCGTCGCGGATATCCTTGGCACCGCCTGCCGAGGCCAGCAGTCCGGGCACGTCGCCCTCGTAGAGCACGCGGCCGCGGTGCAGCACAACGACCCTGTCGGTCGGGGCGATCTCGTCGATCAGGTGGGTCGCCCACAGGACGCCGAGCGAGCGCCGAGAGACGAGACCACGGACGATGTCCAGCACGCTCTCGCGCGAGCCGATGTCGAGACCCACCGTCGGCTCGTCGAGCAGCAGCAGGCCCGGCTCGTGCATCATGGAGCGGGCAATCTCGACGCGGCGGGCCTGGCCGCCGGAAAGCGTGCGCACGCGCTCGTCGCCCCTGTCGACGAGACCGACGAGCTCGAGGGCGGCTTGCGCGCGGCGGCGGCCCTCGCCACGCCCGTAGCCGTGCAATGCGGCGTGGTAGGTCAGGTTCTGCCGCAGCGTGAGGTCGCTATCGAGCGTGCGCGACTGGAAGACGACGCCGAGCCGCTGCAAGGCCACGGTGGGCCGGCGGCGCACGTCGTTGCCGAGGATGCGGATCTCGCCGGAGGTATTGTCGTAGAGGCGGGTGACGAGAGCAAACAGTGTCGACTTGCCGGCACCGTTGAGGCCGAGCAGGACCGTGAAGGAGCCCTGCGGGACCGTCAGCGAAACGGTGTCGAGGACCTTCGTCTCGCCGAACTGATGCGACACCTCGCGCACCACGAGCGAAGGCACGCCGGCTACTCCTGTTCCACCATCGCTCATGGCCATCGTCACTTCACGCTGATCTTGCCGGTCATGCCCCGGTCGGCAAAACCGCGGCATTCCCAGGTATACTCGCCCGGCTTGATCGGCGTGAAGAAGAGTTCGGCCCCGCCCTCCCGCTCGAACTCGATCTCGTAGACGGCCTGGATCTTGAGCTCGACCTTGTCGATCTCGATCTTGCGGAACCACACGTTCTGGAAGAACTCAGGCGCGCTGAACGCGCATTCCTTGGCACCCGTCGCCTTGATCCACAGGCGGTAGCCCTTGCCGGTTTCCAGGTTGTAGGCGTGGGTCGAAACGCCGTAGCCCGCATCGCCCAGGCCGACCTCGATATCGGGCAGTTTCTCCATGCGCCCGACGAGGAAGCCCTCGGCCGTCGCAGGGCCGAAAAGTGCCGCAGCGCCGCCGAGGCCGAGAAGGATGGATCGGATCGTCATGTCTCCCGAAACCTTTCCGATGATGTGCCGGGCGCTCGATCGCCGTGCCGGCGGGTCCACTTTCGCAGCCGATGGTTCGGCACGCTCAGTGGCCCGAGCGACGGCGACATGGTCAACCCCGCCGACTTCCCGCGAAGGGCGGGCAAGTTCGCCCGTTAATGGTTTGCCGAAACAACGCCCCAGGGATAGCGCCCGACGGTGATCGACTTGATCGCCCGCTCCTTGGCGACATCGATGACGGTGACGTCATTGGAGGCGCCGTTGGTCGTGAATAGGAGCTTCTCATCGGGCGTGAAGTTGAGGTTCCAGACACGCTGGCCGACGAGAATGTACCGCTCCACCGTGTGGGCCACGGCATCGATCACGGCGATGCGGTTGGCGGGCCCGAGCGCGACGAAGGCCTTCTTGCCGTCACGGGTGATGCGCACTCCGACAGGCTGGATCGCCTCGGGCGGGATGCCGGGGATCTCGAAGGTCAGCTTCTTCGTCACTTCCTTCTTGACCGGATCGATGATCGACAGCGTGCCGCCGATCTCGGAGGAGACCCACAGCTCGGAGCCGTCGGACTTGAAGATGGCGACGCGCGGGCGGTTGTCGACGAGGATGTTGGCCACCGTCTCGTTGGTCGCCGTGTCGATGAAGTGGGCCATGTTCGTCGTCTCGGACGTGTTGACCACGTACTTGCCGTCCGGGCTCACGCCCATGCCCTCCGGCTCGACGCCGACAGGCACCTCGGCGAGGATCTTGCCCGCATCGATGTCGACGACCGTGACGATATTGTCGTCCTCGTTGGCGATGTAGAGGGGGTTGCCGGACGGGTGGAGGTCGAACAGCTCGGGATCGGGCCCTGAGGGCAGCGTCTTGATGAACTCGAAGGTCTTGGCGTCGTAGACCTCGACACGGTTGTCGTCGCTCGTGCAGACGAGGATCCACGTGTCGTTCTTGGCCAGCATGATGCCGCGCGGCCGCTGGCCGGTCTTGATGGTGTGCACGACCTCCAGCTTGTCGCTGTCGATGACCGAGATGGTGTTCTCTTTTTCGTTCGAGATGAACACCTTGAAGGCGAAGGCGGGCGCCGTCGCGCAGGCAGCGGCGAGGAACGCGGCGGCACCGGCGAGATGAGTGCGAAAGCTCGGCAAGGGTTAAGCCTCTCTCTGTCTGTGGTCCGCAGCACGAAGGTGCTGCCGGCGTTGACGATCGATGGGGGTCATTTGCCGTCGAAGGCCCGGCACTTGCTCTCGGGCTTGTCGACGCCGAGCGTGTCGAGCGGCGTCACCTGATGCAGGAACCCCTGCTGCGGGGAGACGGAGATGTGAAGGGGCGCGGCGGCGACGAAGATCGGCTGGCGGATCTGCGCGTTCCAGGGCCGATAAGTCAGCTTCTGGCCCTTGAAGGCGGCAAGCTCGAACTTATCCGACAGCATGTAGTCGATCAGAATCTTCGGATCGCCCGACTTCGTGCGCGTGGCCGCCTCGCCGATCGAGCGGACCGCCATCCAGGCCGCATAGTCGAGCGGGCGCATCGTGCGCTCCGACTTGCGCCGGAAGCGGTTCTGGAACTGCGTCGCCCCCCACAACTCGGAGGCCGGATGCCAGGTGGTCGGGTAGAGGCCGTGCGTGCCGGCGACCGGCCGTGGCGTCCAGGTGCGATAGGGGAAATAGTCGCCGAACTGTGCGACCTCGTCGGCGACGAGCAGCACGTCGTGATCGGGCAGATCCTGCGTGAACGAGGGGATCTGCTGCTGCACCTGCTCGAAACCGCCATCGCTGCGCCGGCTGCCCGGCGCGTACTCGAACGTCTTTTCAGTCAGGATCTTGAGGCCGAAGCGAGCCATGGAGCGGCGCAGGGCTGCGGCGTACTGCTCGTCCTGCGGTGTCGGGCCCTTGATGAGCACGGTCTTGCCCCAGCGCTTCCAGGCCAGATACTGGGCAAGTGCGTCGGTCAGCATCGTATACGAGGCCGACGTGTGCTTGATGTTGAGGCGGCAGTCCTCCTCGCGCAGGCGCTCGTCGCGCGCACCCGCGTTGAACAGAACTGCGTTCTTGTCCTTCAACGCATCCGAGAGGGCGAGCAAGGTGTCGGCGCTGGCGTCGACGATGAAGAAGCCGATGCCGCTGTCGGCGGCGGCAAGCGCGTCCTTGATCAGGTCCTCGCGCTTGGGCGAGGAGGCAACGTCGAGACTGAAGCTTTGCTTCAGAAAGCGGCCGGTGGTCTCGTTGTCGTCGATACCGAGTTGCGCGCCCGCGATACCGTCGTCGTCAGGGGGGAAGCTCAGTAGGGAGAGCGGCGGCAGGCGCTCGCGCTCCTCACGCAGATAAACGAGGCGGACCTGCGTCACCTCGGCGGCAGGTGCAGGCTTGGCCGCAGCGGCGGGCTGATCGGCGCCTTGCGCACGGGCCGGAGCCGCGGGCGGGCAGACCAGCGACACGGCGATAGCGAGGCACGCCGAGGCACGGACCGAGACTTGCCAGCACTGATCGTTCCGGGCCCGCGAACGGCCCTCGGCACATATCGTCACGAAACCTCCCTGTGCACTTTTTTGGATCGTAACATAGTTACAATCGACGGCCTGACAAGTATCGATACGATCAGCATAGCTGATGGTCGATGGGAACATCGGGAAGTTGTCGCTGATCGAGGGGAATGGTACGGCTCGATGGGCCTATCACTCAGGCCGTCCTACAGACTGTCCTCTGGGCCGCATCGCACAGCACGTGTCGCCGGGCGCCGTCCGGCCGGAGCTGACGAGCCCGCGACAACCGGTCCGGGAGCACACGTGCAGGTGCGCCTTGCGCCGACCCCGGCGAGGCGGCTGGACCCGCGACATCAACGATGCCGAGGCACCGAAATGGCGAACAGGCTGATCCGTTCGTGCTGTGCAGCGCTTGCTCTCCTCGCGGCGCCGTGCGCTGCCCCCGACTCGGCCGCCGCCGCGACACCCACGCCCATACCAACTGTCGTGCTGCCGCTCGACATGCAGGTCGAGATGCAGATGGGGGACATCGGTCTCGTGCCCGAGCCGACCAAGGCCGAGCAGGCGCGCATCGGCCTCGCGACAGGCGAGCTCAGGCGACTGATGAGCGAAACCGGTCGCTACGAGGTGCTTGATATTTCGGCACGGGAAGCTGACATCAGGAAAGCCGCGCCGTTCAACAAGTGCAATGGCTGCGAGGTCGAGATCGCCAAGGCGGCCGGCGCCAAGCTCGCCGTCACGGGCGTCGTGCAGAAGGCCTCCGAGCTGTTGCTCAACGTCAGCTTGTTCGTGCGCGACGTGACGACAGGCGAAGTGATCAAGTCGATGGCGGTCAGCATCCGCCAGAACAACGACGAAAGCTGGCTGCGGGCGATCCGGTCGCTCGTCAAGAACCGGCTCGCGACCGAGGAGGAGACGAAGTGAACATCACACGCCGCGACGCGGTGCTGACGGGGCTTGCCATGGCTGCCGCGTCAGGCCTGCCCTCGCGCGCCGGCGCGGCGGGCAAGCCACTGCGCGTGGGCTCGCTCAAGTTCGGGTCGCTGTCATGGCTGATCGAGACGGTGCGCGCGGAAGGCCTCGCCGACAAGGCCGGGCTCAAGTGGGAGATCGTCGATACCGCCTCGACGGGAGCTGCCCGCATCGGCCTCCTGTCGGGCGATCTCGACGTCGTGGTGAGCGACTGGCCGTGGGCCATGCGGCAGCGGTCGCTCGGCGATCCGCTCAAGTTCTCGCCCTATTCCTCGGCGCTCGGCGGGGTGATGGTGCCCGAGGCGAGCCCGCTCAAGACACTCGCCGATCTCAAGGGCCAGCGGCTCGGCGTGGCCGGCTCGTCGATCGACAAGAGCTGGATTCTCCTGCGCGCCTACGCTCAGAAAGCGGCCGGCTTCGATATCGCCACGCAAACGACGGCCGTGTTCGGCGCAGCCCCCCTCATCACCGAGCAACTGCGGCAGGGCCGCGTCGAGGCGGCGCTCAACTTCTGGACGTTCTCGGCCCGCCTCAAGGGCAGCGGCTACCGTGAGCTCGTCTCGATGGCGGAAGCGATGGCCGGCCTGGGCATCGCCCCGCCGCCGCCGCTCGTCGGCTACATCTGGTCGGAAAAGCAGCTCGCTGGTCGCGAGGCCGAGCTTGCCAAGCTGCTCGCCGTGCTGGCCGAGGGCAACCAGATCCTTGCCACGCGCGACGAGGCCTGGCCGCGTCTGAAGGACGTCATGCGCTCGCCCGACGAGGGAGAGTTCAAGGCGCTGCGTGACTACTACAGGTCCGGCATCACTGGTCCGTGGACGGCCGAATTGACCGCGTCGTCGGGGCAGCTGATGAAACTCCTGATCGATCTCGGCGATCCCGAACTCGTCGGCGCCGACACCAAGTTCGATGGGGCGCTGTTCCATGGCGCTTGACACCGCAAGCAAGGCGGCGCGCTACGGGCGCGTCGGGCGCGGCATCGTCGGCGAGGTGCTGACGGGCCGGCTCGGCTGGACCGCGTTCTCCTTCCTCGCGCTGATGGCGCTGTGGTTCGTCTCAGCCGCGCTGCTGCAGAGCCGCGTCTTCCCAGGACCGGGTGAGGTCGTCGAGACGCTCGTGCGCGAGGCGCAGACGGGGGCTCTGTTCCATCACGTCCTCGTCACGCTCGCGCGCGTAACGGTCGCCTTCGTCGTGGCCATGCTGATCGGCAGCGCCATCGGCATCGCGCTCGGCGCCTCACGGCAGGCCGACCGCTTCTTCGATACCTGGCTCATCTTCTTCCTCAATCTGCCGGCGCTGGTCACCATCATCCTGTGCTACGTCTGGTTCGGACTCACCGAGGTCGCCGCCATCGTCGCGGTCGCGGTCAACAAGATCCCCAACGTGGCGGTCACGGTACGGGAAGGCGCTCGCTCGCTGTCGCGCGACCTCACCGAGATGGCGGCCGTCTACCGGCTCGGCTGGTGGAAGTCGATGCGGCACGTGACGTTGCCCCAGCTTGCCCCCTTCTTCGCTGCTGCCGCGCGCGGCGGCCTGTCGCTCGTGTGGAAGATCGTGCTCGTCGTGGAGCTGCTCGGGCGGTCCGACGGCGTCGGCCATCAGTTGCATGTCGCTTTCCAACTGTTCGACGTGTCGATGATCCTTGCTTACGCCATCGCCTTCATCCTCGTCGTGCAGGCGATCGAGCTCGGCGTGCTGCAACCCGTCGAGGCGAGGGTCAACAGATGGCGTCGCTGAGCCGGCCGCTTAACATCCGCGTCGATGCCAAGACCTTTCCGGCCGTCGCCGACCGGCCTGCGCAGGCCGTGTTGCGCGGGATCGAAATCACGGTCGAGCCCGGCTCGTTCGTCGTCATCACCGGACCGTCGGGCTGCGGCAAGTCCACGCTGCTCAATGTCGTGGCCGGCCTCGACGCAGACTATCAGGGCGCCGTCGATTTCGGGGGCGGCGACCCGAAGCTGTCGTTCATGTTCCAGACGCCGCGCCTCCTGCCCTGGCGCACCGTCGCCGAGAACATCGCGCTGGTGCTGCCGGAGGCTTCCGCCGACGACCCGCGCGTCACCGACATCATCGCCCGCGTCGACCTGACCGAGGCGGCCAGCGCCTTCCCCGAGCGCATCTCGCTCGGCATGCAGCGGCGCGCAGCGCTCGCCCGCGCCTTTGTTGTCGAGCCGGACATCCTGCTGATGGACGAGCCGTTCGTCTCCCTCGACGATCCGACCGCCGAAAGCCTGCGCGGGCTGTTGCGAGAACTCTACGCGCGGCGGCCGACGACGGTGCTTTTCGTCACACACGATCGCACGGAGGCGGCCCAGCTCGGCACACGTCTCGTGCGCGTCGGCGGCCGACCAGCCGGCATCGTGCAGGACGAGCCCATCCGGCTGTCGACGGCCGAGCGCGGCAATCGCGACCGGGTGCTCGCCGAGCGGGCCCGGCTGTTCGCGGAGGCCTGAAGCCGTGCCGCTCTCCCACGGCGGGTGCGCCGACGCCGGCGGCGGTCTCCGCGATATCCTCCGGCACGGCGGCGGCTGCCAGAAGCCGGCCATGCTGGCGAGCGTCACGAGTGCGGGGGAAGCCCGGCTCGTGGTGTCCGATGGCGCCGACATCGTGGATGCCAAGGACCCTCGACGCGGCGCACTCGGCGCACTCGACCGCGCTGTGGTCGCCGACATCGTGCGCAGTGTGGCGGGCCGGCGGCCGGTGAGCGCCACGGTCGGCGATCACCCCGCTACGCCCGAGGCGCTCGTGCCGGCCGCGCGGTCCATGGCGGCAACCGGGGTCGATATCGTCAAGGTCGGCCTCATGGAAACCGGCGATGGTGGCGGAACAGGCGAGACCGGCGCGCCACGCAGAGCCATCACCGCGCTCGGCGAGGCACGAGCGACAGGCGGGCTCGGCCGCGCCGGCCTCGTCGCCGTCTTGTTCGCCGACCGCGCGCCGGACCTCGGCGTCATCACCGAACTCGCCAGGGCGGGCTTCGTCGGCGTCATGCTCGATACCAGCGACAAGACGTCCGGCAGCCTCACCGACGTGTGCGATGGCGCAGCCTGCGCCGCTTTCGTCCGTACCGCGCGCGCGGAGGGCCTCCTCGCCGGGCTTGCGGGAAGCCTGCGGAGCGTGCATATCCGCCCGCTGATGGGCGTCTTCCCGGATATACTCGGCTTCCGCGGGGCATTGTGCGGGCCGGCTGGTCGCGGGGGGCCCATCGCAACGGCGGCCGTAACTGCCATACGCGGCACCATCGACCGCGTGGCGGCAGACCTCGCCGCGCAGCGGGTGGAGGCCGGATCGGCGGCCCAATAAGGCTGGAACGGACAGCGCGGGCGGCGCCGTTCGGCCATGACAACAGTCCCGCGCGGAGGCCAGCATGAGCGACATGACGATCCTGTCGGCGAGGTTCGGCACCTCCGCCACCATCGCGGCCTGCGACCGCATCTTCGTCGACGACCTCGTGCTCGACTGTCACATCGGCGTCTACGCCGAGGAGCAGGGCGTGACGCAAAAGGTCGGCTTCCGGCTGGAAGCGGCGATCGCGCCGGCCGTGCGCAGCCGCAAGGACGAGATCGTCGAGGTGCCGTCCTATGACGACCTGACGAACGCCGTTAAGGCGACGCTGGCGGAAGGCCATATCAACCTCGTCGAGACGATGGCCGAGCGGATCGCCGAGCGCGTGCTCGCCGACAAGCGCATCCTCGAGGTCAAGGTGCGGATCGAGAAACTGGAGCGGGGCCCGCGCGCCGTCGGCGTCGAGATCGTGCGTCCGCGCCGACGCGGTTGAGCCCACTGCCATGACACGGCCGGTGGTGGTCAAGATCGGCGGTAGCCTGGCAGCCGACCGCATGCGCCTGATGGCCGTGCTCGACCACCTCGCCAGCGCCCCGGCGCCGATCATCATCGTACCCGGCGGTGGACCGTTCGCCGACGAAGTCCGGCAGGCACAAGGGCCGCTCGGGCTGTCGGACCGGGCGTGCCACGCGATGGCGATCCTCGCCATGCGCCAGTTCGGCCTCGCCATCGCCGACCTCGATCCGCGCGTGGCGCACTGCGACACGCTGGAGGGCCTGCCGGTCACGGCACGGCGTGGACTGCCAGCCCTCCATGTGCCGTCGTCGGACAGTCTTTCAGCACCGGAGCTGCCTTCCTCCTGGGCGACGACTTCGGATGCGATCGCGGCGTGGCTGGCGCAGCGCATCGCAGCGGCTGGGGTCGTTTTCGTGAAGTCGTGCGCGGTGCCGCCGGGCCAGACGCTGGAGGCGCATGCCGCCGCCGGGCGGATCGATACGATCACGCCGGGGCTCATCGCCCGCTCCGGCATGGCGTGGCGCATGGTCGGAGACGGCGCGTACGACTCGCTCCCGGCCGTGTTGGACGCGCTCGCCGCCATCGACGGCCGGGGCGCGCCGTGATAGGCCCCGTCACATGAGCAAGATCGACGTCACGACGCCGCGTTTTGCCTGGGCGCTGACCGGCTCGGGCCACTACTTCAAAGAGAGCCTCGCGCTGATGCAGCGGCTCGCCGACCTCGACGTGTTCCTGTCGGCGGCGGCCGAGGAGGTGCTCAGCATGTACAAGCAGGAGTTGAGCCTGCCTCCGGGCGCTCGCGTCTTCAAGGACCGTACCGCGTCGGCGGCTCCCGTCGGCAACTTCTACTATGGCGTCTACCATACGCTGATCGTGGCGCCGGCGACGTCGAACACGGTCGCCAAATGCGTCGTCGGCATCTCCGACACGCTCGCCACCAACGTCTTCGCCCAGGCCGGCAAGTGCCGCGTGCCGGCGATCGTATTCGCCTGCGATACGGCGCCCGAGATGGATACCGAGGCGCCCAAGGGCATGGTCAAGGTCTACCCGCGCCGCATCGACCTCGACAACACGGCACGTCTCAAGGACTTCGACGACACGACCGTCGCCGAGACGCTCGCCGAGCTCGAGGCCGCCATCGAAAGCCGGCTCGCATGGCTGAAAAACTCATCCTCCTGACAGGGCGGCTTGCCGAGGACCGGCTGCGCCGGACCGTCGCCGCGCTCGGCCTCGGCGAGACGTCGGTCGAGGTGCGCAGCATCGGCGTCAAGGTCGCCGCACTCATGACGGAGGCGATCGTGAGGAAGCGCGTGCCGGCACCGCTCGCCGCCGACCGGGTGATCGTGCCCGGCCGCTCGCGCATGGATCTGGCCGCGCTGTCGCGTCACTATGGTGTCCCTTTCGAACGCGGGCCCGACGAGATCGTCGACCTGCCAGCCTACTTCGGCCGGGGCGGTGTGCCACCGGATTTCTCGCAGCACGACGTGCGCATCTTCGCGGAAATCGTCGAATCCTCCGAGCTTTCGCTCGGCGCGCTCGTGGAGAGGGCGCGCGCGCACCGGGCCGCCGGGGCGGACGTCATCGATATCGGCTGCCAGCCGGGCGTCGCCTTCCCCGGCCTCGAGGCGGCAATCGCCGCGCTCAAGGCCGAGGGGCTTCAGGTCAGCGTCGATTCAGGCGACCTCGCGGAGCTGCGGCGCGGGGCGCTCGCCGGGGCGGACTACGTGCTGTCGCTCGACGAGACGAGCCTCGACGTGGTCGCCGGCACCAGGGCCGTGCCGATCCTCGTGCCCAAGCCGCACGGCGATCTTGTTTCGCTGATACGCGCCATCGACGCGGCGACGGCGGCCGGCATTGCCCACCTCGCCGACCCGATCCTCGATCCCATCCATTTCGGCTTCACGGCGAGCGTCCAGCGCTACGCCGAACTCAGGCGGCAGCGGCCCGACGTCGAAATCCTCATGGGGACGGGCAACCTCACCGAGCTGACCGACGCCGACAGCCAGGGGCTGACGGCGCTCCTCATGGGCATCGCCTCGGAGCTTGCGATCCGCAACGTGCTCATCGTGCAGGTCTCGCCCCATACCCGCCGGACCATCGAGGAGCACGACGCCGCGCGCCGGCTGATGTTCCGTGCACGCGCCGACGGCAACCTGCCCAAGGGCTATGGCGAGGCCGCCGGCCTGTTGTCGCTGCACGAGACCAAGCCCTACCCGCTGACGACGGCGGACATCGCCGCCATGGCAGGCGACGTGCGCGACCAGAACTTCCGCATCGAGGCCGCACCCGACGGGGTCCATATCTACAATCGCGACGGGCATCACGTCGCCAGCGACCCGTTCGACCTCTATCCCCGGCTCGGCGTGGAGGCGGACGGTGGCCATGCCTTCTATCTCGGCTACGAACTCGCCAAGGCCGAGATCGCCTGGCGGCTCGGCAAGCGCTACGTGCAAGACCAGCCGCTGCGCTGGGGTATCGCCGCCGACGCGCCAGCCGAGGACCTCGTGCACCACGCGCCGGAGGGCGCGACGCTGAAGGCCAAGCGCGAGGCGAACGTCGCCAGCGAGGCGAACGTCGCCAGCAAGGCGAACGTCGCCGGCGCGGCGAACGTCGCCGGCGCGGCCACCACCCCACCTGTGCACGACCCGCCTTCGCCCGACAAGGAGACCACCGATGCCGCTGATCGTCGAGACGATCCTGACGACGCGCAACCGGGCGGGTGAAACGCACATCGCGCCGCTCGGCCTGATCGGTGAGGGCCCGCACTGGGTCATCGCGCCGTTCAAGCCCTCGCGCACGCTCGACAACCTGCGCGAAAATCCGGTCGCGGTCGCAAGCCACGTCGACGACGTGCGCGTCTTCGCCGGCTGCCTGACGGGCCGCAAAGTCTGGCCGACGCGGGCCGCCGACCTGGTCGATGGCGCCGTGCTGGAGGCTGCCGTGTCGCACTGGGAGATGGAAGTCGCGCAGGTCGCGGAGGACGATACGCGCCCGCGCTTCTCGTGCCGCCTCGTCGCAGAGCGCGCGCACCGGGCGTGGGCGGGCCACAACCGCGCGCAGGCCGCCGTCATCGAGGCGGCCGTGCTGGTCTCGCGGCTCCACGTGCTGCCACGGGAGAAAGTGGAGGCCGAGCTTGCATACCTCGCCATCGCCATCGCCAAGACCGCCGGCCCGCGCGAGGCGGAAGCCTGGGGCTGGCTGATGGAGAAGGTGGACCTTTGGCGGAAAGGCGCATGAACAGGCTGCAAACCTCGCTGCGCAACGCTATCACTGCGGCAGCATGAATTGCGCGCGATCGGACACGACGCGCCAGCCGAGGAACCGAACATGCGGCCGACGCCATCGATCATCCTGTGCGCCGTCACTCTCGTGCTTGCCGTCAACCCGGCTGCCGCGACACAAGACCGCCAGCAGGACCAGGTCCACGCCGAGATGGTCGAAACGCTGAAGGCCTACGCTGTCTACAAGATGGGCCTCTACGACGAGGCCTTCGAGCGCTGGCTGGCGCTGGCCGAGAAGGGCAACGCGCAGGGCATCCTCAACATCGGCAACATGTACCAGGAGGGCAAGGGCGTGCCGGCCGACGCGGCCAAGGCGTTCGCCTGGTTTCTCAAGGGCGCCGAGCAAGGCGATCCGCACTGCCTGCTCAACGTCGCGCGCGCCTACGCGAGCGGCCTCGGTGTCGGCCGCGATGGCGAGGCTGCCGAGCGCTATTTCCGCGAGGCGGCGGGCGCGGGCTCGAACGAGGCGCAGCGCCACGTCGGCAAGGCGCACCTCGCGAAGGGCGCCACCGAGGAAGCGCGCTACTGGTTGCGACGGGCTGCCGACAACGGCGATGCCGAGGCGGTGCTCCTGCTCGGCGGCCTGCCGGGCGCAGCGCCCGCCGACCGCATCGGACCGGACGCGCCCGAGTGGGCCGGAGTGAAGGCGCTCGTCGAGGATCTCGACGCTGCCGCCAGCGTCCGTGACCCTGCGGGGCTGACCGCGCAACTCGCCAGCGATGCCAAAGTCGAGGTCAAGCTGCCGGGCGAGCCGCAGCACCGGGCCATGTCGACTGGCGAGCTGCAGGGCCTGTGGCGGGCAACGTTCGACAGCACCAACCGCTATCGCTTCACGCGCGCGCGCTTCGACGCCGAGCGAGCGGGCGGGGACGTGCGCATCACGAGCGTCATCGACGAGTACCTGACGACGGATGCCAAGACCCGCCACCTGCGCCTCGACGAGGTGATGGTCGTGTCGTTTGTCGGCAGCGAGCCGTCGATCCGGTCGCTGCGGCTGACGGTGACGCCGGTGTAGTGAGGGTGTAGGCAGAGGTCGTTTTTCCTCGACTCTTGCCATCCTCTGTCATCCCGGTGCTTGTCACCGGGATCCATCTCGCTGCGGTCCTTGGCGCCGTTGATCGATGGATCCCGGCACTGAATGCCGGGATGACAACGATACGGAGTTGTTTCGTCGAGACCACTACCTCCCAACCATCCCACCACCCACGAGCGCAACGGCAACCGCCGCCGCATGATGCGTGGCTGCCTCCTGCAACGGCGCCGGCGCCTCGATGAGGCGGCCGAAAGCAAGGGACGGCCAGCCGAGCCGGTCGGCGACGATGGCGGCGTCGGTGGCGCCGATGCCGGCGGTGACGAGGGCCGCGCCAGCTTCGGCATGTAGTCCGTGCGCCGTCGCCACGAGTGCTGCCGCGTCGTGGAG
>JANRIT010000028.1:0-3054 GCA_033764645.1 Hyphomicrobiaceae bacterium
GCCGGGCCGATGTACAACCCGTCCACGCCGGCCACCGCCGCGATGGCATCGACGTTGGCGACCCCTTCCACGGTCTCGATCTGCACGATCAGCAGCGTTTCTTCGTTGGCATGCGCCGTCAGCGACCCAGCATCCAGCCCGAAGTTCGTCTCGAAGCCGAACCCCGCGATGCCTCGGTCGCCCAACGGCGGGAAGCGCACCTTGTCCACAATCGAACGCGCCGTCTCGGCGTCGGCGACGTGCGGCATGATCAGCCCTGCCGCGCCGTCTTCGAGATAGCGGTACAGCTCGCCCTTTTCACGCGTCGGCGGGCGCACCAGGCAGTCGATGTCGTAGTGGTGGCAAAAGGCGAGCAGCGCCTGGACCTCGCGTGCGTCCATCGGGCGGTGTTCGAGGTCGAGCCACAGGCCGTCATACCCGGCATGGGCGGCGTAAGCGACGAACGGCGGCAGGAAGTGCCCCAGCATCGCCAGCAGCGCTGGCTGTCCCTCGCGCAGTTTGTGCCGAACTTTGCTCTTGCGCATGATGCTTCGCTTTCTGGCTGATGCGGCCGTGCCTGTGGTATTTTTACCCGCAAAGGCAGGTTCTTCAAAAGGATTGTTTCTATGTCGGATGCTCCCGCGACCGCCGCTCCCACGACTGCCGCTTATTCGCCTCAGCAGTTAGTCAACCTCTACCGCATGATGCAGTTGATCCGGCGCTTCGAGATCACCTGCAACGAGCTGTACATGCAGGGCAAGATACCCTCGACGCTGCACCTGTGCACCGGGCAGGAGGCCGTGCCGACGGGCGTCAGCTTCCACCTGCGCGCCAGCGATTACGTCTTCGGCACACACCGCCCGCACGGTCACGCGCTGGCCAAGGGCGTCCGCGCTGAACACATCCTGGCCGAGCTGTACGGCAAGGCGACCGGGAGCTGCAAGGGCAAAGGCGGCTCGATGCACGTCGGCGACATGGCGGTGAGCATGCCGCCCGCCATCGCCATCGTCGGCGGCAATGTGCCGCTGGCCGCTGGCACCGCGCTGGCGCAGAAGATGCGCCGCCTGGACGATGTGACGGTGTGCTATTTCGGCGAGGGCGCGGCCAACGAGGGCGCGTGGCACGAGGCGGTCAACGCGGCGGCGCTGTGGAGCCTGCCCGTGATCTTCGTCTGTGAGAACAACCTGTACGCCGCCTCGACACCGTTCGAGACCGCCTTCCGCGTGCGCCATGTGGCCGACCGCGCCGACGCCTACGGCATGCCTTCTGAGATTGTCGACGGAAACGCGGTGCTCGACGTGGTGGCTGCGGCTGGCCGCGCCGTGGCCCGTGCGCGCGCGGGCGAAGGGCCTACGATGCTCGAATGCCTGACCTACCGCCAGGCCGGGCACTCGCGCTCGGACCCGCGCACCTACCGCACCAAGGAGGAGGAAGCCGAGTGGGCGGAGCGCGACCCCATCGCGCGCTTCACGGCGCTGCTGTTGGCGGATGGCCGTGTGACGCAGGGCGACATCGACGCCGCCAGCGCGGCGGTCGAGGACGAGATCGCGGCGGCCATCGCCTTTGCCGAGTCCAGCCCGGAGCCGGACCCCGCCGACGCCCTGACCGACGTGTTTAAGGATTGACCGATGGCGCAGATGACGATTGCCCAGGCCCTGCGCGAAGCCATTCGTGAGGAGATGCTGCGCGACGAGCGCGTGTTCTGCATCGGCGAGGATATCGGCGTCAAAGGCGGCTTCGGCGGTGCGTTCACCGTCACGCTCGGCCTGTCGGACGAGTTCGGCCATGAGCGCATCCTCGATACGCCCATCTCCGAGGCAATGATCGCGGGCGTGGCGGCTGGCGCGGCGCTGGCGGGCATGCGGCCGATCGCCGACGTGCAGTATGGCGATTTCCTGTTCAACATGATGGACCAGCTCGCCAACCAGGCGGCCAAGCTGCGCTACATGTCCGGCGGCACGCTGGCGGTGCCGATGGTGATGCGCGCTCCGGTCGGCGCGACCGCGCGCGGTTCGCAGCATGCGCAAAGCCTGGAAGCGTTCTTCACACATGTGCCTGGACTGAAGGTCGTCTGCCCTTCGACGGCGTATGACGCCAAGGGCCTGCTCAAGAGCGCGGTGCGCGACGATAACCCGGTCATCTTCTTCGAGCACAAGCTGCTCTACGGCTCGAAGGGGGCGCGCCAGGAGAAAGGCGCGGTCAGCGCCGTCAGCGAGGTGCCGGACGAGGAATACCTGGTGCCCATCGGCCAGGGGGCAGTCCGGCGCGAGGGGCGCGACGTCACCATCGTCGCCAACCTGCTGATGGTCTACAAGGCGATGAACGCCGCCGAGACGTTGGCACAAGAGGGGATTGAGGTCGAGGTCATCGACCCGCGCACGCTGGTGCCGCTGGATAAACCGCTGATCCTCGACTCGGTGCGCAAGACCGGGCGGATGGTGATCGTGGAAGAGGACAACCTGACCAACGGCTGGGGCGCGGAGGTGGCTGCGCTCGTCGCTGACGAAGCGTTCGAATGGCTCGACGGGCCCATCAAGCGCGTAGCCGCGCCCGACGTGCCGCCGCCGTTCGCGCCGCCGCTCGAACGGGCCTACGTGCCCACCGAGGCGCAGATCATCGCCGCCGTCAAGAGCACGCTGTAGAGGAGCGCCCGATGCAAATCCTGGTCCCGCCGCTCAGCCAGACGAGCGACACGCTCGTGCTGGTCGAATGGCGCAAACGCGTCGGCGAACCGGTCGCCAAGGGCGACATCCTGTTCACCGTCGAGACTGATAAAGCCACGCTGGAGGTGGAGTCACCGGGCAGCGGCATCCTCCAGGCCATTTACGCCCAGCCGAACGACGAAATCGCGGTGCGCTCGGTCATCGGTGTGATCGCCGAGGAGGACGCGCCGCTGCCCCCTGCCGAGCCGCGCCCGGCGCTCCCCGCCCGCCACGACTGGATCTTCGCCAGCCCGCGTGCCCGGCATCTCGCCCGCCGCGAGGGCGCAGCGCTCTCGAACATGCGACCGACCGGGCCGCGCGGCATGATCGTCGAGCGCGATGTGCGCGCCTACCTGGCAGAGCGCGACGCGCC
>JANRIT010000030.1:0-38594 GCA_033764645.1 Hyphomicrobiaceae bacterium
CGTCGATGGTGGCTAGATCGATCCGGTCGCCGCGGCGGAAGTCATTGATGACGTCGCGCAGGGCGCCACGCACGCTCTCGTTGGTCGCATTGAAGTCGAAGCGGTCGTTTCCAGTAGAGCCGATCAGCGTGTCGCGGCCCCTGCCGCCGGCCATGATGTCGTTGCCGGCGGCCCCGCGCAGGATGTCGTTGCCGTCGCCGCCGAACAGGAAATCGTTGCCGCCGTTGCCATAGAGATCGTCTCTGCCGCCGAGGCCCGACAGCCGGTCGGAGAAGTTGCCGCCGACGAGGTTCTGGTCGATCACCGTGCCGAAGCGCACGACGGCGGCGTCTGGCATGCGACCGAGGACGACGTAGGTGGCGCCGGACGCGTTGCCGTTCGGATCGGCGTTGGTTGCGCCGATGATGAGATCGTCGAGCCCGTCGCCGTTGACGTCGCCGGCCGACCTGACCGAAGTGCCGATGGCGTCACCGGCCACCTCGCCGCTGACCTGGAAGCCGTTTGTTCCATCGAGCGTCGACAGGTTGACGTTGGCCGAAAATCCACCGGCCTTGCCGAACACGACGTAGCTCGCGCCCGAAGCACTGCCGTTGGGGTCGGCGGTGGCCGCCGCGACGATCACATCGTCGAAGCCGTCACCGTTGACGTCGCCCGCAGAGCCGACGGACCGCCCCGCGTAATCTAAAGCCGCCTCGCCGCTGATGCGAAACCCGTTCGTGCCATTGAGGCTCGCCAGCGAAAAGTTGGCGGAAAAGCCATTGGCTGCGCCAAACACCACATAACTTGCGCCGGACGAGTTGCCATTCGGATCGGTAAAGGGTGCCCCGACGATCAGGTCGGCAAAGCCATCGGCGTTGACGTCGCCGGCCGAGGAGACCGATAGACCGCTCGACTGGTCTGCCTCCGCACCGTTGATCTGGAAGCCGTTCGTACCGTCGAGGGCGCTCAGCGCGAGATCGGCGACAAAGCCGTTGGCCTTGCCAAACACGACATAGGTTGCGCCGGACAAGTTGCCGCCGACATCCACACCAATGGCTCCAACGAGCACGTCGTCAAAGCCGTCGCCGTTGACGTCACCCGCGATCGCGACGGAGCGGCCGACAAAATCGGAAGCCTGCTCGCCGCTGATCTGGAAGCCCGTCGTGCCGTTGAGCGCCGACAACTCGACGGCAGGAGCGAAAGCGGTGCCCTTGCCGAAGACGACGAATGCCGCCCCGGTCGACGTGCCGCCTGGCTCAGTGCCGTTCGAGTCGAAGCCGAAGGCGCCGATGACGACGTCGTCGAAGCCATCGCCGTTGATATCGCCGCCGCCGCCGTTGTTGTCGCCGGAGAACTGGCTGGCCGCCTCGCCGTTGATGCGGAAACCAGTCGTGCCGTTGAGGCTCGACAAGCTGACGGTCGCCGCGAACGGCGCCGTCTTGCCGAAGACGACATAGTTCGCACCGGTATAGTTGCCATTGGGCGCAGCGCGATGAGCGCCTATGACGATATCGTCGATGCCATCGCCGTTGACGTCGCCGGCGGCCGATACTGCCCAGCCACTCTGGTGCAGCGCCGCCGCTCCATCGATGCGGAAGCCGTTCGTTCCATTCAGCGACGACAGTTCGAGTGTCGCGGAGAAACCGGACGATTTGCCGAAAACGATGTAGGTCGAGCCAGCCGTGTTGCTCCCGCCGGTAGCGTTGGGGGCTCCGATGGCAATGTCCTCGAAGCCGTCGCCGTTGATGTCACCCGCCGAGGTGACACTGAAGCCGGAGTTGTCGCCGGCTGCCACGCCGTTGATCTGGAAGCCGTTGGCGCCGTTGAGGGACGAGAGCTCGATGACGGCTGGATACTGGGGCATGGCGCAATCCTCCTAGGGCGCGCCGCGTGAGCGTGCGGCGGGCTTTTACCAGTATTGGTGACGGGCGCGGGGCTCTTGCCCCACGCCTCACAGCACGAAATCGCCCGCGTTCAGCTTTTCGACGCCGAGGACGAGGATTTCGAGGTCGGCACGGCCGTCGCCGTTGGTGTCGGCCTGCACGAGGCAGCGGGCGCCGGCCTGCTCGATGACGCGCAGTTCGCCCTTGTCGCGCGAGAAGCCGTCGTTGCCGATGAAGTCGAAGCGCTGGTTGCTGCCACCGGTCTCGGCGTCGATGGTGGCCAGATCGATCCGGTCGCCGCGGCGGAAGTCATTGATGACGTCGCGCAGGGCGCCACGCACGCTCTCGTTGGTCGCATTGAAGTCGAAGCGGTCGTTTCCAGTAAAGCCGATCAGCGTGTCGCGGCCCCTGCCGCCGGCCATGATGTCGTTGCCGGCAGCTCCGCGCAGGATGTCGTTACCGTCGCCGCCGAACAGGAAATCGTTGCCGCCGTTGCCGTAGAGTTTGTCGGCTCCGCCGAGGCCGGAAAGCCGGTCGGAGAAGTTGCCGCCGACGAGGTTCTGGTCGATGGCCGTGCCGAAGCGCACGACGGCGGCATCGGGAATGCGGCCGAACACGACGTAGGTCGCGCCCGATGCCGAGCCGTTGGCGTCGACGCCGAACGCGCCGATAATGATGTCGGAGAGGCCGTCGCCGTTGATGTCGCCGGCGGACGTCGTGCGGCCGGCGTAGTCGTTGGCTGCTTCACCGTTGATCTGGAAGCCGTTCGTGCCATTGAGTGAGGACAGATTGACGTTCGTGGGAAAGCCGCCCGGACCGCCGAAGACGACGTAGGTCGAGCCGGAAAAGCTGCCGTTCGGGTCGGCGCTGTAGGCGCCGACGATGACGTCGTCGAAGCCGTCGCCGTTGACGTCGCCGGCGGCCGCAATGTTGAAACCGGCTCCGTCGTCGGCCGCTTCGCCGCTGATCCGGAAGCCGTCCGTGCCGTTGAGCAGGCCGAGCGAGAAATCGGTGCCGAAGCCGCTCGTCCTGCCGAATACGACGTAGGCCGCCCCCGACAGGTTGCCGTTCGGATCAGCCCCGCTCGCCCCGATGATGATGTCGGCGAGCCCGTCGGCATTGACGTCGCCGGCCGCAGCGACCGAGCGGCCGCTGGCATCCGATGTGGCTGCTCCAATGATCGCGGAGCTGAGCGCGGAGAGGTTGGTGTCGGCCGCAAAGCCAGAAGCTGAACCGAACAGGACGTAGGTGGTGCCCGCTGCGACGCCGCCCGTGTCGGTGCCGTAGGCGCCGATGAGGGCATCATCAAAGCCGTCGCCGTTGATGTCGCCGGCAATGGCAACGCCCCGCCCGGCGAAATCCTGGACCGACGCGCCGCTGAGCTGGAAGCCGTTGTCTCCGTTCAGTGCAGAGAGCTGGATCGTGGCGGCGAAGGGCGCCTCTTGCCCGAGGACGACGAAGGCCGCGCCCGTGTTTTCACCACCCGTGCTGGCCCCGTTCGGGTCGAAGCCGAAGGCGCCGATGATGATGTCGTCGAAGCCGTCGCCGTTGATGTCCCCACCGCCGCCGAGCGCGCTGCCGCTGAATTGGCTCGCGGCTTCGCCGTTGACCTGGAAACCGTTCGTTCCGTCGAGGCCGCTGAGTGAGAACGGTGTCGAGAAGCCGCTCGTCCTGCCGAACACGACATAGCTCGCGCCCGAGAACGAGCCGTTGGGCGACGCGCGCCACGACCCGATCAGGAGATCGTCGAGGCCGTCGCCGTTGACGTCGCCGGCCGCGCCGACCGCGTATCCGCTTTGATGCAGCGCGCCCTCGCCAGGTATGTTGAAGCCGTTGGTGCCGTTGAGGTCATAGAGGTTGAGGACGCCGGAGAAGGTGCTGTTCGTCCCAAACACGACGTAGCTCGAACCGGAGGTATTGCCGCCGGAGAACGAGCCGTTGGCGCCGATCAGGATGTCGTCGAAGCCGTCGCCGTTGATGTCGCCGAGCACCGCGACGCTGCGACCGGCAAAATCATTCGCCGCCGAGCCCCTGATCTCGAAGCCGTTGGCCCCGTTGAGCGATGACAGTTCGATCACGCTGGGGTACTGAGCCATGGACAAAAACCTCGCGAAAAGTGCGCTGAGCCGAACTTTTTTTGAGTGTTGCCGTCGACATTGGCCGTGCCGCCGAGCGCCGGTCAATTCTCACAGTGGGCAAAAGGCGTTCGCGTGTGTCGGGCTGCAGCCGCCCGCGTTCCGGCCAGCCAAAGCTCGGCATCCCGTTGGAGTGGCGACGACAGACGATGAGTGCAAACCTGGTCGAGATCGCCGTTGGCGCGGCGGGCCGTGTTCCGCAAGTGGCCCTGACCCGCGAGCCCGTCGCGGCGCTCGTTCATGCCGCGCACGAGACGGCGGTCGCCGACGCGGTTGCTGCCTGGCAGGCCCGGGGGGGAACCAGCGATGCGCTCGATGCCATCCTCGTGTACTGCGCCGAGCGGCGCTGCGCCGATCAGGCCGCGACCTGTCCGGGCTGTCGACGGCGCACCGAGGAGGAGGGATCGACGAGCCTCGACCGGTTCGTTTCCCGCCACGCCCGCATCGAGTTCGCAGCCTCCGACGTGGAGGTGAAGGGGCCCGGCACTGCCAGCGCCCGCTTCCACGACCTCGACGACCTCACGCGGCGCTGGGCGGGTGAGGAATACTGGTTCTGGGCGCGCCGCGTTCTGCGCAAGCTGCGCCACGGCGTGCGCCGCGCGCACATCGCAGGCAGCCCGGTCGCCGGCGAGGGCGAGACGCCCGCCGTCATCCTCATGGAGCCGCAACTGCCCGAGAATATCGGCATGGTGGCCCGTGCCATGGCCAACTTCGGCCTCGACGAATTGCGCCTCATCGCCCCGCGCGACGGCTGGCCGAACGAGAAGGCGCGCGTTGCGGCTTCTGGCGCCAATTACGTCATCGACGATGCCCGCGCCTACGCCGACCTCGCCTCCGCCGTCGGCGACCTCAATTTCATTGCCGCCACGACGGCACGGCAGCGCGATCTGCGCAAGCCCGTTTTGACCCCGCGCGCTGCCATCGCCGAGTTGAAGCGGCGCATCGAAGCAGGCGAGCGCGTTGGCCTGCTGTTCGGCCGCGAGCGCAATGGTCTCGAGACCGACGAGGTCGCTGGTGCCGACGTGCTCGTCATGATCCCGGTCAACAGCCGCTTTGCTTCGCTCAATCTGGCCCAGGCCGTGCTGCTGTTGGGCTACGAGTGGATCGAGGCGAGCGGCCGCGCCACGCTGGGCCGCGTCACGACCTACGAGCAGCCGCTTGCCGAGGGGCTCTATCTCGGCGAGGACCGGCCGGCGACCAAGGAGGAGCTGTTCGGCTTCTTCAGCCATCTCGAAGGCGCGCTCGACGAGCGCTCGTTCTTCAACCCGCCCGAACGCCGCCCGACGGTCGTGCGCAACATCCGCACTCTGTTCACCCGCCTCGCCCCAACGGCGCAGGAGGTGCGCACCCTGCGCGGCATCATCGCCGCCTTCACCAAGCGCCGCCCGATGGATCCCAGCAGCGGGTCGTGAGGCCGGCTCGCCCGGCCGCCGCCACGGCCAGCGCACCGCAAGTTGCGCATGCGCCACGCTGTTGCCGAGCGTTATTTGAAGCCCGTGGATGAGGGGGTGGGGTCGCCTTAATCAAGCCAAGTTTTGGGCAGAGCCATGCGCCCGGTCGGGTGTGGCACGGGCAACTCGTGTCCACATCCCATAGTGAGGACTGCCTGCACCAGGGGGAGCGAAGTTCCCGCGGTCGAGCGCAGAATTCGGGCGTCGAGTGGGATCGGTTGGACGGGCACGAGAGGCGCTGGCCGCGAGACGGTCACCGGCCGCTACGCCCCCGGCCGGCAAGCGAACGCGGGCTTGGCGCAGACGGGGCTCCGAAGAGCCGGCCGGGCGCAGTGGAGATGGGGACAATGAAAAAAGCGGGGATGTCTGAGGGGATGTCTGTGATGGGCGCTCTCCTCGTCGCGGCGCTCGTTGCGGTGCCGGCCTCGGCTCAGGAAATGAGCGAGAAGTCGGTCAAGTCGTTCATGAATTACGCCTGGTCGCTGGTGCCCTCGCAGTTCACGCCGCCATCCGGCAAGACGATCATCATCGACAAGAAGAAGAAGGACGAGATCCTCGTGCCCGTCGACGCGGCACGCGAGGTCATCAAGGTCGGCCGGCTGTCCGCGCACGCCCAGATCTGCGACCTCAAGGCGGAGCAGATCTGCAACTATCAGTCCCTGATGAAGCGCGAACTCGACAAGAAGTCGTGGAGCGAGCAGCAGATCGTCTACATCTCGCAATTGCACCTGACGACGGTGATGCTGCTGACCGGCAAGATCAAGCTTGTCGAGAAGGACGGCGACAAGGAGGTCGTCATCGACGACACGTCCTCCGCCGTCGCCCAGACGTGCAGCGCCGAACAGAAGACCAAGGTCAAGGAAGTCATCGACGCCTACGTCAAGGCCGGGCCCAAGCTGCGCGCCGGAACGTGCGGTTTCGGCTCGTAAGCGGGCGTCGAGCGGGGCTTGCGAGCAGCCGATTGACCACCACGCGGTATCGGAGTATCTAACTGCCACGACGCGGGCCCCACGGGCCCGCGCTCTGTTTTTGCGCACCCGTGGTCCGAGCGAACTTGCCGCAGCAACGCGGCAGTGCCGGACCTGTCGGCACCGTCGAGCCCGTTCGGGCCCACGGGGCAGAGGAGGGGGCGCTCCAACCCGTGAACCCACGCATCCTTTGGAGTGCCTGAACGATGACGAAGCGCATTCGCGCCAAGCACAAGATCGATCGCCGCATGGGCGAGAACATCTGGGGCCGGCCCAAGAGCCCCATCAACAAGCGCGAGACGAGGCCGGGCCAGCACGGCGACCGCCGCGGCGGCAAGATCTCCGACTACGGCACACAGCTTCGTGCCAAGCAGAAGCTCAAGGGGTACTACGCCAACCTGACCGAGCGCCAGTTCCACCGCATCTACGTGGAGGCCTCGCGCCTGCAGGGCTCGACCTCCGAGCATATCGTCGGCCTCCTGGAGCGCCGGCTCGATGCGGTCGTCTACCGCGCCAAGTTCGTGCCCACGATGTTTGCCGCGCGCCAGTTCGTGAGCCACGGGCACGTCAAGGTGAACGGGCGCCGCGTGACGATCCCGAGCTACCGTGTCCGCGTCGGCGATACGATCGAGTTGCGCGAAGCCTCGCGGCAGATGGCCCTCGTCATCGAATCCCAGCAGTCCGCCGAGCGCGACATCCCCGATTACATCGAGGTCGATCCCGGCAAGATGGTCGCCAAGCTCGTGCGCGTGCCCAATCTCTCGGACGTGCCCTATCCGGTGCACATGGAGCCGAACCTGGTCGTCGAGTTCTACTCGCGCTGAGGGGCAGTACTACGCGGCGCTGACGCGCGAAGTATCCATCAGGCAAGGGCCCGGACGCCGATCCGGGCCCTTTTCGTTGCCGGTCGATCCTCACGCGGCCACGTGATGTTCCTCGGGATGGCTGATGGCGCGCGGCACGGCGGCCGAGTTGGCCCAGCCGTAGGCGAGCATGGTGATCAGCGTGCTCGCCGCATAGAAGTAGGCCCCCGGCTGGACGGCGGCCTCCGTGTAGCCGGCCGAGTTCACGTAGAAGATGATGAGCGCCAGCACCATGACGTCGGTCATGGAGAACCGCCCCAGCCATTCGATGGCGGTGACCGCGCGTCCCTCGACGTGTTGCGCCTGGGCCGACGTATCCGGCCACATTAGGAGCGCGAGCAGGTAGAGCTGCTTCAGGAACGGGAAGGCGAGCGATACGACCGCCAACAGGCCGCTCAGGAACAGCTCGTCGTTGGCATAGAGCGCCTGGATGATCGACAGGATCGAATGCTCCTCCGACCACATGTAGGCGGCCTGGAAGCGAATGACCGGCATGAACACGCCGAGCGAGAACGAGATCGCCGCGAGCAGGATCAGGATGACGAGCACGATGGTGCTCAGTGGACCGAAGCGCACCGCGAGACGGGCATCGGGGCTCTCCCCGGCATGGCGAGCGGGCGGGATGCGACCGGCGTCGTAGCCGTCGGCGACAGCCGCACCGGCCGGGCGCGGCTTGGCCGCGCCGCGCCGCCCCTCGGCAACCGCTCGCTCTGACCCCAGCGCGCCGTGTCCGGCAGGCTTTGCCGCGTCGGGCAGATAGGCATAGGCGAGGATCATCAGAACGATCGCCGCCGTGAAGTAGTAAACGCCGGCGAGGCTCGTCGCGTCATAGACGCCCTGGCTCTTGATGAAGAAGATCATCAGCGCAAGGACGAGCACGTCGTGCATCGACCATTTGCCGAGCCATTCGATGGTTCTCAGCCGCCAGTAATGGCCGCGTATCTCCTCCGCCGACAACGTCGCGAGCGTGAGCAGGTAGAGCAGCTTGAGGATCGGAAAGGCGATCGAGAAGACGAGCACGACGAGGCCGAGGAAGAGCTGCCCCTCGGCCATCAGCTTGTCGACGGTCGAGATGAGCGAATGCTCCGTCGACCAGAACATCAGCGTCGTCAGCTTGATGGCCGGCTCGGTAATGCCGAGGTACAGGCAGACGGCGGCGCCAATGATGAAGAAGGCGAGCAGGAAGCGCCGTGCACCGAGCCACATCGCGAGCGTGTTTCCCTACCCAAAGCCATGGCCGCCGCCGCGCGGCGCGTTCATGACCAACGGCCGTGCAAAAACAGGGTCGGCGTGTGGAGCGGCCCATCCGTCCTCACGCATACCCCTGCTTTTTTCTGCCATCCCGGGCGTTGCAGTGCGTAAGCACGGCGTCGAGCCGGGATCTTCGTGCAACTTCGTTCTGCACGTCGGCGGCAGTGCCTCTCAGCGCCCAGTCGAGATCCCGGATCGCCGCTGACGCGGCGTCCGGGACAGCAACGTCGAAGAGGGTTGAGCGCCTGGGCTCGAGGTGTTGCGTCGGCTCGGGACAACTGGCGGTGGCTCGCCGCTAGAGCGCCGTGGTGCCGACCGCCGTCACGCCGTCATGCGCGATCTGTCGAAGGTGACGCCCTTCTCCTCGAGCACCTGCATCAGGCTGCCGTCCTGGAACATTTCCCGGACGATGTCGCAGCCGCCCTGGAACTCGCCCTTGATGTAGAGCTGCGGGATCGTCGGCCAGTTGGAGAACGACTTGATGCCCTCGCGGATCGCCATGTCCTCCAGCACGTTGACGTCCTTGTAGTCGACGCCGAGATAGCCGAGTAATTGCGCCACCTGGCTCGAGAACCCGCACTGCGGGAACTGCTTCGTGCCCTTCATGAACAGAACGACATCGTTGTTGGCGATCTGCTTGCGGATCCAGTCGTGCACGTCTTGCTGGCTCATCGGATGCTCCCTGGGGACGAGGCGGCGTCAGGTCGGCAACTCTAGCATCAGCCTGCGCCATTGATCGTGGATTCTGCTCGGAAGGTGGGCCGCACTTGCGCGGCTGTCAATCGGCCGGCACGGCCGTAGTC
Source organism: Hyphomicrobiaceae bacterium (assembly GCA_033764645.1). Classification (GTDB taxonomy): domain Bacteria; phylum Pseudomonadota; class Alphaproteobacteria; order Rhizobiales; family Hyphomicrobiaceae; genus Filomicrobium. The sequence continues at coordinate 9,334 of JANRIT010000030.1, forward strand.
AGCGCCAGCGCATGCAGGACGCCGCCCATGTTGCCCTGCAGGGCCTGATACACCATCTGGTGTTGCTGCACCCGGCTCTTGCCCTTGAACGCCGCCGTCGTGACGTGGGCGGCATAGTGATCCCCATCGCCTGCGAGATCGCGGATCTCCACCGCTGCGTCGGGAAAGGCCGCCTTGATCAGGCGCTCGATATCGCGGGCTTCCATGGGCATGGAGGTGGGCTGCTCCTCAGGCATTCTCGACTGGGCACCGATCATACACGCCGTCTTCTCCCGGCAACAGCGGCTCGCTTCCGGCAGCCCTTGCGCGGGCTGGCCCTGCGCTGGCCGGGACAGCGGCCAAGACGCGAGATATAGTGCCGCGCCGGCAGGGGAGGGCGGCACGCGCCATGTCTCAGTATGCGATCAGTACTGTCGAACTGTTGCGCCGGCCGACCCTCGTGACGCGCTTCACATGCCGGCCCGACGAGCTTGGCCGCCGGTTCCTCGCCGATCTGCCCCGCATCTGCGACGTCGTGGAGGCGGGCAACTGCGCTATCGCCGGCCCCCCGTTCGCGCGCTACGTCGGCAGTGAAGGCGACCACCTCGACGTCGAGGTCGGCGTCATCCTGGTCGAGCCGCATGCCGGGGAAGGCGACGTCATCGCCTCCGCGCTGCCCGGCGGCCCAACGGCGAAAACGCTCCACATTGGCCACTACGAGGCCCTTGGCGCCGCGCACGATGCCTTGCGCATCTGGGCCCACGTCAACGGCCGGCCGACGCGCGGCACCATTTACGAGCTCTACGTCTGCGATCCGAGCGACGGCGATGACCCCTCGGGCTGGCGGACCGAGGTCTATCTTCCGCTGGAATAGCCATCACGCTGCTGCGGGCACTCTCAGCCACGCCCCGCCCCTCAGCCGAGGTAGGCCTTGAACCATCCCTCGTGCGCGGTGCGCAACTGCTCGAGCGGCAACTCGTCCTCCCCCGGCAGCACGAGCGCGTCCCCGCCGCTGCGGCCGACGATGCGTGCCGGCAGCGCCAACAGCCGCGCTCGAGCCAGTACCTCCTCGGCTTTCGCGGGATCGACGGCGACGACGTAGCGGCCCTGGTCCTCGCCGAACCAGATGGCGTGCGCCGGTCGCTTGCCCTCGTAAGCGAACAGTTCGACGCCGATGCCGCCCGCGAGCGCCATCTCGGCGATGGTGACGAGGAGGCCGCCATCCGCGCAATCGTGCACCGTGCGCGTCGTGCCCTCGCGGATCAGCGTTCGGATGAGGCCGCCGGCCTTCATCTCGTCGGCGAGATCGACCGGCGGCGGCGCGCCCTCGAGATTGCCCGTAACGATCTGCTGATAGAGCGACTGGCCGAGCCAGCCCTGCTCGCTTCCGATCAGGACGAGAAGCTGGCCCGGACCGGTCAGCGCGACGTGGGCGAGCTTGTCGACGTCGGGCACGAGGCCGACGCCGCCGATCGCAGGCGTGGGCGGAATGCCGACCCCCGACGTCTCGTTGTAGAGAGAGACGTTGCCCGACACGACGGGGTATTCGAGCGCCCGGCACGCTTCACCCATGCCGCGGATCGAGGCGACGATCTGGCCCATGATCTCGGGCCGCTCGGGGCTTGCGAAATTGAGATTGTCGGTGATCGCGATCGGATCGGCGCCGACGGCCGTGAGATTGCGCCAGGTCTCGACCACGGCCTGCTTGGTGCCCATGGCCGGATCGGCGGCGACGTAACGCGGGGTCACGTCGCAGGTGGCGGCGATGGCCTTGCGCGTGCCGTGGATGCGCACGACGCCGGCGTCTCCGCCGGGCCGGCCCACGGTGTCGCCCATCACCATGTGATCGTACTGCTGCCAGATCCAGGCCCGCGAGCAGAGCTGGGGATGGCCCATCAGCCGCTCGAGCGTGGCGAGCAGGCCATCCTCGGGCGCAGCGACCCATTCCGGCAGGATCGCCTTGGGCGGTACCGGGATCGTCCATGGCCGTTCGTAGAGGGGCGCCGAGTTAGCGAGCGTCGTCACCGGGATGTCGGCCTCGACCGTGCCCTTGTGGCGGACGATCAGCCGACCGGTGTCGGTCGTCACGCCTATGACCGCGAAATCGAGGCCCCACTTGTGAAAGATCGCCTCCGCTTGCGCTTCCGCGCCCGGCTTGAGGATGATCAGCATTCGCTCCTGGCTCTCGGAGAGCATCATCTCGTAGGCCGTCATGCCGGCCTCGCGCTGCGGTACGCGGTCGAGATCGAGGTCGATGCCGACGCCGCCCTTGTCGGCCATCTCCGCCGTCGAAGAGGTCAGGCCAGCCGCACCCATGTCCTGGATGGCGATGATGGCGTCCGTCGCCATCAGTTCGAGGCAGGCCTCGATCAAGAGCTTCTCGGTGAACGGATCGCCGACCTGCACCGTCGGTCGCTTCTCGTCGGATTTCTCGTCGAACTCGGCCGATGCCATGGTCGCCCCATGGATGCCGTCGCGGCCGGTCTTGGAGCCGACGTAGATGACGGGGAGCCCGACGCCCTTGGCGGCCGAGTAGAAGATGCGGTCTGTTCGCGCCAGGCCGACGCACATGGCGTTGACGAGGATGTTGTTGTTGAAGCCGGCGTCGAAGTTGGTCTCGCCGCCGATGGTGGGCACGCCGACGCAGTTGCCGTAGCCGCCGATGCCCGCGACGACGCCCGTCACGAGATGGCGCGTCTTGGCGTGCTCGGGCGCGCCGAAGCGGAGAGCGTTGAGGTTGGCGACGGGTCGCGCGCCCATCGTGAACACATCGCGCATGATGCCGCCGACCCCGGTGGCCGCACCCTGGTAGGGCTCGATGTAGCTCGGGTGATTGTGGCTCTCCATCTTGAACACGGCCGCCCAGCCGTCGCCGAGGTCGACGACGCCGGCGTTCTCGCCGGGTCCCTGGATGACCTTCGGGCCGCTCGTCGGCAGCGTCTTGAGCCAGATGCGCGAGGACTTGTACGAGCAGTGCTCCGACCACATCACCGAGAAGATGCCGAGCTCCGTCAGCGACGGCTCGCGGCCGAGGATGTCGAGCAGGCGCGGGTACTCGTTGCCCTTGAAGCCGTGCTCGGCGACGAGCTCGGGCGTGATGGCGGGCGAGGGCTTGGCGTTTTTGTCAGCCGGGCTGGCGTCGGTCATGCGCACGTCGAGCTTTCGCAGAGAACTCCGGCGATCGGCCGGTGTCGAGATCAAGGGTGCTTATAGCGTCGCGCCGGCGACGTGTCTTCGCGCCCCGCGTCGCGGCGCGGCTAGCGTCTTGACTCGCAGGCACAGCGCGCTTGGCGAGGCACGCCGTCGCAGGAACTATTGCGCAAGTGCGAAGAGGGCCGAAGCCTGCGCGACGTTGCCGGCGCGCAAAGCCCCTTGATGCACTAAACAACTGATTTAAAGCACATATGCCAGATTTTAACCCGATCGGGTAGCGCGCTCCCCCATGCCGGGTGAAGCACTCCGTCGCGCGACATTGCCGCGCTGCAAAAGCGTAATTGCTGCAATGCAAAACAGCCTCTGCCGCCACGGCGATTCCAGACGTATCTCCGCTCCATCGCACCCGGTGCTGCCACTGCCGGCGACAGCCGCCACCGCGAATCGAGTGCACGGGGTCTGACACAAGGAGAGATCGTCATGGCCAGCCTTCCCGCCATCACTGCCGCCACCATCCTCGCAGCCCTTGCTGCCACGTCGACGGCCTATGCCGGCGACGCGGCGAGCCTCAAGATGAAGCCGAAGCACGGCGTCAGCATCCAGATCGGTGGCAAGCATGCTGCCGGCTACTTCCTCGCCAAGGCCGGAGCCTGCGATCTGACGGTCCTGATGAGCGCTCCGACCGAGGACATGAGCACGGCCGTTGCTGCGACTCGTCTCAACGTGGCTGTGGCTCCGGCGCGCCCGGCTCGCATCGATACCGGCGAAGGCAAGGTGCTCGAGTTCTCGTGCGGTCCGGCGGCCGGTGAGATGACGCTGCGCGTTCTCGATCAGGTCGCCGCGGCGACGCGCGGCTGACGCCCGGCCGGTCACGAGCTGCATTCAGCCCGGAAGACGTCTGATGAGGACACATCTAGGGTGGGCCGCTGCGGCCCACCCTTTTGCATGACCTCGCATGTTTCGGGGTGGGATAACGGCGTCTTCGGACGCCCATGGCGCGATACGCTGCCGCGCGTCAGGCCGACATGGCCTCGGCGAAGCCGACGAGAAGGCTCTCGAACATGCGCCGGCCGTCCGTGCCGCCGAGCAGGCGCTCATGCAGCCGTTCAGGGTGCGGCATCAGGCCGAGGACCCGGCGGTTCTCGCTGCAAATCCCTGCGATGTTGCGCTGCGACCCGTTGGGGTTGGCCGCTGCGGAAACCGACCCGGCGGCATCGCAGTAGCGGAACACCACGCGGCCCTCGCCTTCGAGGCGGTCGAGTGTCTCCTGATCGGCGAAGTAGTTGCCGTCGGCGTGCGCGATGGGCAGTGTGATGACTTGCCCGGTCCGGTAGCAGCGCGTGAACGGCGTGTCGTCCGTCTCGCAGCGCAGGGTGACGTCCCGGCAGATGAACTTGAGCGAGGCGTTGCGCATCAGCGCGCCGGGTAGCAGGCGCGCCTCTGTCAGGATCTGGAAGCCGTTGCAGATGCCGAGCACCGGTGTGCCGGCGTTCGCCTTGGCGATCACGTCGCGCATGATGGCCGAGTTGGCCGCCATGGCCCCGCAGCGCAGATAGTCACCGTAAGAAAAGCCGCCCGGCAGCACGATGACGTCCGAGGCCGGAACCTCGCTGTCGCCATGCCAGACCATCTGCACCGGCCGGCCGGTGACGGCCTCGATGGCGACCTTGACGTCGCGATCGCAGTTGGAGCCCGGGAAGACGATGACGCAGGCGCGGATCATGGGCTCGACCTCACCGCACGATGTCGTAGGCGTAGTTCTCGATCACCGTGTTGGCGAGCAGGTCCTTGCACATGCGCTCGACGGTGGCGCGCGCGGCCGCCTCGTCGGCCGCGCCGAGGTCGACCTCGATGTACTTGCCTTGCCGCACTTCGCCGACGCCGGCGATGCCGAGCGCGCCGATGGCGCCCTCGATCGCTTTGCCCTGGGGATCGAGCACGCCGGGCTTCAGGGTGATGCGGATCAGAGCTTTCATGGAGACCATGCCTTGTTGGCGGTCGGGCGTTGCAGCAGTACTGCCGTGACGCAGTCAGTCGACGATGCACCTGCGCACAGGCAAACTTTTCGGACGATGCGTGGCGGTGCCACGGCCCGCGAACAGGGGCAGCGCCCACCTCCCACTGCCCACAACCGACTGCCTCAATTCGGCTTGCCGGCCGGGTTGGAGGCGACGAGGATCGGCACGACACCCTTGGTCGGGCGGTTCTCGTTCAGCACACCGAGGCGGCGGGCGACCTCCTGATAGGCCTCGAGCAGGCCACCGAGGTCACGGCGGAAGCGATCCTTGTCGAGCTTGTTGGCGGTTGCCATGTCCCACAGGCGGCAGCAGTCCGGGCTGATCTCGTCGGCGAGCACGATGCGCATGGTATCGCCCTCCCACAGCCGGCCGAACTCGACCTTGAAGTCGACGAGGCGGATGCCGATGCCGAGGAACAGGCCGACCAGGAAGTCGTTGATGCGCAGAGCCAGTTGCATCACTTCGTCGATCTCCTGGGGGGCCGCCCAGCCGAACGCGGTGATGTGCTCCTCCGACACCATGGGGTCGCCGAGCGCGTCGTTCTTGTAGTAGAACTCGATGATCGAGCGCGGCAGTTGCGTGCCTTCCTCGAGGCCGAGGCGTGTCGCGAGCGAGCCAGCCGCGACGTTGCGCACGACCACCTCGAGCGGAATGATCTCGACCTCGCGGATGAGCTGCTCGCGCATATTGATCGAGCGCATGAAATGCGTCGGCACGCCGATCTCGCCGAGTCGCGTGAAGATCAGCTCCGAGATGCGGTTGTTGAGCACGCCCTTGCCTTCGATGACGGCATGCTTCTGATTGTTGAAGGCGGTGGCATCGTCCTTGAAGTGCTGAATGAGGGTGCCCGGCTCCGGGCCCTCGTAAAGCACCTTGGCCTTGCCTTCGTAGATGCGGCGACGCCTGTTCATGCCTGGTCCCTTGAGAATGATCGTGCTCATGACGCCTAGATGTTTGTTGGGTCCACGTCAGAATCAAGCGACGATCCGAACGCGCCACGCCGCTGCGCTGACCGTCCGGGCCGGGATGCAGGAGGCGCAGACGGGCTGGTGAGGGCTCATCGGCGCTACCCAACCTGGAGGAGCAAGCCTCGTGCCACTGGCCGACGTGCCTGCACTCGTGTCGCCGGATCGAGTGACCCATGTTTTCGAGAGCTGACACTAGCGGAACGGGGGGGCATAAACAATCTTAACGGCAGGGTTGCTCCGGGATACACGGTCGCGGGCGCCAACCTTCTGAAAGAAATGGCTATTCCGCCTGCGCCGTCATTGTTGCGCTGCAACATGGATGCGTGGCGGCTACAACTTCAGGGCGCAGATGCTGCGCCCGGCAGCTAGAGGTGATGACGAGCATGACGACGTTCGACGATCGCGAGAAGGCCTTCGAGAAAAAGTTCGCGCACGACGCGGACCTGAAGTTCAAGGCGGAGGCGCGCCGCAACAACCTGATCGCGGCATGGGCGGGCGAGAAGCTCGGTCTCACCGGCGACGCGCTCGCCGATTACCAGAAGGCCGTGCGCCGCGCCGACCTTGCCGAGAAGGGTGACGACGATGTCGTGCGCAAGATCAAGTCGGATCTCTCGGCCAAGGGCATCGAGGTCGGTGAGGCCGCGATCCGCGACAAGATGCACGAGTTCCTGGCAGCCGCCGTCGCCGAGTTCGAGCCGAAGGGCTGATCCCGCGACGCGCCGGCGCGAGACTGCGTCAGGCGCGTTCAGCCGTCCGAGGCGCGAGCCCGCGATCCAGCAGGCCCGAGCGCTTGCAGGAAGAAGCCGAGGCGCAAGATCCCCTCGGGCCACGGTCCGTGGCCCGAGGCGACGTTGATGTGGCCGAGGTCCCCCGCCTCGACGAGCGCCGCGCCCCAGGCGCTCGCCAGCTCTCGCGCGCGGCCGAGGCTGCAGTAGGGGTCGCTGCCGGAAGCGACGAGCACGGCGGGAAACGGGATGGGTCCGCGCGGCAGCGGCGCAAAGCCGGTCGAGGCATCGAACGTGTAGCCTTGCGTTACCGGCCAGCGGGCTGCGTTGTCCACGTCGGCGGGAGCGACGAGGAAAGCGCCCGCCACCTTTTCCGGAGGCAGCGCCCGTGCGGCATGCACGATGGTCGCTACACCGAGGCTGTGGCCGATAAGAATGACGGGTCGCGCTGCCTGTCCGACGGCTTCCATCAGGCGCTGCGTCCAGCTCTCGAGGTCGGGAGCAAACCAGTCCTCCTGCTCGACCACGCGGGCAGTCTGGAAATGTCGCGCCCAGCGCGATTGCCAGTGGTCGGGGCCCGATCCCGACCAGCCCGGCACGATCAGCAACTCGACATCGGCGGCGCGCATGGGGGCTCATGGAAGTTGGTGGGCAAGGCGTTGTCGCTGGGCGGCCTTGCCGGGCGGCAACCAATCAAGTCTGGCCGATGCCGCGATAGATCTCGGCAAGTGAAATGCTGAGAGCAATCGCCGGCACGTCGATGCTGCGTTCGCGACCGGCGATCTCGACTGGTTTCGCGGGGAACGCGCCGGGACGATCGCCGTCCGCGGCGCCCCGTAGCCACACCCATACGATAGGCTCTTCCTGGCTCGCTACGATGTAGGCCAGAAGCGTCGGCAGCGAGGTATATTCGGCGAGCTTCACGGTCATATCGGTGCCGACGGATGACGGCGACAGCACTTCGATCAGCAGCACCGCCTGCGACGTCGATCGTGCATTGCCATCACCGCCCGCGGACTCGACGAAGACGTCGGGATAGCGAATGTCGTCGCCGATCTCGACGGCAAAAACGGCCGTACCCACGTTCCAGCGCTCCGTATCGAATCGTTGCGCGAGGGCTATCAGATAGCGCGCACGAACGAGGTAATGATTGCGCGATACGCCCGCCTGCAAGACGACACGTCCATCCTTGAGTTCATAACGTCCCTCCTGCCCCTCGACCCAGCGCAGGAACTCCGCCTTTGTCATCTTGAGGTCGATAGGAGCGTTCATCGCGAAGCCTCCGTGGCTGCTGCGTTCAGCGGTCCTTCAAGACCGCCCGAACACACGCGCGAAAATCGTGTCGATATGGGCCAGATGATAGCCGAGGTCGAACATCTCGGCGATGGCGCCCGCCGAGAGATGGCGGGCGACCTCCGGGTCGGCGGACAGCTCTGCCTGGAAGTCGGCGCCGTGCTCCCAGGTTTTCATGGCGTTCTTCTGCACGAGGCGGTAGGCGTCCTCGCGCGACAGGCCCTTCTGGGTGAGAGCGAGGAGAACGCGCTGGGAGTTGTGCAGTCCCGACAGCTTGTCGAGGTTCTTGCGCATGGCCTCAGGGTAGATGACGAGCTTTTCGACGATGCTGGCGAGCCGATGGAGCGCGAAGTCGAGCGTGATGGTGGCATCGGGTCCGATCATGCGCTCGACGGAGGAATGCGAGATGTCGCGCTCGTGCCAGAGGGCGACGTTCTCCATGGCCGGCAGCGCATAGGCCCGCACCATGCGGGCGAGGCCCGTGATGTTCTCGCTCAACACCGGGTTGCGCTTGTGGGGCATGGCTGACGACCCCTTCTGCCCCGGCGCGAAGTACTCCTCGGCCTCGAGGACCTCGGTGCGCTGCAAATGCCGGATCTCGGTTGCCAACCGCTCCATCGAGGACGCGACGACAGCGAGCGTGGCGAAGAACATTGCGTGGCGGTCGCGCGGGATGACCTGCGTCGAGACCGGCTCCACCTCCAGGCCAAGCTTGTCGGCGACGTAGGCTTCGACGCGCGGGTCGATGTTGGCAAACGTGCCGACCGCGCCCGATAGCGCGCAGGTCGCGATCTCGGCGCGCGCCGCGACGAGCCGGGCGCGAGCGCGGGCGAACTCGGCATGGAAGGTTGCGAGCTTGACGCCGAACGTCGTCGGCTCGGCGTGGATGCCGTGGCTGCGGCCGATGGTCGGCGTCGTCTTGTGCTCGAAGGCCCGCGTCTGCAAGGCCGCCAGCAGCCGGTCGACGTCGGCGATCAGGATGTCGGTGGCGCGTGCGAGTTGCACCGATAGGCAGGTATCGAGCACGTCCGAGGAGGTCATGCCCTGATGCACGAAGCGGGCCTCGGGTCCGACGTGCTCTGCGAGATGCGTTAGGAAGGCGATGACGTCGTGCTTCGTCTCCGCCTCGATCGCGGCGATGCGCGCGCTGTCGAACTGCGCTGCCGTGCCCTTCTCCCAGATGATGCGGGCAGTCTCGGCCGGGATCGTGCCGATGTCGGCCATCGCGGTCGCGGCGTGAGCTTCGATCTCGAACCAGATGCGGAAGCGCGTTTCGGCCGACCAGATGGCGACCATCTCGGCTCGTGCGTACCGCTCGATCATCGCAGCCTCCTCGCGCCTCCGGGCGCCCCGTCATGAGGCGCGAGGGCTTAGCAGACACGATCGTGCTGAGCAAACCGGCCCGTCAGCCGCGCTTCAGATCGCGCTCGATGATGATCGACTTGGGGTCAGGGATGCATCCCTTGCCCGTCTCGTAGACGAGGCCGGCCCGGCCGCATTCGATGGCGCGGTAGTGGCTCTGCATGACCTGCGTCGCACTCAGCATGAGCACCGCAGCGGCGCCGAGCAGCAGGAGCAGGCGATGATCGATCATGGCTCGTTCTCGTCGGTTGCAGTCCGGCTGGCATGGTCCGGTTGACTTCTCACTGGCGTCGCGAACAGGTGCCGCCAGGCCGGCGGACCGCGCCAGTGGGGCGGCGGGGCATCGGCCATGTAGATGGCTCTCGCCACGGCGCGGCTCAAGGTGTCGGCGGCCACAGAGCCGAGTTCGGCAAGGCCGTAGACGGCGTCGCGCAGCGACACGTAGCCGGTTGCGATCGCGAACACGCTGTCCCCGTCGAGCGGCGTGTGCACCGGATGGATGGCCCGTGCGAGCCCCGTTTGCGCCATCACCGCAAGCCGGTGGCATTGGCGCCGGTCGAGCCGCACATTGGTCGCAATGACGGCGATCGTCGTGTTCTGGCCGGCGCCACCGGGTCTCATTGGGCCGGGCGCGCCAAGGGCGCTTGCCCAGCCCTTGAGCCGGGGCGCGGTGGGCAGGCGGACCGCCGCCGCAGGTCCGCCGAGGCCTCCGAACTCCTCTCCGATCTCGAAGGGATGCGCCCAGAAGTGCCCGGCCTCGCCGCAGGTCACGCAGCCGACGGGATTGACCGCGACGAGGGCGCCCACCGTGATGCCGTCCTCGAGCAGCGCAGACGCGCTGCCGAGCCCACCGCGCAGGCGCGCCGTCGTCGCCCCGTAACCCGCGCCGGCCGAGCCCAGCGCGAACGCGCCCTGGCTGGCGTCCTCGCAGGCGGCGAGGGCAAGGCGCCGGTAGAGATCGGGCAAAGGCGGCTCCGGGCGCGCCACGACGGCAAGATCGAACAGCACCGCCTGCGGCACAATCGGCACCGCGATATCGCCGACCTTGAAGCCGACGCCGGATTTGGCGAGCCGCTCCTGCACGGCGCCGGCAGCAGCGAGCCCGAAGGCGGAGCCGCCCGATAGAACGACGGCATGGATCGCCTCGACGGTACCGGCAAGGCCGAGTGCGTCGGTTTCGCGCGTGCCCGGCCCGCCGCCGCGCACGTCGACGGCAGCGACGGCCGGCGCATCGCACAGGACGACGCTGACGCCGCTGCAGCTTGCCGCGTCGTGAGCGTTGCCGACGCTGAGCCCCGCCACGTCCGTCAACAGGTTCAACCGGCCAGCGCGCATGACGATCACCTCACTTGCTGATGGCGCTACAGCAGCCGGCGCTGGCCGACCGTATGCCGCCGGGATCGGGCGGAAATTGCTGCGTATGCGAACGATGCGGCGCGCTGCCACACCCCTCCGAAACGACCCCCATCGACGCGTCTGCACGCCCGACGACAACCGAACTTCGGCAGGTGCGCCAGACACTTACCTCTGATGTTGCGATAGTGCCATGCTGTTGGGGACTTGCGCAAAATCTGTCTAGGTCGAGCCACATTTCGTGGCACCATTACGCTCCGCCGATGTGAGACTCGCGGTCCGGACCGGGCCCGTCTCGCAGGCTGGCGTTGGCCATGCATCGAGGTCAACTCGTATCGATGTGCATCGGGTTTCGTCGAGCCGGGCTGTCGGTGCGCCTTGGAAGGCGCTCCGCAGGCTCGCCATCACGATGCGGTCGAGAACGCTGCGGGCAACCGTGGCGGCACAGGCAGTGGCGGGGCCAGAAGAGCTTCGCTGCCACAACAGAAGCGACGTTAAGGTGAGGACCGATGTCTGACGAATCCATGCGGGAAGTGATCGAGCTGAACGAGCGCATCGAGCAGCTCGACGACCCGCGGGCGGGCTATGCGCTCGTCAGGGACCGCATCAACCAGCGCCGCCACGCCGGCCAGCCGGTGCCGGAGGACCTGAAGCGGCTGGAGCGCTCCCTGCTGACCGACTGCCTGGTTCAGTCGCAGGGACGTTGAGCGCCAGCGGCAGGCAATTGAGCGGCAACGGCGTGGAGCACGTCTTCCGCCTGCCGTGCTGCAACGAACCATGCAATGACTGACGAGGCCGCCGTCGGGACGGCCTCGTCTTGATTTTCCGCGCGTGGTGAAGCGCTGCGGCTGACGCCGCTGCTCTCATCAGTTCTCGACGTACGTGACGCGGCCGTCGTCCACCTTCTTCCAGGTGTAGACCGTGTAGTCGAGGCGGTTGACGTCACCCTTCTTGTCGAAGCCGATGTCGCCGATGACGGTCTTGAAAGCCGCGCCTGCACGCATCTGCTCGGCCACCGCCTTGGGATCGGCCGACTTGGCCGCCTCGGCCGCCTGCTTGTAGATCTGCACGACGGCGTACGAGTAGAGCGTGTAGGCCTCCGGCGTGATGCCCTTCTTCTTGAACGTCTCAAGCACGGCGGCCGCTTCCGGCCGGCGGCGCGGATCGGGCGCGAAGGTCATCAGCGTACCCTCCGCGGCGGGCCCGGCGATGGACGCGAACTCGTCGGTGGCAATGCCGTCACCCGACATCAGCGTGGCTGCGAGCCCGCCATCGCGCATCTGCCGGGCGATGAGGCCAGCCTCCGTGTGGATGCCGCCGAAAAACACGATCTCCGCGCCGGCGTCCTTGAGCTTGGCGACGAGTGCCGCGAAGTCCTTCTCGCCGACGTTGATGCCCTCGTAGGCGACCTCGGTGATGCCGGCGGCGTTGATCGCCTTCTTCGTCTCCTCGGCGAGGCCCTGTCCGTACGGCGTCTTGTCGTGCACGACGGCGATCTTCTTGCCCGGCAGGTTCTTGGCGATGTACTGGCCGGCGACCGTGCCCTGCTGGTCGTCGCGGCCGCACACGCGGAACACGTTCCACATGCCGCGATCGGTGACCTTCGGGTTGGTCGAGGCCGGCGTCGTCATGAGGATGCCGTTCTCGAGATAGACGTCGGAGGAGGGGATCGAAACGCCCGAGTTGAAGTGCCCGACGATGAACTTCACGCCCTCGCCGGCGAGCTTGTTGGCGATCGAAACGCCCTGCTTGGGATCGGAGGCATCGTCCTCTACGCTGAGCTCGATCTTGGCCCCGGCGATGCCGCCGGCCGCATTGATGTCCTCGACGGCCTGCGTGGCGCCGTTCTTGAGCTGCGCTCCGAACGCGGCGCTGCCGCCGGTGAGCGGCCCGGCGACGGCCATCTTGATCGTCGCTGGAGCCTTGGCGACTTGCGGCCCGCTGTCGCCGCATCCGGCGAGCACGAGTGCAGCAGCGGCTGCGAGGCACCACGAGGCGTGGCGCCAGGCTGTGGGGGCGAGTTTGTGCATGCGCGTGGTCTCTCCCTGCGGTCAGACGAGTGAAGTCAGGATCGCGTACCGGTCGGCGCGCGAGAAAGTGAGCAGCCCGTCCGGCGCCGGCACCCTGCCGAACCGCCTCCCGCACCGCAACACCGTGCCGTGATGTTGGGATGAAACAGCCCTCCTGTCACCCCTTGCGCAGCACCGTACAGGGATTACTCGTTGCGCGACTGCCACATGAGGGGGCCTGCCGCGCGGTACAGCCAAGGGTACTGCGCGATCATCTGCCGGGCGCGTGCGACGCGGAAGCCCAGCGCGGCAAAGCCGACGAGCACGAGGAAGTCGATCGCCACGGCCGCCGGCGGCAGGAACGGCTCGCGGTAGAGCCCGTAATGCAGAAAGCGGACGGCCAGCGTGAGCAGGCCCATGTAGACGACGAGCTGCCAGACCGGCCGCCACGTCCTGGCGAGTGCACGGCCCGTCGCCCATGCCGCCGCCCCGCCGAGCGTTACGGTCAGCAGGAGGAAGGTGAGAAGTCCCCAAGGCCCGGACGGGTAGAACTCTGGCATGGTCGTCGGCTCCTTTGTGAGCGCCTGCCCGAGCCGCACCGCACGGCCCGGCCCTGCCCGTAGCGGAATGTTCAGTGCCTGCCGCCCTCGAGGTAAGCCTGCCGGATTTCCGGCCGCTCGATCAGGTCGCGCCCGCGCCCGCTCATGGTGATGATGCCGTTGACCATCACGTAGCCCCGGTGCGCGAGCCGCAGGGCGTGGTAGGCGTTCTGCTCGACGAGGAAGATGGTCATGCCGTCGGCCTCGTTGATCTCGCGGATTGCTGCGAAGATCTGCTTGACGATGAGCGGGGCAAGTCCGAGCGACGGCTCGTCGAGGAGGAGGAGGCGCGGCCGCGCCATCAGCGCGCGCGCGATGGCGAGCATCTGCTGTTCGCCTCCCGACAGTGTCCCGCCGCGCTGTTCGAGGCGCTCGGCGAGTCTTGGAAACAGTCTGCACACCCGCGCGAGGTCCGCCTCGAAATGATCTGGCCCGACGAGTTGCCCGCCCATCTGCAGGTTCTCGCGCACCGTCATGCGCGGGAAAATGCGCCGGCCTTCCGGCGATTGGGCGATGCGCCGGCGCGCGATCTGATGCGTGGCAAGCCGCGTGATGTCCTCGCCGTCGAACAGGATGCGGCCGCGCTGGGCCTGCGGGTTGCCGCAGATGGTCATCATCAGGGTCGACTTGCCCGCGCCGTTGGCGCCGATCAGCGTGACGATCTCGCCCGCGGCGACGCTGAGATCGACGCCGCGCAGCGCGGTGATGCTGCCATAGCCCGCCCACACACCGTCGACGACGAGCAGCGGCCTTGCCCCGGTTTCGAGCGCCGTCATGGGCCGATCTCCGCCTCGACGGCCTCGACCTCGCTGTCCTCCACACCGAGATAGGCGGCGATGACGGCCGCATCGGCGCGCACGTAGTCGGGCGTACCGTCGGAGATCTTGGTGCCGTACTCGAGCACGACGACGTGGTCTGAAATCTCCATGACGACGGACATGTCGTGCTCGATGAGCAGGATGGAGGTTCCCGCCTCGGCCTTGATGGACAGCAGAAGCCCGTTGAGTTCCGCGCTTTCGCGGGGATTGAGGCCGGCGGCAGGCTCGTCGAGGCACAGCAGCACGGGATCGGTGCACATGGCCCGCGCGATCTCGAGGCGGCGTTGGTCGCCGTAGGGCAGGCTCCCGGCTGGCTCGTCGGCGCGCGCCAGGAGGCCCACGCGGCCGAGCCAGTACGCGGCCTTGGCGATGGCCGCCTCCTCGGCCGCCCGGTAGGATGGTGCACCGATCAGTCCGAGCAGGCTGTAGCCCGAGGCGCGGTTCAGCGCGTTGTGCTGGGCGACCATCAGGTTCTCGAGCACCGTCATGCCGGTGAACAGTCTGATGTTCTGGAACGTGCGGGCGACGCGTGCGCGCGCGGCGATGTCGCGATCGGCCATGCGCTCGAGGAAGTACACGTCGCTGCCTTCCGGCGAGCGCACGTGTTGGCCGCCCGTCGTGGTGGCCGCATCGAGGAAGGCCGCATCCGCCCTCGTGCCATGGAAGAGCGCGATACGCCCGCTCGATGGTTTGTAGAAACCCGTGATGCAGTTGAAGACGGTCGTCTTGCCGGCGCCGTTGGGTCCGATGAGGGCGGTGATCTCGCCGTGCTCGGCCGCGAAGCTGACGTCGTTGACCGCCGTCAGCCCGCCGAAACGCATGGTCAGGTGCTCGACCGCGAGCAGCGGCGGCAGGTCGGGTCCTGGGGCTGCGCCGAGCGGCAGGTGCATCAGCCGTGCCCCTCCTTGACGTGGCTGGCGGCAATGGTGCGCCGCTCGGCGAGGAACACGGTCGGTTCGCGCCCCGAGACGAGCCCGCGCGGCCGCCAGATCATCATGGCGACCATGGCCACCCCGAATAGCAGCATCCGGTACTGCGTCGGATCGAAGCCGGCGCCGAACACCGCGCGCAGTACCTGCAACTCGCGCAGGAGCTCGGTGCCCCCGATCATGACCACGGCCGCGATGGCGACGCCGACCTGGCTGCCCATGCCGCCGAGCACGACGATGGCGAGAATGACCGCGCTCTCCATGAACTCGAACGACTTTGGCGCGATGAAGCCGAGCCGCGCGGCGAAGAACGCACCCGCGAAGCCGCCGAACATGGCTCCGATGGAGAACGCCGTCAGCTTCGTCGTCACCGTGTCGATGCCGAGCGAGCGGCACGCGATCTCGTCCTCGCGCAGCGCTTCCCACGCCCGGCCGATCGGCAGCCGCCGCAGCCGTGCCGTCACCCAGGCCGTGGCGAGTGCCAGAGCCAGGATCAGATAGAACAGGAAAAAGAGCCTGTGCAGCGGCGTGAACTCGAGCCCGAACGTGGCCGCAAAGCCCGTCGGCGAGGCGTTGAACTCGAGCCCGAAAAACGAAGGGCGCGGGATCCCCGAGATGCCCGCCGAGCCGCCCGTCACCTCGACCCAGTTGATGAGGACGAGACGGATGATCTCGCCGAAGGCGAGCGTGACGATGGCGAGATAGTCGCCCCTGAGGCGCAGCACGGGAAAGCCGAGCAGGATGCCCCAGAAAGCCGCGAAGATGCCGGCGAGCGGCAGGCAGATCCAGAACGACAGCCCATAGGTCGTCGACAGCAGGGCTGCCGTATAGGCGCCGACCGCATAGAAGGCGACGTAGCCGAGATCGAGCAGCCCGGCGAGCCCGACGACGATGTTGAGGCCCCAGCCGAGCATGACGTAGATCAGGATTTGGATGCCGAAATTGTCGATCCACTTGAGCGCCCCGCCGGGCCCGGCGATCAGCACGGCGAGCACCGGATAGAGGATGAGGAGCGCGAGCCCGAGCCAGCGCAGCCGGTCGGCGGGGACGGCGAGCGTCGCCCGGTCGATCGCGGCAAGCCCCGCCTCGGCGAGCCGTAACGCGGCTCCGCCATAGAGCGACCAGGACAGGCGCAGTCCGAACACGGCCGCGACGATCGCAAAGGTCATGGCCCAGCGCGGCTGCAGGAGGAGGCCAGCCGTCAGATCCTGATCCAGGCGGAACGCGAGGATCGGAAACGCCAGCGCGAGCGTGAACAGCGCCAGCTTGCCCGCCTCGAGCACGGCCTCGAGGAAGGTTGGTGCCGGCCCGGCGCCCGGCCCTGTCACGCTGCCCGGCTCGGCCTGGGTTCCCGGCTCACGCGGCGCGGCGGCGTGCTGCATCCTCAGACCTTCTCGACGTCGGGTTTGCCGAGCAGGCCGGACGGCATGAAGATGAGTACGATGGCGAGGATCGAGAAGGCGGCCACGTCCTTGTAGTCGATGGAGAAATAGGCCGACCACAAGGTCTCGATGAGGCCGATGAGGAGCCCGCCGAGAACCGCCCCCGGCAGCGAGCCGATGCCGCCGAGCACGGCGGCGGTGAAAGCCTTGACACCCGGCACGAAGCCGTCGTGGAAGTT
Source organism: Hyphomicrobiaceae bacterium (assembly GCA_033764645.1). Lineage (GTDB taxonomy): Bacteria > Pseudomonadota > Alphaproteobacteria > Rhizobiales > Hyphomicrobiaceae > Filomicrobium. The sequence continues at coordinate 26,161 of JANRIT010000030.1, forward strand.
GACGACGCCGTACTGCACGAGGAACAGGAGCCCGGCGACGGCGGCGAGTGCTGCCCCCATCACGAAGGTGAGCGAGATCGTCCTGTCGACGTCGATGCCGAGCAGGGCAGCCATCTTGCGGTCCTGCTCGCAGGCGCGCTGGGCGCGTCCGAGCGGGGTCTTCTGCACGACGTACCAGAAGGCGGCGAGCAGGAGGCCGGTGACGACGACGATCAACACCTGCTTCCAGGCGATGGTGACGCTGCCGTCGAGGACGGTCAGCGTAAAGCCGCCGTCGACGACGGGCGGGATCGACTTGTTGCGCGGCCCTTGCACGAGTTGCACGAAGTTCATGAGGAAGATCGACATGCCGATCGCCGAGATCAGCGGTGCGAGCCGGAACGAGCCGCGCAGCGGCCGGTAGGCGACCCGCTCGATGGCCCAGCTCCACACCGCCGTCATGGCCATGGCGATGACCAGGACGAGCACCAGCGCGATGGCGAGACCCAGCGCGCCGATCACGCTCGCCAGCAGCAGGAACACGATGAGCGCGATGAACGCCGACAGCATGAACACGTCGCCATGCGCGAAGTTGATCATGCCGATGATGCCGTAGACCATCGTGTAGCCGATCGCGATCAGTCCGTAGACCGAGCCGAGCGTGACGCCGTTGATGACCTGCTGGATCAGATACTCCATGCGTCCCGTCGCCCTCCGCCCGTGATCTTGTGCGCGGCGCATGCGCCTGACCGCGATGCCGACGCGATCGCGCCCGATGACGACACTAGTCAGTGAGCGGGGGCAGCGGAAGTCGCAATATTGGGCACGCACAAACTTTCATCAGGATGCGGCCACCGCGCCGCGCTGCGCTCCGCGCGCCACGCCCCGCGCTCCGCGCGTCACGCCCTGCGCGTCCCGCCGGGGGGATGGCCTCAGATCATGTTGTGGGAGCCGTCGCAGTAGGGTTCGTCGTCGGTGGTCTTGCAGCCGCACAGGTTGAAGGTGCCGGTGGCGGTGGCGACGAAGCGAAGCGGCTCGAGCCCGGTGCCGGCGTGCGCGCCGTCGCAGAAGGGCTGCTTTTGCGAGCGCCCGCAGCGGCAGTAGAAGTAGGCTTTGTCCTTGACGAGCTCGACCTGGTAGGGACCCGTCTGCGCGACGATGGGTTCATCGGACATGGCTCATCCCTCGCTTGTGTTCGCCTCGACCGGCAGCATGGCGCGAGCGCTCCCGCCGTTGCGGGGCCCGCGATCCTGCCGTAAGCGGAAATCGGGAAGGCGACAAGCCGTATCGTCGCGGTCACCTGCAGCGCGGACGCCTGCTCTGCGTCAGGAGACGGTGATCGCAACCTTCTCGATCGTCTTGGTGCCGCCGTCCTCGACCCAGGTCAATTCGAGTTCGCCCGGTCCCGGCACTTTGAAGTGGAAGGCGATGTAGGGATTGGCCGCTATCCCTGGCTGCATCTCGGCGCGGAACACCTCACGGCCCCCGAAGGTGGCGAAGAACAGCTTGACGATGTTGCGCGGCACGGTGTTGCCGTCGGCGTCCTTGCGGTTGCCGGTTTCCATGACGTGCGTGATCAGCGTCTTGACCTCGATGATGTCACCGGCCTTCGGTGTCTCGGGAATGAGCTTGATGCGTGGCTTGGTCATGATGTGCCCTCGTGATGTTCAGCCGCCGCAGCCGCCGATCGTCACCTTGACGTTGCGCCGGCCGACTGCGAAGCGCCCGTCGGAAAGCTCCGCCACGGCGACGACGTCCTGCGTCTTTGCAAGCCGCATGCGCCCTGCGACTTTACCCACACCCGAGGCCGGGCTGAGGTAGAAGGTGGCGACGACCGCCTGCGGGTTGCCGGTCGACAGGAGGTGGATCGCCTTGATGTAGTCTGTCTCCGTCATGGCGCTCTCGACCGTGACCGAGAACGGCACGGTATTGCCGTTGTCGGCGATCTCGGGAAGCTCGAGCGTGACGAGGCCGTCGACGGGTTGTGCTGCCCCGAGGATCGACTTCAAGGCGCCGTCGAAGTCGGCCGGCGGCGCGCTTGCGGCGCGCGCCGGGACGAGACCCGCGCCGAAGGGCGCGAGAACGGCTGTCACCGCAGTTGCGAGGGTTGCTGCGATGAAGCGGCGGCGGCTTGCGACAACGAGCATGGCTCGGCGGTTCCTTTTGCACGATTTCGTGTCCGGCGCGGCCGTTGCCGGATCGTGGCCGGGCTGTGGACTGGTGACACGGCGCGCGGGCGGGCGCGGCACAGCGCCCATGACTCTCGAGCCCTGGAGCTAGTGTCTGCCGCCTGCATCGCCAAGTGATGCCACGCGATATGTTACCATCGTAGTGTGCACTCTCGCCATCGTGCCGTCGCGCCGCTAACGTGCCGCACATGGTACGGCAAACGACGTGGCGAGGTTGGCGGTGCCGCGCGTCCCGGGCACAGCACCGCACTGAGAAGCCACCCGGACCGACCCTTCCCACACCACGGCGCGGAGCGTTGCGTGCACGACATCGTTCTCCGTCTGGCGCCGAGCAAGCCCCGCCGCCATGCCCTCGGCCCGCGCCGGTGCCGTTTCCGCGCGATCACCGGCAGCGTGTGGGGGCTCGCTCTCGGCTTCATCCTCCTCTCCGCTGCAGTCGTGCTGCCCGACATGAGTGCCGCCGCCGAGACGCGGCTCAGCCTGGTCATGATCGACGCGCGCGACTGCATATATTGCCGGCGCTGGCATGCCGAGGTCGGCAAGGTCTATCCCAAAAGTCCCGAGGGCCGGCGCGCGCCGCTGGTCGTCATCGAGCATGGCTCTCCCGAAGCGCGCCGCTTCGGCAGCGTCGGGTATACGCCGACATTCATTCTCGTCGCCGCCGAAGGCCGCGAGATCGGCCGCATCATCGGCTATCCGGGCGCTGACTTTTTCTGGGGGCTGTTGCAGGACCTCTTGCGCAAGGCCGGCGTGAGCGAGCCTGCTGCGCCAGCCCCGACGGGCGGAGCGGCCACGCGCACGCGCGGCTGAGGGCGCCGGGTCGCCCCTCCACGCGGCAACGACACCGGCCGGGCCGGAAGGGGTGCGGGAGCGCGCAAGCTTTGCACGAAACAAGAATTGCCATTTTTCACGTTCTCGGCTTCCCTCGCGGGCCGGACGATTTTTGGCGACGTCTTGCGTGGTCCGCCGCCGAACTGTCATGACTGGCGCGTAATCGACTGAGCGGTCATTCACATCGAGGAGAGTTTACATGAGGACGCTGAACCGGAGAGACTTCGGCAAGGCCGCAGGCCGCGCCGGCCTCGTCGCGGCGACGAGCACGGGGCTCGGCAGCTTCGCCATCGCCCAGGGCGCTGCGAAAGTCGTCGTCGTCGGCGGTGGCGCTGGCGGAGCGACGGTCGCTGCTGCCGTCAAGAAGACCGCGCCCGAGCTCGACGTCACGCTGGTCGAGGTCAATCCCGTCTACACGACGTGCTTCTTCTCCAACCTCTATCTCGGCGGCTTGCAGACGATCGACGACATCACGCACAGCTACGATGGCCTCAAGGGCCTCGGCGTGAAGATCGTCAACGACTACGCGACCGGGGTCGACGCGGCCAAGAAGACCGTCTCGACCAAGGGCGGCACCACGCTGGCCTATGACCGCCTCGTGCTGTCGCCGGGCATCGACATCAAGTTCGACAGCATCGCCGGCTACTCTCCCGAAGCCGCCGAGGTCATGCCGCATGCCTGGAAGGCCGGTCCGCAGACGAAGCTCCTGAAGGCAAAGCTCGACGCCATGGAGGACGGCGGCCTGTTTGTCATGGCCGCTCCGCCGAACCCCTACCGCTGCCCGCCGGGCCCCTATGAGCGCGTGTGCATGATCGCGAGCTTCCTCAAGGCGAAGAAGCCCAAGTCGAAGATCATCCTGCTCGACGCCAAGAATGCGTTCTCCAAGCAGGCACCCTTCCTCGAGGGCATCAAGAAGCACTATGGCGACATGGTCGAGGTCGCCCTGTCCAACGACATCGACAGCTTCGCCGTCGTCAAGGTCGACGCCAAGACCGGTGAGATCGAGACGAAGTCGGGCCGCAAGGAGAAGGCCGCCGTCGCCAACATCATTCCCGCCCAGCGCGCGGGCGAGATCGCCATCAAGGCGGGTGCTGCGAGCGGTGACTGGTGCCCGGTGAAGCCGGAGAACATGGCATCCGCACTATTGGAGAACGTCTACGTGCTGGGCGATGCCTCGGTCGCCACCGAGATGCCGAAGTCGGCGTTCTCGGCCAACAGCCAGGCCAAGGTTGTCGCCAACGACATCGTCGCCGCGCTCGCCGGCAAGCCGAAGTTCCCGCCGCGCTACCGCAACACGTGCTGGTCGGCGATCGCGCCCGACGACGGCATCAAGATCGGCGCCAACTACGCGCCGGGCGAGAAGGACGGCAAGCCCGCCCTCGTCGCCAAGGACAGCTTCGTGTCCAAGGCGGGCGAGGCCGACGACCTGCGCAAGGAGACCTACAAGGAATCCTTCGGCTGGTATTCGGGCATCGTCGCCGACATCTTCGCCAAGGCCTGAGCGAGCAAGCGAGTAGGCTGCGGCTCACTGAAATTTGGGCCCGTCACCTCGGTGGCGGGCCTTTTTCGATTGTGTTGCGTGGTCGCAAAGGCGGGTGACGGCGCCACCCGCGAGGGAGCTATTTCCGGGGCTTGAGGCTTGAGAAATAGGCGGCGAGCGCTGCCATCTGCTCCCCGTCGAGCGAACGGGCGACCGACATCATCGCCTGATTGGTGCGGGCCCCCGATTTGAAAGCGTTGAGTTGCTCGACGAAGTGCCGTTCCTCGAGCCCGATGATCGAGGGAATTCCGCTATCGCCGCCGTCGATGCGGTGGCAGGTGGTGCATTCGCTCGACAGGTGCTCGCCGTAGGCGCGGAGTTGCGCCTTCTCATCGGCCCGAGCCGCCGTGGTGCAAAGTCCGATGCCAAGGAGGCAGGCTGCCGCCGTTGAGGGTGAGCACCACCCGGGCCGTAACGGGGGAAACGTCCGTTGCCGAGCGAGCATGCGTCCTCTCCCTTCCCATCACGCACACCCGAGGCGAAGCCCTTGACGCTGGCCTTTGGTGCCGCCGTCCCGATACATTGGAGTTGTGCACAAGCTATGGCAGTGCGCCGGTACCGCACGCAAGTGCTGGCCTCGTCTCGGGGATGGCACCGCAGAAGTGCCTGTGGAGCACATCGACGATATCGCGAGCTGCCGCATTCGCCAGCGAGTAGGTGGCGAAGTGTCCGCGCCGCTCCACCGTCACGAGCCCATGCAGCCGCAGGTGCGTGAGGTGCTGGGAGGTCAGCGACTGGCGCGCCCCGATCGCCTCGGAGAGTTCCGTTACCGTGCGCGGTGATTCCACGAGCAGGCACAGGATCATCAGCCGGTGCGGGCTGCCGATCGATTTCAAGAGCTTGCTCGCTTCTGTTGCCGCCTCGCGCATCGGCCCGGAGTACCAGCCGTTGCCCTCCAAGTCGTCGGCAAGGTGTGCGTTGTCGCGCCCGGTCATCATGTCCGACTTCCCTGTCGTCGCGTCGGCCCCACGATCGCGACAATTATCGATGTATTTCTACCGTCGAGTTTAGCATGCTTGCCTCATTGCCGAGGGCTGCGCGGGAACCGGGGTAAAGGACCCGTTGCGGCGATACCTGCAATTTTCGTCGATTCCGACTGGTGCACGCGCGTGCCGTGCGCAGTGACCCCCTGCCGCTCGAATGCAGGTGTTGGCACGGGCCCGGAAGCTCACAATTGTGGTCAACCCATTAAGGTAAACCCTGCAGACTGGGAGCCGATCTGGTGCCGTGCCACTTCACGGATGGCGAGCGATCCGCGACGATGGATCACTGTCTGACGAGACGGGCCGACGCGGAGGGCCGCGCTTCGTCGAAGAGAATGCAACAAGACAGAGGACGAGAGCCGCCCACCAATTACGAAGGAGTGGCAAGCGCTCGCGAAGGCCACGCCGCATCAGGGAGGATGCGTCATGACGGCAGCCGTCATCACACTTGCAGTCCTCGCCTGCGCCTGGACCCTGGCCTTGCGCCGTGCGCCGCTGTGGGCGTGGGCGCTGCTCTTCGCCGCCGCCACGGCGCTCGCTGCCGGTCTGCCGTTCGCGCGACCCCAATTCGGGGCATGGCCGGGCTTCCTCGGCGCACTGACGCTCATCTTCGCTGTGCTGGCCTCGCGCGATGTCCGCCGCCAGTTCATCCTGGGGCCGGCACGGCGCTTTGCCGCCCGGCAGGGTTCCGCCGTCTCGGGTGCCGAGCGTGCCGCGCTCGAAGCGGGCACGGTCGGCTTCGAGCGCGAAATCTTCAACGGCGTCCCCGATTGGCAGCGGCTGCGCGGGCACGGCGGCTTTGCCCTGACGGCCGAGGAGCAAACCTTCCTCGACGGCCCCACAGAGGAGTTGTGCCGTCTCGTCGACGACTGGTCCATCCGTGGCGTCGAGCGCGACATCCCTCAGGAGGTGTGGAGCTTCGTGCGCCGCTCGGGCTTCCTGGGCATGCACATCTCGAAGTCCCATGGCGGGCTCGGCTTCTCCGCCGAGGCCCAGTCCCTGATCGTCGGCAAGATGGCCTCGCGCTCCCCCGACGTCGCCGTCATCGTCATGGTGCCGAATTCGCTGGGACCGGGCGAACTGATCGAGCGCTATGGCACGGATGAGCAGAAGCTCACGATCCTGCCGCGCCTCGCGCGGGGCGACGACATTCCCTGCTTCGCGCTGACCGGCCCGGCTTCGGGCTCGGACGCGGCCGCAATGCTCGATGCGGGCACCATCGTGCGCGCCGTCATCGACGGTCGCGAGCAACTCGCCATCCGCCTCGACTTCGACAAGCGCTACATCACGCTTGCCCCAGTTGCCACGATGGTCGGGCTCGCCGTCCGCCTGTTCGATCCCGACCGCCTCATCGGCGAGGACACCGACCTCGGCATCACGCTGGCACTTCTGCCGGTTCCCACCGATGGGCTTGTCATCGGCGCCCGCCATCGCCCCTCCGGCACGGCGTTTCCCAACGGTCCGGTGCGCGGCACAGGCGTCGTCATCGCGCTCGACTGCGTCATCGGCGGCCGCCACGGCATCGGGCGCGGCTGGCACATGCTGATGGAATGCCTGTCGGCGGGCCGCGCCATCTCGCTGCCGGCCACCGCGACCGCCGGCACAAAGAGTATGCTGCGCCAGTCGACCGCCTACGCGCGCGTGCGCCGCCAGTTCGGCCTGCCGATCGGGCGCATGGAAGGCGTCGAGGACGCCCTCGTCAGGATCGCGGAAGCCGCCTACGTCAACGAGGCGATGCGCGCGGTGACCGCCGCCATGGTCGATCAAGGCGAGCGCCCCGCCGTGCTTTCGGCACTCGTCAAGTACCAGACGACCGAGCGCATGCGCATCGCCGTCAACGCCGCCATGGATCTGCACGGCGGCAAGGCCATCTGCGATGGCCCCTCGAACACCCTGATGAGCGCCTACCAGATGCTGCCGATCGGCATCACCGTCGAAGGCGCCAACATCCTGACCCGCTCGCTCATCGTCTATGCGCAGGGTGCGCTGCGGGCTACCGCCTTCCTGCCCGATCTCTACGACCAGCCGGCGAGCGGCGACGAGCCGCGCGCGCGGGCGCGTTTCGAAACGGCGTTCGAAGGCTACATCGGCTCGGTCGTTGCAGCGCTCGCGCGGGCAGCCCTGCACAATCTGACCTTCGGCACGGTCGCGGCAGCGCCCGAGGACGCCTACACCCGGGCACGCTGGTATCGGCAACTGTCCCGGCAGTCCGCCAACTTTGCCCTCCTCAATCACGCGCTGCTGATCGGTCTGGGCTCGGGTCTCAAGTCGCACCAGCGCCTGACCGGACGCATGGCCGACGCGCTCGCCGAGCTCTACGCAGGGGCAGCCGTGCTCACCCGCTTCGAGCGCGACGGCAAGCCGGGTGCCGATCGCGACATGATGGAGTTCACCATTCGAGGTGCCTTGTGGCGGACCCAGGAGGCACTCGCCGGCACCATCGTCAACTATCCGAACGCCGCCATCCGCATCACGCTCGGCCTCCTCGTCTTCCCCTTCGGCAGACCCTACCGTCCGCCGGCCGATGAGCTGGCCCGGCGCGCCGTGTCCGCGCTCGCCGCGCCGGGCGAGGCGCGCGACCGCCTGACGCGCGGCATCCACATCCCCCGCCACCCGGACGACCCGCTGGCGCGTCTCGAGGCAGCCTTCGCGCTCGCCGTCGAGGCCGAGCCCGCCCAGCGCCGGCTCGACCGCGCCATCCGCGAGCGCCGCGTCACCCGCGTGCACGGTCGCGATTGGATCGCCGAGGCACACGCCGCTGGTCTCATCGAGGCCGCGGAAGCCGATCTGCTCCACCGCTCCGCCGAGGCGACCCGTCTGGTCATCGCGGTCGATACATTCGGAAATGGACACGCGGACGCGGCGGCCGAGCTGTTGAGTGATGTCACCGAGCCGGCTGGCGGCCAGCACCACACTGGCCCCGATGAAGGTTCTGCGGACAGGGGCGACGTGGCGCGTCCGGCTGCGGCGGCGGAATGATGCGAACTTCGCGGCGTGAGGAGCTGGCATGGATGGCGTAACGGCAACGCTCAACCAGGGCGAGACGGAGCTTCTCCCCGATCTCGCCGACTGGCGCCTGACGCGCGACGTCGAAGGCATCGGCTGGGCCGTCTTCGATCGCCAGGGCGAGAGCGCCAACGCCCTGGGGCGCCGACCGCTGGCAGAACTCGCGCGCATCGTCGCCGCCGCCGAGGAGGGAGCCCGCGACGGCAGCCTGCAGGGCCTCGTTTTCCTGTCCGGCAAGGAGCGCAACTTTATTGTCGGCGCTGACATCCGCGAGTTCGAGGCGCTGGCGACCGAGGCACAGGTGATCGAGGCCGTCGGCAGCGTCAACGCCGTGCTCGACCGGCTCGAGGCGTTGCCCGTTCCGGTGGTCGCCGCGATCCACGGGGCGTGCGTCGGCGGGGGCCTCGAGCTGATCCTCGCATGTCACTGGCGCATCGGGGTCGGCGACGAGGCGACCCGCGTCGGCTTCCCCGAGGTCCGCCTCGGCATCTTTCCGGGCTTCAACGGCACCGCCCGGTCGATCCGCCAGGCCGGCCCCGTCAATGCCATGCAGGCCATGCTCAAGGGCGGGCAGATCAAGGCGAAGGTGGCGCGCGCGCAAGGCTTCCTCGATCAACTCGTCGACAGCCGCGGAGCGCTGCGCTGGGCCGCGCGCAAGGCCGTTCTCCAGAACAGGCGCTCCACGCCGAAAGGCGGCTTCATGAGCCTTCTGGCCAAATGGCCGGCGCGCGGATTCCTCGCGGGCAAGCTGCGCGACGAGACGGAGAAGAAGGTGCGCGAGGCGCACTACCCGGCCCCGTTCCGCCTGATCGATCTGTTCGAGCGCCACGGCGGCAGCTATGCGGCCATGAAGGCCAATGAGACCGCCGCCTTCGCGCCGCTGATGGTGTCGGAAACCTCGCGCAACCTGCGCCGCGTGTTTTTTCTGACCGAGGCGCTGAAAGCCCAGGCTCCCAAGGCGCTCGCGTGGCGGCCAGTCCGTGTCCACGTCATCGGTGCCGGCACCATGGGAGCCGATATCGCCGGCTGGTGCGTTGCCGCCGGCTTCGAGGTGACCCTGCAGGATGTGTCCGCCGAGCGCATCGGCGAAGGCATGTCCCGGCAGGGCAAGCTCTTCTCGCGCAGGTTCAAGGGCAAGCCCCAGAAGGACGCAGCCGCCACTCGCCTCATCGCCGATCCCGGCGGCAAGGGCGCGAGCCGCGCCGACGTCATCATCGAGGCCATCGTCGAGGATCTCGCGGTCAAGCAGGCGCTGTTCCGCGACGTCGAGATGAGGGTGAAGCCCGGCGCCGTGCTGGCGACCAACACGTCCTCCCTGCGCCTCGAGGATATCGCCGCCGGCCTCGCCGATCCCGGACGCCTCGTCGGCATCCATTTCTTCAATCCCGTCGCCCAGATGCCGCTCGTCGAGGTCGTCGCCGGTAGCGCGACCCGGTCAAGCGAGATCGACAAGGCGGCAAGCTTCGTCACGGCGATCGACAAGTTCCCGTTGGTTGTCAGGAGTGTCCCGGGCTTTCTCGTGAACCGTGTGCTCGCCCCCTACATGATGGCCGCTATCGCCCGTCTCGAGGCTGGCGAGGACAAGGAGAAGATCGACGAGGCCGCACGTGCCTTCGGCATGCCGATGGGGCCGATCGAGCTTGCCGACAGCGTCGGTCTCGACGTGTGCGCGAGCGTCGGGCGCATTCTCGGTCTCAGCGATGGCGGCAGCGGGCTAGCCCGCCTCGTCGCCGAGGGTAAGCTCGGCCGCAAATCGGGCCAGGGCTTCTACGCCTGGAAGGACGGCAAGCCGGTGCGCTCGCACGACAAGCGCTTCGGCAAGGGCGACATCGACAAGCTCGGCCGCGATCTCATCGCACCCCTGGTTGCGGAGGCCGAGCGGGCGCTCGCCGACGGGGTCGTCGCCGATGCCGACCTCGTCGATGCAGGCCTCGTCTTCGGTGCTGGCTTTGCTCCGTTCCGCGGCGGTCCCCTCGCCTACAAGGCAAGCCTTTCCGAGCATGGTCGCGCGGTCAGCCCCGCATGAGGAGTGATCGCGATGGAGCAAGCGATGCCCGATAGCACGCGCAAGGTGGTCATCGTCGGCGGGGTGCGCACGCCCTTCTGCCGCTCCGGCACGCTCTATGCCGACCGCACCAACCTCGACCTCCTGACGGCAGCGCTCGACGGCCTCGTCGAGCGCTATGGCCTTGCAGGCGCCCATATCGACGAGGTGGTGGGCGGCGCCGTCGTCACCCACGCCAAGGACTGGAACCTCGCCCGCGAAGCCGTGCTCGGCACGAAGCTCGCTCCGACGACGCCGGGCATCACCATGATGCAGGCCTGCGGCACCGGCTTGCAGGCAGCCCTCGGCATCGCCGCCAAGATCGCCTGCGGCGAGATCGACAGCGGCATCGCCTGCGGCTCCGATACCACCTCCGATCCCCCGATCGTTTTCTCCAAGCGCTTCGCACATCGCCTCGCCGCGATGAGCGCAAAGAAGTCGTCGTTCGAGAAGCTCAAGGTGCTGAAGGGCTTCAGGCCATCCGAACTCGTCCCCCAAGCACCGGCCACCGCCGAGCCGCGTACCGGCCTCACCATGGGCCAGCACTGCGAACTCATGGCCAAGGCGTGGGCCATCACGCGCACCGCCCAGGACCGCCTCGCCCTCGACAGCCACCAGCGCGCCGCGGCGGCCTATGCCGACGGCTGGCACGACGACCTCGTCATGCCCTACGCCGGCGTCTATCGCGACAATACCATCCGCGCCGACGCAACCTTGGACCGGCTCGCAGACCTCAAGCCCGTCTTCGACAAGTCCGGGGCCGGCACGCTCACCGCCGGCAACTCCACGCCCCTCACCGACGGGGCCTCCGCCGTGCTGCTGGCGAGCGAGGCGTGGGCGCGGCAGCGTGGTCTGCCCATACTCGCCTACCTGACGGCGGGCCAGCATGTCGGCAACGACTTCGTATCCGGAGAAGGTCTGCTGATGGCGCCGACGCGTGCGGTCGCCCGCCTCCTCGCCCGGCGCGGGCTCGCTCTCGGCGACTTCGACCTCTACGAGATCCACGAAGCCTTCGCCGCCCAGGTCCTCGCCACGCTCGCCGCCTGGGAAAGTCCCGACTATTGCCGCAATGTCCTCGGGTTGTCCGGTCCGCTTGGCGCCGTTCCGCACGAGCGAATCAACGTCAAGGGTTCCTCGCTGGCCTATGGTCATCCCTTCGCGGCGACCGGCGGGCGCATCCTCGCTCATCTCGCCAAGATGCTGGCCGAAGGCGGGGGCGGTTGCGGCCTCGTATCCATCTGCACGGCCGGCGGCATGGGGATTGCTGCCATCCTCGAGCGGCCACCCATGATGGATTGAGGCGCCGGCATCGACGCGCGAGACACCGCTGGGGTTCTGCGCTATGCCGCGAGCCGCGAGAACAGCCCCAGGGAGAGCGCGATGGCGATGTCCGGCACCAGCACCGTCAGCCCGCACGGCGCCCGGCAGATCGCGGCAGCAACAGCTCTCATCGCCGATCTCGCGACGCGGCTCGACATCGATGCGAGCGTTCGCCTCTGGGACGGCTCGCGCCATCCGCTGGGCCGGGCCGTCACGAGCCCGCTGGAGATCGTCATCACCGGCCCCGGCGTCATCGGCGCGCTGATCCGCAAGCCGACCCTCGACAACCTCATCCGCCATTACGTCGACCGCCGCATCGACATCGCCGGCGGCTCGCTCATCGACCTCGGTCGGCACATCAACCGGGGCGGGCGCTCAGTGAAGCTCGGCCTCGCCGGCATCCTGGGGGCGGTGTCAAAGCTCTCGCCGTTCCTGTTCGAGCCGGCCGCCGCCGTTCCCGACGAAGGCGGCTTCGCCGGCGATCACGTCGGCCGCAAGGAGAGCGCGCGCGACAACAAGGCCTACATCTCGTTCCACTACGA
>JANRIT010000036.1:0-12954 GCA_033764645.1 Hyphomicrobiaceae bacterium
ACATCCTCGAACGGCATCACGGTCGGCCCCATGCTGCTCGGTACGGCCAAGCCGGCCCACATCATCGAGCCGACCTCGACGGTGCGCCGCATCGTCAACATGGCAGCCCTGGCGGCAGCCGAGGTGGCGAAGGTGGGGTGACGGCAACCCGCGCCCTCGCTGGTTGTGCCTGCGTCGCCATCGCGGTCGTGGCAGGCACTCTCACTCTCACTCTCGGGCGCGGCGCGGTGGAAAGCGTGGGCGTGGCGGCGGACCCCGCCGGCCAGCACGCCGGTGAACGCCACAGGGCATGCTCCAAGGCATCGATCGCTGCAGCGGCGACGTCCGCGCCGTGGGCGTTCGAAAGCGGTCGCTCCGGCCGGCTCTACGGCATCAAAACCCACCGCGCGCAGACCGCCGTGGGGTGGTTCCCGGGCTACAACTCGTGTCCGCTCGTCGTGTTCGCCATCCTGCGAGAGGCGGGCTGCACAGAGCTTGCCGAAACGGGCAACGCGGGCGCCTTGTTCGACGCACTTCAGGCAACCGGCTGGCGGCAGGCGGAAAAGCCCGAAGCCGGCTGCGTCCTGGGCTGGAACGCGCTTGCCGAAGGACCGTGGCCGCCCCTCACGGCCGCGCCCTCGGCGCAGGAAGGGCGCAGCGTCGCCTACCGGCAGCTCGGCATCGCCGTTTCGAGCTGGCTTGCCGTCGACAATGCCGCGTTCATCGGGCGCCCAGTGCCGTTTCCCATCGCCCGGCCGCTGCACTACGAAGCGCCGGTCGTGCTTTGCCCGCCTGAGCGCTGATCGCAGCCGCGCGTCGCCGCTGCGCCAAGGCGGAGCTTTTGGCGCGATGCGAGGTGTGCTGTATTGATGCGCGCGCTACACGGAGCGGGCGCGGCAAGCAAAGTGAGCGTGACCATGGTGCCGATACAGCGACGTGTGCGCACTTTCGGCCTCACCGTCCTCGCCGTGGCGTCGATCGGCGCAACGGAGACCATCCGCGCGGCCGACGATGTGGCCCTGGCGCCCGTTTCCGCCGCTCCTCCCGTCGACCATGAGGCTATCGGCGCGGCGCTGCGCTCCGGCTATCCGGGCATCGTCGCTGCCGTGGGCGCCGATGCCGTGACCTTTGCGGACGGCACTGAGATCCCGCTCGACGACGGCGTTGCCGGCAAGGATGGCTGGGCGCGGCTGCAAGCGAGCGATGTCGAGGACATGTTCGCCGTCGCCTATCGGGTGGGCGCAACGGGCCCGCCAGCGCACCGCGACGACGATCCCGGCCGCGCGCGGTCCGCCGGCTTCTTCGGCAAGGTCTACGGCGATTGCGCCAAGGGGGAGGTGGAGGCCGATCTCGTCGACGTCGCCTGGCTCGCCTCGCGGCAGGGCGGGGTCGTGCGCGTGACGAAGCGCAACGGCGTGGCATCCTCCCTGGAGCGCGTATCCGCCGAACTCGACAGGCTATCGCCGTCGATGACCGATTTTCTCGTGCCGCCGGCCCAGGGCTACGCATGCCGCCCCATCGCCGGGACGGAACGGGCAAGCGCACACGGCTACGGCATCGCCATCGACATCAATGCGGCAAGCGCCGACTACTGGCGCTGGACGCGGGCCGACGAGCGAGGCGCCATCGCCTATCGCAACGCCATTCCCTCCGAGATCGTGGCGATCTTCGAGGCGCACGGATGGATATGGGGCGGCAAGTGGTATCACTATGACACCATGCACTTCGAGTACCGGCCCGAGCTCATCGCCTTTGGCCGCCAAGCTGACCGTCGCTGAGCGAGGCGAGAGCCGGGAGCGGGGCTGGTGGCTCGCCGCCAGCTTCGCCATCGGCCTTGCCATCGCAACGGCCGGAACCGCGCAGGCGGCAGCGGATATCGCGCCGGGCTGCCGCACGGGGCAGGCCGCCTCGCTGCTCGCGTCCGGGTCAGAGGCGGGAGCCGCCGACGGCGTCGGCGAGGGCGCCGAGGGTGACGCTGGCGAAGCGTCAGACGAGGACGAGGCGAGGCTCGCGGTCGTCGACTGCGGTGTCGTCGCCGACGACGGGTCTCTCGCGCACCTGCAAATCCAGTTTCTCGAGCTCAACGAACTCGCCGTCAGCGCGCTGTTCAAGGGCTGGCTGACCGGAGAGTTCGCCGCCGTGCTCGGCACGACGAACGCGATCGCGGAAACGCCAGCAGCACGCGAGATGCGCGTCATCCTCGACCGCTTCGCGGAGTTTCGCGGACCCTTGTCGGCGGGACGGCTGTCGTTCGCGCTGCACGATCGCGACGTCATCGAGGAGCGCGGCCTGGAAGACCCGCAGCGGCGGGAGATGGGCCATCAGGACACTGCGCCGCGCGACCTGCTGTACGCGCTCGCCCAGCACGGTGCGGTGAACGCAGGGATCGCCTACCTGCGCTACGAGATCGCGCCGAGCCCCGCCGACATCGCAGCGCTCGACGAGCCGGACTGGCCGCCCGGCACACGGCTCTGGTACGGCCTGCAAGATCAGCTCCACGAGCTGGAACACCGCCAATCGAACATTTCAAGCCGTTTGCAGCGCCTCCCGGCCGAGCCTGTAGACGCGGACGCTGGCGCGCCAGCGCAAGCCGATGCGGCAGCAGCCGAGGACGAGGGTGGTGGCGCAGATGATGCGGAGACGGTCGCCGACCTGATGGCGCGCAAGCGGGACTTGCTCGAGAACGTCATCGCCTGGCGCTACCTGACCCCCGGAGATCTGGCCGGCTTCCATGACGATCAGAAGCGCTATCGCAGGCTCGTCGCCGATGGCCCACTGGCGCCGGGCGAGCGCCTCGATAGCCTGCCCAGGTTCCAGGAGATGGGGCGGACGCACGGCGGCGACGAACTCGCCGTGCCGAAGTTCATTGATGCCATGGGCTATTTCACGCGCGGCGATTTCCCGGCCGACTTCACGCCCGTCTTCCAGGGCCTCTATCGCGGGAGTTGGGAAACATTCTTCTTCCCGCGCCGGGTCCACCTCCGGGTTGCGATCCTCGTCAATCGCGGCGCGGCTCCGCTCAGCGTGCGTCAGCTCGGCCTCGTGCAATCGCGCGACGTTCACCTGCGCAAGGCGGATACGGATGGCTTCGTCGTCGAAGGCACGGTGGCACTTCCCGACGACGGCGAGGTGACCCTGGCGCCGGGCGAGCGCATGACCGTTCCGCTCGCCATCCTGCTCGCCTACGAGCCGCAGATCGCCGACATGTTCGCGGCGCAGAGCGCGGCGCGGCACATCCACGGCACGATCGCCGCGCATCACGAGGAGACGGCAATCGAGTATCACGACGTCGCCCAGTGGTTCGAACTCCTGTGGGCCGAGCCTCTCGTGCAGAAGGACGCCGGCAGCTTCACGCCGCCGGAGCGACCGGACCTGACGCCATATGTTCACGATGTCGCCGCCCGCCTCGCCTCGATCGAGACGCGCGGTGGGCGCGTGCGCATGCCCGGCGTCGACGTGCCGTCGATCGCCCTGTCGTTCACGGCGCACTCGGAAGGTGCGCAGTGTCCGCATCTCTATCAGTGGTCGGAGGACGATGGGCGCCTCCGGCTCGTCGGCAAGGTGCTCGTCTCATCGGATTACGACTACGACGCGCGCCATCAGCGCGTCGCGCTCGATCGGCCCGGCCTGCGCTTCCGCATCGCGGAGGAGGAGAACGAGGTCAGCCATATCGACAGGGTTAGGCTCGATATCCGGCTCGCGGACGGGCGCGAGATCAGCATCGCACCTGACCACCACACGCTCGCCGAGGCGGACGGCGACGCGGTCGTGCTCGTGGCCGGCGAGGCGATCGATTTCGAGTTCGCCCTGCCGCAAGGCATCGCTCACAGCGACATCGCCGATGCAACCCTCGATATCAGCGGGCATTACGTCCGCTACGGGCGGCTGCTGCTGACGCAGCGCTCGAGGCCCTGAGCGTTGCCGGGCGATGTGGACGTTCGGTCAGAAGCCCGCCAAGACACGCTCGATGCCGGCGCGGCCGATGGCGAGCGGCGTGACGACCAGGATGCCGAGAATCGGCAGGACGAGTATGGCGAGCGGCAGGCCGACGAGCAGCAGCCGCGCGAACGGACGCCGACCTGGCGCGCGGCGATCGTAGCGATAGACCCAGCGCGTCAGCGACCACGAGAGCGCGAACACGACTGCGAGCACCAGGGGTGCGAGGCTGGTGACGACGAGCGCTACGTAGAGGCCAGCCTTCGGCGCGGGCAGCGACGTGTGCCACGTGCCCATGTCGACCGGCGTGACCGGGTAGGCGTTACTCAGCTCGTCGCTCCAGCCGACGATCCGGGCGGCGAGGTCGAAGCGATCGGCGGCGGCGAGCGCGGCAAATACCAGGAGTGCGGTGACGAAGGCGACGGTTACCACGTAGAGGGTGATGGCGAGCGCATGCAGGGCAAGGCCGGCGAGCCGTCGCAACAGCCAGGACCCGCGTGGCGGACCGGCTCCCGCCTCCGGGCCCATCCAGTCGAGCACGATGCCTGACGTCGCAGCGAGCCGGCACGCCTGCTCGAGCGCGACGAGATCCTTGGGCCAGCCGATGGCGATCCCGACGAGGAGCCAGACGAAGCCCAGTTGCACGAGGGCGGCGCGCTCCGCAGGGCCGCTCGTCGCCCACAGCCACAGTGCGAAGTACCAGTAGAGAAGGCTGGAGGCGAGGATGCCGACGGCGAGCCGCGACAGCCAGCCGCGACCGACGAGGAGGCCGGAGTAGATCGCCAGAAACGCACCCGGCCAGCGGCCGGCGGCGGCGTGGCGCGGTGCGGCCTGGGCGGCGGCGAGCGCGCTGCGCGCATCGGACGAAACGAGGCTTGCGGCCAATACCGTCACGGCGACGAACAGGACGAGCATGGCAACGGCGATCATCACGTCAGTTGCCCTCCTCGGCCACCGGCGCGAGGCGATAGCGGCGCAGCACGTCGTCGAGGCGCGGTACGCGGGCGGGCACCTCCACGGGGTTCTGCTGGCCGATGAGGCCAGCCGTTGTGAAGTAGCGGTCGATGCCCACCTTCAGGAGATTGGCGCGGACCTCGACGAGCGTCGGCGCGGCTCGCGCCGAGACGCCGATGGCCTCCGGCTTCGTCAGGGCGCCGAGCAGCGCGTAGGTGAACAGGCTGTTGCCGGCGAACGGCGCGGGCCGCGTCGGCGAGAATGAGACGTCGGGGCTCGTGCGCGAAACCTGCCCCTCGTGCGCGCTGAACAGAAACTGCGCCGACAGGCTGCCCCGCGCGAACTCCAGTATGGCTTCGGACGGGCTGAACGCGGCGCCTGCCGTGGTCGTCCGCCAGTTGCGGCAGGCATCGATGACGATGAGTTTCTGGCTCGGGATGCGCTGGAACAGGTCGAGCAGGTCCCGCGACAGGAGGGCGTCGGCTTCGAGGTCGGCGCCATCGGGCAGGAAGGACGGCAGCGCAAGCGCCGTGAAGCCCACCCCGCCCGAACCCTTGCGCAGCACGCCATGGCCCGAGAAGTAGAACAGGAAGAGATCGTTGCTGAGGTCCTCGATGCGCGCCTGTTCGGCGATGGCGCGTACCGCCGACAGGATCTCCGCGCGGCCCGGCGCGATTATACGCACGAACGGCTTGCCGGCCAGAGCCGCAACCTCTGCCTCTGGCGTCCCGAGGCGGGAGAGGGCGAGCGTCAGGTCGATGCTGGCGAAGTCGGGCGGCTGGGACGGGGTGGCGGCATTCGGTGCCGTGCCGGGCTGGGCAGACGACGCGGTCCGGCGCGCCTCGAAGTCAGCGGCGAACAGGCCGGCGAGATCGACGACATCGTTGTCGGCGAACGGTAGCCGGAGGGACGGAGCGTCGTAGCGGGCAAGGCCGACGAGCACGGCCCACAGCCGGCGTGGCGGGGGCGGGGCTACCTCGCCCTGCCAGTCGACGTCGGCGCAGGCGTGGTCGCGCCCGTCGAGATGGATGCAGACGGTGACGAGGCCGCGCCGCTGCCGGGCGATGACGGGCAACTCGACCCTGACATCGATCTCGTCGGTGCTGGCGAGCGGGATGGCGGCGCCCGGCTCGTGGCGTGTTCCGCCGAAAGCCACGGCGAGCGGCGTACCGTCGGCAAGGCGCGCGCCCATCATCTTCGGCCATGGCGGGGCGGCCCCGGCGTCGACGGCAAAGCGCAGGCGCACGGGATTGCGGCGCACGTCGGCGACCGACGGGTAATCGAGCAGGTAGAGCGCCGGCGCCGGCTCGGCGCGCTCGGTGAGGTGGGTCGCCAGCGCAGGCGCGGCGGCCAGCGCTGCCGGCGGCTGCCACTGCACGGCATTGAGCGCGGCGGCAACGGCGGCGCGATCGTGCCAATCGCTGAGCGCTGTGAAGCGCGTGACGCGGACGCGCCCGCTCGCGTCCTCAGCCTGCCATTCCAGGTCGTCGCGCAGCGCAGGGTCGAAGGCGAAGCGGCCATCGGCCGTCACCGTGAAGTGACCCCAACTGTGGGGGCCGGTGCGGACGATGTAGGCGGTGAGCAGGCGATCGAGGCGGCAGGTTTCCGCCGACGTCCAGGTGACGCGGTGCCAGCGCAGCGTGCCGTCACTGTGGCCGCTGACGATCAGGTTGCCGGCAACGGCGAAAGTGATGCGCAGCACCTCTTCGGTGACGCTGAGCCGGCAGGCGAGGCGCGGGGCCGGACCGTCGTAGCGGTAGAGCCGGATCGCCTCGCTCGAGGCGAAAGCGGCGAGTGCGCGCTCCGGCACCAAGGCGACGGCGCGGCTCGTCTCGTCCTTGCCGAAACCCGCCGCATCGAGGGCGGTGCCGCGCAGGACGGGCGGGTTCCGTACGCTGTTTTTCCAGCGCGCAGGCTGGCCGACCACGGCGGTGTCACGAACGGGCTCGACCAGCGCCGGATCGCTCGTCGCCCCGCCGCGCACGCTCGGCCCGTCGACGCGGAAGCGCACGCGCAACGGCTCGCCGTCCGTGCTGCGATAGTCCTCGAAGACGACCTGCCGGCCGTCTGGCGACACACGGAACTCCATCTCGCCGTCGCGGAAGTCGGCCGCCTCGCGCCTCAGATCGAAGGTCCGGCCGCCGATGACGCGCGGTCCTCCGTCACCGTCGAGCACGCGAATGCCGTCCTGGGCGGCGATGACGAGGGCGTCGGCCGTCTTCAGGAAGCGCAGGTCGGCGATGCGGTCTGAGGCGGCTGGCAGAAAGACGCCAGACGCGGCGCTGCCGCCGCCACCCTCGAAGCGCACGATGCAGTTGGCCGATCGGGCATCGGGGTCGAGCCGGCCGCCAGGAACCGGGCTTGGTGCGGCCAGCGTGGCGCATGGAATAAAGCCGGCGGCGAAGACGACGTCGTGCCCCTGATGACGGCCGAAGGCGACGCGGTCGAGGTTCGCCTGGTTGCCGGCGTCGCTCGCCATCACGCTCTGGCCTTCGGTGCTGAAGGCGCTGAACGGTACCGCCATGGGCGGGCCGGCGGGTGCCAGCGAGAGCGCATCGACGAGGGCGACGCGCAGCGACGGCGGCGTGCCGGGTGCGGTGCATGTGCGGTGGCCTGCCAGCTCCGGGCGCTGCTCGCTCACAAAGCAGCGCCGCTCGCCGACGACGAGGCGCTTGCCGTCGCCGCTGATATCGACGCCGGCGGGCCGCTCGAGGCCAAGCGCGGCCGGCATGGCATAGCCGGTGCGGACGAGGCCGGCAGCGCCGAGCCGATAGGTGCGCACGCCGCTGTCGCCCGAGGTGGCGACGAGAAAGCCGGTCGCGGCATCGCCCGTGATCGCAAGCCCCGTCGTATCGGGCAGGCCCTCGCATTGATCGGCGTTGCGCGAAGGGCAGCAGGCGAGACTGTCGGCAGGGCCCCCGCCGTATCCCGCGTCATCCGCGCCGACCGGGCTCCACTCGCCCACCGACCAGACCCTGAGGCCGCAACCGCTCGACAGGGTCGCTGCGAGGAAGCGTCCGTCGGGCGAGAAGCGAAGCGCCTGGGCGCGGGTATCGAGGCCGTCGATCGTGGCAGCGATGCGACCGCCATTGCGCTCGAGGATGTGCACCTGCGCGGTGCCTGCATCAGCGTGGCCGGCCGGGCCGATGGCGGGCGGCACCGCGTAGGCGACGAGCGCGCCGTCCGGGCTCACGGCGATGGCGTGCGCGCGCTTGGCCTGCTCGTTCCGGCGCGGGACGCGCAGCACGTCGTAGGCGCCGTCCTCGGGCAGCGTCCACAGCGTCGCTGCTCCGTAGGCGTTCGACAGCGCAAGGGTGCGCTCGGCGGCATCGACATCGAGGCGGAAGACGCTGGCAGCGAACGGCGAGCGGACGCGAAGCTGCGGCGTCTCACTCGCCGTACCCGTGTCCTGTGCCTCAGCGCGCGTAGCGCCCATGACGGACGCGAGCAATGCCATGAGAATGGCCCCGCACATGCCGTGCGACACGGCTCGCAGGCCGACAGGACGTCTGAGGCGTGCAGGACGGGCGCGGCAGCGAGACCTCTTCACCATGGTATCCTTCGCTCCCCCGCTTCGCTTCACCGGACAGCGGCTTCCTGCGGTGGCAGGGCGATCCGTTCGAGGCGCATGACGTCCTCGCCCTTGCAACCCGTCGTCGGACAGATGAACGTGCGCACGCAGCCGGCCTGTTTGTCGCGCACGAAGTCGCGTTCGCCGCGCACGAGGATGCCGACGAGCTCGTTCGTCTCGGCGAGGTAGACGCCCGATCCCGAGTTGCCGGTGAACACGTCGAGGTTCGCCTTGAAGGTGGTGGGGCTCGCGGTATCGCGTACGGTCGCGCCCGGCGCGTACTTCAAGGGCAGCCCGTCGGGATAGCCGAGGGAGTAGACGGGTTCGCCCTCGACGACCGGCTGGGCGAGGGTGGCGCGCCTGACCGGCGCGGCGACGCTCGACGGGACAGGCCGATCGAGGTCGACAATCGCCCAATCGGTGCCGCTGGCCGCATCGTAGGCGTGCGCGACCAGCCGCTCGGCGGTGAAGACGCGGTCGCTCGCGATGCGGCGCGGGCCGGGCTCGGCCGCGCTCTTCGCATGAAAGCCGAAGACGAAGCGGATGTTGGCGAGCTTCGGCGCCGGGCGGTCAGGGTCGAAGTGGGCCTCCCTCACGCAGTGCGCCGCCGTCAGCACGCGGCGCTCCGCGATCAGCACGCCGGAACAGAACGCCGACGCGCGCTGGCCAGCGAAAACCTCGCCGCGGCAAAGGTCCATCACCTCGCCGAGCTTCTCGCCAGTGTCCGTCACGGCGCTGCCGTCGGCGGAGGCCTCCAGGCGGGCGACGCTGAACAGGGCGACGGCAGCCTTGGCGATGGGAATGACGCGGGGATCGCGAATCTCTCCGAAGTCGCGGCGGGCATCGACGCCGTAGACGGGCTTGGTGCCGCCCATGCGGACGGCCTCGACGAACAGGCGCTCATCGTCGCCGTCCAAGGTATCGATGGTCACCGTCGTCGCGAGCGTGCGCGGAGCAACGACGGGAGGGCGAGCCGCATAGCGCGTCGCAAGAGCCGCGCGCACGCGCTCGATTGCGGCGTCATCTGCGGGTTGCGCGACGGCAGATGTCACCGATCCAGTCGCCGACGCAGAAGCGAGCAGAACGGCGTGGAGGAGTGTAGCGAGGACAGGCCGGACTGCCGGGATAACGCCCATCGCACGACCTCGCATCCCGCACCGCAAACCGTCGCGTTTCAGTACACCGATGGTAGCGGCGAGGCGAACGCCTGTCGAGGCGCGGATGACCTTGACTGCTGTGCCGGCACGCTTTTCGCGCAAGACGCATCATCACCGAGCAGTGCGGCGCGCCGGCCCCTCGTCTGACCCGCTGTCCCGGCTCGCGCATTCGTCAGCGGCTGTGACTTAATGCGTGGCCGCCGGCGTGCTAACGCTCGTCGCTGGCGCCGCGCCCATGACGACGGCATCGGCCCGGTCAGCGCCAGTTCCAGAACCCGTTACGAAGGTTGCCACGTGTCGTCTGATACCGCCCGCCATGCCGCCCGCACCAGCGCCAACGCCAACAAGTTCATCGATCCCGACATCACGGCCAAGGGCGACCCCCGCGCGCAGGTCGGTCTGAAGCGTCTCGACACGCTGTGGATCAACACCGGCTCGCTGTGCAACATCACCTGCCGCAACTGCTACATCAAGTCGTCGCCCACCAACGATGACCTCGCCTATCTCACCGCCGCCGAGGTCGCAGGCTTCCTCGATGAGGCGCAGCACGCGGGCACGCGCGATATCGGCTTCACTGGGGGAGAGCCGTTTCTCAACCCCGACTTCCTCGCCATGCTCGAGGACGCTCTGGCACGCGGGTTCGACACTCTGGTGCTGACGAACGCCATGCGCCCCATGCAGCGCCCGCGCATCGCCGAGGGGCTCCTCGCCCTGGCAGCCCGCTTCGGCGACCGGCTGACCTTCCGCGTCAGTCTCGATCATCACACGGCCAAGCTGCACGAGACCGAGCGCGGGCCGGAGACCTTCGAGCCGACACTTGCCGGTATCGACTGGCTCGTCGGCAACGGCTTCGCGGTCGCGATTGCGGCGCGAAGCTGCTGGGGGGAGACGGAAGCGGATGCGCGGGCCGGCTATGCGCACCTGTTCGCAGCGCGCGGCTGGCCGATCGATGCGGCCGATCCGAGCCGGCTCGTGCTGTTTCCGGAGATGGACCTCGCCGTCGAGGTGCCGGAGATCACGACGGCGTGCTGGTCGATCCTCGGACTATCGCCCGAGGCACTGATGTGCGCCTCCTCGCGCATGGTCGTGAAGCGCAAGGGTGCGGCCCGGCCGACCGTGCTGCCATGCACGCTGCTCCCCTATGAGCCGGCCTTCGAGATGGGCGCGACGCTGGCGGAAGCGGCGGCTGCCGACGGTGGCATGTTTGCTGCTGGAGCGGTCAAGCTGTGTCACCCGCACTGCGCCAAGTTCTGCGTCCTCGGCGGTGGCAGTTGCTCGTAAGCCGGCTGCCGGCAGGCACGAAAACGCCCCGGCAAAAGACCGGGGCGTTCTGCATTTCTGGACCGGACGGCAGTAGGCACCAGGCGGCCGCTCGACATGTAGTCCCGCGCGCCCGCACCGATAACCTGACGCGTGTCCGCGCCTAGATCCTCACGCGCGTCCGCACTTATATCCTGACGCGGGTCCGCACGATGCGCGGGAACTCGTCGTCATGCGCTGCCGGGTCGCCCGGCTCGCCGAACGCCGAGGCCGTAACGCCGGCCGGCTGCTGCGTTGCCGCCGCGTAGTCCGCCGCCGTATTGCCAGCCCACCACTCGTCGGCCGCAGCGGCTTCGGCATACTGCGGCGCCAGCGTCGGCGCAGGTGCCGAGCGGGACGGTGCGGGCTCGCGCAGCGCCGGGGCCACCGTCGGAGCTGCGTGCTGCGGCGCCAGTGACGCGGGCTGAGGCCGGGCCGCGTTGCGCCCCTGCGTCCCGGTGAACCACGCATCGACGAGGTCGAGTTCGTCGGCGCTGAGCTGGAGACCCTGCCCCTTGCAGCGGGCGATCACGAAGTTGCGGAAACGCGCCGCGAAGATCGCCGCCGAGGCGCCGCCCTCGAACCACGGATCGGCCTCGCTGACGACCTCCAGGATAAACCGCACGTCGTCCTTACGGGTATCGATCCCCTGCTCGCGCGCCGTCTCGGCGATGTTGATCAGCGTGCGGGCGCCAGAAAGACCGTTGACCGTGATCTCGCTCGCCATCACCTCGAACAGCTTCAAGTAAGCCGACGGTGACAGTGGCGGAACCTGGCTCGCCTCATAGATGCGTGCGATCGTCTGCTGCAGGCCGGCGGAGGCATCAGGGCCGCGCGGCGCGGCGGGAGCCGGTGGCGCGGCGGTCTGCGGCTGGCGCACCGGCAGGGAAGCCTGGGGAGGCTCCTGCGCGGCCTGCGCCTGTGAGGGGGACGCGGCATGAAGCGCAACCTGAGGCGAAACGGGACCTGAAATCGGCGGCAGTCGCGGCTCGATCGGTGCGCGCGCGGCCTGCTGTGGTGGCGCGGAGCGCTGCACGGCAGGTGTGCCGCTGGCCGCCGGCTCGGCCGCCATCGGGGGAATGGCGAGCGTGGAAAGCCCGCGCGCCTCCTCCGCGCGACCGGCGGCGGGGGCCGCGTCGGACGCCGCGCGCGGCGCCGGCGGCGCAACTGGAGCCGGCTCGGCCCGCAACGCGGGTGCCGGCGCAACTGGAACCGGCTCGGCGCGCAAAGCGGCAGGCGCCTGACGGGCCGTGTCGATGACGTAGTAGGGGGCTGCCTCCGACAGGCGGAGCCCCGCGGGCAGGCCGCGCAGCAGGAGATCGCGGAAACTGCCGGCGCCGCCCCAGCCCGTGCCGACCGTGCGATCGTGGCCGAGCACACGCACGGCACGGTCGGCGAGCGCTTCGAGTGGTACGGGCTGATTGGCCGATGCCACGGCCGCCAGCACCTCGCCCAAAATGTCGGTGCGCGCGGCAGCGAGCTGCTCTGGGCTCGGCAGAACCTTCTCGGCCCGCGCCGAGGGAGCCGGCAGCTCGAGTGGATCGCCGCCCATCAGCAGCGCGATGAGATCGGCCTCGCGCACCTCGCCATCGCAGATCGCGGTGTAGGGAGCGGCCGTGTAGTCGTTGGCGTAGACGACAGTGCGGCGCGCGTGCTGGCGCAGGCGATGCAGGACCGGCGTGAAGTCCGCGTCGCTCGACAGGATGACGAATTCGTCGAAGTAGGTGTCGTGGAGGAGATAGTCGCGGACGTCCATCACCATGCGGATGTCGGCGGAATTCTTGAGCTGAGCGGTCAGCGGCGGGCAGTCGATGACCTCGAAGCCCGAGCGCAGGAAGTGATGGCGCACGAACGGGAACGAGCTCATGTCGGTCGAGTTGTCGCCCGCGTTGCGGCGCGGCACGGGATTGCCGTAGCAGCGGTTCATGACGATACGGCGCGGCATCGACAGGGCGGGCCCGTTGGTCGGTGTGATGAGACGGCCCGTGGCGATCGCCGCCAGCCAGGTCGACGAATCCTTGGCGAAGCGGCGGGCGGCCTCCTCGCTCTTGCGCTTCA
>JANRIT010000066.1:0-26076 GCA_033764645.1 Hyphomicrobiaceae bacterium
GTCAAGCGCGCTGGGCGCACGCCAGTGAACGGCGCTGCGCGCCGGATCGAGCGGCGCGGAGGTGAGCCACGCCTGTGGCTGGCCGCGCCGAGATCATGTTACCTCTGCGCGGCCCATACCGGCGCCACCGGAGCCACGCCCCACGATGCATGTCCTCTTGCGCGGCGACCTCACGCAACGGCTGCGGCTCGCCTCGGGGCTCGTCCTGTTCGCATTCGTGCTCACGCACTTCGTCAATCACGCGCTCGGGCTCATCGGCGTCGATGCCATGCTCGCCATGCAGCAGTGGCGAACCGCGATCACCCGCAGCGTGCCTGGCTCGCTCATCCTCGCCGCCGCCATCCTCGTGCACGCCGGACTCGCGCTCTACCGCATCGCGCGGCGCTCGACGCTCGCGATGCCGGCGTGGGAGGCCGTGCAGATCGCCAGCGGGCTCGCAATCCCCTACCTGCTCGTGCAGCACGTCGTATTCAATCGCGGCGCCAACCTCGCCGCCGGCACGGTCGACGACTATCGCTATGAGCTCGCGAGCCTGTGGCCCGCCTTCGCGTGGACGCAGGCCGTCCTCCTCGTCATCGTATGGGTCCATGCGATGGTCGGCCTGCACTACTGGCTGCGGCTCGACGCGCGCTACCGCGCAATACAGCCGCTTTTCGTCGCGGCAGCGGTGGCCCTTCCCATCCTCGCCCTCGCCGGCTTTCTCTCCGCCGGCCGGGAGATGGCGGCACGGCTCGGCGAGCCGGGTGCGCGGGAAGCACTGATGGCTGCCGCGCAGCCGCCGGATGCAGCGACGGCGGCGTGGCTGACGAGCCTCAAACACACGCTTCAGGCCGGCTTCTATGCGCTTGCCGCGGCGGCCATAGCGCTCCCCGTTTCGGCCATGACGTGGCGGGCGACGACGACACGGCTCGGCATCGCCTACGTCGGGGGCCCGACGGTACGCTCGGCCTGCGGCCCGACGCTCCTCGAAATCTCGCGCGCCAATGGCGTGCCGCACGCTTCGGTGTGCGGCGGGCGGGCGCGCTGCTCGACGTGCCGGGTCCATGTCGGCCGGGGGCGGGCAAGTCTGCCGCCGCCGCGCGCGGCCGAGGCCGAAACGCTCGCCAGTGTCGGCGCGCCGGCCGGCGTGCGGCTCGCCTGCCAGATCCGCCCGCCGGTCGATCTCGTCGTGCACCGCCTCGTCGCGCCCGGCCTGTCTCCGGGCCGTCCTTTCGCACCAGGCGCGAGCGAGCAGGGCACGGAACGCGATCTCGTCGTCCTGTTCTTCGACCTGCGCGGCTTCACGGCCCTCTCCGAGAACCGCCTGCCCTATGACGTCGTGTTCCTGCTCAACGGGCTGTTCACGGCGGTGTCGGCGGAAATCGTCCGCCACGGCGGGCGCATCGACAAATACATGGGCGACGGCCTGATGGCCGTGTTCGGCATCGACCGTGATATCGAAGTGGCCGCCGCCGATGCTCTCGCCGCCGTCGTCGCCATCGACCATGCACTCGAAGGCTTCAGCCTGTCCTATCGTGGCGAAATCGGCCAAACCCTGCGCTGTGCCATGGGCCTGCATCTCGGCACACTGGTCGTCGGCCGCATCGGAAGTCCGGAACGGGCCGAGACGACCGTCATCGGCGCGGCGGTCAACGCAGCGAGCCGCCTCGAGAGCCTCGCCAAGGAGCGCAACGCGCAACTGGCCGTGTCGGGCGAGGTGCTGGCGGCCGGGCGGGTGAGCAAGGCGGATCTCGCGATCGAGAGCGTGGCGGTCAGAGGGTTTTCAGAGGCGATCAGCGTTGCCATCGTGCGGCAGGCTCGCGACCTTGCCGCCAAGATCGGGGCTGACGACGCCACGACGCACGCATGATGGCTGGCGCCCGGTGCGGCCTGCGGCGCACAACCGGAGCGCCAATTGGCCCGGCTGCGTTGCCCCCGGCTCGGCAATCATGTTAAGGCCGCTTCAGTCATCGAGGGCCGCATGGTTGCAAATCGATCCCTCGGCGCGTGCCTCAGTGAACGCCTCTGCGGGTTGCTCGCCACCGCCATGATGATCCTGACGCTCGGGTCGACGACCGTGAGCGCCGGGCCAGCTCTGCTGTTCGACGCCGGGTCAGGCAAGGTCATCTACTCGGAAGACATGGATCAGCCCTGGCACCCGGCCTCGCTGACCAAGATCATGACCGCCTATCTCGTCTTCCAGGACCTGAAGGCCGGCAAGATCGCGCTCGACACCAAGATCAAGTGCACGGAAGCCGCCCACAAGGAGCCGCCGAGCAAGGTCGGACTGCCGGTCGGGGCCGAGCTTTCCGTCGACCTCGCGCTGAAGGCGCTCATCATCAAGTCGGCCAACGACGTCGCCGTGATGCTCGCCGAGCACCTCGGCCCAACCCACGACGCCTTCATCGCGCGCATGAATGCGACGGCAAAGCGCCTCGGCATGACGCGCACGCAGTTCTTCAATCCGCACGGGCTGCCGCACCCGGGGCAAGTAACTACCGCCCGCGATCTGGCACGCCTCGCGCGCGCCGTCGTGACCGATTTTCCCGAGCATGCCGGCCTGTGGGCCATGCAGGACGTGCGCATCGGCAAGATCAGGCTCGGCACCCACAACGGGCTGCTGAAGACGTTCGAGGGCGCGGACGGCCTCAAGACCGGCTTCATCTGCGATTCGGGCTACAACGTCGTCGCCAGCGCCACGCGCGACGGCACGCGGCTGATTGCCGTGGTGCTCGGCGAAGCGTCGGGCGCCGACCGGACGGTCAGGGCCGGCTCGCTGCTCGAGCACGGTTTCCAGCAGTTCGGCTGGAAAATGC
This sequence comes from Hyphomicrobiaceae bacterium, assembly GCA_033764645.1. GTDB lineage: Bacteria > Pseudomonadota > Alphaproteobacteria > Rhizobiales > Hyphomicrobiaceae > Filomicrobium. Next base: position 2,796 of record JANRIT010000066.1, read on the forward strand.
TGTTCAATTCCAACACCATCGACAACATGCCGCTGGACAGCGACGCCTCCGGCCCGAAGAGCGTGCGGCACACCATCGCCTCGTTCTCCTGCGGCAACCGTGATGCGGCGCGCAAACTGAAGATCGTGCGCGCGCGCGCCAAGGAAACGCGCGTACAGAAGCTGACCAAGGCGAAGAAGGACGGCGAACAGTCGACCGCCGCGGTCGCCACGCCGGCGGGCACCGCCGCCATCAAGCCGGCGCCTGCGGCCGGGGCGCCCAAGGCGACGCCGGCTGGCGTGAAGCCGCCGGCCGCCACGGCACCGGCCGCTTCGCCGCAGAAAGCGCCGCCAGCGAAGGCGCCGCAGGCCGCACCGGCCGTCAAGAAACCCGCACCCGTCGAGTAACATCGGGGCCGATTGGTATGGCGGTCGAGTGACGTCGACGCCGACTGACGGTGAGGGACGGCCGCCGGGCAGCCTCATGCGCCGAAGTGCGCAGCCTGGCCCGGATCGGGCGAGCGGCCCGTCATACGATCAATTCGATCGGCCCGTCCTCGAGGAAAGGGCACCCGCCCATCGGTGGCGGGCCCTCGCGCGACGGCTGTTCCTCGCGCCCGGACGGGCCGTCACGGCGCGGCGCCTTCGGCTCGCCCTTGTCGTTGGATCGACTTTCAGTGCCGCCCTCGGCTGCTCCGCGATCACCCGACTGGCCTTGCGCGCTGGCTGGCGCGGCTACCGCCAACGCGAGAAGGGCGGCGAGCGACATCGCCAAACTGGCTGCGACGTTCAACCCGAAGCGCGAAGGCCGCGCTCCATGTCCGCGCGCGCTGCTGTCGCCAAAACGGCGGGAGGGCCCCCATGGCATGGCATGCTCCTTTTCAATCATCGTGAGGCTCCCGGCCACGTGCTGAGCAAGGCTACGGCGTCGCTGATGGGCGGGCAACTCAGCGCCGCGCGTCCGTCCCGTCGATCGCGCGGCGCACCGGATGGGGACTTGGTTAACCAAGGCGTTCGCCCGCGCTGACCTGCCGCTGCAGCCGGCCGCCGCGCCAGACGCCAAGATGGCTCCGAACTTGCTTCCACCGCTGCACACATCCTGGAACGAGACAAAGCGGAGCACCGATGACTCCCACCACAGCACAGACCGTCGATCTCACGCCGCTGCCAGGCGAGGTCGAATTCATGGCAGCGACGCTCGAAGCCCGTCACGGTCAATACGCTGCGGATGTGGCGGAATTCTTCTCTAGCCTGCACCACCAATCCGGCGATGCCGGGCGTTGCTGGGCGTGGGCTGGCGTGGCCGAGCTCGTTCGCAAACGGACCCTGTCGCGCCTCGGCGAGGGCCGCGAGCCCTTGTGAACGGCCCGGAAACGGGAATCCGAGCACACTCACCGGCTGCCAGAGCCCGCCACGACGAACCAGTCAGGACCCGCCGCGACATGACATCGAGCAAGGCCACCGCCGAGGCCATGGACCTCTCCGCGCCGGGGGACGAGGCCGTCGACGCCCGCGGCGAACGCGCCTACGGCTCTGGCCGGATTGCCATGCTCGCTGCGGCAGCGGCACAGGTATCGAGCCGGATCGGGGCCACTGCCCGCGACGTTCTCACCGGCAGCGACGATCGCGCGCGCGCCCAGCGCAATGCGCTGTTCGCGTTTACGGTCCGCGTCGGCAGCGCGGCCCTGCTCTATCTGACACAGATCGCGCTGGCGCGCTGGATGGGGACCTTCGAGTACGGCGTCTACGTCTTCGTTTGGACGTGGGTGCTGCTGCTCGGCGGATTCGCGAGCCTGGGCATGAGCGTCGCGACCATCAGGCTCGTTTCCGAGTACAAGGAGCGCGCGTCGTTCGGCCTCCTGGTCGGGCTGACGCGGCGCAGCCGTATGATCGCTGTTCTGGTCGGCACACTCGTCGCGCTCGCCGGGGCGGCGGGCGTCTATGCTTTCGAACCGTGGATCGCCAACTACTACGTGCTGCCGGCCTATCTGGCGCTCGTCTGCGTGCCGCTCTATGCGCTCGGCGACGTGCATGATGGGCTCGGGCGCGGGCACGGCTGGATGGGGCTCGGCCTCGTGCCGCCCTATATCCTGCGGCCACTGATGATCCTGGCCGGCATGGTCGCCGCGCACGAAGCCGGATTGCCGATGACGGCGACGACGGCGGCCATCTGCGCCATTGTCGCGACCTGGGCGTCGGCGATCCTGCAACTCGTCCTGATGGACCGCCAGCTCGCCGGCGAGATCCCTGCCGGCGCGGGACGCGACTTCGACACGCGCGCATGGCTCGCCACGGCCGCGCCGCTGCTCGTCATCTACATGTGCACGGTGGTGCTGCAGAATGCCGACGTGATCATCATGTCGAGCATGCTGACCCCAGTCGATGTCGGCATCTATTTCGCCGCAGCGAAGACCATGAGCCTCATCATGTTCGTGCACTACGCGGTCGGCAGCGCAGTGGCGCATCGCTTCTCGGCGCTCAATGCGCGCGGCGATCGCGCCGGGCTCGAAGCGTTCGCCGCCGATGCCGTGCGCTGGACGTTCTGGCCGTCGCTCGTTGCCGGCATCGTTCTGCTCGCCCTCGGCCAGCCGCTCCTGTCGCTGTTCGGCGACCAGTTCACGACAGGCTATCCCGTCATGTTCGTTCTGGTGGTCGGCTTCCTGGTGCGCTCCATCTTCGGGCCGACGGAGTTCCTGCTCAACATGCTGGGCGAGCAGTCACGCTGCGCGCTCGTGCTCGTCGTGACGGCGGTGCTCAACATCGTTTTGAACCTGGCGCTGATCCCGGTGCTCGGCATGATGGGCGGGGCGGTCGCGACGATGCTGTCGCTCGTCGTCTCGGCGGTGCTGCTCTACGTCGTCGCGCGCCAGCGTCTCGGGGTCGACATGGCCATCTGGCGAACCAAGCGCAACGCGGTCAGCGAGCACGGCTGACGGCGGCCCATGGCCCCTGCGCCGCGGCTCACATGCTGGAGCCGAGCACGAGCGTCCAGAACGTCTTGAACTCCGTCTTGTCGTCGTTGACGAGCGCAATGCCGACGTCGCGCGCATCGGCGAGGAGAAGGTTCTTGTTGTGGCCCGGGCTCTCCTTCCAGCCGCGCAGAACCTCCTCGAAATTGAGCTGGCCGGTGCCGACGTTCTCGGCGGTCAGACGCGGCCGGTAGCCGGTGCGCTTGACGCGGTCCCACGGATTGGACCCGTCCGACCCGTAGTGCGAGATGCGGTCCCATTTGGCCAAGTCGCGGGAATGCGCCTTGGCCGCCGCCGTCAGCTCGGCGTTGAGGCGAAGCGGCTTCAGCCCCTTGTCGGCGCGGTACTGGTTGACGAGGGCAAGAGCGCGCTCGGCATCGAGCGCGGTGGTGGAATAGTCGCGGCCGGTCAAGGCTCCCGGCGGGGCCTGCTCGTAGCTGCCGGCTGGAATGCGGTCGTCGAGGGCGGCGACCTTGGTCGCGGCGGCGGCGCGCGGCGTGCCCTGATCGCGCGAGCGCGTGATGCCTGTGCCGGGTGTCAGCCGGGTGATGGCACTCGTCTGCCCGGCATCGGCGGCACCCAGCCCGCTGTCGGCAAAGCCGGTCGACAGCGTCGAAGGTCCGGAGCTACAAGCCGCCAGAAGCGACCCGGCCAGCACCGTGAGGAGAACACGCAACATGACTTCCCTACTCCCGCATGAACGACGCGCGGTGACGCCGTCGACCTTCGCAGCGACACGTTAAGCGCCCGTTAACGCTAACGCTTCCTCACCACGGAGATCGACCTGCCCCATAACACCCTGCCCGACCCTGCCCCATCAGCGCCGCGATCGGCGCCTTTCAGACTGAAAGTGGTCGTCCAACGCGCCGACACGATGTCGCAATTGGGGCTGAGCCATGGCGAGCCGACAGATGTCAGCGCTGCCCGCGAGCTTGCTCCGGCGTGAGATCATCCGCCGGCGGCTCTTTCAACTTCTGGCCCCTAACGCGTAAGGTCGTTCACCTGTTAGCTTGACCGCGCCGTGCTCACCTGCAGAGCGACACCACGTATTCTGGGTATTCTGGCCTTCGGGACTGTCGAAATGTGTGACGTGACGATACTCGCGGAACTGGAACGACTGACCAAAACGATGTCGCTCGCCACCATCGTCGTCCTTCTCACCCATATCCAGACCCGGCTGAGCACGGATGTCAGCACCCTCGAAGCCGCCGATCGCCTGACCGAGGTCGTTGCACTCATCGATGCCATCGGCCTGCAAGGTCCCGGTCCGGTGAATTGAGGCGCCCGGCGGTGACGCGAAACGTGCGGCGAGCCTCCGCATCTCCCCCGTCCCAGGCGGCACAGGAAGGGGGGACTTTCAACGGAGCGTGGGATGGCACAGACTGCGCGCCAGGCGCGCGGTGATTCGCTGTTGCGTCCCCATGTCCGCCAGCACGGCGCGCGGAGCGCCGCCAAGGGATAAGCAGGCAGCGATGAACGCACGGTCGCCGGTCAAGGGACTGTCGAACGACGGGTCGGATGGCCGCGCCGCGGGCATTGGCGGCGCGGCGGCCGTCGACGACGGCACAGGCTCCGCCGAAGGCCCGTCGGTGGAGTTGCTGGTGCTGATCCGCATCGCGGCGGCCGACGGGGCAACGCGCGCTGAACTCATCCGGGACCTGGGGTCGCTCGCCGCACACCGGCTGTCGCCGGGCGAGTGCCGTGAACTCGTCACGGCGACGGCAGATGGCCTCGTCGCTGCGGGACAGGCCAGCGTCAGCCGCGGCCGCTACGCGGCGAACGAGGCGGGGCGGGCCCGCGCCGATGCCTTCCTCGGCCGCAAGGCTGCAACCTGGCCGGCGTGGCCGGAAGTGCGCGATGGCCGCCTCCTGGCCACGGCGCTCGGTCTGTCCGGCCTCGGGCCGACCCGTCTCAAGGCACTGGCCCGGCCGGACGGGTTGCGCGCGCTCATCGTGCAGAAAGCGTTCGGCCTGCCGCTCAGCGCCCAGCAGACAACGGCCAAGATCAGGGCGCAGCTTGCGGTGGTCGCACTCGAGCGGGCATTCGGCAACAAGATCAAGACCGGGCTCGGCGCCGGCTCGGGGTTCTCGGCCAAGGCGGGGCGCCTGCTCGCCGGACAATTGTCGAGCCGCCCGCGCGATTTCGGCTCGGACGGCGGCCTCATTGCCGCGCTCGCTGCCGAGGCCGTCGATGCCAGGCAGACGGACGTCGACAGCCTGAAGGCGGCCGTGCTGCGCCGCTTCGTCAATGCTGCACTCGATGCACCGACGGCAGCGCCGGTGCCCGCACCGGGACAGCTCGCCCGGCCGCAACTGACGGCGGCGAACGATGCCGGGCTGCCCGGAGCGGCCCTGGCGCCGAGCCGGCGGCCCGATCCTGCGACCTTCGCGCGGCACGTCCTGGCGGCGGCGAAGCCCGTCGCTGAAGGCTGGGGCGGCAACCGCAAGGCGCTCATCTCCAAGGTCTGGCAGTGCGTGCGCGCGCGCCACCCGGACTGGGGCCTCAGCGAGATCGAATTCAAATGCATGCTAGCCGAGGCGCATCGCTCCGGCCATCTCGCGCTCGCCAGCGTCGACCTCAAGGATGCGCGCGACAGCGCCGAACTCGCCCAGTCCGCCATCACCTACAAGAACACCGTCTGGCACCTCGTCCGCGTCAGCGACAACGACGGGCGCTGATCCGACCAGTGGGGAACCGAACGAACATGCATTCCGCGCCGCAGGAGGCCCTCCCGCCGCACAGGCTGTCGGAGGCGTTCGAGCACTCCATCACCTGGGAGGACGACATCTGGCGCGCCGATCCGGTCGACGTGGCGGATGTGCATGCGAAAGCCCGGCGGCGCTTTGCCGACGTGCTGGGCAGCGTCGTCGAGCATGGCACGGCGCAAGCGCGGATCCTGCTGTTCCACGGCCAGTCGGGCGCCGGCAAGACGCACCTCGTGCGCGCACTGAGAACGCAGGCGCATCGCGAGGGCAGCGCCTACTTCGGCTACGCCCAGATGACGCCGGACGTCGCCAATTACGCCGACTACTTTCTGCGCCGGCTGGTGCACTCGCTCGAGAAGCCGTTCGACCCCGACGAAGGCGGCGCCTCGGGCTTGCAGCGGCTGACCGACGGGCTCGTCGCGCGCTGCGCCAGCGTCGATGCCGGGGCAATCGAACATCTGCGCGAAGCAGACCTCAAGGATCTCGATCTGGCCCGCCTCGTGCTCGGCATCGCCGACGACATCGTCGCCGATCCCGTGTTCCAGGGCAGCGAGCCCGACGTCAACATCGTACGCGCGCTGCTCTACCTGCAGCGCCGTGACCCGCGCATCGATCAGCGCGTGCGCCAGTACCTGTTCGGACGCTCGCTGACCCCGCTGGCGCAGGAGGCCGTCGCCGCCCTCGACCCCAACGACGGAGAGGGGCGCGCCTTCGAGATCATCGCCGCGCTCGGCCAGATGATGTGGGCCGTGGACAAGGCGTCCCTCGTGTTCGTCATCGACCAGGTCGAGGACCTGATCAATTTCGCCGATCCGGAGGCGCGCTTCCAAAAGGCCGTCGGCGATCTCATGCAGATCACCAACCGCGTGCCGAGCGCCATCATCATCATCTCCTGTCTCGACGACTTTTACGACCGGGCGCGCGAGAAGCTCGCCGCTTCATTCCGCGACCGCATCGAAAAATCAGGTCCGGTGCAACTCCTCGAGAACCGCACGGCGGCCGAAGCACGCAGCATCATCGCCCGCCGGCTCGAGCACTTCGCAGAGACGATCGGGCCTGGCGTCGCCTTCCCGGATGCCTCGGCCTACTTCGGCCCGGAGTTCTTCGAGGAGTTCGGCGGGCTGTCGACGCGGCGCATTCTCGAGCACGCGCAGAACCGGGTGAAGTCGCAGGCCGACGCCGTCGACGATGAGCCGGAGGAGAGCGGGATTGCGAGCTGGTTCACCACGCTCGCCAATGCTCTGACGTTCGGTGCGCGCGAGCCTGAGCCGGTCACAGCGCGCGTCCCGGCCGTACCGGCGATCGACTATCGCGGGCTGTGGGAGCAGTTCAACAACGACTTCGCCGCAGAGACCATCTCCGACGATAACGAACTCATGAACACGCTCGCCGGCGCGCTGCATCTCGCACGCGAGGAGTGGGCGGACGCACTGGATGTGCGCATCGAACGCGTCGAGGTTGCCGACGACGTGCCGGCCCTCGACCTCAGCGTCAAGCAGGGCAACGGCCTCGACAGCACGGCGCGCATCTTCCTGTGCAACCGGCCGTCGCAGGGTGGCGGCCTCAAGCGGCAGCTCGACCGGGTGCTGGCGGCCATGCCGGCCGGCCGGGCCTCATACATGCTGCGGGCCTCCGATTTCCCGCCCAACAAGAAGAACCAGACCGCCATCGCCTACCGGCGCTATCGCGAGGCCGGAGGGCGGGCGCTGCTCGTGTCGATGGCCGACTGGGAGCGCATGGTCACCGTGCGCGAGTTCCACGAGCATCACCGCAACGACCCGGGTTTTCGGGCGTGGTTCGAGGATGCGAAGCTGCTGTCGAACGCCGTTGCCGTGCTGACGCCGCTGTTGCGGCTCGACCTGCTCGGCCGTCCGACGCTCGCCGGCGGACGGCTCAAGGTCGTCGAGACGGCGGCGACGGGCGCGCCTGCGCCGTCCGACATCATCGACATGGAGGCCCCCGGCGCGCTCGCTGCTCCGATCGACGAGCCGACGCGGTCGCCTGCGGCTCTCATCGGGGAACCCACCATTCCGGCCAACGACGACGCGCTGCCAGTGTCGGTCATTCTGGATGAAAACGGCGACAACCTCGGCAGCATCCACGCCGGCCGCGAGATCAGCGCCAAGGGCCGGCCCGTCACGCTCAACATGAGCGTCCTCAAGCGCCACTCTGCCGTGCTGGGCGGCTCGGGCTCGGGCAAGACGACGCTCGCCTTGTCGATCATCGAGCAACTGCTGCTGCGCGGCATCCCGGCGATCCTGCTCGACCGCAAGGGCGACCTGTGCTCCTACGCCAACCCCGACGTCTGGCGCATGCAGGACGAGACGGCTGAGCGGCAGATGGAGCGCGAGAAGCTCGCGGACGCGATCGATGTCGCCGTCTATACCCCGGGCCGGGCGTCCGGCCGGCCCATCTCGATCACGCTCTTGCCGAACGGCATCAACGAGCTGCCCGAACACGAGCAGCAGCTGCTCGCCAACTTGTCGGCGGCTGCGCTCGGCGAGATGCTGCATCTCAAGAACTCCGCGACGCACCAGAAGCAGTCGGGCGTGCTGGCGGTGGCCTTGCGCATCCTCGGCACGCGGCACAGCCGCGAGGTGACGCTCGCCGACCTCATCGAAGTCCTGGAGGACGAGGACGCGGAGCTGACGGACCGCACGCAGCGCATGGACCCGTCGGGCAAGATCCGGCGCGACCTCGTCGCGCAGCTCGACAGTCTGCGCCATCGCAACGCCGCCCTGTTCGAGGCGGGCGGCGAGCCGATGAGCATGGAGAGCTTCCTCGGCCTCGGGCCCTACGCGCGTGCCGGCCAGACGCGGCTTTCGATCATCTACACGGGCTTTCTCGGCGACAACGAGAACATCCTGTTCTGGGTATCGCAGTTCCTGTCGGAGGCGCTGCGCTTCTGTCAGCGCAATCCCAACGACGAGTTGCAGGCCGTCGTCATGTTCGACGAGGCCGACCTCTACATTCCCGCCAACGCCAAGCCGGCCACCGCCGAGCCGCTGCAGAGCCTCCTGAAGCGGGCGCGTTCGGCCGGTCTCGGCCTCATGCTGGCGACGCAATCGCCCGGCGACCTCGACTACAAGAGCCGCGACCAGATCACGAGCTGGTTCATCGGACGGGTGCGCGAGGATACCGCGCTGAGGAAGCTCAAGGCCGCGTTCCAGAGCGAGAGCGGGCTCGACCCGGCCGCCGTGTTGCCGCACCAGACGGTTGGCGAGTTCCACCTCGTACAGGAGGGGCTCGTGCGGTCGATGAAGGCGCAGCGCTCGCTGATCCAGGCCGAGCAGGTGCCGTTCGACAAGATCGAGCAGCTCGCCCGCGAGACCAAGGGGCAGGACGAGCGCCAGCTCAGGCTGTTCGACCATCGCTGAGGCGCGACGCGGCGTAGCGCCGCGCCGGCTTGCGTGGTCGCGGCTCGGGGAGTAGGCCGTCAGCACGGTCACTGGACACGTTTTGCCCGCATCGTCAGGGTGTTATCTGCGTGTCTCGATCAAGAGCGTTAGCATCTCAGCCAAACCTTTGTTTTATATAATTTTTCATTCGATGCGATTGTCCGGCCTGGCTTCGTCTCGCGCCCACGCGCCGCGCCGATGACGAAGACGTTATGACAGTTGTGCGAATTTCTCGATGGTTATGCCCGGCGAGAAGATTACACTCCTGGCTGTCATGTTGTTTGCGTGGGGTGAGGGTTCGCCCTGGTGTTGGTGAGAGTTGCGCGCGGGAGTTGTGACAGCGAGTAGGTCATGGCAGCGAAGTCGTTCTTGATGGTTGTAATCGCCACGCTGGTCGGCCCCGCTCTCGGGGTCGCCGTATTCATGTTGATGCAGGGGCTTTGAGGCCCTCTCACCCGTCGGCCTGAACGCCTGCCGGTAGCGACGTGCTGCGCGCGGCGAAGGATAGCGGTGTCTTGCGGGGCACGGCTCGCGCCGCCATACACTGCGAGCGCCCCACATGACCGCGCTTCGTCGCGATCGTGTTGATCCCGAAGCTCGTGTTGCTCGGAGGCCGTCCGTGCTCGTCGACGACTGTTTCCGGCCCGGTGCAGAGCGCATGGCGCACGGGGAGGCGATCGCGCTGTTGCGCGCACGGCTGGCGCCGATCGCCGCCGTCGAGCGCTTGCCGCTTGCCGAGGCTCACCACCGGATCCTGGCCGAGGACCTGACCGCCGCCCGCGCCGTGCCCGAGCACACCAACGCCGCCGTCGACGGTTACGCGGTTCGCCATGACGACTATGTCGCTGCCGGTGGGCGTGCGATGCCGATCGCAGGACGGGCGGCGGCGGGCCACCCGCTCGCCGGGCGGCCCTCGGAGGCGAGCGCGGTACGCATCCTCACGGGAGCGACCCTGCCGGAGCCGTGCGATACGGTCGTCATGCAGGAGGACGTCACGCTCATGGAAGGTGCGGACGGGGTCCCCGCCGTCGTCCTGCCGGATGGCATCAAGCGGGGCGCGAACGTACGCCGCGCGGGCGAGGACGTGGCGGCGGGAGCGCTCCTGTTTACGGCCGGTAATCGGCTGCGCGCGCAGGATCTTGCCGCTCTCGCTTCCGTCGGCATCGCGGCCGTTGCCTGCTATCGCCGGCTGAGGGTCGGGCTCGTGTCGACGGGCGACGAGATCATCAGGCCGGGCGCGGCGCCACGGGGAGCGGGCGACGTATTCGATGCCAACGCACCCATGCTGGCAGGTCTCGTCACCGCGGCCGGCGGGGAGCCCGTCGATCTCGGCGTCTGGCCTGATCAGCCCGCCGTGATCGCCGAACGCCTCGCCGAAGCTGCGCGGTCGGTCGACGTCATCGTGACCTCGGGCGGGGCGAGCCGCGGCGAGGAGGACCACATGGCGGCTGCCGTTGCCGCCTCGGGTCAGCGGCACTTCTGGCAGATCAACGTGAAGCCGGGCCGGCCGATGCTGATGGGCCAGATCGGGGATACCGTCGTCGTGGGGCTGCCGGGCAACCCGGTCGCCGTGTTCGTCTGTTTTCTCATGTACGTCCATCCGATGCTGCGCCGGCTCGGCGGCGGGCCGTTCAGCGAACCTGTTCGCTACAGCCTGCCGGCTGCCTTCGAAGTCAAGGGGCGTAAGGTCGGAAGGCGTGAGTTCTGGCGCGCGAGCCTCGTCACGGCGGCAGATGGCGGGCTCGCAGTCGAGAAGTTCGCGCGCGACGGCTCGGGGCTCATTTCGGGCCTCCGGGCCGCCGACGGGCTGATCGACATACCGGAGGGCCACGGGGACGTGGCTTACGGCGACCGCGTCGCCTTCATGCCGTTCGCCGAGTTCGGGCTGTGAGGCGCCGCAGCGACCTCGTCGTGGCGGCGCCATAATGGGCGCTTAGCTCGTTCCATCCTCGTATCCGCAGTCGCCCCGGGCTCGCCAACTGACGGCATGATCCTCATCGCCAAATACCTGATGCTGGCCGTCGAGACGCTGGTGGCGATTCCCGTCCTGCTGATGCGCTTCGTCATGGAGTGGGTGGTGTTCAACCCCCGCCTCGGACCATTGCGCTACGTCGCCTGGGCGGCAGGCCTCTACGTCGCTTTCGCCGTGCTGCTCGTTTACGTCGTGGCGCCCGTGCGCGGCACTATCGGCGGCCTCTATCTCGCCGACAAGATCGCCTACGATGCGGAGCGGTGGCTGGCGACCGCCATCCACGACGCCAACGGCCATTTCGTCGGCACGTTCGACCCGCGTCTCGACAGCGCCGAGGACGTCAACTGGACTAGCGCACCGATCGATCTCGGCGACTATGTCGCCAACCCCGATCACAAGTCGATCGCCGTGCGCGAGGTGCCCGACGGCTACTGGTCCTGCCTCAGCCATCACGAGGACCGCTACATCGGCACGTGGCTCAACCCGTTCGGCATCGACCTCATCGGCGTCCTGAAAATCCCCTATTCCACGCTCGAGCGCTCCATCGCGGCGCGCCGCCTGAGCCTCGGCGTCGGCGGGTCGACGCTGCCCATGCAGTTCGCCCGCGTCATCTACAAATCCCCCCCGCACGCCGGCGAGAGCCCCTTCGACAAACTTGCCCGCAAGGTCGAGGAATGGTGGCTCGCGCCCGTCATCTACATGACGCTGACGCGCGGCGGCGATGACCGGCCGCTCAAGGAGTGGGCCGCCAACCACCTGTGGCTCGCCCAGCGCACAGGCGGGGCTTCGCTGCACGGCATCGAACTCGCCAGCCAGATCGTGTTCGGCAAGGAGGCGAGGGAGCTGTCGACTGCCGAGCAGTTCGTGCTCGCGTCCGCCGTCAACAAGCCGATCATCCTCATGGGTGGCAGCGAAAAGCTCAACGCGGTGCGCCTCGACCGCTGGCGCTACATCACGGAGGTGCGCGCGCGCATCTGCGCGGAAGCGCTCATCAAGGACCCGGAGGAGCAGAAGAAAGTCCTGTTCGAGCTCGTCGGCCTCGCCAGCGGCCCGCCCGACCCGCAGGTGAAGCCAAAGCTGCAGGCCGCGCTCGAACTGATGGCGCCCACGCAGGCGGAGCGGGCGCGCGCCAACCCGATCAGCCGCGCCAATACGCTGTTGTCGCATTCGCGCTTCGGCTTGAAAGAGGAACTCAAACAGGAATTCGGACGCACGTGGCGCAACTCCGCGCGCGGCGTCACGACGACCATCGATGCCGGGGAGAACCTGCGCTTCTCCGGCCAGATGAGTGCGGTGCTCGCCCGGCTCGATGTGGAGCAGAAGGCGCGCATCTCGGCGGGCTTCACGCTCGATCCCGCAAAGGTCTCCGATGACCTCGACATGCCGGACGTGGTCGTCGTGGCCGCCAACGCCGAGGGCGAGATCGTGCGCTACTACGAGAGCGGGCAGACGGCGCCCTACTTCGGCTCACCCTTCGCGCGCAACCGTGCCACCGGCTTCTACGAGCGCGAGCGCGAGGCGCGTATGATCGCTTCGACGGGCAAGGTGCTCGCCGCCATCGGAATCGCCAACGAGATGAAGGACACCCCCGATTCGCTCTACCTCGATACCCGCGCCCCGGCGCGCGGCCTCGAGACGTGCGCGCACAACGGGAGCGAGCGCCACGGGCGCAAGGCCATCGTTGCCTTCGCATGCTCCTTCAACGAGCCGCTCATCGGGCGGGCCGCGCGCATCGGCCAGAAGCGCATGAAGCGGCTGATCGACACGTTCGGCTTCACCATGCCGCCGCGCAACGCCGGCGGGGAAGGAACGCCGCCCTCGACCGCCGCCGTGCTGGGGCTCATCTCAGGCTCACCCCGGCGGGTGCACCAGATGGCGGGTGTGGTCCTTGCCTCGCTGATCGGCCGGGACGGCATGACCGTCCAGCCACCGACGCTTGTCAAGGCGATCGATCCCATGCGCCGCGACGGCGAGCGCGGGCAATCGCCAACGGCCGCCGTCTCCGGCATCGTTCCCAAGTCCGTGATACGGCGGGGCGGACGACCGCTGCTGAAGACCCTGCTCGAAGCACCGCTGTGCTATGAGGCCTTCAAGACATCGCACGGCACGCTGAAGAGCCTCGCTCCGTGGTGCGCCAAGAGGCGGCCGGGCTTGCGGCTGCACTTCGCCAAAACCGGCACACAGGTCGGTCTCGACGCGGACGCGACGGTCGACACGTGGATCGCGGGCGGGCTTCAGTTTGCCAATGGCGCGGCCTATTCCTACGTGGTGCTGACGGGTACAGGCACGCCGACGAAGCCGTGGGGCCGCGCGCTGCACGCCGCGCAGGTTGCAGCTCCCGTGCTCGCCGTGCTGCTGGCCGACCTCGAGGCGCATGCACGGCATCACCCTCGGCCAGAGCTGTTGCCCGCCCAGCCGCGCACGCCGGCTGTCGGCCCGGGCGGCACGGCCACTTCGTCGACCGTGCAGCGCGATCTCTCGGAAGCGGAACGCAACTCCGCCTTTCGCGGCAACTGACGCCACGACCGAGAGAGCCGGTCGGCGCTCGCCGACGCACCGTTCATCTGGCGTTGTTGACAGTGGCCCGATTGCGACACATTCGCGCCAACCTCGAGCCTGAATGCGCGCCTAACCACTCTGTCAGCAAAGGGCGGGGGCGTTTTGTCCCGACCCGGCAACTCCGGCGCGACCGGACTGCCCGGTGGCGCTCGGCAGGTCTGCTGGGAGGACCGCCGGGCCGTTGTGCACCGGGAGCAGTCATCCGCGCCACTTGGGCAGGGGTCGACGATGGCTGTGGGTGGCACGACGCGTCGGGGCGAGCGCCTCGATTTCGGCGACGAGCCCGACTGGGCGGAGCCGGAAGCTCCGCCACGCGACTGGAAGAAGATCATTCTCGTCGTCGGGCTCGGCGTGCTCTCGTGGGTCGCCACCTACGTAGGCATGCTCGAACTCATCGAAGCGAACATGGGCGACCTGCCGCTGATCCACAAGGCGATCATCGGCTTCTCGGTTGCCATGCTGATGATCATGATCATCTGGTTGCTCGACCAGATGTTCAGCCCGATCGGGTTCACCACCAAGGTCATCTACGCGGCCGGCTACATCTTCCTCACCCTGATCTCCGTGGGCTTCGGTTTCGGCTTCTACTGGAAGGTACTCGAGAGCCGCTCGGAATCGACGCGCTCTGCGGAATCGGCGATCGCGCAGGTACAGGGCTCGCTGCACGCGGGTGCGACTCGCCTGCAGCAGCTCAACGCGACGCTGGCGCAGCTCCAGCAGATGTCCGCGGCCAAGGCGATCGACGAGCGCGACAAGGGTACGACCTGTCCGGCAAGCCGCCCCGGCGACGGGCCGCGCCGCAAGCTGCGCGAGGAGGATGCGCAGCGCTTCGCCTTCGCGTCGGAGTTCGTCAAGGGCCGCATCGACAGCATCAACGTCGAGATGACGGCGCTTGAGGGTGACCTCACCAAGGTTCTCAAGGACGACAAGTCGACAATCGACAGCGCGTCGGGCACGCGCAACGACTTCATGCGCGGCGTCAACCGCCGGCTCGATATGACGGTGACGGGCTTCAACGCCTTCCGCACCGACCCGCAGTTGCGCCAGATCCGCCAGGATCTCGCCGAGCGCGCCGACCGCACGCTGTTCCCGACCGGCAGCGGCAACGCCACCTTCTCATGCCCCGACGCACAGCTTCAGGCGGCGCTCAAGGGCGTGGTGCGCGCCATCGACCAATTGCCGGAAATGCGCAAGCCGCAGATCGCCGCCGTCGAGGGCTCGGAGGCGACCATCGAGGCGTTCCGCCGGCTGACGGCGACGCTGCAGGGCGCGCTCGTGTTCGACCTGCCGCCCTCGGCCGACGAATTGCGGGAGCTGCAGAAGAAGGCCGTGCAGTCGGTCAGCGACAACGGTGCGGCGACGGCGGCGGCGATCGGCAGCGAGCCCGTTGGACTGTCCAAGCGCGATTATGTGCCGCTCGCCATCGCGCTGTTCGTCGATCTGTGCCTGCTGCTCGTTTCGATCGGCCGGCCCATGAACCGCCTCAACGGCCTCGTGCCGGTGATGCGGGAAGCCGAGCGCGGACCGATGATCAAGATCCTGTCGCGCTTCAACGACATCCACCGCGACGCCGAGATCCGGCAGAACTTCGAGGTGTTCCGCCATGTGGTGTTCGACCTGCACGGCGCCTACTACGTCGCCGTGCCGCTCGATGCGCCCTACCGGCCGACGGGCCGCGCCGGGCAGGGTGGCTACGGAGCGGCGGATGCCCAGGACCTGCAGCACGAGGCGCACCTACTCGCCAACCTGTTCACCGGCTTCGAGCGGCAGCGCATCTTTGCGCGCGTCTACAATCCTTTTCTGACGACGGGAACGATCCAGCGCATTCTGTTCCGCCAGGGCAGCAAGTTCGCCGGCTGCAAGGCCTTCCGCGTCTACCGCTTCCGCGACGGGGAGTGGTCGAACATGATCCTGCAGGCCGTGATGGGCGCGGCGCGGCGGGCAGAGGAGGGGCGGCGCAAGTCGCAGCGGCGCGAGGACGAAGTCGCCGAGCGCCTGCGCGACGAGTTCGAGGAGCGGCTCCAGACGGCGGTCCGTGAAGCCACCGAGCGGGCCAAGACCGAGGGGCGGATGGCCGCCGTCGAGGCGCTGGCCAGCCGCCGCGCACGCGACGACGGGGCAGCGACGGCGAGCCCGGAGCGCCGCCACGGCGCGATCGACACGCGGCTCAGGGCGACGCCCGGCCGCGACGGCATCCGGCTCCCCGATGCGGAGGAGGCGCCGGCCACGAACGGCAAATCCGCCGACGTGCTGGCCGACTTCGTGCCGAGGAGCGAGCGGGGCGGCATCTTCCGCTTCAACGGCATTGGACGGGGTCGGCGCGCGCCGGCGCAATCGGAAGCGAGCCTCGCAGCGGCGGCTGCCGCCGCTGCTGGCCCGCGCCCTCTCCACGTCAACGGTCATGGCGCGGCCGCACCGAAGGTGAATGCCGGCTCGCCCGGCGTGGCTGCGGCGGCGGCAGCGCCGGCCGGCGATCTCGCCTTCGGCCGCTATGCGGCGCGCGCGGCGCGTGAGCTCGCAGCTTTGCCGGAGGAGGCAGACGGCGAGACCGAAGCCACACCCGTGGCGACCCGGGCTGCCAACAGCAACACGGCCCCTGTCGCACCGCCTGTGACGGGCGTTGCATCTGAGGAGGTCAGGCCGGCGCGGGAATCCGTCGTGACCGTGATGCCGTCGCCCCGCTTCGCCGTCATCGACGGCGCGGGCTCGGGTCAGGATGCTGCCGGCGATGCGCTCGAGGCCGGTGCGCCGTCGGCGACAGTGACGCTGACGCGCGAGACGGCGACGTTCACCGTTCCCGTCAGCGAAGCGCGGCTGCCGCGCATTCTGACGGCCGCCGCGCCGAAGGCCGTGGCCACAGCCGCCAGCGATGGCGGGATCGACAGCGACACGGAGGCCGAGGCGATCGCGGCGCCAGCGCGCGCTCTCGTCCCGCCGCCGCTGCCGGCCTGGGCGAGGCTGGTGCCGGCCGCAGCCGGCGCCACTGCCTCGGCTGACGCAGACCGTTTCGAGCCTTGCGCCGCGCAAGAGGAACGCGACGGGCTGCCGGCTTCCCAGTCTGTCGACAGCGACGAAGCCACCGTCACCATCGCGCGCCGCCTGAAGCCCATCACGGAGGACGGACCATGATCTGACGCGGAGCCGACGAGATGGTCGCGGGGGATCATTTCGGGACAGGTGTTCAACGGAATCGTAACCGTCTCGATTGCATGATGGCCAGAACAACGAACAAGCGGCTCGAATGCCAGGCCACCGTCGCCCACGGTGGCAATACGAAGGGGACTCGCATGCGCCTTGCCACTCCCACCGGACTTCAGGTCGTCAAGAAGGAGGAGAAGGAGGCACGGCTTTCGGCCTTCATCGAGACCGTGCTCGCCGGCGAGGCGGAGCCGGGCGCATTCCTGCTCGTCGCCCGTTCCGCCGAGAGCCCCGTCGTGCGCGCGCTCGCGCAACGCGCCGCCGATCTGGCGGCGGCCGGGATCAGCGTCAAGGCGGTCCTGACCTCGATCGATCACACCGAGTTCGGCGAGGCGATCGCGCTGCCGGCGCGCCTGTTTTGCGAGGGAGGGCTGCGGCTCATCGAGGACCCGCGCCTGTACGACGCGCACGAGCAACTCGTGCTCGGCAATGACGCCGTTTGGATCGGCGACTGCATGCGCCGTGAGCCGGCCAAGCGCGACAGCTACGAGCGCTACACCACGGGCTCGGCGGAGACCGCGACGTGGGCGCGGCGCGCCTTCGAGCGCCTGTGGGCGGCGAGCCAGCCGGCCGATCACCTGATCGGCGAGGCGGCGTCCGCGGCCACCGCCAACGTGACCCCCACCATCGATCCGGCGAGCCTGCCCGCCGAAGGCGATAGCGCCCAGCCCATGGCCGCGACGCGGCATTGAAGGGTGGGGAGGGGCGGATTTCCCTGTCCACGGAGTGCAAACACTCACCGCCCCATTTCCCTCTCCCGGCACGGGAGAAGGTGCCCCCGGGGGGGCGGATGAGGGACTTTATCCAGCGCGAGCGGCCAATTTCGTGGCTCGTTCCTCACCTGCCTGCCGGCATCCACTCCCGTCCCGGGAGAGGAAAGGCTTGCCGCTCGTGTAGCGCCTACTTCCTTCTCCCGGGACTGGACCAGGTGGCCCGCAGAGCCGGATATGGGGAGCTGTTACGCGCAGCGCCGCTGCGGGCGCCGGGCTCACGCCATGGCGCGGGCGTGCACGATGTCGCGCGAGCCGACCGGCCGGACCCATGCCGCTCGCACTGTCGCGATAGCGACGGTTTCGCCCTTGTGAGACATGAACTCGACAACGTAGCCAGCGCCACCGTCGTGAACGTGCACGACCGTGCCGACGTCCCCGGCGACGAGGCCGTCCTCGGGCACATCTGTCGTCAACGCAACCCGGTCAAGCTCTTCGATCATGGGTTCCTCTCATGGTCCGGGACCAGGGTCACGAATCGTGGAACGCTGCCGCCGTGGTCGACGATCCAAACGACCCGAACGACGGGATTTCGCCCGTCCGGCGATGCAAGACGCCCGATGAGTTCATATAGGATACCGAACTCCGTCACCCGTTGCACATTGATATCATGGGCTACGGCGTGAGCCAGCAGAGCGGTACGCAGCTCGTCTTGCCGTTCCACCGAATAGCCAAAGCCTTCCAGAAACCTCGCCTTTGGAGCGCCCTCCGGGTGCTCATGATCGAACAGGTAGTGCCTGAGCTTGCGCTCCGCCACGACGGCGCTTTCGACGTTGGGTAGTTTCGGCACTTCGCACTCCCCAAGGGAGCGAGGTTTCGACAACCGCGACGACGAGGGTCTTCAGCCGTCACGCTCCGCCGTCAACTGCCCAACTGTCATCCTGGCGCTCGCCTGCCCTCGGCGCAGGCCGAGGGTCGCAAGGATCCATTTCGCAACCTGCGCCAGCGTCCGCAGCGCGATGGGTCCTCGCGCCAAGCGCGAGGATGACAAAGGACAGGTCATGTAATGGGGCATCGCTCAAGGTCGCGACTGTGGTGCAGCCGGCGAGGGTCTTCACCCCACACGATCCCCGACCAGGGCTTCGCCGTCTTGGCGAAGCCAAGCTCCGCTTGGACGACCCAAGAGGTAAAGAGGTAAGGATTCAGGGGGTAAGCGTCCTCGCGACACGAAAGCCGAGAGCGTCGCCCCTGATGTGGGTGGCGTACCCGACGCGGGAGGCCGAGCGGAGTAACTGTGGATGGTCGAGCCCGGAGCCACCGCGAACCATACGGCGACCATCTTTACACTCTATTGACCACGGACTGCCGTCTGAGGGTGCGCGCCGGTAGCCGAAATGCCAGCAGTCCTCCACCCACTCCCATACGTTGCCATGCATGTCGTGAAGCCCGAAGGCGTTGGGCGTGAACGTACCGACGTCTGTCGTCTTCTTCCGGAACGTACCCTTCGCGCTGCTGCCATAGGTATAATTGCCGTCGAAGTTAGCTTGTTCGGTCGTAATCGTTGCCCCCGTGAAGAAGGGCGTCATGGTGCCGGCGCGCGCCGCGTACTCCCATTCCGCCTCGCTCAACAAACGGTAGGATTCGGCGGTCGTCGCCGACAGCCAAGCCACATACTGCCGGGCATCCTCCCAGGAGACCTTAATCACGGGCTGGCGACCGCGTCCGAACAGTGCTTCCGGCTTCTGACGGCACCCATCATCGGCAACGCAGGCGTCCCACTCGGCGAACGTCACCTCGTACTTGCCCACCGCGAACGGCCGGGCGATCGTCACCTCGCGCTGCGGGCCTTCATCTTGGGAGTGCCCCGCCTCGCTCTCCGGCGAGCCCATGATGAAACTGCCCGCCGGCACCACCACCATCTCCGGGCAGGTCGGACAATCGCGGAAGGTGTCGCCGGGCTGCGGGGTGGACCGCGCTTTTTGAGGCCCCTGACCGAACTTTTGCTGCCCCTCACCCCGACCCTCTCCCCCGAGGGGAGAGGGGGAAGGGGGCGTTGCGATGCCGAGCGGAGAGGTGGCAGTGGGGCGCGTATCCCTCTCCCCCTGGGGAAGAGGGTTAGGGTGAGGGGGCGTGCCGCTAGATGCCGCCGCCTTCTCCAGCTCGCGGATGCGCAACAGGGCGAGCTCGGCGTGGAAGGGGTCCTCGTTGCCGCAGGCGTTGAGGAAGGCGCGGAGCTCGGCGACGGAGCGCGTGGCGGCGACCTGCGACCAGCGCCGCTCGCACACGGGGGCCAGGGCGGCCGTGTCGCGCGCGGGCGGCGGCAGCTCGGCGGGCTTCGCCGGGGCTTCCTTGAACACCAGCCGCGCCATCAGGGCCGACTGGTCCCATGGGATCTGCTTGCGCTTGGTGGCTTCCGCGACGTCTTTCCTGACCCGGATCAGGATCGAGACGAGGTCCTCGCCGGCCGTCGCCACGTGCTTTTTCAGCGCCGTGGTGTAGGGCGAGTTGCGCGACCCCTCGCCGTCGAGTGCGACGTTGCCGGGCTGCGTCGCGTAGCTGATGAGCGTGCCGATGCCCGCCTCCACCTGGGCGAGCCCGCGTCCGATCGAGCCCGAGCGGGTGCCGAGTGCGCGGGCGAGGTTGCGCGAGAGGGGATTGTCGCGGCAGGCGTCGAGGAAGATGACGTTGGTTTCGGTTGCGGCCTCCATGACGCGCTGCACGACATCGAGGCGGATCATCTCGAAGTCGAGGGCATCGGCGGTGGTCAGTTCCGCATCGACCGGCACCAGATAGTTGACGCCGCCGACCTGCAGGCCGTGCCCGGCGTAGAACAGCGCGCCGACCTTGGCCCCAGCGAGCGCGCGGGCGAACGTGCGGATGGTGCGGTCCATGCCTGCCTTGTCGAGGTCGATGCCTTCGATCACTTCGAAGCCGAGGCCGGCGAGTGCGGCCTTCATGTCGGCTGCGTCGTTCTTGGGGTTGGCGAGGACGGGCGTGTGCTTGTAGGCGCCGTTGCCGATGACGAGGGCAACGCGCCTGTCAGCCGCCGTGGCAGGGATGGCGCAAGCGAGCAGCAATCCGGCGATCAGGACGAGTATGGCGCGCATGGTGCCCCGGCGATTTCGGCGTTCAATCGCTAGAGGCTAGCCGCCTTGCGTGACGGTGTCACGGCGGGTTCGAGAGAGTAGGGAGTAGGGAGTAGGCAGATCGGAGCGACAACCACCGGCAAGTTTCCGCAACACCGATTTTCCGCCGTGGTTCGGCCATGCCGTGCTGTTGGTCTTTTGCTCTACGGACTAAACTGCTGTGGTCCACGGAACGTCGGCCGCCTCCGTCCCGCTGGCAGCCGGCCACACCCGCACCCACCGTCCTTTCGAGGTTCCCGCCATGCGCGCCGTCGCCGCTTTCCTCCTCGCCATCTGCCTCGCCTTCTTGGCTCCGGCCGCGTCCGCCGCCGATACCCCGACCTTCGAGCATGAGCAGGTCGCGCGCGACGCCGACCAGTACGAGGCCTTCATCCTGAAGAGCTGGGCTGGCCGCAAGGGCACGGTCGATGCCTTCCTGAAGGAGGGCGACGGGCTGCTGGCCAAGGACCCGCGCGCGGCCTCGCGCGCCTACGCCGCGGCCACCGGGCTCGATGCCAAGCGACCGCGCGCCTGGCTCGGACTCGCAAAATCGCTGATCGGCATGGCCGCCGGAGAGGTGACGGGACAGGAGCGCTACAACATCCCGGTCAATGCCTCGGGTGCGGCCTACCGCGCCTACAAGCTCGCCACCACGGACGCCTTCCGCGCCGAGGCGCTCGCGGTGCTCGCCACCGCGCTCGAGCAGCGCTCGTTCTGGCGGCCGGCGATCGAAGCCCTCAAGGTCAGCGTGGCGCTGAAGCCCGACGCGCAGGCGCGCGCCGCGCTCGACCGCCTGAAGAGCGCGCACGGCTTTCGCATGACCGACTACACGACCGACGCGGACGCCAGCGAGCCGCGCCTGTGCCTCACGTTCTCGGAGGCGCTGTCGAAGTCGACGACGGATTTCTCGCCCTACATCTCGATCGACGGCAAGGACCCGCAGAGCCTCGCCGCCGAGGAAAGCCAGCTCTGCCTCGAGGGTCTCGAGCACGGCAAGCGCTACCAGATCAACGTCAAGGCAGGGCTGCCGTCGGAGATCGGCGAAGCGCTGGAGAAGGCCTCCGAGATCGCCGTCTACGTGCCCGACCGCAAGCCGATGGTGCGCTTCTCCGGCCGCGCGTACGTGCTGCCGTCGAGGGGCCAGCAGGGCATCCCCGTCGTCTCGGTCAACACCGAGGAGGTCGCCGTCAGCGTGCATCGCATCGGCGACCGCAGCCTGGCGAGCGCCGTGCTCGACGGCGAGATCGACCGGCAGCTTTCGACGTGGGACGTGGAGACGCTGTCGGAGCGGCGCGGCGAGAAGGTCTACGACGGCATCCTCGCCGTGAAATCCGTGCTCAACGCCGAGGTGACGACCGCATTCCCGGTTAGCGAGGCCATCGGCACGCTCAAACCCGGCGCCTACATCATGACGGCGAAGTCCGCCAAGCCCGCCGCGCGCGACGAGTATCAGGTGGCGACCCAGTGGTTCGTCGTCTCCGATCTCGGGCTCACCGCGTTTACCGGGGCGGACGGCATCGATGCCTTCGTCCGCTCGCTCGCCGACGCCAAGCCCGCCGGCGGCGCCGAAGTGCGCCTTCTGGCCCGCAACAACGAGGTGCTGGCGACGGCGACGACGGACGGGCGGGGTCACGTCCGCTTCGCGGGCGCGCTCACCCGGGGCGAGGGCGGCATGACGCCGGCGCTCCTCGTGGCGCAGGGCTCGGCGACCGACTACGCCTTTCTCGACCTGTCGGCCTCGGCCTTCGATCTCACCGACCGCGGCGTCAAGGGCCGCGAGCCGGCCGGCCCGGTCGACGGCTATGTCTACAGCGAGCGCGGCGTCTATCGCCCCGGCGAGGACGTGCACCTGACGGCGCTCGTGCGCGATGCGGCTGGTCGCGCCTCGGGCGTGCCCGTGACGCTCATCCTGAGCCGGCCGGATGGCGTCGAGCACCAGCGCACAGCGCTCACCGACACAGCCGCAGGTCAAGGTCTCGGCGGACGCTCGCTCACCGTGCCGCTGTCGGGCGGGGCGATGACCGGCACGTGGAAGGCGAAGCTCCACGTCGATCCCGACGACGATCCGATCGCGCAGGTCGCATTCCTGGTCGAAGACTTCGTGCCCGAGCGCCTCGACATGACGCTGACGCCGGCGGTGCCCGCCATCACCGTCGGCGAGACGGCTGAGATCGCCATCGCCGGACGCTTCCTCTACGGCCCGCCCGCCGCGGAGCTTGCGACGGAGGCGGAGGTCGTCGTGCGGCCGGCGCCAGCGGGCCTGGCCGCCTACCCCGGCTTCAAGTTCGGCCAGCACGACGAGACCGTCTCGCCGGTGCGCGAGCCGATCGAGGAAACGCCAGAGACCGATCAGGCCGGCAAGGCGAGCCTCGAGGTGGCTCTGCCGCAAATCCCCGAGACCAACGTGCCGCTCGAGGCGCAGGTCATCGTCAAGCTCGTCGAGCCCGGCGGACGTGCCATCGAGCGCTCCGTCGTGCTTGCGATCGCGACGGGCAAACCGCGCATCGGCATCAAGCCAGCCTTCAAGGCGGATGCCATCGGCGAAGGCGAGACGGCCGAGCTTGCCGTGATGATGCTCGGCGCCGACGGCAAGCCCATGGCCCAGAAGGGCCTCGCCTACGCGCTGAAGCGCCTCGATACGCGCTGGCAGTGGTACTCGCGCGACGG
>JANRIT010000082.1:0-38037 GCA_033764645.1 Hyphomicrobiaceae bacterium
AGTCGGGCGCCACGGCCATCGAGTACGGCCTCATCGCCGCCATCATCGGCGTTGGCATCATCGCCAGCCTCCAGACCCTTTCGGGCGCCCTCCAGGCCCTGTTCGACACCGACATCGTCGGCGGCCTGAACTAATCGTTCACGGTCGTGGCGGTCCTCAGCCGAGGGCCGCTCTGGTACGGAAGCCACCGGTCGCCAACGCGGCCGGTGGTTTCGCGTTTCGCATGACGGCAGAAGGCCGGCGCAGTCCGGTAAATTGCGCAAGCGGCGCCGCTTTCCAATTCGGGCAAGGGTTGTTTCACACTGAGTTGAGGTTTGCAGCGCCGCGATGCCTCCAAACGAAAAAATGCACGCGGCATTAGGCATGACTGGTTTACCGTTCAAGCCACCACGGAAAGCGTGTCGGGATTGCGGGCCCGGCGGGTTTCCCAGATCGTCGGTCGGAATTCCCTCGCCGGGACAGTCGGAGCACAGCGCATGTCGAAGTTCACAGTTTTCCGGGAGTTCCGCCGGAATGAGGACGGCAACGTCGCGATCGAGTACGGGCTCATCGCGCTGTTCATGGGCGTTGCGCTGATCGCGAGCCTGGAACTCATTCCGCCGGAGCTCAATCAGATCTTCTCCGACATCGCGGCGTTCTTCCTCAGCATCTGACCGGGCTGCGTCGGCTCGGTCCCCTCGTCCTCGATGCATCAGCACGGGGATCGAACTCACCGAGACCCTCGGCGCATAGTGATCGATGGATCGCGGCACCAAATGCCGGGTTGACACAGGGATCATCTGTCGCGCGCAGAATGTCCGCCTATGCCTGCCGACCGCCCGGCTGGCGTTAAGGGGAAATTAACCTCGCAGCCGACATGTTCCTGGCAGCTCGGTGCGGCGTGCCGATTGTGAAGGGGTGTAGTCGTGGTTGCGTACTCGTTGCTGCTCGTTTTTCCGGCTCTCATGATCCTGGCGGCGTTGAACGACGTCGGCAGCATGACCATCCCCAACTGGATCTCGGCCGCCCTGTTCGGCACGTTCGTGGTGTTGGCGGCGGTGTGCGGCATGGGCTGGGGCCCGTTCGGCCTGCACCTTCTCGCCGGCTTCGGCCTGCTCGCTGCCGGCATCGTGCTGTTCGCGACGGGTACCTTCGGCGGTGGCGATGCCAAGCTGATCGCGGCCGGAGGGTTCTGGATCGGGCCCGACCTCGTCGTGCAGTACATCGCCTACATCGCTGTGTTCGGCGGCGTGCTCGCGCTCAGCATCCTCGCCTACAGGCGCATGATCCCGGCGACGAGCCTGCCGCTGCCCGCTTGGGCGCTGCGCCTCTACGCCAAGGACGGCGGCATCCCCTATGGCGTCGCCATCGCCGCCGGCGCGCTGCTGACCTTCCCCAAAACCCAGCTTTACGTGCTTGCGGCCGGCGGCTGAGCATTCGCCCGGCACTGCCGCACCAGCGCCGCTTGCGCCATGGGCCGAGCACGGATGAAGCGCTCTGCTCGCGCCGCATTTCGCGACGCCGATTAACTCAGCATTGACGTTTATCGCGCACCATCTCGGTCGACTCGGGGTCGCTCCTGCCTCGTCGAAGGGATCATTTGCGCGATGAAGAAAGCTCAGCTCATCGGACTTGCCGTTGCCGGAATCGCGGGCTTCGCCGCCTTCGTGATGATGAAGGGCATCGTCAACCAGAAGCCGACGACGAAGACGATGCCGGTGTTCGTCGACGCCACCGAGGTCATGGTCGCCGCCAAGGATATCGGGCTCGGCGAAATGGTCAGCGAACAGCATTTCACCTGGCAGAAGTGGCCGAAGGACGGCCTGCGCCCCGGCCTCATCACCAAGGATCGCGGTAATCCGGAGCACGAGCTCGCCGGCTCGATCGCACGCGCTCCGCTGCTCGCGGGCGAGCCCGTCACGCCGATGAAGCTCATCAAGGCAGGCCAGGGCGGCGTGCTGTCGGCGATCCTGCCGGCCGGCATGCGCGCGGTCTCGACGCGCATCGAGCAGAAGACGGCGGTCGGCGGCCTCGTGCTGCCCAACGACCATGTCGACGTCATTCTCATCCGCCGCCAGCGCAGCAAGTCGGGCAACGAGGAGTACGTGTCCGACACGCTGTTCCGCAACGTGCGTGTGCTCGCCATCGGCCAGCAGATCGAAGCGGCCGCCGGCGAGAAGGCTGCCAGCGGCACGAATTCGACCACGACCGCGACACTCGAGATGACCCCGCGCCAGGCCGAGCTGCTCGCGCTCGCCAACTCGATGGGCGAGATCACGCTGTCGCTGCGCTCGGTCGCTGATCTCAACTCCGAGGGCCAGAACCTCGGCGGTGACGAGTTCGGCAATAAGGAACGTACAGAAACAATTCGTGTGCTGCGTTACGGTGTCAAGTCGCGTGCGTACGGCGTGAACTAATCGCCCCGTTGGTGCCCGTGAAAGGCTCGAGGACCATGCACAAGATGTTTGATAAGGCCTGGGGCAGCGCCCTGGCCAGGGTCGCTGCCGCGCTCGTCGGCATCCTGATCCTCGCCGCCGGCAACGAGGCGGTCGCCAACGGCGGACGTGCCCTGCCGTCGGCGCCGGGGCAGGACGGGGTGCACAACTCCATGCTGCGCATTCCCGACACGCACGAGATCCCGGTGCGGCGCAACGTGCGCATCGGGCTCGGCAAGTCGGTGCTCGTCGAATTCCCGCGCGATGTCCGCGACGTGCTCGTGTCGAACCCGCAGGCGGTCGATGCGGTGGTGCTGTCGTCGAACCGCGTGTTCCTGCTTGCCCGCCGCATCGGTGAGGCCAACGCCTTCTTCTTCGACGCCAATGGCGAACAGTTCGCGACGCTCGAACTCTTCGTCGAGCGCGAGACGGCCGGCCTTGAAGAAATGCTGAACCGCCTCATCCCGGGTGGAGCGATCAAGGTCGAGATGATCAACCAGACCGTCGTGCTGACGGGACATGTGCGCAACCCGGCGGATGCCGCGCGCGCCGCCAACATCGCCAAGCAGTTCGTCACCGTCGAGTTCGAGACAAAGACGATCGGTGAATCGGAAGGCACGGCCGTCAAGAAATTCGAGAAGTCGGACGACTCGACCATCGTCATCAACCTCCTCCAGGTCGAGGGCGAGGAGCAGGTGATGCTGCGCGTTGTCGTCGCCGAGGTACAGCGCGAGCTCTTGAAGCAGTTCGGCGTCAACCTGGGTGCGGCCATCAACTCGGGTAACTTCACGACCTCGATCCTGACCGAGAACGCCCTGCCGCTGACGGGTGCAGCGGGTCTCGGCACGCTGCCCTTCGCCGGGTTCGGCGAGAACGGCTTCGGCCTCTTCAACAACGTCGGTGCGTCGGAGATCACGCAGAACTCCGGCATCGGCACGACCTGGTGCTCGAGCCTGGGAGCGGACGGCTCGTGCGTCGGCCAGCAGGTGGCGGGTGCCTTGCGCGCCCTGGAGCGCGCCGGCCTCGTGCGCACGCTCGCCGAACCCAACCTCACGGCCATTTCGGGTGAATCGGCAAAGTTCCTCGCCGGCGGCGAGTTCCCGATCCCGCTCGTCGACTCCAACGGACAGACGAGCGTCGAGTTCAAGGAGTTCGGCGTCGGTGTCGCCTTCACGCCGACCGTCATCTCCGAGGGCCGCATCTCTCTGAAGATCGAGACGGAAGTCTCGGAGCTGACGAGCAACGGCGCGGTCGAACTCTCCAACATCTCGATCCCGGCCCTGAAGAAGCGCCAGGCCAACTCGACCGTCGAACTGCCCTCGGGCGGCTCGATCGCCATGGCTGGCCTGCTGTCCGAGGACGTGCGCCAGAACATCGATGGGCTGCCCGGTCTCAAGGACGTTCCCATCCTCGGCACGCTGTTCCGCTCGCGGGACTACATCAAGCGCGAGACGGAGCTCGTCGTCATCGTCACGCCCTACACGGTCCGCCCGACGGCCCGCAAGGAGCTCGCCCGCCCGAGTGACGGGCTCGGGGAATCCACCGACCGCAAGGCCAACTTCCTCGGGCACGTCAACCGCATCTACGGACGCGGCACCGAAATCCCCGACGGCGGCCTCAAGGG
This sequence comes from Hyphomicrobiaceae bacterium, assembly GCA_033764645.1. Lineage (GTDB taxonomy): Bacteria > Pseudomonadota > Alphaproteobacteria > Rhizobiales > Hyphomicrobiaceae > Filomicrobium. The sequence goes on from JANRIT010000082.1 coordinate 4,039, forward strand.
CGACTACGGCTTCATCGTCGACTAGCTGACGGGCAAGGAGAACACGTCATGACCTCCCGCATGAGAAATCCGGCCCGCAGCGCCAGCATCCTGCTCGCTGTCACGGCCTCGGCCTTCGCCATCGGCGGCTGCAAGCACACCGAGCCGGGCACCAAGGTCGCCGGCTGGGCGCTCGTCGACCCGACGCAGCGCCATCCGATCCTGGTCTCGCAAGAGCCGGAAACGCTGACCATTCCGGTCTCCCGTCACGCCAGCGGCCTGACGCCGGCGCAGCGCTCGAGCCTCGTCAACTTCAACGCCCATTACCGGGCGGTCGACGGTGGCAACAGCCGCCTCGTCATTCAGGCGCCGTCGGGCAACACGAACGAAGTGGCGGCCATGATGGCTGTCCAGGAAATCCGCGCCCTGCTCGTCCAGGACGGGCTGCCGGAGAGCGATATCCTCGTCGAGGCCTATCACGCCGAGGGCAGCGGCTCGCCGCCGGTCAAGGTGTCGTTCATGCGCTACGTGGCCGAAGCGCCCGATTGCGGCAACTGGTCGACCAACCTCGCCTCGCAGCCCGACAACCTGCCCTACCCGAACCTGGGTTGCGCCACGCAGCGCAACTTCGCCGCGCAAGTGGCCAATCCCGCCGATCTCCTCGGGCCGCGCACGATGACTGCGCGCGCTGCGGAGCGTCGTGACACGACCTGGAACAAGTACGTGAAGGGCGACACGACGACTGCGCAGAAGTCCGAGGAAGAGAAGGTCAAGGTCAGCGAAGACAACTGAGGTCCACCATGACGAACCCTGTCTCCACTCTCGGCGACGTCGTCGCAGGACGCGACCTCGCGATCCTCGAAGACCCGCACGGCGCAGCCAGCGAGCGGCACGGCGAGCGCGCCCGGCCGATCCCGCGCATTTCGATCCAGGCCTTCTGCGAGACGGGCGAGGTCGCCCAGATCATCCAGGTGGCCGCCGAGGACCGGCGGCTCGCCAAGGCGCACGCCTCGATCCACATGGGTGGCATGGCGGCTGCGATCGCTCACTATCAGGAGAGCCCGACGCCGAACCTCATCGTCGTGGAATGCTCTTCACCGCGCAGCCAACTGCTCGGCGAACTCGATCAGCTCGCCGAGTGCTGCGACGCGGGTACCAAGGTCGTGCTGATCGGACACGTCAACGACGTCGTGCTCTACCGCGAGCTGTTGAAGCGCGGCGTCAGCGAGTACCTGATCGCGCCGATCGGTCCCCTGCAACTCATGGAGAGCATCTCCAACCTCTACAACGATCCGCAGTCCGATCCGGTCGGCCACGTCTTCGCCTTCGTCGGCGCCAAGGGCGGGGTCGGATCATCGACGGTGTGCCACAATGCCTGCTGGTCGCTGTCGGAGACGCTGCAGGCCAACGCGGTCATCGCCGATTTCGACCTCGCCTTCGGCACGACCGGCCTCGACTTCAACCAGGACCCCGTGCAGGGCATCGCGGAAGCTCTGTCGAGCCCTGAGCGGCTCGACGAGGTGCTGCTCGACCGGCTCCTGACCAAGTGCTCGGAACGGCTGTCGATCTTCGCCGCGCCCGTGGTTCTCGATCGCGATTACGATCTCTCGGCGGAGGCCTGCGAGATGGTCGTCGACGTCGTGCGCCAGAACGTCCCCTACGTCGCGCTCGACCTGCCGCACTCCTGGTCGACGTGGAACAAGCGGCTGCTGCTGCAGGCCGACGAGGTCATCATCACGGCGGCGCCCGACCTCGCCAATCTGCGCAATGCCAAGAACATCTGCGACCTGTTGCGCTCGGCCCGCAAGAACGACGTCAATCCGCGCGTCGTGCTCAACATGACGAAGATGCCGAAGCGGCCGGAGATCACGGCGAAGGACTTCGAGCAGGCGCTCGACGTCAAGGTGTGCGCCGAGATCGAGTTCGACGCCGAGACGTTCGGCCAGGCCGCCAACAACGGCCTGATGGTCGAGGAGATGAACGGCAAGGCTAAAGCTGCGCCGCAGTTCCGCGATCTCGCCCTGATGATCACCAACCGCCAGGAAGCCAAGCCGCAGAAGAAGGCCTCGCTCGTGCCGTTCCTCGGCAAGCTGAGCTTCGGGCGCTGATCGGCGAGCAGGGTGGCGGATGGAAGCTGGGGCGCGCGCGGGACTTCGATTCGTGTCGTTTCGTGCGTGCCTGGCAACCGATCCGAAACCCTGAAGGACTAAAGTTTCGTTCACTGGCCCGCATCGGCGCGAGAGCCCGTTCCTCAACAGTAGGCGCCCGCCGAACCGGCACCTTCTCTTCGTTCGACCACAGGAGTGAGACCGCCCATGTTCGGCAAGCGTTCCAGCGACGGAGCCGCACCGCGCCGCATCGGGCAGCCGGCACCCATGCCGATGGCCGTGCCCGCGCCGAGCACCGCAGCGGCTGCCTCGGCTGCCGCATCGCCGCCGAAGGCCGCGGCGGCGCCTCAAGCCGTCGTCATGGACCCCGAGGACAAGGCGCGCTCGCACTCCGAGCAGTACTATGACGTCAAGACAACCGTCTTCAACGCGCTCATCGATACGATCGACCTGACGCAGCTCGCCAAGCTCGACGGCGCGGCCGCGCGCGAGGAGATCCGCGACATCGTCAGCGAGATCATCCAGCTGAAAAGCGTCGTCATGTCGATCGCCGAGCAGGAGGAACTGCTCGAGGACATCTGCAACGACGTGCTCGGTTACGGTCCGCTCGAGCCTCTACTCGCGCGCGATGACATCGCCGACATCATGGTCAACGGCGCGACGACGACGTTCATCGAGGTCGGCGGCAAAGTGCAGAAGACGAGCGTGCGCTTCGCCGACAACGCGCAGCTCATGAACATCTGCCAGCGCATCGTCAGCCAGGTCGGCCGGCGTGTCGATGAAAGCTCGCCCATCTGCGACGCGCGCCTACCGGACGGCTCGCGCGTCAACGTCATCGCCCCGCCGCTCGCCATCGACGGCCCCGCGCTCACCATCCGCAAATTCAAGAAGGACAAGCTGCGCCTCGAGCAGCTCGTCAAGTACGGCTCGATCACGCCGCAGGCCAAGACGATCCTGGAGATCATCGGCCGGGTGCGCTGCAACGTCCTCATCTCGGGTGGTACCGGCTCGGGCAAGACGACGCTGCTCAACTGCCTCACCGGCTGCATCGATCACGACGAGCGTATCATCACCTGCGAGGACTCCGCCGAGCTCCAGCTCCAGCAGCCGCACGTCGTACGCCTCGAAACGCGCCCGCCCAACCTCGAGGGCGAGGGCGAGATCACGATGCGCAACCTCGTCAAGAACTGCCTGCGCATGCGGCCTGAGCGCATCATCGTCGGCGAAGTCCGCGGACCGGAAGCCTTCGACCTGTTGCAGGCGATGAATACCGGTCACGACGGCTCGATGGGCACGCTTCACGCCAACAGCCCGCGCGAAGCCATCTCGCGACTGGAATCGATGATCATGATGGGCGGCTTCGCGCTGCCGGTGCGCACCATCCGCGAGCAGATCGTCGGATCGGTCGACGTCATTGTGCAGGCATCGCGCCTGCGTGACGGCTCGCGCAAGATCACGCACATCACCGAGGTGCTCGGCATGGAAGGTGACGTCGTCACCCTGCAGAACATCATCGTCTACGAGATCACCGGCGAAGATGCCAACGGCAAGATCGTCGGCCGTCACCGCTCGACCGGCATCTCGCGTCCGAAGTTCTACGAGCGCGCCGAGTACTACGGCGAACAGCATCGCCTGGCTGCGGCGCTCGCGGAAGCCGAGGTGACGGACGAGTACGGCAACCCGCTCGGAGACACCAATGGTTAGCCCTGAAACCATCGCCGCCATGGTGCCGGTGCTGGTGGCGCTCGCCGCCGGCTCGGCCGGCTATGTACTCATCTCGCTCCTGTTCAACTCGAACGCGCCGGACGAGAAGCGCCTTGCCGCCGTCACCGAGACGCGCGCGGCGAAGATCGCCGTCAAGAGCACGGCCGAGCAGGCCGCGAGCCGCAAGAAGCAGGTCGCCGATACGCTGAAGGAACTCGAGGACCGGCAGAAGAAGGCGGAGAAGGTCACGCTGCGCCTGCGCCTGCAACGGGCGGGCCTCAAGATCACGCCACAGACGTTCTGGATCGTCAGCGGGTTCGTCGGTGCGGTGTGCGGCTTTCTCGTCGTCATCTCGACGGAGCCGACACTGCTCAATCAGGTCGGCGCCATCGTGGCGGCATTCGTCGGCATGTTCGGCCTGCCGCGCTGGGTGCTCGGCAAGATGACCGACTGGCGCCAGCAGAAGTTCCTCGCCGAGCTCGCCAACGCGCTCGATGTCGTGGTGCGCGGCGTCAAGTCCGGCCTGCCGCTCAACGAGTGCTTGCAGATCATCGCGCGCGAGAGCCCGGAGCCGATCGCATCGGAGTTCCGCGAGGTCGTCGAGCAGCAACGCATCGGCGTGACGCTGCACGACGCACTCGAGCGCATGTGCCAGCGCATACCAGTGCCGGAAGTGCGCTTCCTCACGATCGTCATCGGCATTCAGTCGCAGACCGGCGGCAACCTGTCGGAGGCGCTCGGCAACCTCGCCGGCGTGCTGCGCGACCGCATCCGCATGAAGATGAAGGTGAAGGCGCTGTCGGCGGAGGCGACGGCATCGGCCGCCGTGCTCGGCTCGCTCCCGCCTGGCGTCATGACCATGATCTATCTGGCGGCGCCGAAATACATCAATCCGCTGTTCGCCACCAAAACGGGCAACTTCTTCATCGCGCTCGGACTGTTCTGGATGTTCTGCGGCGTGATGGTGATGAGGAAGATGATCAACTTCAAATACTAGGCAGCGGGGAATAGGGAGTAGGGAGTAGGAAGTAAGGCACCGGATCGGTGCCGAACGAGTACCGAAGCCCTGAGATCCAAATAGCTTTCCGCTGCCGTCTCGATCCCAAGGCCTAGAGACCAGAACTCCTCACCCGTCACCCGACACGCAAGACCCGACATCCAGCGCTTCTCACCCCGCAAAGAGCGAAAGTCACACTGCCATGATGGAACTTGTCGAAATCATCATGCGACCGCAGTTCCTCGTGACGCTGTTCGCGGGGATCGCGGCGTTCGCGACGGTGCTGACCATCGCTGTTCCCATCATGTCGCGCGACCGTCTCGCGCAGCGCATGAAGGTGATGGCGGTCGAGCGCGACAAGATGCGGGCGCAGCGCATCACGGAGCTCGCCAAGGATCGCCAGGGCGCCAAGCTGCGACAGGCACCCAAGGGCTACATGCAGGAGATCGTCGACCAGCTCGATCTGCGCCGGCGCTTCGACAACGAGGATGTGCGCCAGAAGCTCAAGATGGCCGGTCTGCGCGGACAGGCTCCGCTCATCAGCTACATGTTCTTCCGCGTGGCGATGCCGATCCTGCTGTTCATCGCTGCGCTCATCTACATGTTCTTCATCGCCGAGGTCGCCTATCCGCCGATCGTGCGCATCATGATCGCCGTCGGCGTCGGCTTCGCCGGTTACTACCTGCCCAACGTCTTCATCCACAACATGGTGCAGAAGCGCCAGCAGGCCATCAAGCGGGCGTTCCCGGACAGCCTCGACATGCTGCTCATCTGCGTGCAGTCGGGCATGTCGGTCGAGGCGGCTTTCGGCAAAGTGGCGAAGGAGGTTTCGGCGACCTCGCTCGAGCTCGCCGAGGAGCTGTCGCTGACAACCGCGGAGCTCAGCTACCTGCAAGAGCGGCGCCTCGCCTTCGAGAACCTCGGCAAGCGCACGGGCCTGCCCGGCGTCAAGGCGGTGGCGACCGCGCTCATCCAGGCCGAACGCTACGGCACTCCGGTGAGCCAGGCCCTGCGCGTCATGGCGAAGGAAAACCGCGAGATGCGCATGTCGGAAGCCGAGAAGAAGGCCGCCGCCCTGCCGCCCAAGCTCACCGTGCCGATGATCATCTTCTTCCTGCCGGTGCTGTTCCTCGTCATTCTCGGCCCGGCCGCCATCACGTTCTGGGAATACAAGTAGGCAGCTTCTGCCTCTTGCCCCGATCACGAACTTGTCGCGCGTAGCTCAACGGTCGCGCGTCGGGCCCGGTCTCCTCGGAGGCCGGGCCTTGTTCGTGTGTGCCGAGGTGGCCGATGCGGGCAGCGGGTCAGGGTCCGAGGCGCTTGACCGACGAGGGCCGCTGGCCGCTGGCCCGCGCGATGCGCTCGACGGCCTCGGGCAGGGTCTCGACGGTCACGGCCATGTGGTGCGCATTGGCGTGCAGCAGCATCAGCCCATCGCACATGATGCCTACGTGCCCCGGCCAGAAGACGAGATCGCCCCGCGCGAGCCCTTCCAGGTCGGGCGCCACGTCGAGCGCCTCGCCGAGCTCGGCCTCCTGCATGTCGCTGTCGCGCGGACACGGTCGGCCGGCCGCTTCGAGGGCCATCTGCACGAGACCCGAGCAGTCGATGCCGATGCGCGAGCGCCCCCCCCACAGGTAGGGCGTGCCGATGAAGCGCTCGGCGACCTCGGCGAAGTCGCGCGCGTGGGTCGCCTCGTCGGCGACGTGGCGGGCGACGACGTAGCCGCCGCCGGCGAGTGCCGCGAAGCTGTCGACGGTGCCGGCGACCGTCAGCCGGCTGTTGAGGCTGAGGTGGGCGAGCGGCGGGCTCTTGATGTCCGTCTCGGGGTAGACGAACGTGCCGAGGGCGCGGACTTTGTGGGTCGGCCAATTGACCGTCGTCGTCAGCGCCGCGGTGGCAACGTAGCCGACGTAGTCGTCGCGCAGGATCTGGACCCAGGCCCAGCCGTCGCGGACGTCGTGGACGACGACGACCTCGCCGAACAGCATCTCCGTCTCGAGGCTGGCGTCGGTGCGAGGGGCACGGCGCAGCGGGGCGATGGGCTGGACGACCTGCGCCCAGTCGCCCGTCGTGTAGCGCTGCGCGGGGTGTACGCCGCGCAGATCGGCGGCGGCGAGATCGGCCCTGATGGCATGCCGGCGCGTGTCGAGCGTGCCGTCGGCGCGGTAGGCGAGAGGGCGCTGGCGGCGCACGTCAGGTGTGGCGCGCGCGGTATTGTGTGGGGGGCTGTCCGAGGTGGAGCCGGAGTCCGGCCGGTTCTCTCCGGTCATGGCACATCTGCCTGCGACAGAACCTCGAAGAGCAGGCGGGCGGCGTGGGTCTCGCCGCCCTTGGGCCCGAGCGGGCGGGCGGCCGGCCGCCAGCCGAACATGTCGATGTGGGCGTAGGTCTGTGCGCCGCGCGCGAAGCGGCGCAGGAAGAGCGCTGCAATGATGGCGCCGGCGAAGCCGCCGTCGGCGACGTTGCCCATGTCGGCGACCTCGCTGTCGAGACCCTTGTCGTAGCCCGACCAGAACGGCAGGCGCCACACCGGATCGCCGATGGCCTGACCCGTCGCGACGAGGCGGGAGGCCAGCGCCTCGTCGTCGCAGAACAGGGCCGGCAGGTCGGGCCCGAGCGCGACGCGGGCTGCACCCGTCAGGGTGGCGAGCGAGACCATCAGATCGGGGCTCTCCTCACCGCCATAGGTCAGCGCATCGGCGAGCACGAGACGGCCCTCGGCATCGGTGTTGCCGACCTCGACGGTGGTGCCTGCCCGGCTCTTCAGGATGTCGCTCGGGCGGAAGGCGTTGCCCGCGATGGCGTTCTCGGCGGCCGGGATCAGGATGCGCAGGCGGATGTCGAGGCCGGTCGCCATGATCATGTGGCCGAGGGCGAGCACACTGGCGGCTCCGCCCATGTCCTTCTTCATGAGGAGCATGTTGCTCGACGGCTTGATGTCGAGGCCGCCGGTATCGAAGGAGATGCCCTTGCCGACGAGCGTCACCGTGCGCGTGCTGCTCGAGGCCGACGGCGGCTGCCAGCGCAGTTCGACGAGGCGCGGGGCGATCGCCGCAGCGCGCCCTACGGCGTGGATCATGGGGAAGTTGCGGGCGAGGAGGTCGTCGCCGACGATGCTCGTGACCTTGGCGCCGTGGCGCTCGCCGAGTGTGCGGGTGGCGGCCTCGATGCCATCCGGACCCAGATCGCCCGCGGGCGTATTGATGAGGTCTCGACCGAAGGTCACGCCCTCGATGATGGCGGTCAGTCGCGCCCGGTCGACCGACACGGGCCATGCGAGCCGGGGGCGCGGCTCGGCGGGGGGCGTCGAGCGATAGCGCTGGAAGCGGTAGGCGCCGAGACCCCAGGCGAGGGTCGCGAGGGTGGCGACAGCGGGCTCCTCGCTGCCGTCGGCGAGCCGATAGGTGGCGGCCGGCAGTGCACCCGGCAAGAGGCCTGCAAGCAGCGCGGAGGGCCCGCTGGGTTCGCCGGCCATGCCGTTGCCGAGACCCAGGACGACGCCTGCCACACCGCCGTCCATGGCAGGGATCTGGGCAACACGCTTGGCGGCCGGCTTGAAACGCTGTGCGGCGAGCCAGCGCTGGCCGTGGGCGTCGAAACCGGCCGCCGCATCGGCCTCGCCGTTCTCGCGCACGAAGGAGACGGGAATGGCGCCGGCAGCTTCCTCCGCCTCGGCGAAGTGGGCTGCGATGGAGGGCAGGCCTGGGCTGGCCGGCGGCGTCTTCCCGGTATCGTCGAGGCTCATCAATCCGCTTTCCGAGCGTTGCTGTGCCCGCGAGGTTTAGCACGCGCCGCACCCCATCCCGCAACCCGCAGCCAGGTTTTCCATCCTCTCCGTGCGGTCGAGCCAGGCCGGCGCGCAGCGTCTCGTCGTGAGGCGGCACTTAAGCCTTTGTTGACCCTCGTCCGTGAGACTGGCCCCGGGACAAGTGCGATTCGCTCGAGCCTGCAAAGCCCGCGATACGGGCTGGGGAGTGCTCAGGCGGCGGCAGAGGGAACTTCCGACATGCAGGCCAATACGGTGCGCGCCATCGGCACATTCCGCGCGCGGCGACAGCACGCCGGCATCGCGGCTGCTCTGGCGCTGGCGCTCGTGTCCGGCGGCTGCGCCAGCAGCGGTCCGAAGCTGCCCGATTTCATGGCGGGAAGCGAGCCGCCGCCGGCCGCGCCCGCCAGCCTGGCGCAGGTGCCCGAGACGCCGCAGAGCGAACTCGAAAAGGCCACCGCCTACTGGGGCGAGGAATTTTCCAAGAAGCCGACCGCGCTCGAGCCGGCGCTGAGCTATGCGCGCAACCTGAAGGCGCTCGGCCGCAAGAAGCAGGCGATGGCCATCCTGCAGCAGGCCTCCGCCTATCATTCCGACAGCCGGGAACTCGCCAGCGAGTACGGCCGCCTCGCGCTCGACCTCGATCAGGTTTCGGTGGCCGAGAAGGTGCTGGCGGTCGCCGACGACCCGGCCAAGCCCGACTGGCGCATCATCTCGGCGCGCGGCACGGTGCTCGCCAAGCAGGGCAAGTACAAGGAGGCGATCCCGCACTTCGAGCGGGCGCTGGCGTTCGCTCATGATCACCCCTCCGTGCTCAACAACCTCGCCCTTGCACACGCCATGACGGGCGAACCGCAGAAGGCCGAGGAGTTGCTGCGGCGGGCGGCTGCCGGCGGTGGCAGCACGGCGCGCGTGCGCCAGAACCTCGCCCTGGTGCTCGGCCTGCAGGGCAAGTACGAGGAATCGACGAAGGTCGCGGCGCAGGACCAGCCGCCGTCGGTGGCGGCTGCCGATACGGCCGTGCTGCGCAAGATCGTGCAACTCGATCCCGTGGCGCCGGCACGCAGCACCACGCAGCTTGCCGAGGTGCCGAAGTCGGCGGCGCCGGCGGCGGCGCCTGCTGGCGGGCAGCCGCTGCGCGGCACGACGACAGCCGTGAGCGAGGCGGCGACAGGCTGGGATTCGCGCGTTGCCGAGGCAAAGCCTGCCGCCGGCTCGCCGCCCAAGGGGACGGATGGACCACTGTTGCGCGGCTCGCGCCGCTGATCGTCGCCCGAGGCTCAGCGGCGGCGGTACGGCAGATAGCGGCGCGTTCGCGTCACCGTCTCGCCGGGCGCATCGGCCGTTGCGGTCATGATCTCACGCCGCAACCAAACCGGCCGGTCGTGCGGCCGGATCGCCGTCGTCATGGCGACCGTCGCGCCGGTCAGCGCGCTCGTCTCGTGCTCCACATCGATGCGCCCGTCGGCGATGGCGGCGAGCAGGTGCGGGAAACTCTCGAGGCTCGTGACGGGCTCGTCCTCGAAGACACGTCCGCCGACGGCGAGCGCGTATCGCTTCGTCTCGTGCAGCATGAACTCGAAGGGGCAGGCGCCAGGCGTCAGAGGCGTGACGGCGACGCGCCAGAAGCCCGGTCCTTCCTCCTCCTCGATGCCCGCGACGTCGGCAATCGTCGGCAGCCAGTAGCGCAGGGCGGTGATCGTGGCTGCACGCTGGGAGCGGTAGGCGTCGTCGGAGAGCATGGATACCTCGTCGATTGTTGCGCCGAGCCTATGCGAGCCGCTCCCGCCGTGACAACTCGGGCAGGCGTGACAACTCGGGCACGCGGGTCGAGGTCGTCACGGCCGAACTCTGGCCTGAGCGCTGGCAAGTGCGGCGAGGGCAGCGTGCGTCGTCAGGCGCGGGCGGAAACCGATCGCGTCCAGCGCGGAGGTGTCGACCACGAGATTGCCGGTCAGGCGCTCGAGCGCAGGACCAAAGCCGGTGGAGCGTGCCAACCGGCTGATCAGGGGCCATGGCAGCGGAACGAGGCCGGGGCGGCGGTCAAGGCCCGCGCGCAGCGCCACGATGATCTCAGGCACGGTGAGCGGGGGCCCGTCGGCAACAAAGAAGATGCGCCCGCCCGCCTCGGGCCTGCTCAACACGAACTCGATCGCCTGACACAGATTGTCCAGAGCGAGGAGCGAGCGCCGCCCGGTCAAACCGCCGAGCGGCAACGGCAGCGGCAGTCGAGCAAGGTCGATCAGGCGCGCCATGTTGGCCTTCACTCCGGGCCCGTAGACGAGGACTGGCCGCAGGATCGTGTAGTCGTAGCTGCCGGTGTGCCCCATGCGCAGCATCATTTCGGCGAAGAACTTCGAGCGTCCGTACGCATCGGTCGCCTGTGACGGTCTGTCGGAACTCAGCACGAAGTCGCACGACGGGCCCGATACCGCCCGGGCCGACGACATGAAGACGAGACGGCGCGCGCTCGACGAAGCGGCGAGCGCCGCCATCAGCGCGATCACGGCATCGTGGTTGGCCGCCATGTAGCGCTCTTCCGGGATCGCGGTGGTTGCGTGCGCGAGACCGGCGAGGTGGACGACCGCGTCCATGTCCTGAACGAGCGGCGCCCAGTCGGTCTGGCCATCGAGGTCCGGGAGAAGGGCTGGCTGGATGCCTGGCCCGGCAGGCACACTGTCGGGCTGGCGGGCGGCGGCGCGAACGAGATAGCCGCGCCCGGCGAGGTAGGGAACGAGGCGCTGGCCGATGAAGCCCGTGGCGCCGGTGACGAGGACACGCAGGCGCGGTGGATCGATCGGCTGGCTCGCGGCAACACCAGCGCTTTCAGCGTTCATGCATCGATGCCCATCAGCGCCAGCAGCGCGTCGACGCAGACGCGCTGGTCGAAGCGCCGCTCGGCCTTCTGCCGGCTGGCGCGGGCCATGGCGGGAATGAGATCCGGCCGCTTGAGGAAGCTCTCCGCGGCGCGGGCGACAGCTCCGGCATCGCCGGGGACCACGAGGACGCCGTTGACGCGCTCGTCGACTGTCTCGCGGCAGCCGGCGGTCGCCGAGGTGATGACCGGCCGGCCGGCGGCGAGAGCTTCGAGCACGCGCTGGGGCATAGCGGCGCGATGCGCCGGATAGACGAAGACGTGGCTCAGGGCGATGAGATCGCGGATGTCGGTGGCTGTCGCGATGCGCTCGCAGGCCTCGGCGGCGGCATCGAGTTCGGCCGAGGGCAGCGGCGTGCCGGAGCGGAACGGGCTCGTCGCCAGCAGGAAGCGCGCTTGCGGCGTGCGGGCGCGCACGATGCGGGCTGCGTCGCAGTAGTCCAGGAGGCCAGTCTCGCGGCTTTCATCGGCGGCCATGAGGAAGGTGAGCCCCGACGTGCCGTCGACCGGCGGCAGGGGTTTCGCGGCGATGTGGGAGAGGTCGACGCCGAAGCCGGCGACGACGGCGGGCGGTGTCTGGCGTGGCGGCACGAGACCGCTGCCTTCGATGAGCGCCCTGTCGTCGTGATTGAGGCAGGCGACGACGCTCGCGGCGGCGTACGCGCGCTCGATGCCGGTCCGCTGCGATGGCGTGAGCGAGGCGTGGCTGGCGCCGGCAGCGGGCGGGCTCAACGTGTCGACGACGGCGAGGATGCGTGTCAGGCCGGCACGACGGGCTGCGCGCGCGCCTGTGACCATCACGGGGCCGCCGCTTGCCAGCACGACGTCTGCGCCCCACGCCGACAGCATTTTGGCGATGTCGATCTCGGCGCGACGCTGCGGCATCAGCGACCAGCCATCGGGAGCCAGAGCGAGGCGGCGGGAGTCCACACCGGCAAAGGCGAGAGCCTCGGCGGTGCCTTCCGTCATGTCGGGAGCAAGACACAGAACGCGGTGGCGCAGGGCGATGAGGCGGCCGATGAGGCCCTGGGCCTCGTCGAGGAAGGCCGCGGACGAGCCGGCGAACAGGGCGACGCGGCTGACGGCGCCCGCAGGCCTCGAAACGCGCGCGATCATGTCAATGCAGCGTCCGGTTGGCCGCCGGCCAGACCTGGCTGTCGTTCTCGCCCTGAGCGAGGATGGCGTGCGGCTGATAGCCTTCCACGGTGCGCACGAGCACGGCCTCGATGGCCTCGAGATCGCGCCGCTTCATGGCTTCGCTCAGGACATCGAGCTCAGGCCACAGCTCCTCGGCGGTGAGGTAGGGCTCGCCGGAGCGCAGGATGCGTGGGTGCTCCGTTCCCGTCGTATCCGCGCCGATGAGCAACTCCTCGTAGAGCTTCTCGCCGGGGCGCAGGCCGGTATAGACGATCTCGATCTCGCCGCTCGGGTTGTCGCCATCGCGCACGTCGAGGCCGGCGAGGCGCACCATCAGGCGGGCGAGGTCGTCTATTTTGACGGGGTCGCCCATGTCGAGGACGAACACCTCGCCGCCCGAGGCCATGGCGCCCGCCTGGATGACGAGCTCGGCCGCCTCGGGGATCGACATGAAGTAGCGGATGATCTCGGGGTGCGTCACTGTCACCGGGCCGCCGCCGGCGATCTGCTGGCGGAAGCGGCGCACGACGGAGCCGGAGCTGTCGAGCACGTTACCGAAGCGGACCATGGTGAAGATGGTGCCGACGTCGCTCTCGACCGCGTGCGCCTGCAGGACGAGCTCGGCGAGCCGCTTCGTGGCGCCCATGATGTTGGTCGGGCGGACGGCCTTGTCGGTCGAGATGAGGACGAAGCGGCCGACGCCGAGGTCGCGGGCAGCCTCGGCGATCACCGCGCAGCCGAAGGTGTTGTTCAGGAGGCCGACGACGGCGTTGCGCTCGACCAGCGGCACATGCTTGTAGGCGGCGGCGTGATAGATGGTCTCGACCGCGTTGGCCTTGAGGCAGTCGCGCACGAGACCGTCGTCGAGCACGGAGCCCAGCACCTCGACGATCTCCGGCCGCTTGCCGGCCGGCAGCCGGCCAACGCGCTCGTTCATCTCCATGCCGATCTCGTAGAGAGCGGCCTCGGAGATATCGAGGAGCACGAGGCGGCGGGGCTCGTGCTTTAGAATCTGGCGCACGAGCTCGGAGCCGACGGAGCCGCCGGCGCCCGTCACGAGGATCGACTTGCCGCGGATGGAGCGCGACAGCAGCTCGATATCGGGAGGCACGGGATCGCGGCCGAGCAGGTCCTCGACCTCCAGCGGACGCACGTCGGTGATGGCGACGCGGCCGGTGGCGAGTTCTTCCATGCTGGGCATGATCTTGACGGCGACGGGGTAAGTGCGCAGGTCGTTGACGAGCTGGCGCCGGTCGCGGCGGCTCGAGCCTTGAACGGCGAGCAGTACCTCCTTGACGCCGGCCCGGTCGATGACGGCGCCGATCTTCTCGGGCTTGTAGACCTTGACGCCGCCGACGTACTGGCCCCACACGGACTTGTCGGCGTCGATGAAGCCCACCGGCTCGAAGTCGGTGTGGCGGCGCAAGGCCTCTAGCAGGGCAACGCCGGTCTGGCCGGCGCCGTAGATCAGGACCGGCTTGCGCTCCATGTCGAGCGGCAGGCGCGGGATCTTGATGCCGACGCTCTTGAGCAGGGCGCCGGCGAACTGGCGGATGCCCGTGATGACGGCGGCGGCCATCAGTCCATAGGTGATGACGACCGAGCGGGGCGTGCCGTACTGGCCGAACATGAAGACGATGAGCGCCCAGATCAGGGTACCGAGGGCAACGCAGGCGAGGATGCGCAGCGTGCCGCGATAGCCGATGAAGCGGGTGACGAGGCGGTAGAGGCCGAACCAGGCGAACGTGCCGACGGTGATGATCGGGGCGAGCGCGAGCAGCAGGAAGCCGCGCCAGTCGATCGGCGGGATCAGCTCCTGATAGCGCAGGGCAGCGGCCATCCAGACGACGCCGGTGAGCGCGACGAGATCGAGGCCGACCAGCACGACACGCTTCTGCCAGCGCGGCAGGGCCAGCAGCCAGTTGCGCATGCGCGCCGTTCTGGAGTTCTCATCGTGCTCTGCCGGCAAGGCCATTCCCCCGGTGCCGCCGATCCCCTCGCCCCGGCATCGCGGGGCCCCTCGACGAAACGCGTGCGGCCCGATGGGCCGGACGTGGTCGACAGCGACGCGGGCATGCCCTGTCGCCGGCCCCGTTTCGGGCGGCCACAGTCGCGCGTCGAGCCCTCAGGATTAGCCGCGACGGCAGGCTTCGGCAAGGTTATGCGCGTCTCAGTACCGGCCCAATGTTCAAGCCAAACGACGTCCTCATCGCGTTCATTACGCCGCAGGCGGTAGAACAGGCGCCTTGTCGTCGGGCGGGATGCCGGCTGGCGGGGGCGCAACGGCCGGCGCCGTGACGGCAAAGCCGCGGCCAAGATCATCGATGAGGCGGTAACACAGCGCGACGGCCACCACGCCGAACAGGATGCCACCAACCATATTCCCGACGAGGACGCCGTCGGCGCCCGCCAGATGGCCGCCCACGAGAACGAACGGCGCCGTACCCAGCGTCGCGCGGCCCCAGTTGAGCGCGGTCGAGAGGTAGGCGCGTCCGAGCGTATTGAAAACGGCGTTGGCGACGAACAACGCGCCCAGAAAGAGGAACAGCGGGGAGAGCCAAACGCAAAATAGGCTGATCAGGCGGGCGGCATCGCCCTCGGCGCCGAAAGCGGCAATGATGGTGGGCGTCGCGAGGGCCAAGACGAGCCAGGCTGCGGCCGTGAACGCTGCGGTGACCATGAGCGACAGGGTCAGCGTCTCGCGCATGCGGTCGGCGCGGCGGGCGCCGTAGTTCTGGCCCATGATGGGGCCGACGTTGCCCGACAGGGCATAAATCGAGCCGAAAGCGACCGGCACGAGGCGGCCGATGATGGCCCACCCGGCAACCGCACTGTCGCCATAGCCGGCGATGACGGCTGTCACGTAGGCGTTGGCAGCCGGTGTGGCGATGTTGGTTGCGATCGCGGGGACCGCGACGCGGGCGAGCGCGCCGGCATCCCGGCGCATGGCAGCCAGACGCGGACGGCGCATCATGCGATGCACGGCGAGAACGCCATAAAGTCCCACCGCACAGACGGCGAGGCGCGCGACCGAGGAGGCGATCGCCGCCCCGTCGATGCCTAGGCCCGCCCAGAAAATCAGCAGAGGATCGAGCGCGACGTTGGTCAGTGCGCCGATCAGCGTCACGTACATGGCCCGGCTCGCGTCGCCGACGCTGCGCAGCGTCGCCGCCGAGGTCATGCCGAGGGCGAGGAAGGGCATCGAGGGGACCTGAATGGCAAGATAGCGGCTCGCCAGATCGAGTGTGCGGCCGGATGCGCCGAGCAGGATCAGGAGGTCCTCGAGGAAGGCGAAAACCAGGAGGGACAGGAGGGCGGCAACGATGAAGGTCCAGGCGTGCGCGCTGCCGGCAAGGCGTCGCGCGAGGCCGCGCCGGCGCGCCCCGAGCGCCGGGGAGACGACCGCGGTCGCGGCGATCGACAGGCCGATGCCGATCGAGATGGTAAGCAGCGTGATGGAGCTCGCGTAGCCCACGGCGGCGATGATCGCCTCGTCGCCGAGCAGGCTGAGAAAGTAGATGTTGGCAAGATCGCCGATGAAGATCGCGACGAGGCCGAGCGCGCCCGTGCCGGTCATGACGAGGATGTGGCGCACGAGCGAGCCGGTGACGAACTTCGGCTCGCGCCGGCCGATGCCACTCGTTCGGGCCGGCGGCCGCTTGTTCAACGTGGGCATGCGGGACGCGGTCCTGTGACGGCGCGGCGTCACAGGCGCCGGCGGGAGCGGATGGCGGCGTTGAGGGTGCCGTCGTCGAGGTAGTCGAGCTCGCCGCCGATCGGCACGCCCTTCTGGATCTCGGAGACGACGACGCCCGTCGGGGCCAGCACCTCCCTTACGTAGTGCATGGTCGACTGGCCTTCGACGGTGGCGTTGAGCGCGAGGATGATCTCGCTGATGCGACCGTCGCCGGCCCGCTCGACGAGGCGGGCGATGTTGAGGGCATCCGGGCCGATGCCGTCGAGCGGCGACAGGTGGCCGCCAAGCACGTGATAGCGTGCGCGCGTCACGCCGGCCCGCTCCAGGGCCCAGAGGTCGGCGACCTCTTCGACGACGACGAGCGTCGTATCGTCGCGACCCGGGTCGGCGCACAGCGCACACGGACTTGTCGTGTCGATGTTGCCGCAGGCCGGACACGTGGTGATGCGGTCGACGGCGACGCGCAGGGCTTCGGCGAGCGGGACGAGCAGGTCGTCGCGGCGCTTGATGAGCGCAAGGGCGGCCTTGCGGGCCGAGCGCGGGCCGAGCCCCGGCAGGCGGCTCAGGAGCTTGATGATGCGCTCGATCTCAGGGCCGGCTGTGGTGCGCGTCATGCATGACTCTGGTGGCGGGGACGGGCCGGGAGAGCACCCGTCTCAGGCGCTGCGGGGCGGCAGGGGCAGGAGGCTCGGGCCGAGGCGGGCGATGAGCATACCGACGATGAGCGCTGCCAGGAACACGAACGGCTCGCTACGGCCGAGCGCGAGTGTCGGCAGGAGCCCGCCAGGGCAGAATCCGACGAGGCCCCAGCCGATGCCGTACACCGCCGCGCCGCCGACGAGACGTGCATCGATCAACGTCGATGTCGGCACGTGGAACGACGTGTCGAAGAGCGGGGCACGGCGCGGGAGGACGAGGCGGTAGCCGATCGCGGTGACGGCCAGCGCGCCAGCCATGACGAAGGCGAGGCTGGGGTCCCACGTGCCCGCAATGTCGAAGAAGTTCAAAACCTTGGCGGGGTCGGACATGCCCGCGACGGTGATGCCGAGGCCGAACACGAGGCCGGCGAGCAGGGCGGCGAGGATGCGCATGGCTCAGGCTCCGATCAGGTGGCGGGTGGCGTAAACGGTGATGCCGGCGGTGGCCATGAAGGTCAGCGTCGCGACGATCGAGCGGGGCGAGAGGCGGGCCAGACCGCAGACGCCATGTCCGCTGGCACAGCCGGCGCCGAACGTGACGCCGATGCCGACGAGCAGGCCGCCGACGACGAGAAGGCGCTGGTCGACGGTCACGGTGATCACAGGCAGGCTGCCCGTTGCGGCGGCATAGACGAGTGGGGCGAGAACCATGCCGGCGACGAAAGCCGCGCGCCACGCCCAGTCGTCGAACGACGATGGCCAGACGACGCCGCCCAGGATGCCGGATATGCCCGCGATGCGCCCGAGCAGCAGCAGGGTCAGCACGGCGCCGACACCGATGATGGCGCCGCCGGCAAGGGCGAGGCCGGGGGTGAATTCGGTCATGCGTGTCTCCCGCAGCGAGATGAGGTCCAACTGAAACCGCGAAGCCGTCGCGCTGTCAGACATATTCAATTTTTTGAATGTTTCAATCGGAACGTAAGTGAACCTCGCAATGTCTGCGGAAAGGTGGGCCCATCGAGCGAACCCAGACCGCCACTCGGCCTCGCCGCGCGCCTTAGAACAGCTTCATGCCCGGCGGCAGCGGCAAGCCGCCAGTGACGGAGGCCATCTTCTCCTGCATGGCCGCCTCCACCTTCGACTTGGCGTCCTGACCGGCGGCCAGGATCAGGTCCTCGAGGATCTCGGTCTCGTCGGGCTTCATCAGGCTCGGGTCGATCGCCACCCGCTTCATGTCGCCCTTGCCGGTGAGGACGACGCGAACGAGGCCGCCGCCAGCGCGACCTTCGATCTCCATCGCGGCAAGTTCCTCCTGCACTTGGACCATGCGGGCCTGCATTTCCTTGACCTTGCCCATCATGCCCATCAGGTCGCGCATCGGTGACGTCTCCACATCGAGTTCAAAGCTTCACATGCGTGTAGCACGACGACAGGCGGCCGGGCACCCCGTCCGGCTGCCGGTGCTGCGCGGCTCGGCCGGCGGCGTGTCGCGGTCAGCCCGTGCCTGTCTCGTCGGTCGACCGCTCAGCGTGAGCCGCGCCGGGGGCATCGATGGGATCGAGGGGCCGTACGGCAGTCACCTCGGCGTCTGGGAAGGCTTCGAACAGGGCGGCGACACTGGGATGCGTTTTCAGACGGGCGAGCTCGGCGGCCGCCTCGGCGCGGCGCTGCTCACCCAGCGTCGGCGCGCCGGCGGTGCGCGCCACGGCCACGAACCAGGTGTGGCCCGTCCATTGGTTGAGCCGCTCGCGCAGGGCGTTGGCGATCTCGGGCGGAGCGGAGGGCAGGAGTGCGATCTCGATGACGCGCGCCGTGCGGTCATAGCGGACGAGGCTGACGTTTTCCTCGAGGTGGTACTTGAGCTTGCCGTCGCGCCGGGCGCTGGCGAGGTCGACGACCTCGGCGAATGTCGACGGGTCGGGCGCGAGCAGGGAGGCCGTCGAGCCGGGCGCGACGAGGGTCGTATCGGCGTAGAGCGGGTCCTCGGGATCGATGCCTGGATCGCTCGTTGGGTCGCTCTCCGGATCGCGGCGAGCGGCGCTTACCCGGTCGATGCCGACGCTGTCGAGGCCGCCTGCCTGTACGATGCCGGCAGCTTCAGGATGCTCGTCGTCATGCACCGGCGGGGGGGGCGTCGAAGGTGCCACTGGCGAGGACCGGTGTCCCGGCCGGACATCACGGCCCTGTGCACGCGGCTCGGCTGCGCCTGCTGCCGACGACCGCGCGGCCGCCGGGGCTTCGATCGAGGAGCGGGCGGCGGGAGCGGACGGCGCGCGCGGGGAAGCACCCGCGCCGATGAGCTTGACGACGTCTTCAGGGCCCGGGAGGTCGGCGGTATAGGCGATGCGGATGAGCACCATCTCGGCCGCCGCCATCGCGTTACCGGCGCGGCCCGCTTCCTCGATGCCCTTGAGCAGCATCTGCCAGTAGCGCGACAGGAGCGCGATCGAGACGGCGCCCCCGACGGTGCTCGCGCGGCGCAGCTCCTCGGCCGATACCGTCGGGGCGACGGCGTCGGGGCCGATGGCCTTCACGCGGGTCGACAGGTGCACGGCCTCGGCGAGGTCGCCGAGGACCTGAACGGGCTCGGCGCCGTCTTGATGCAGGGCTTCGAGGGCGCCGACCGCATCGCCCGGCCGGCCGGCGAACAGGGTATCGAGGAGATCGAAGATGCGGCCGCGGTCGGCGAGCCCCAGCATGCCGCGCACGCCCTCGGCGCGTACATCGCCGCTCGAAAAAGCGATGGCCTGATCGAGGATGGACAGGCCGTCGCGCACGGAGCCCTCGGCGGCGCGGGCGATGAGGCGCAATGCTTCCGGCTCCGCTCTGGCGCCCTCGGCGGTGACGATGCGCTCGAAATGCGCGGTGAGCAGGGGCACGTCGACGCGACGCAAGTCGAAGCGCTGGCAGCGCGACAGGACGGTGACCGGCACCTTCCTGATTTCGGTCGTGGCGAAGATGAACTTCACATGCTCGGGCGGCTCTTCGAGTGTCTTCAGGAGGGCGTTGAACGCGCCCTTCGACAGCATGTGCACCTCGTCGATGATGAACACCTTGTAGCGGGCGACGAGGGGCTTGTAGCGGGCGCTCTCGATGATCTCGCGGACGTTGTCGACGCCGGTGTTGGAGGCGGCGTCCATCTCGATGACGTCGGCGTGGCGGCTTTCCATGATCTCGGCGCAGTGGCGGCCGTAAGCGCTGCGCTCGGAGGGGAGATCGACGGTCGGCTTGCCCGGCCCGGCGGCCGTGTCGGCGGGCTCGAAGTTGAGACCGCGGGCGAGGATGCGGGCCGTGGTCGTTTTGCCGACGCCGCGCACGCCGGTCAGCATGTAGCCCTGGGCGATGCGCCCCTGAGCAAACGCGTTACGCAGGGTCGCCACCATGGCATCCTGCCCGATGAGGTCGGCGAAGGTCTGCGGGCGGTACTTGCGGGCGAGCACGAGATAGGGCTTGGGCGCGCCCGTCTCCGCGTCGGAGAAGAAGCTGTCGGTCATGGCGCGGGACTATAGCGGCAGGGCGGGTGTGCGGCCACTGTCAAGGGATCGGCTGCCGCCGCGCCCCATCGCAATACGAGCGAAACGGTGCGCGCGGCGGCGATGCATCGGACCGCGCTGGCGGTAGCATCGAGCCCGGGCACCGCAGCGGGCCGGGCGTCGTGCACCGATCGATGATGTCAAGCAATCCGAGGCTGGCGGACGACCCGCGTCCTGATCGTTAGGGCTGCTTCGTTCCCGACCTGACCCGGTTGGCGAGGGATGCGTCCGCCGCCAGCCCGCCCCTGATATGGCGGGTTCGGGCGAGCGAAGCAAGCCTCGGACGTCGAGGCACTGCGGTGGCCCCGCGCGGACCCGCGCATCTGTTGCGCGCACCCTGACAAGTGTGGTCTTCTCGCCCCGCCTGGAGGGAGACCCTGATGCGAACGACGATCGGGCCGATCAGCAGCCTCGACCGCCTCAGTGAGAAGCGCAAAGACCGTGAGTTCATGGAGGGCCTCGTCGCCGAGACGACGAGCCGCTACTTCGTGCTGGCCGGCGGCAAGCCGGTTGTCGTCTCGGATGCGGGGCGCACGGCAACCAAGGTCAAATGGTTCGGCTTTGCCGAGGTCAACGCGATGGGGCTTGCGCTCAACGAGGCGATCTTCCTCGGCGTCGATGGCGAGGGGCGGGCCACGTTCGCCCAGCCGACGAGTGAGCACTATGCCCGCAACGCGCCGGATGCGCGCGAGCATCTCGCCCCGATCGCCGATCTCAGGACGCTCGCCGCGCAGGGCAGCATGGCACCCGATGAGCTGTCTCTCGTCGCCCAGGCCGTGGCGCTCGTGCATTGGCACGAGAATCATCGCTGCTGTGGGCGCTGCGGCGGCTCAATGTCGGCCAAGGACGGCGGCTGGAAGCGGCGCTGCTGGTCGTGCAAGCACGAGGCTTTCCCGCGCGTCGATCCCGTCGTCATCATGGCGGTGACCGACGGCGAGCGCATTGTGCTCGCCCACGAGGAGCGCTTTCCCGACAAGATGTACTCGGCGCTCGCTGGTTTCGTGGAGCCGGGCGACGACATCGAGGGCGCGGTGCGCCGCGAGACGCGCGAGGAGGTCGGCCTCGACGTCGGCAAGGTCGAGCTGCTCGGCAGCCAGCCGTGGCCGTTCCCACACTCCCTGATGCTCGGCTGCATCGCTTCGGCCGAGCCGGCGGACCTCAAGGTCAACGACGCCGAAATCCAGGAGGCGCGGTGGTTCACGCGCGAGGAGGCCGCCCTGATGCTCGCCGGCAAGCACCCCCAGGAGCTCTGGCTGCCCGGACCGCAGTCGATGGCGCATCACCTCGTCAAGGCATTCCTGGAGCGGCAGGCCTGAGCACGGCCGGTGCCTTCGAGCGATGGCTGTGGGCGCTGCTCGCGTCGGCAGCGAATCGCGCGACATGCCACGTGCGTCCGGAGCGAGCGACGATACGCCGCTTGCCACGCTCGGACCAGCACCTATGGTGCGGCCCTCGCTACGAAATCGCGCATACCAACGAGCATCGGCACCCCATGGTCCATAGCGTCAAAGTCGCCTTCGCCGCCATCGTCCTTGCCCTTGCTGCCGGCGTGGCGCCCCTCGTCGCGGCGGAGTTCAAGGTCGGCGGCATCGTCATCGAGGACCCGTGGACACGCGCGACGCCGGCTGGTGCGAAGGTGGCGGCCGGCTTCATGGCCATCCGCAACACGGGGAGCGAGCCTGACCGGCTCGTCGGCGGCACGCTCGCCAGCGCGGCACGGGTCGAGGTGCACGAGATGATCGTGGTCGACGGCATCATGAAGATGAGCGAACTCGACAAGGGCATCGAGATCAAGCCGGGCGAGACGGTCACGCTCAAACCCGGCGGACTGCACATCATGTTCCTCGATCTGTCGGCGCCGGTCGAGAAGGGGCCGCTCGTGGGCTCGCTCACGTTCGAGAAGGCCGGCAGCGTCGAGATCGAGTACGACGTGTCGCCGATCGGCGGCGGCAAGCCGTCGAGCCAGCATCATGGTCACCACGGGGCCGGCTCGGGTACCGGTGCCATGCCGCAAGGGCAGGCGCCGGCCAAGACACCGCAGGGCGGCCACCACCAGCACTGATCGGATCGGGCCTTGCTGCGCGCGCTCCGCCGTGGCGACGCGTCTGGCCTGTGCGGAGGATGCCATGCTCGGTAGGTTGCGTCTGGCGCTGTGGATCGCCGCTGGCTTGGCGGTGGCCGCCTTCGCCGTCCTTCAGCTCAACGAACCGCGCCCGGGCAACTCGGGTAACGGCCTGCCCGGGCAAGCGCTCATCGGTGGGCCGTTCGAGCTCACCGCCCATACGGGCGAGCGCTTCGACAACAAGACGCGGCTCGCCGGCCGCAACCATCTCGTGTTCTTCGGCTTCACGCACTGCCCCGACATCTGCCCGACGACGCTGAACGAGATTTCCGAGCACCTCGACAAGCTGGGAACGGCAGCCGATGGTCTCGAGGTGCTGTTCATCACCGTCGATCCGGAACGCGACACGCCCCAGCATCTGGCGACCTATCTGTCGTCGTTCGACAAGCGCATCACGGGATTGACGGGAACGACGGCGCAAATCGCCAGCGTCCTCAAGCTCTATCGGGCGTTCGCCGAGAAGGTGCCGACATCGAGCGGCGACTACACCATGAACCACACTGCGACCGTGTACCTGTTCGATGGCGCCGGCAGCCTGCGCTCGACGCTGACCTTCCAGGAGCCCCAGGGCATCCGCCAAGGCAAAATCGACCGGCTGGTGAAGGGGTAGGGGAGTGGGGAGTGGGCAGCAGGCTGAGACGGGTCGCCTGTTCCTGCGGGCGGCAGGCGCTCAGACGCAGCGACCGCCGTCGACCTCGATGGCGACTCCGGTGATAAACGACGAGGCCGGCTCGGCGAGGAAAACAGCCGCGTTGGCGATGTCGGCGGGTTGCGACAGGCGCCCGAGCGGGATCGTCGCAATGAAGCGGGCGCGGTTCTCGGGTGTATCGGGAACGCCCATGAACTCTGTCAGCAGGCCCGTTTCGCCCATCACGGGGTTGATGGCGTTGACGCGGATGCGCCGAGGGGCAAGCTCGGCGGCGAGCGATCGGGTCAGCGTGATCGCAGCACCCTTCGAGCCGTTGTACCAGGTCAGGCCGGGCCGCGGGCGCACGCCAGCCGTCGATGCGACGTTGATGATGACACCGCCGCCGCGCGCCTCGAAGGCCGGCACCACCGCGAGCGTCGTCAGGTAGATCGATTTGACGTTGACGGCATAGATGCGGTCGAACTCGTCCTCACCGACCTCCAGCGCCGGCTGGTTGCGATGCGTGGTGCCGGCATTGTTGACGAGTACGTCGAGGCCGCCGAAGGCCGAGTGCGCCGCCTCGATCATCGCAGCCACGTCGGCCTTGACGGTGACGTCGGCGCGGCACGGACGAGCGCGATCACCGATGGCGGCGGCGACGCGGAGCGCTCCTTCGCCGTCGCGATCGGCGACGACGACCTGGGCGCCCTCGGCGGCATAGCGTTCGGCGATGCCGCGACCGAAGCCGGAGGCCGCTCCGGTGACGACGGCGACGAGTCCGGCAAGGCGCGCCATGGTCGGTCACTCCTGTGAGGGCGGTCGCAAGGACGGTGGCGTTAATCGCGCCCGCGCGGTGACGGCGCACCACCGCTGCCGGCGCTCGCCTCGCTGCGGTAGGGGCTCGCGCGGTAGGCGCCGAGCACCTGCACCTCGCTCGAAAAGTAGGACAGGTCCTCCATGGCGAGCTGCACCATGCGCTCGCTGGGATGGCCCTCGATGTCGGCGAAGAACATGGTCGCGTTGAAGGTGCCGGCGAGCTGGTAGCTTTCGAGCTTCGTCAGGTTGACGCCGTTCGTGGCGAAGCCGCCGAGCGCCTTGTAGAGGGCGGCCGGCACGTTGCGCACGCGAAAGATGAGGCTCGTGATGATCGGGCCGTCACCGGGTTCGGCGTCGTCGGGCTCGGCAGCAAGCACGACGAAGCGCGTCGTGTTGTGCGCCTCGTCCTCGATGTCGCTCTTGAGGATTTCAAGTCCGTAGATTTTGGCAGCGAGGCTCGAGGCGATGGCGGCGAGGCTGTCGTCGGCGCTTTCGGCGACCATGCGGGCCGACCCGGCGGTGTCTGCTTCCGGCACGGGCGTCAGGCCGAGCTCGCGAAGCGTATTGCGGCACTGGCCGAGAGCCTGGGTGTGGCTCAGCACCTTGCGGATATGGGCGAGCGGGACGCCGGGCTTGGCAAGCAATTGATGGCGCACGCGCAGGAAATGCTCGCCGACGATGTAGAGCGCTGCATTCGGCAACAGGTGGTGGATGTCGGCGACACGGCCGGCGACTGAGTTCTCGATCGGGATCATGGCATAGGTCGCCTCGCCCGACTTCACAGCGGCGAGCGCGTCCTCGAACGTGGCGCAGGCGAGCGGCTCCATCGCCGGAAACGCCTCCGAGCACGCCAGATGCGAGTTGGCGCCGGGCTCGCCCTGGTAGGCGATGCGACCGCCCGGGCTCGTCACTCGGTCGGACGTGCTCGAAGCGGTGGCGGCGGGCGCGGTCATGGAGCGGCGACTTTCGGAATGGGTGAAGGTTGATGCGGCGTCACGGGGTGCGGGCGAAGCCGCCTCAGGTGGACCGGGAGGCGAAGTGCGCGCGCGCCTTGTCGAGGTCGGCGGGCGTGTCGACGCCGAGCGGGACGGTGTCGACGATCGCCACGTCGATGTGCATGCCGTCCTCGAGCGCGCGCAACTGCTCGAGGCGCTCGCGCTTCTCGAGCGGCGAGGGAGGCAGCGCGACGAAGCGTTCCAGCGCCGAGCGCCGGTAGGCGTAGATGCCGATGTGGTGGTAGAGCGGACCATCGCCATGGGGCGCGGTTGCGCGCGTGAAATAGAGCGCGCGCAGGCGGTCGGGCTGGCGCTGGGGACTGCCGACTACCTTGACGATGTTGGGGTTGTCGCGCTCGGACGGCTCGGTGATGGCGGCGGCCAGGGTGGCGATGTGGGGACCCTTTTCGGCAAGCGGGGCGAGGCAGGCGGCGATGAGGCGCGGCTCCAGCGTCGGCAGATCGCCCTGCAGGTTGACGACGAGTTCGGCGTCGCCGTCCGGGTCGACCTTGTTGATCGCCTCGAATACGCGATCGGAGCCGGAGGCGTGGTCGGTGCGGGTCATGACCGCCTCGCCACCCGCCTTGCGCACGGCTGTGGCGATCGTCTCGCTGTCGGTTGCCACAACGACGCGGCCCGTCTCGGCGGCGTGCGCCCGGCGCCAGACGTGCACGATCATCGGCTCGCCGGCGATGTCGGCCATCGGCTTGCCGGGCAGGCGAGTCGCCTCCATGCGGGCAGGGATCACGATCAGTGTGGAGCGCATCTGACGCTGGTGCCTCGTTCTCGGATCGGGCAGGAGGTCGGCCCGGCCCGGCCTCGCATTTCGGGTGACAATTGGTCTCGCCCTCGAAGCCTGTTAGAGCGCCCCTCGGCGAGTTGCAAGAAGGGGCGGAATTCCTATAGTCCGCGCAACGCGAGCCACCGGCTGGCGCCCGGCGGGTTCCGGGCTGCCGCCCTACCCGAAGGTTGAACTTTGCCATGATGGATAGTTTCGAGCTGTCGAAGATCGCCGGCGGCGTGATCTCGGCATTGCTGCTGATCTTTGCTCCCAAGACGGCGATCGACATCATGTACGGCGGGCACGGCGGCGGCGCGCACCATGCCGTGGTCGGCTACGAACTTCCGAAGCCGAAGGCGGAGGCCGCGGTGGCGGCTGCGGCCGAGCCGGCAGAAGCCGCGTTCGACCCGAGCAAGGTCGTCAGCCTGGTTGCGAGCGCCAGCGCGGACGAGGGCAAGGACGTCTTCAAGAAATGCGCATCCTGCCACACGGTCGATCAGGGCGGCTCTAACAAGGCGGGTCCCAACCTGTGGGGGATCGTCGGGCGGCCTGTCGCCGCCGTCGGCGGATTCGCCTACTCTGAGGCGCTGAAGGGCAAAGGTGGGGAGTGGACGGTCGAGCACCTCGCCGGCTTCATCCACGGGCCCAAGGCCTACATCCCCGGCAACAAGATGGGCTTTGCCGGCGTCAAGGCAGACGCGGAACTGGCGAGCCTGATCGCCTACCTCAATACGCTGAAGTAAGCGCCCTGGCTGGCCTCCCGGCGGCCAGCGTGTCCCGCTGCCGACGCTGAAACGCAGCGCAGCGACCGCTCTGCGCCGTCGGCACAGCCTCGCGAGGTTCGCACGGCGCTCTGACGCATGTTGCGAACCTTTAACTACCCTCCCCATCGCGTGAACTGTATTCCAGACCTGGTGTGCTGAGCGCGGCAGGCGCGCGGCGCAACGACGTCATGCGTGTGCCATCATCGCCGATCTCGGGCGGAGACGGCAGTGTCGAGAGGGAGCAGAGGGTGACGCCGATCCAGTCCGTCTATCGATCGATGTCGGGCATCGCCACGGGTTTGGCCATGGGCTTGACCGTTGCTGCCATGCCGGGCGCGCCGACGGCGCACGCCGAGCCCGTCCGTCATCATGCCCTCTCGCTCGTCGATGCGCCGGCCTACGGGCCCGACTTCAAGCATTTCGACTGGGTCAATCCCGACGCGCCCAAGGGTGGCGTCGTGCGGCTGTCGGATGAAGGCTCGTTCGATACGCTCAATCCGTTCACCATCAAGGGCGAGCCGGCCGGCGGCATCGGCCTCATCTACGACACGCTGATGGCGACGAGCCTCGACGAGCCTTCGACCGAGTATGGCCATGTCGCGGAGTGGGTCAGCTTCCCGGACGACCTGTCGTCGGCGACGTTCAAGCTGCGGCCCGAAGCGCGCTTCCACGACGGCAAGCCGGTCACTGCGGCCGACGTGATCTTCTCGCTCAATGCGCTCAAGGCTGCGCATCCGTTCTTCGCGGGCTACTTCAAGAACGTGACCTCGGCGGAGGAGACCGCACCGGGCGAGGTCACGTTCCGCTTCGACATGACGGGCAATCGCGAACTGCCGCAGATCCTCGGCGGCCTGACCGTGCTGCCCAAGCACTACTGGGAGGCAGCCGGCGCAGACGGTCAGCCGCGCGACCTTTCCAAGACGACGATGGAGGTGCCGCTCGGCTCGGGTCCCTATCGCATCAAGTCGGTCGATCCGGGCCGCGGCATCGTCTACGAGCGGGTCGCCGACTACTGGGCGAAGGACCTGCCGGCCATGCGCGGCCAGTACAACATCGGCGAGATCCGCTACACCTATTATCGTGACCGCGTGCCGGCGTTCGAATCGTTCAAGGGCGGCCAGATCGATTTCTGGCAGGAGACGAGCGCCAACGCCTGGGCGACGCAGTACGAGATCGACGCCGTCAAGGCCGGGCAACTCGTGAAGGAGGCTGTGCCGCATCAGCGCGTCGCCTCGATGCAGGCGTTTGCCTTCAACATCCGGCGCGGCCAGTTCGCCGATGCGCGCGTGCGCCGCGCGTTCGGCCTCGCCTTCAATTTCGAAGAGGCCAACCGCGGACTCTTCTATGGGATGTATCGGCGCACAACGAGCTATTTCGACAACTCCGAGCTCAAGGCGACGGGCCTGCCGGAGGGCGCGGAGCTGGCTTTGCTGGAGGCGGTGCGTGACAAGGTGCCGGCAGAGGTTTTCACCACGGCCCCCTCCGTCCCGACGGCGGCAGATGCAACGGCCCACCGCAACAACCTGCGCGAGGCCGTCAGACTGTTCGCAGAAGCCGGTTGGACCCTGCAGGGCGGCAAGCTCGTCAATGCGGCGGGCGAGCAACTGAAAGCCGAGTTCTTGCTCGTCAGTCCCGACTTCGAGCGCATCGTGCTGCCCTACGTTTCCGACCTGAAGCGGCTCGGCGTCGATGCGTCCGTGCGCATGGTGGACTCGTCGCAATACACCCGGCGGATCGAGAGCTTCGACTTCGACATTATCACCGCCAATTTTCCGCAGTCGCATTCGCCGGGTAACGAGCAGCGGGATTTCTTCGGCTCGGCGGCGGCCGACCGCAACGGCTCGCGCAACGTCATCGGCATCAAGAACCCGGCCATCGATGCGCTCATCGAGGAACTGGTCAAGGCGAAGGACCGGGCTGGCGTCGTTGCCGCCTCGCGGGCGGTCGACCGCGTGCTGATGTGGAATCACTACGTCGTGCCGCAGTGGCATTATCCCTTCGACCGCATCGCGCATTGGGACATCTTCGGCAAGCCGGGCAAGCTGCCGTCGCAATCGCCGGGTGCGCTGCAGGTGCGCTGGATCGATCCGGCCAAGGCCGAGGCGCTCGCCGGCAAGAGGCGGATGTGAGCATGGCGGCCACTGGTGGCGTTTCCCTGCGGCATCATGCGGCCCGGCGGCATGTTACCCGGTCGACTGCGACGATCGCGGGCGTTGTTCTCGCCGTGCTCGCGTCGCTTGCCGGCTCGATGAGCCCATCGCCGGCGCGTGCAAGCCAGGACGGGGAGTGGCGCCATGGCCTCGCTGCATTCGATGCCCTGAAATACCCGCCGGAATTCACGCACTTCGAGTACGTCAATCCCGACGCCCCCAAGGGCGGGCGCATCTCCATGATCGGCGATGGCGGTCGCGTCACCTTCGACAGCTTCAACGGCTATATCCTGAAGGGGGACGCGGCGCAGGGGCTCGAGTTCCTGTTCGATACCCTCATGAAGCGCGCCTACGACGAGCCGGACGCGATGTACGGCCTCGTCGCGGAAAAGGCTGCGGTTGCCGCCGACGGCTTGTCGGTGACGTTCAAACTGCGCGAGGCAGCCCGCTTCGCAGACGGCACTCCGGTGACAGCCGAGGACGTCGCATTCTCGTTCACCGCGCTCAAGGAGAAGGGTCATCCGAGCTATCGGATCGCGCTCGCCGATGTCGTGTCGGCCGAGGCAATCGACGCGCTGACGGTGCGCTACACCTTCCAGGGCAGCCTCATCCGCGATCTGCCGCTGACCGTCGCCGGCCTGCCGATCTTCTCCAAGGCCTGGTATGCGACGCGGCCGTTCGAGGAGACGACACTGACGCCGCCGCTGGGTTCGGGCCCCTACAGGATTGCGGATTTCAAGCCCGGCACGTTCGTCAGCTATGTGCGGCGCGAGGACTACTGGGCCAAGGACCTGCCCGTCAACCGTGGCCAGCACAACTTCGGCGAGATGCGCTACGAATACTATCGTGACCGCACCGCTGAACTGGAGAACCTCAAGAACGGCACGTTCGACCTGCGCGAGGAGTTCACCTCGGTCGACTGGGCGACCGCCTACAACATCGCCGCCGTGACCGAGGGTCGCCTGCTGCGCCAGAATCTGCCTGATGAGAGGCCATCGGGCGCGCAGGGCTTCTTCATCAATCTCAGAAAGGAGAAGTTCAAGGACCCGCGCGTGCGCAAGGCGCTCGACTACGCGTTCGACTACGAGTGGACGAACAACAACCTGTTCTACAAACTCTATCTGCGGACGGCGAGCTTCTTCGAAAACTCGGACATGAAGGCCGTTGGCCCCCCGTCGGCCGATGAACTCGCACTCCTCGAGCCGCATCGCGCGTCGCTGCCGCCGGAGGTGTTCGGTCCCGCCTACACGTCGCCAACGAGCGACGGCTCGGGTGCCGATCGCACGCTCCTGCGCGAGGCGAGCCGTCTGCTCACGGAAGCCGGCTACACGCAGCAGGGCGGGCGGCGAGTCGATGCCAAGGGCGAGCCGCTGAAGATCGAGTTCCTCCTGTTCTCGGAGGCGTTCGTGCGGATCATCGGGCCCTACATCGAGAATCTCAAGCGGCTCGGCATCGAAGCCGACATCCGCCTCGTCGATCCGGCGCAGTACGAGCGGCGGGTGAAATCGTTCGATTTCGATCTGACGACGCAGCGCTACGTGATGCGGCTCACGCCGGGAGCGGAGATGAAAGGCTTCTGGGGTTCGGCGGCGGCGTCGACGGAAGGCTCATTCAATCTGGCGGGCATCAGCCATCCGGCGGTCGACGACCTCATCGACAAGGCGATGGCGGCCAAGTCGAGGAACGAACTCGTCACCGCCACGCGCGCGCTCGATCGCGTGCTGCGGGCCGGCCACTACTGGGTGCCGCACTGGTACAAGGCCTCGCACAATCTCGCCTTCTGGGACAAGTTCTCGTGGCCGGCGGTCAAGCCGCGCTATGATCGCGGCGTGCTCGAGACGTGGTGGTATGATGCCGCGAAAGCTGCGAAGCTGGAGCGCAAGTGACCTCGGAGCCGAGGCAACGCATACAACCGCATTCCCTCCATGGTGTCGTCCCGGCACTCGGTGCCGGGATCCAGCCAGCCACCAGCCCCGGCGCCCGTTGCTCGATGGATCCCGGTGGCAAGCACCGGGATGACACTCTGAATCGCGGGTAGAGTTGAAGGCACGGGCGGTCGGTTCAGCCGGCCGGCGCAGTGAGACACCCAGGAAACCGATGGCCGCCTATCTCTTGAAGCGCTTGCTGCTCGTTCTGCCGACGCTGTTCGGCATCATGCTGGTGAGCTTCATCGTCATCCAGTTCGCGCCCGGCGGACCGGTCGATCGGGTCATCGCGCAACTGACCGGCTCGGACGTCTCGATGTCCTCACGCATCACCGGCGGCACCGGCGACGGCCTCGGCGCGGGCGGCGGCCAGGCGCAGACCGGTCAGGGGTCGGCGGACGCGGTCGCCTCCAAGTATCGCGGTGCGCAGGGTCTCGACCCTGAGTTCATCAAGAGCCTCGAGAAGCAGTTCGGCTTCGACAAGCCGGCGCACGAGCGCTTCCTCATGATGATGTGGAGCTACCTGACGTTCGATTTCGGCAAGAGCTATTTCCGCGACGTGCCGGTCATCGATCTCATCGCCGAGAAGCTGCCCGTATCGGTGTCGCTCGGCATCTGGATGACGCTGATCACCTACCTGATCTCGATCCCGCTCGGCATCCGCAAGGCGGTCAAGGACGGCGAGCCGTTCGACGTCTGGTCGTCGGGCGTGCTCGTAATCGGCTACGCGGTGCCGGGCTTCCTCGTCGCCGTGCTGCTGCTCGTGTTGTTCGCGGGCTCCTCGTTCGTGCAGTGGTTTCCCTCGCGCGGGCTCACGTCCGAGAACTGGGAGCAACTCTCGCTGATCGGCAAGATCGGCGATTACTTCTGGCATCTCACCCTGCCGATCATCGCCATGTCGCTCGGCGCCTTCACGACCATGGCGTTTCTGACGAAGAACTCGTTCCTCGACGAGATCAGGAAGCAGTACGTGATGACGGCGCGCGCCAAGGGCCTCACGGAGCATCAGGTGCTCTACGGGCATGTGTTCCGCAACGCCATGCTGCTGATCATCGCCGGCTTCCCGGGCGCGTTCATCACGGCGTTCTTCTCGGGCTCGCTGCTCATCGAGACGATCTTCTCGCTCGATGGACTGGGGCTGTTGGCCTTCGAGGCGGTCGACAAACGCGATTATCCCGTGGTGTTCGCTACCTTGTGGATCTTCTCGCTGGTCGGCCTCGTCGTGAACCTCGTCTCCGACTTCGTCTACACCCTGGTCGACCCGCGCATCGACTTCGAGAGCCGGGAGGTTTAGGCGATGGATACGTCCGTCGACGACAAGTCCGGCACGGCCGGCAAAATCCGGCCGCTCGCGGGAGACGCCCGCGGCCGTGCCGCCAGCCGTTTTTCCGGCGAGCGTGGCTCGTGGTTCCACCTGTCGCCGGTCAACCGCCGGCGGCTCGAGAATTTCCGGGCGAACCGGCGCGGCGTGTGGAGCCTGTGGATCTTCCTTGCCCTGTTCGGCATCTCACTGTTCGCCGAGTTCATCGCCAACGACAAGCCGATCCTCGCCTACTACAAGGGCGAGCTGCTCGCCCCGGTACTGATCGACTACCCGGAAGAAAAGTTCGGCGGCTTTCTCGCCGTGACGGACTATCGCGACCCGGTCATCGCCGATGAGATCGAAGCGCACGGCTTCATGATCTGGCCCCTGATCCGCTACTCCTACGATACGATCAATCGCGATTATCCGCGCCGCAAGGCCGCTGGTGACTTGTGCCTCGGGTATCCCGCCCCACCGCCATGGGCCTCTAACGCGGCCTATTGCGAGGCGACGCCCGAGCAACTCGCCCGCCATACGAACATCTGGAACACCAACTGGCTCGGCCTCGACAACCAGGGGCGTGATGTCCTCGCGCGCGTCATCTACGGCTTCCGCATCTCGGTCCTGTTCGGCATCATCCTGACGGTGCTGTCCTCGATCATCGGCGTCGCGGCGGGTGCGGTGCAGGGCTATTTCGGAGGACGGGTCGATCTGTTCTTCCAGCGCGTGCTCGAGGTGTGGTCGTCGATCCCCTCGCTGTTCGTCCTGCTGATCGTCTCCTCCGTCCTGGTGCCGGGCTTCTGGACACTTCTGTTCACGCTCCTGTTTTTTCAATGGGTGTCGCTCGTCGGCGTCGTGCGGGCGGAGTTCCTGCGCGGGCGCAACTTCGAGTACATCAACGCCGCACGTGCGCTCGGCCTGTCGGACACCACGATCATGTGGAAGCACCTGTTGCCGAACGCGATGGTAGCGACGCTGACGTTCCTGCCGTTCCAGCTTTCCGGCTCCATCGCGGCGCTGACCGCACTCGATTTCCTCGGCCTTGGACTGCCACCGGGGTCGCCTTCTCTGGGCGAGCTGCTGCTGCAGGGCAAGAAGCACCTCGAGGCACCTTGGCTCGGCCTGACGGGCTTCTTCACCCTCGCCATCATGCTGTCGCTGTTGATCTTCATCGGCGAGGCGGTGCGCGATGCCCTCGATCCCCGGAAGACTTTCCGATAGTGTGCTGAAATGACCGAGATCAAGCGCATCGTCGTCGAGAACTTCCCCGTCGCGCGGCTGCCGGAAGAGTTGCGCGTGGGTCTTGCCGCGGACGCCCGCGTCACGGTGACCGTCGAGGCCGATGCCGTCGTGGTCCAGCGACGCACGTTGACGGACTACTTCGGTGCCGGCAAAGGCGCCTATCCTGCGCCCGATGACGCCGTCGAGCAGATCCGAAAGTTGCGTGACGAATGGGATTGAAGCCCTCGTTCAAGACCGCGCGCGCTTATGTCGACACCAATATCTTCATCTACGCCGTCGAGGGTGTGCGTGAGCCGGCCCGCATGCTGTTTGCCGCAATCGAAGCCGGCGAAATTGTTGCCGTCACCAGCGAACTGACAGTTGCCGAACTCCTGGTCGCACCCCTTCGGCAAGGTCAAGCATCAATCGTCGATCTCTATCTCGAACTCCTGACCCCTGGCAGCAGCCCAAATCTGCTGATTGTCCCGGTCGATCGTTTGGTTCTCGTTCGATCCGCGCAGCATCGGGCTGAGCGAGGGGGCCGCTTGCCTGATGCCATCCATGTGGCGACGGCGTTGGCGGCGCACTGTCAATTCATACTCAGTGAGGACCGCACTTTGGCGCTGCCACATGCTTTGCCGAGGCGTTCTCTGACGGACATCTTGGAGTGAGGTTGGCCAGCAGTGAAGACGATCTCCCAGACCCTCGTACAGGTGCGCAACCTGTCGGTCGCGTTCCGGCAGGGGGCGAAGACCACGCTCGCCGTCGACCGTGTGTCGTTTCAGATCGGGCGTGGCGAGACGGTGGCGCTCGTCGGAGAGTCGGGCTCGGGGAAGTCGGTCTCCGCGCTGTCGATC
>JANRIT010000063.1:0-24759 GCA_033764645.1 Hyphomicrobiaceae bacterium
TCGAGCCGCGATGTCGGCCGCTGGTGGATTGCCGGCGACAAGCTGTGCAAGCGCTGGCAGGTCTGGTTCGAGAACAAGACGAAGTGCGTCTGGGTCGGCATCGCGCCGGACAACCGCATCACCTGGCGCCACGCCGACGGCAGCACGGGCACCGGCCTCATCACCGCGCGCGCCTCGGCCCCGGCCGCCTTGCCAGCCAAATCGGCACCCGCGCCGGCGGCCCCGAAACCCGCGCAACTCGCCGTTGTGGCCAAGCCTGACCGCGCCGATCGAGCCCCGGGTGCGGCGGACGAGCTGCGCGCACTGGCCGCTTCCACCGTAGCGATCCCGGCTCGGTTACCGCCACGCCCCTCGCACATGCAAGCCGCAACCGCCGAGCACGACGGCATCCCCGAGCCCCGCGCACGCATGGAGCCGACCGCCGCGCCCGCCGCACCTCGCGCCGCTGCGCCTACCGAGGAACTGGCACTGCCCGAGCCGCCGCGCCCCGCGCTGGTCCAGCCGACCAACCGGCTCGCCTTTGCTGCCAAGCCGCTGTACCGCGAGCTGACCCTCGAATTGCCCGCCGTCGCCATCCGCCCGAGCACGGTGCCCTCTGTCGTGCAGCGCGTCGCCGCCCGCCCACAACCTCCCGTGCTGCCCGCGCCGCATCCGAGCCGCGCCGCCAGCAACCCCGTCATCACCTCGTTCAAGGTCGTCAACGTGGAGGAGTTCGACGTCCTGAACGTGCGCAGCGGACCCGCCGAGACGTTCGCCGTCGTGGCGACCATCGGTCCTGCCGGTCGCGGTGTCGCCATCACCGGCCGCTGCGTCGGCGACTGGTGCCCGATACGCCATCAGAGCCGCATCGGCTGGGTCAACAGCTTCTATCTGTTCCCCGAGCAGGGCTCGGCTTCCCCGCGCCCGGGCCGGCCCGATGCGAGCCGCTACTCGCTCGGCGCCACGACCCTTTCGCGCTGAGCAGGGGTGCGCTGACGACCGTCACGCTGACAACGGTCACGCCGCGCGCGGGCCGCTCACCGCTGGAACAGCTCGATCGACATGCGGATGAGGTCGGCGGTGCGCTCGACGCCGAGTTTCGTCTTCATCAGGCTGCAAGAGTTGGCCACCGTCTTGTAGGAAACGCCGTTGGCGTTGGCGATCTGCGTCAGGCTCATGCCTTCGCCGAGCATGCGCAGGATCTCGACCTCCCTCGTCGTCAGGTTGGCGAGCGGGTCCTCGCCAGAGAACTGCCCGACGGCAAGCTCCGAGGCGAGCTCGCGCTCCACGTAGCGCCCGCCGTCCGCGACCTTGCGCACCGCCGCGATGAGTTCGTCCGGTCCCGCGCTTTTGCTGACGTAGCCGCGCGCACCGAGCTTCAGCGCGCGTGCGGCGTAGACCGGCTCGGCGTGCATGCTGAACACGACGACGCGCGCGCCCCGGTCCTCGATCAACATGCGGCGCAACAGTTCGAGCCCGGCGATGCCCTCGAGGTTGAGGTCGAGCAGCACGATGTCCGGCCGCTCCTTCTTGAAGATGGCGAGCGCGATGGTGCCGTTCTCGGCTTCGAGGATCTGCGCGTCCCCGATATCCGACAGGAGCCGCCGCACGCCTTCGCGCACGATGGCATGATCGTCGACGAGCAGCAGCTTCATCGCGCCTCAACCTCCCTGGAGACCTGTTGCGACTGGTTTGCCGTCCGGCCCGGAGCCTCGGCCGGCAGGCTGGCGTGCACGATGACGCCGCTGCCGTCGCTGCGATTGCCGACGCTGAGCGTGCCGCCGAGCGCGCGCACCCTGTCCTTCATGCCGCTGATGCCGAAGCCGAAGCCGCGCGCCGGCTCGAGCCCGATGCCGTTGTCGGCGACGAGCACGTCGACACGCCCCTGCTCGCTCATCGTCACCCGCACCTCGACGCGGGTCGGCTTGCCGTGACGCATGGCGTTGCTCAGGCTCTCCTGCACGATGCGGAAGGCAGCAGCCATTACCGCTTCTTCGATGATGTCCTCGTCGACGTCGACACTGATCGTCACCTCCGGCTTGCGCCCCCGCCAGAACGCCGCGACGTGCTCGACGGCGTGCGGCAGCCCGAGATCGAGCAAGGCAGCGGGCTTGAGCCGGCCCAGCAGTTCGCGCACCGTTCGCCTCAGCCGCGCGATGGCCTCGCGGATGGCACCGATCCGCTGGCCGATGGCCTCGTCCTGGCGCTCGTTGGCGATGTCGGCGATGGCCTTGGCGTCGACGTCGACGGCGAACAGGAACGGGCCGATTTCGTCGTGCAGGTCGCGCGCGAGCTCGCCCCGCTCCTCCTCCTGCACTTCGGCGAGTTGCGCATTGAGCCGCCGGTTCTGCGCCTCGGTGCGCTCGAGCCGCTCTGCCATGTCGTTGAAGCCGGTCGCCACCTGCTGCAGTTCGCTCGGCCCGGCCACAGGCACGCGCGGCAGGCTGCCGGCGTCCCCGCCCTTGCGGAACGCAGCCGAGAGCGCATCGAGCGGCCTCAGCGCGCGCGTCAATTGCCACGAGACCAGCGCCAGCGTGAGGGCGCACAGCCCCGAGAGCAGCGCCAGCGTGCGCTGTGCGTCCTCCCACACCTCGCTGATCTCGTTGTAGGAATTGCTTTGCAGCATCAGCGTGCCGACGCCCTCGAAGATGGGCGGCAGCTCGACGATCTTGAACTTGGGCGGCACGTCGAGGAGATCGACGAACCAAGCCGGCGCCGGCGTTTCGGGCGCCTGCGCCGTCGAGGCGGCGAGCAGCACGCCATGTGGACCGATGAGCACCGCGCGCACGTGCCGGTCTCCGTCGTAGGTCGCGATCAGGCGCTCGATGACTTCGGGTCCGGTGAACGGCGGCCCGATGTTCTCGAGCGCGCGCTCGGTGATGCGAGCCGCGATCCGCACCGCCGACGTCATCTCGGTTTCGAGCTTGGCACCAGCCGTCGCGTAAAGCCCCGCGATGCCGACGCCCAGCGTGACCAGCATCAGCATGAAGATCGACAGGATGAGCGAAAGGCGAAGGGACACGGCAGGTTTCGTTCCGGCTCGTCGGGTTTATCGCGCCGCCTGCCCGCATGCCTCGAGACAGGACCGGCGGCACGGAGAAGCAATGCAGTATCGCAGCGCCGGCCCCTCGGCGACAACGCCGATGGCTGGTGGCTACGTGCAGCGCACAGCATCAGGCACGCGGAATAGCCCGCCGGCAATTTGGACGTTTTCCCGATATTCGGGCGCTTAAGGGAAACGCACCGGCCCTCGATCAGGCCCGGAGCGCCTTGCAAAGGACGCACGAGAGGGTCGCGCAGCGGTTGCCCGGGGCCTCATCGGTCGCCCGTGGCCAGTCGCCCGTCGCGAGCAAGCCGTCAGCCGTCAGCCGTCACAGAATGTGATTCCGGCGAGTCCCCGCCTCAAAACCTCACCTTGACCCCGCCGTAAGCCGAGATCGGCTGTCCCGGCACGATCGAGCGCGGGTTGTCGTAGGTGAAGCCGGGGATGCCGACCGGATCGGTTGGTGCTTCCTCGTTCTCGAACAGCGTACCGAACACGCCGTAGCGGCTGTCGAAGACGTTGTTGAGAAGACCGTAGATCTGCACGTTCTCCGTGACGTCGTAGGTGGTCTTCAGATCGACGCGGGCATAGCCGCCGACCTTGGGCAGCAGGTTGGCATCATCACCCAGGTGATACACGCCCGAGTTGGCGATGACGTCGGCGCCGATCATCCACTGTGGCAGCACGCGATATTCCACACCGGCCTTGAAGCGGTGGTCGGGCACGTTGGGCAGGCGGTCGCCCGGCGCCACGTCGATGCACGTCACTTCCGGATCGCCCGAGCACGGCCGGCCGAGCGGATGGGCCGGCGACTGATACTCGAGCGCCGTCTCGTAGGTCGCGTGCACGTAGCTGTAGCCGGCATAGAGCGACAGCCACTGATTGTCGTAGGTGAGCTTGGCCTCGATGCCCTGTCGCAGCGTGTCGCCGGCGTTGAAGAAGAAGCCGCGGCCGGTCGTGCCGGAGGACACGAAAAGGATGTCGTCCTCGTTCAGCGTGCGGAAGTAGCCGACGCCCCAGCCGAGCACCTGGTCGCGGCCGAGGCTGCCGAGCTTGCCGCGCAAGCCGGCCTCGTAGGTGCGGCTGACGACCTGCTCGAGCGGCGGATCGTCCGTCAGGAAACTTTCGATGGGACAGGGGTTGTCGGGGTTGGCGCAGGCGAGTTCGGCCGGCGTGGGCGCGCGGTTGGCTTCCGAGTAGCCGGCGTAGACGGTCAGCCCCTGCATGATCTGGTAGGTCGCCCCGGCGCTCGGGTTGAAGCGCTCGAAGGTATGGCTCGACGTGATGCCGTCGAACTCGCCGGTCAGGTCGACGAGGTCGACGGAGGCGTGATTGTAGCGGCCGCCGACGGTGATCGCGAGCGCGTCCGTCACCTCGAACGTGTTGGTGATGTAGAGGCCGACATACTCGGTATCGACGTCGACATTGCGCCCGGCGAAGTCGTCGGGCTCGGCGATGATGACGCCCGAACCGTCGACGACGTAGCGCGAGGTCAGCTCACCGATCTCGGACGCCGTCGAGTAGCGCACGTTGCCGCGATCGTAGCTGACGCCGGCGATGAACTGGTTCGGCCGACCGAACACCTGCATCTTCTCGGTCGCCTGCAGGCTGCCGCCGAAGCTCTCGGCCTGCTGGTTGATGCGGTCGATGACGCCGAACGGCTCTTCGCCGATGTCGTCGCCGGCGATCGGGTTGCCGCGCGCATCGCGCAATTGCGCGATGGTGTTGTCCTCGATCTCCTCCGAGCAGATGTTGTCGGCATTGAAGTCCGCTTCGACGCCGACGCCAGGGTTCTCGGCCTGGACCTCGCCGCACTCCTCGGCTTCCAGCACGTTGCCGTCGACGACGGCCGACTTGTAGCGCCGGTAGTAGGCGAGCCCCGAGAAGGTCAGGGTTTCCGTCGCCTTCACCTTGGCGTTGAGCGAGGGCATCAGAACTTCGAGGTCGGTGGTCTGCGGGGACGTGAAGGTGCGCTCCCAGCCGACATTGAGCAATTCCTCCGGCGTCGCGGCGACAACGCCGACCGAGCTCTTCGCCCACGTCAGGTTGGCGTGCACCTCGACGAGCGAGCCCTTGGCGCCGAGGTCGACGTACATGCGGTCGACTTCGGCCGGCGAGAAGTCGCGCCAGCCATCCTCGTCGATGTGCTCGCCGGCGAAATAAAGCGCGAACGGCCCCGACTGCACGCCGATCTGCGTGCCGATCTCCTTGTAGCCGTAGCTGCCGAACTTGCTGTCGATCTCGACGCCTTGGAAGGAGAACCCGTCCTTGAGCGAGATGACGGCGCCGCCGCCGATGGCGTTGAGGCCGAACACAGGGTTGCCCGACACGATCGTGATGTCGCCGATCGCGTTCGAGGGGATCAGGTCCCAGTTCACGACGTCGCCGAACACCTCGTTGATGCGCACGCCGTTCTGGTAGGCCGCGATGCCTTGCGGAAAGCCGTTGATGGAGCCCGCTCCAAAGCCGCGATAGTCGAGCTGCGAGCGGAAGTTGGAGCCGCCCGCGTCGATCAGCGTCACGCCGGGAACGGACTTCGCGAGCGCGTCTTGCGGGTCGGAACGGCCGTTACCCGTGATGGCATCACCGCCGACAGTCGCAACGCCGCCAGCATACGTCTCGACGCGGATTTCGCCGCCGAGCGGCGACACGGGCACGATGTCGCCCGCAGCGCGTGCCTCCGCCGTCGATGGCGCGGCCGGCACCGCGGCGACGGGCGCAGGAGCGGGCTCCGGGCTCTCGGCGACGGGCGCCGGCTTCGGCTTCGGTTTGGGCGCGGCCTGTTGCTGCTGCTGTGGCTTGGGAGCCTGCTGAATGACGTCGACCGGCGGCAATTGGCTGCCGCCCGACGGCGTCGCCGCTGCCCCGCTCGATGGAGCCGGAGCGGCGGGCGCAGGTGGTGCGGCTGGCTGCTGCGCGCCGACCGGCAACGCGAAGCCACCGGCCGCCACGATCACGGCGGCGCTGAGCCGCAGTCTCTTCGTATTCATCCCGCCCCCCGAAGCCGGCGCGGCGGGCGGGTTCTTCCGCCACCTTCCAGCCATGCACGTCCTGCCACGCAGCGATGTTACGCGACGTCCCGACAACGCAGAACCAGGCACAGGCCCCCGCATGAACGGTTGATGACGCATGTGGCTCCATGGCTTCACTTTTCGGGCATTTGTTCCCGGCAATTCTCGGGAAACCGCCTGAGCGGGAACTATTGGAAGCGGTTTCGTCCCAGAGCACCACATTCACAGCCGACGGATGAATAGCCTGACGAGCCCACGAGCCCCGGCAGCGGGCGCCGCCAGCCGGGTCGCTTGTCCGGGGCGTCGTTCTGCGATAGGCCACCCCGACGCATAATTGGCTCTGCGGGAGCGGCCGGCATGAACATCTATCCCGTCATCCTGTCTGGCGGATCGGGCACTCGACTATGGCCGCTGTCGCGGTCGCGCTACCCGAAGCAGTTCGTGCGCCATCTCGACGGCGGCGCGTCGAGCCTGCTCGCCGCCACCGCGCTGCGCTTGCGCCCTGGTGCCGGAGTTGCGCCGCCCACACTGCTGTGCAACGACGCGCACCGCTTTCTGGCCAAGGACGACCTCGAGGAGATCGGCGTCACACCGCGCCAGATCATTCTCGAACCGGTGGCGCGCAACACGGCACCCGCCATTGCCGTCGCCGCGCTCTCGATCCGTGCCGAGGACGAGAATGCGGTCCTCGTCGTCATGCCCTCCGACCACGTCATCAAGGACGGCGCCGGCTTCGTAGCCGCCGTCGCGCAGGCGGCCGCGGTCGCCGCCGGGCGACGGCTCGTACTTCTCGGCATCGTGCCGACCTCGC
Organism: Hyphomicrobiaceae bacterium; assembly: GCA_033764645.1. Classification (GTDB taxonomy): domain Bacteria; phylum Pseudomonadota; class Alphaproteobacteria; order Rhizobiales; family Hyphomicrobiaceae; genus Filomicrobium. The sequence goes on from JANRIT010000063.1 coordinate 6,845, forward strand.
CGCACACGGGTTATGGCTACATCCAGGTCGGCAAGGCACTCGGCGGGCCGGACGCCGGCGCTTACGAGGTCGCCGCCTTCCACGAGAAGCCCGACGAGGCGACGGCCAGGGGCTACCTCGCCAGCAAGGGCTGCTACTGGAACAGCGGCATCTTCGTGTTGCACGCCGGCGCCTTCATCGACGAGCTCGCCACGCACGCTCCCGATGTCCTCGCCGCCGCCGAGAAGGCGCTCGCCGGCGCGGCGACCGACCTCGGCTTCCTGCGCCTCGACTGTCCGTCGCTCGAAGCCTCGCCCTCGATTTCCGTCGACTACGCGGTCATGGAGAAGGCGGCGAAGACCGGTGCCGCCGCCCTCATTCCAATGGATGTCGGCTGGAGCGACGTCGGCTCGTGGTCGGCGCTCTGGGACCTCGCCCCCCACGACGCCGACGGCAACGTCGTCAAGGGCAAAGGCTCGGGCATCCTCGAGGCGACGCGCGACACCTATGTGCATTCAGAACGTGCGCTCATCGCCACGCTCGGCGTCGACAATCTCGTCATCGTCGACACGCCCGACGCCCTTCTCGTCGCCGACAAATCCCGCGCCCAGGACGTCGGACGCATCGTCGATCGCCTGAAGACGGAGAAGCGGCCCGAGCACGCCCAGCACATCCGCGAGCACCGGCCGTGGGGCTATTTCGAACCGCTCAGTATCGGCACGCGCTTCCAGGTGAAGCTCTTGCACGTCAAGCCCGGCGCCAAGCTTTCGATGCAGATGCATCATCACCGCTCCGAGCACTGGATCGTGGTCAAGGGCACGGCGCTGATCACCATCGGCGACAGCGAGAAGCTCGTGACCGAGAACGGCTCGGTCTACATCTACGCGACACAGTGGCACCGGCTGGAGAACCCCGGCAAGGTTCCCCTCGAGATCATCGAGGTGCAGATCGGCAGCTACCTCGGCGAGGACGACATCATCCGCTCCGACGACGTCTACAACCGCCCGAAGAAGGAATAGGGCGCGGCCTGATCGTGCCGCGACTATCCATCGAGCGGCGCCGGCCCGAGGTACTCGACCCGCACCCGCCCCGTGCCGCGCTGCAGGAGGCCGAGGCGCGTCGCGGACGCGCGCGACAGGTCGATGATGCGGTCAGCCACGAATGGACCGCGATCGTTGACGCGCACGACGACTGAACGGCCGGTGTCCAGGCTCGTCACGCGAACGAGCGACGGCAGCGGCAGCGTCGGATGCGCCGCCGTCACCGCATGCATGTCGAAGACTTCGCCGTTGGCCGTCAGCCGGCCGTGGAACGCATCGCCGTACCAGGAGGCGATGCCGACACGGTCGTAGTCCGGCTCGTGCATGGGCACATACGTGCGCCCCGACACGACGTAGGGGCTGCCGAGCTTGTAGCGGCCCCGGATCGATGGCGGCGAGCCAGTCCCGTCCCACACGCGCGGCGAAGCCGACGTGCCTGTCGCTGGATCGTAGGCCGAGCCGCCCCGGTCGGCGCAGCCGCCAACTGCCATCGCCAGCCCCAGTGCCGCAACGACGGGCAGCAGTCTACCCGCGCAAACAATGACCCGCATTCGCCTTCGCCCGTAAAGCCCGACCGTCGCCGTTAAGGTTGACAGCAACATGAGCCTCCGAGAACCGCGCGGCGATTTCACGGTGAAGAATTGGCAAACACGTGTGCGGAATCAGGAGATCGGGCTTCCGCCAGCCCGGTGCCCGCCGCCGTTCAGGTCACGCGCGCCGGCCGGTAGAAGCGCTGCAACGCAGCGATCACCCGCCCGCCGTCCGCTGCTATGCCGGTAATGGCCGGCACCAGCAGAAGAACCAGCAGGGTCGACGTGGCGAGCCCGAACACCAGCGTGATCGCCATGGGAATGAGAAACTGCGCCTGCTGGCTCGTCTCGAACATCAGGGGAGCAAGCCCTCCGATCGTCGTCAGCGAGGTCAGCAGCACGGCTCTCAGCCGGTCCTGCGAGGCCCCGATGCAAGCCTCCCGCAGCGGCGCGCCTTCCGCGCGGCGCTCGTTGATGCGCGACACCAGCACGATGGAATCGTTGACCAGGATGCCCGACAGGCCCAGCAGGCCGATCATCGAGATGATGGTGAGGTCGTAGCCCATGACGTAATGGCCAAAGATCGCGCCGACCGAGCCGAACGGGATGATCGACATCACCGCGATCGGCTGCCAGTAGCTGCCGAATACCCAGGCCAGCGTGATGTAGATGAGACTGAGTGCGAGCAGTGCGCCGGCCTGCAGGTCCGCGAAGCTCTCCCGCCTCTCCTCGTCGCGCCCACGGAACTCGTAGCCGATGCCGTATTTGGCTGCGATGGCCGGCAGGATTTCGCGGTCGAGCCGGGACACGACGGCCTCCACGCTCGTCACTTGTGCATCGATGTCGCCCGTCACCGCCACCGTGCGCACGCCGTCGCGGCGCTGGATGATGGAGAACGTGCGCCGCTCCGACAGCGTAGCGACTTCCGACAGCGCCACGCGCTGACCCGTCGGCGTCGTCAGGTAGACGTGTTCCAGGTCCTGCCGGCCGCCGACCGCCTGCCGGCGCAGAACCCGCACCGTGACCTCCTCGTCGCCGCGTGCAAAGCGCGTGGCAATGGTGCCCTCGAAGGCGGCGCGCAGTTGCGCTCCCATCGTCTGGCCGGTGAAGCCCATGGCTGCTCCGCGCGGTGACAACTCGAACACGTACTCCTGCTTGCCGTAAGGCAGGTCATCGTTGACGCCGCTCACACCCGGAAAGCCCGTCAACGCCAGCTTGACCTCCTCGGCGGCTCGCTTGAGGAAATCGACCGGCGCATTCTGCAGCCGCACATCGACGTCGCGTCCTGGCGGTCCCTGCCGCCGCGCCGACAGCGCGATGCGCTCGACGCCTGCGATCTTGGGCAGCCGTCCCCGCCATGCATCGATGACGGTCTTGGTTCTGACCGACCGCACCTCGCTCGGTGTGAGTTCCACATCGATCTGAGCGACGTTGTCGCCCTGCGCCCGGTCGGCCTGCCCGAGGAGCGCAAAGGAGGCGACGACGAGCCTGTCCTCGACAATTGGGGAATCTTCCACAAGGCCGAGCGCGCTGCCGATGCGCTGCATGAGCCAGTCGATCGTTCTGTCGTCGTCGTCGGCGAACGTGACGCCGTCGGCAGTTCCGCCGTTCCCGGCAGGCTTGATCGCCTCTCCTGCGCTGGCAGACTTCGCCTTGGCGAGCAGTTCCGCCTCCGCCTCGAACAGCGAGGCTTCGATGCGCCGCATGATGTCGGCCTGCACGTCGCGCGGCGTGCCGGCGGCGAACTCGACGACGCCGGTTATGTTCTCGGATTCAGGCGAGGGAAAGAATTGGAAGCCGATGCGCCCGCCGGCCAGCAGGCCAATGACGAGCACTAGCCCGGCCATGGCTGTCGCGAAGGTCGTGTAACGCCAGTCGTAAGCGAGTGTAGCAACGAGCCGCACCGGTCCGTCGCGAAAGGCGCCGAAGCCGCGGTCGAAGACGCGCCTCGGCAGGCTCACCTGCCGCTCGGACGCCGCCCCGCCGTGGCGCAGGTGTCCCGGCAGGATGAGGAAGCACTCGATGGTGCTTGCGATGAGCACGGACATGACGACCAGCGGAATGGCGATGAAGATGTCACCGATCCGCCCGCCGATGAGAGCGATCGGCATGAACGCACACATCGTCGTGATCGTCGCCGCCAGCACAGGCCCGAGCATGCGGTTGCCGGCGAGTTCCGCCGCGATCAGGCTCCCCTTGCCCTGCTCCTCCAGCGTTGCAGCCTCCTCGCCGACGACGATGGCATCGTCGACGATGATTCCGAGCATCATGATCAGCGCGAACATCGACACCATGTTGATCGACTGGCCGGTCAGATACATGACGCCGAGCGCCGCCAGCAGCGAGACGGGAATGCCGAGCGCGACCCAGAACGCGATGCGCGCGTTGAGGAAAATGAACAGCATGACGAGCACGAGCACGAGCCCCTGCATGCCGTTCTCGACGAGGATGGCGAGACGCTGCGACACGAACTTGCCGCGCACGTCGTAAACCTCGACCCTGAGCGACGCCGGCAAGGTTGGCCGCTTGGCTTCCAGATAGGCTTCCAGCGCCTCCATCGTCTTCAGCGTGTCCGCGGCGAGCGCACGCTGCACGTTGAGCTCGATGGCCCGTTCGCCATGCAGGAGGCCGATCTTGCCCTCGCGCTCGAAGCGCGTGTCGATCGCCGCGATGTCTCTCAGAAAGACCTTCTCGCCCGTCGTACGCGAGACGACCTCGATGTCTCCGATGGCCTCCGGCGTCTTGCGCTCGGCCTTGGCGCGCAACTGGACTTCGATATCGCCCTCGAGCTTACCGGCGGGCAGGTCCTGCGTGTTCTGCCGTACCCTGAGTGCGATCTCCTCGATGGTGAGGCCGAGCCGGCGCAGTTCCCCTTCGCTGACGGCGATCCAGATCTCCTCCTCACGCGCGCCCGTCAGGGTCACCCGGTCGATCCCGCTCGCCAGCATGCCATCGCGCAGGTCCTTGGCGATGTCCTTGAGGACGGTCTCGGCGAACGGCCCCGAGATGGCGACCTTGGCCACCGGATCGAACAGCGCGGCGCGCGAAATGATCGGCCGTTCGCTGTCCTCCGGCAGTGTCACGACGCGCGTCACCGCCTGCTCGATGTCGCTTTGCGCCTTCTGCAGGTCGGCCGTCGATACGAACTCGATCGTGATGACGCCCGAGCCTTCGCGGGCGATCGACGTCACCTCCTCGACGTCGTCGAGAAAGCGCAGCTCCGGCTCGAGCACGTCGAGCACGTTGGTCTCGACATCCTCGGCGCTGGCGCCCGGCCACGGCACCTGCACGGTGATGACCGGCACTTCGAGATTGGGGAAGAACTGGCGGTTGAGCCGGCCGATGCTGAACAAGCCGATGAGGACGAGCACCAGCATCAGGAGGTTCGGCGCCGTCGGATGATGCACGAACACGCTGATGAGGCCGTTGCCGGCCTTGAGCTCAGCGGCCTCGGCCGCGGTCGCGCCGTCTGCCGTGGCGTCGCCGCGCAAGCCGCTGCTCATGGCTGCGCCTCGATCTCGACCAAGACGCCGTCACCGGGCGTCGAGATGCGCGTCGTCATGATCCGCGCGCCGACCGGGATGTCGCCGCGTACGAATATGTCCTCGCCCGTACCTCCCACAACGTCGACATCGATACCTTTGAGCCTGTTGTCGACGACGGCGAACACCGTTCGTCCGGCGTTGAGCGCGCTCGACGGGAGCTTCACCACGTTCTCAAAGGTGACATCGGCGATTTCGACGGCGACGAAGGCACCCGGCCGCAGCGGCACGGGCTTTGTCGGCTCCGCTATGCGCGCGAACACATCGATGCCGCCCGCCTCTGCCGTGACCCGCGCACCGACCCGCTCGACGCTGGCCGCATAGGCATGTGCCGTCCGGCCGAGAATCCAGCGCACCGTCAGCGGACGGCCCTCGATGGCCCTGCCGTCCGCCGTAATCCGGCCGAACTGCTCGTCGCTCAGCGCGAATTTGGCTTCGATCCAGTTGCGGTCGATGAGGGTCGCGACCTTATCGTTGACCGACAGCATGCGCCCGACCTGCGCGCCGACCTCCGTCACGACAGCATCGAAGGGTGCCGCGAGTTCGGCGTCGGCGAGGCGCTGGCGCGCACGTGCGATCACGCTTTCGAGCCGTGATGCGACGGCGGTCTGCTGCGCGATCCGCGCCTGCCAGACGTCGATGCCGCTGGCGAGCTGGTCGGCCACCTGCTCGCGTTGCAGGAGGATCTGCTTGCGGTCATCGACCGTGCGCTCGGAGACCGCACCCCGCTCGGCGAGCGGAGCCGCGCGCCCGAGGTCGGACCGCGCCAGCTCGATCTGCCGCCGCGCGAAATCGAGCGTGCTGCGGTCCGCGGCGAGTGAGGCCTCGAACTCGGCGATCTTGCCCTTGGCCTCTGCAAGCTGCGCTTCCGCCTCCGCGAGGCTCGTCTGATAGTCGAGGGGGTCGATGGAGATGAGCGGCGCGCCGGCTGCGAGGATGCCGCCCTCGCGCAATTCTCCGCTCGTCGCGACGACGCGGCCGGCAACGAGCGCGCGAATGTCGACCTGGCGGCCGGCGACGGTCTGCCCGTAGAGCGTGAGTGTCGGCGTGTAGGTGCCGGGCACGGCCTCGACGACGGCGATGGTGAAGGCGCGCTCGACGATGGGGCGCTGCGGCGCTTCAGGCCGCGTCGCCCTGAGATACTGGTAGCCGGCGATTCCCACTGCGATGACGGCGATCGGCAGCACGGCCTGCAGGCCGACAACCGCGAGACGGGCGAACAAGCCACGTCGTCCCCTACGTACCGCGTCGCCGGTGCTGCCTGGCGGGAGCCCGTTGCGACCGTGGCCGGCCTCGCCATCCTCGATCGGCTGGGCGTCGTCAGTCGCTATGCCACGCTCGTAGATCGTCATGCTCACCTGCCGACCACCCGGTCGGATGCCGACCGGCCGGTCACATCATCGCCGGGCACCGAGGACCAGAACCAGCTGCTGTGCGCAGCCGAGGGCCTGCCTGCCGCCTGAGGGCGTCGGCGGACCGTCGGCGACCGAGCTGGCCGCGCCGTACTGCCGTACCCGACCCCGACGACCCGAGCATAGCCCGATCCCAAGGCGGCGTGATGTCGCCACCGTCAAGACCTGTAAAGTAGTGTGAACGGCGTGCACAGGCGCTTTCAGGAGACCCGTCAGAGATCGAGGTCGGCGGGCACATCGATATCGCGGAACAGCGCCTCGTCGCTGGCTGGAACGCGCACGACCCGCTCCTGGTAAAGCGCGATGAGGCCTTTGCCGCCGGGTTCACCGCCCAGCGCGGCGAGCTCGGCAACGAGATCGGCCGGCCAGATGACGGGGTTGCGCTGCTCGCCCGCCGCCGTCATCGGCACGATGATGCTGGCCTTGCCGTGCTCAGCGAACGAGCCAGCCAGTTGTTCGAGCCAGGCCGGCGTCACATTCGGCATGTCGGCGGGCAGTACCATCGCGCCACTGACCGCTGCTGGCACCGCCCGCGCCCCTGCCGCGATTGATCGGCCAAGCCCGCCACCCTGCTCGGCAACGCGGACCAAGAGAACCGGCTTCAAGGCCATCAGGTCGGCGACCGCCGCAGTGACGGCCTCGCCCGCCTCACCCTCCCGCACCACGAGCACGACGCCGTCGATGCTGTTTGCCGCGACGGCGGCGGCGAGCGCGTATCGCACGAGCGGCGATCGCCCGGAGCCGAAGGGTGCCAGTAGCTTGTCGGCCGGCCCGAAGCGGCGTGACAGCCCGGCCGCCGGGACGATGCACCACAGGCTCATGCCGCCGCGCACGTTCTGGCGCCAGCCGACACACGTCGCGCCTGCACGACCTGGGCCAGGATCGCCAGCGCGATCTCGGCGGGGTTCTGCGCACCGATGTCGAGCCCGATCGGCGCACGAATGTCGTCCAGCCGCTGCGCGCCGATACCGGCGGCCGCGAGCCGCTCGCGCCGCTTGGCGTGGCTCCGGCGCGAGCCGAGCGCACCGATGTAGCCCGGCTCAGACCTGAGCGCCGTCAATAGCGCCTCGTCGTCGATGCGCGCCACGTGCGACAGCACCACGACGGCGGTGTCCGCATCGAGTCCGATCGCCGGCAGGGCTTCCTCCGGCCATTGCGTCACGACCCGGCAGCCGGGAAACCGCGCCGGCGCCGCGAAGGCTTCGCGCGGATCGACGATGATGACCTCGAAGCCCAGGTCGGGCGCCAGCCGAGCCAGTACCTGCGCAATGTGCACGCCGCCGATGACGACGATGCGCGGTGTCGGGCGCAGCACGTGGACGAACTGCGCGCGCCCGTCACCGAGCACCTCGAGGCCACTCGCTCCTTCAGCAAGTCGCTTTTCGACGACCGCGCCCGTGCCTCCACCTGGTTGCAGCCACCCGGTATGGTCTCCATCGCGCCCCGCCAGCCAGCGCCGGCCGGTTTCGAGGTCCGTCACCACCCCGACCGCGCTGCGCTCCGCCATGCGCTGCCCGATGGCGCGCGCAAGGCCGATGTCGTCGGGTACCCACGCCGACAGCAATACTTCGATGGAGCCGCCGCACGGCAGGCCGACACTCCATGCCTGCTCGTCGGCGACACCGTAGCTGAGCCGCTTGTTGCCGCCGGACTTGAGCAGGCTCGCCGCCTCGGCGATCACCTCGCCCTCGACGCACCCTCCCGACACCGATCCCGAAAACGAGCGGTCCTCCTCGATCAGCATCGTGCCGCCGACCGGCACCGGCGCCGAGCCCCAGGTGGACACCACCGTGGCCATGACGCAGCGCTGCCCTGCCGCCAGCACCGAGCAGCATCGATCGATGATGTCCTTCATGAAGTCCCCCTGATGCCTGCCGGTGGTCCACCTCGAAGCGGCGTTACCTTGCTCGCCGCTTGAGACACTGCTGTCATCGCCCTGAAGTACCGCCGTGAAGCCGACGCTTTTCTGTCGACATCGGTACACGCGCCTGATTTAGCATCCTGCCCGCGGCGAACGGCCGCGCACGGACACTTTCAACTCACGACGACCGCGACCTCGCCGTCGATCCTTGCAGTACGGGTTCGAGCGAGCATTGAAACCGTAAAGCGCCGCCGGTGCACGGCCGGCCACGACAGGGAGACGACGCCGATGAAGAAATCCATTCTGGGGCTGGCCGCCGGCTTGATCGCCGCGACGCTCGTGACCCTGCCGGACAGCGCGAAGGCGCGCGACGCCGACGACTGGGTCCGCCTCGGCATCGAGGATCGCACAACCATCGTCCGCTTCGATATGGCACCGTACGCCGGCCGCTTCGCCGCCATCCGCATCGGCACCGCCACCGAGCCGACACAGATCACGGGCGTGCGCGTCGTTTACGGCAACGGCAAGACCGTCGACGCCAACCTGCGCGAGACCATCACGCGCGACCGCCCCTCGCGATCGATCGAGTTCATCCGCGATCGCGGCAATGTCGTCCGTCAGGTGGAGGTCGAGATCACGAGCGGACGTCGCACCGGCGTCGGTCTGCTCTATGTCGAAGGCCAGCCTGAGGGCGTGCCGGGCTTCGAGGTTCTGGCGACCGGCCGCGCCCGGCCCAACGACCGCGAACTCGTTCTAAACGTGGGCGGCGGCGAGGGCCGCGTCAACAAGGTCATGCTGCGCGCCTGGGAGAACCCCGTTTTCATCGCCAAGGCCGAGTTCATCTATGGCAACGGCGATCGCGAAACATTCCGCGTGCGCGACAGGCTCGATCCCGGCCAGTTGTCGGACGTGATCGACATCGACGAGGAGGCGAGCCGCCAGCGCGCCAAGCGCCTCGACGGCCGCTTCATACGCAGCGTCGTGCTGACCCTGCGCCAGCCGCGCGACAGCGAGCCCGCCCGCGTCGATCTGCTGGGCAATGAAACCGGTGAGCGCGGCGGCCCGCGCCGCGACCGGGACCGGGACCGCCGCTGACCCTGCGTTGAACCCGACAAAAAAAGACGGCCGGAGCGCGATGGCGCCCCGGCCGTTCTCGTGTCCGCCTCGCGCAGCGCTGAACGCCCTGCGCCAAGGCCCGCCGTCACGCCGCAATTTCCTGGATCAGCAACTTGCAGGGCGAGACCCCGCCGAACAGCCGGCCGGTGCCAGGGGTCACGGTCCGCCCGTTGAAGTAGAGCGTCGACGTGCGCGGCCCCGCCCGTACCTTGAGCGTGATGGCGCTCGTCGAGCCGGCCGTGAACTCGTGCATCATGAAGAGGCTCGATCCGTAGCCGCCCGCAACCGTCTGGAACTCGGCGGCGATAGCGTTGGCCTCACTGTTCTTGAACAACGCAACGGCGAAGTTGTCGGCCGATGCTATGCCGCCGTGCACCGTGACCCACACGCGGATCTTGTTGGCGGCATTGGCCGGCGTGATGACCGCCGTCATGATCTCCGTCCCTTCGGTATTCTGCGGGATGGTGTCGTCCCACGGGATCAGTGCAGACGTGGTGGTGTGGTCGGCGTAGGTCGCGAGCACCTCCTGCAGGATCGCGTGCCCGCCGCCACCGAGCGTGGTGTTCGGCAGCGCGACGGCGCCCGTATCCTTGTCGATGACGATCGCCTCGTGCCAGGTCGCCCCGTCGGGCGAGACCTTGAAGTGGAAGTCGTCGTCGCCGGTCGTGCCCATCTCCGCCCGGCCCGAGAACCCGGTCTGGTAGAGCACCGAGGCCGTGTCGGCGGCGAGCGCCTTGTTGATCTTCTGCTGATGCCCGCCGCTGCCCGGATGAGTGAACAGGCTCGCCGCGCTGGCGACCGATAACCGGTTGGTCGTATCGGCCGTGGCGTTGACGCCGACGAGCGCTGTCGGGTTCACGCCTTGCAGATAGCGCGCATCACCGCGCGCGTCGGTGTGATAGTGGGGATGGTCGTCATCGCCGAGGCCCGTGAGGTCGCCGTGGTCTGAAACGCCGCCGCCACCGCTCGCCGCCGCCAGCGCCCAGGACGTGCCGTCCCAGACCCGCAACTCGGCCTCGTCGGCGACCCAGGCGAGGAAGCCGATGGCGGGTGGATAATAGGCCCAGGCGCCTTCCTGAAAGGCCGCGATCTCGGCATCGTGGCCGGCCCATGCGCCCGTCGCGCCCGCCGCCACGATGTATCTTTCGCCATCGGCCGGCGTGACCGGCGGCGCTGTGAGGTGGCGGTCCTCGACCGTGAGCTGCACGATCGCATCGAGCATCCGCAGGGCCTCGTTGTGCGTGACGTGCTTTTGCGCCTGGGCAGCGATAAGGTAGGGCAGATTGAGATTGGCCGTCTCGTCCATGGTCACTCCCGGCGTTGGTCGCGTCGGCAAGAGTAGAGTGGGCCTCACCGAGCGGGGATAACGCGCCGATGTCCGATGAACCCGCGCAGGGCCCCGTGACGACCGAAGCACCCGCCGGACTGGCCTTACCGACACCGGACCTGATCGCAGCGCTGTCCGCGATCGTCGGGTCCGAGCATGCGCTGATGGCACCCGCCGACCAGGCCCGCTATCTGACGGAATGGCGTGGCCGCTATGTCGGCCGCACACCCCTCGTCGTGCGCCCCGGCTCGACCGGCGAGGTCGCTCGCATCCTCGCCGCATGCCACGCGGCGCGCGTCGGCGTCGTCCCGCAGGGTGGCAACACGGGGCTCGTCGGCGGCCAGATCCCCCGTGAGACGGGCGGCGAGATCGTCCTTTCGCTGGAGCGACTGAGGGCGATCCGCGCCGTCGATTCCCTCGCGCGCCATCTGACGGTCGAGGCCGGCCTGACTGTCGCCGAGGTGCGCGCGCACGCCAACTCGCTCGACCGCCAGTTCTGCGTCAGCCTCGCCTCCGAGGGCACCTGCCAGATCGGCGGCATCCTCGCGACGAATGCCGGCGGCCTCGACGTCCTCGCTCATGGCAGCGCGCGCGATCAGGTCCTCGGCCTCGAGGTCGTTCTCGCCGATGGCCGTATCTGGCCGGGCCTCAGGAGCCTCAAGAAGGACAACACCGGCTACGATCTCAAGCACCTGTTCGTCGGTTCTGAGGGCACGCTCGGCATCATCACGGCGGCCACATTGAAGCTGCGCGCGAAGCCCGAGGAGACCGCGACCGCCTTCCTCGCGCTCGCCGACCTCGAAGCAGCGCGCGCCGTGTTCGACGCCGTGGAGGAGACGGCAGGCCCGATGCTGACGGCCTTCGAGCTCATGTCCGCCTTCGCCGTCGACGTCGTCGCGCGCCATGTTCCCGGCGCGCGCCGCCCGTTCGCGAGCCCCGCCCGTCAGCCCTGGTACGTGCTGATGGAGCTGTCAGGCAGCCCGGCGCACAGACCGGCTCACCTCGTCCGCGACGAGATCGTTGCGGCATGCGCCGAGGCAGGTGCCATCGCCGATGCCGTGCTGCCCGCCTCGCAGGCGCAGACCCGCGCGCTCTGGGCCTTGCGCGAGGCGATGTCGGAAGCTCAGAAGCACGAAGGCGGCAGCATCAAGCACGACATATCAGTCGCGCCCGAGCACATTCCCGAACTGATCCGCCGCGCCGATGCGGTCGCCGCCCGCATCTGCCCCGGCGCGCGCCCCTGCGCGTTCGGTCATTTCGGCGATGGCAACATCCACTACAACGTCAGCCAGCCCGTCGGCATGGACAATGCGGCTTTCCTGGCGCTGTGGGACACGATGAGCGCGGCCGTGCACGACGTCGTCGCCGAATTGGGCGGCTCGATCTCCGCCGAGCACGGCATCGGCCGCATGAAGCGCGGCGAGCTCGCCCGCCTGAAGAACCCGGTTGAGCTCGCCCTGATGCGGAGTCTGAAGGCCGCCCTCGATCCGCGCGGCATCCTCAACCCTGGCAAGGTGGTGTGAGCGAGAGGCGCGAAGCAGTGACCGTCTGCAACTATAGATTGCATATCTCCCGTTGAGATTGTATTCTCCGACATGTGAGCAATCGGCCGTTTGCCTTTGCTCTCCTATGTTGATCAACTCGTGTCGGAGGCTCCCGTGAGGATCTCAGGTTTTGCACTTGCGATTGCGTTGCCGCTGCACAGCGTCCCTGCCAATGCCGACCCCGTTTCGGTGATCGTCGACACTGGGTCGCACACCTGCACGTCGCAAGGGCAGGAGAAGAAGACACCAGGGGTGGCGGTTTCGGGTTCGGATCGCTATTTTGACGAGGCGACCGTCTCGTTCACCGAAATATCCAAGTTTCTTGCAGGCGGCTGCTCGATCACCAGCGTAGAAAAGCGCAAGATTACGGTCAAGCTCGAGAATGGAACCACCGTTGCGGTCGACGTGCCCGTAAAATACCACCTTCTCGCTGTTGGCGATTGCACCAGTAACCTTGGCAACATCGGGAAGAGAATGGGCACCGAGTGCCGCTTCTCCGCCAACACAATAGAGCACAAATAACGTGATTCAGAGGAAGGGCAGGAACGCTCCTGCCCTCCGGTCGCGCCTAGGCCTGCTGGAGTAGCCTTTACTCCCCGTGCTTCTTTTTGTGCGCGCCTGCGTTGCCAATCTGCTGGCCGAGATTGTCGACATAGGCGATGCCGATCGCCGAAAGAATGAAGCTGATGTGGATCAGCGTCTGCCACATGACGCCGGCTTCCGTATATTTCGCGCCGGGCATGCCGAGATTGCCAGCCTCGATGAACGTCTTGAGCAGGTGGATCGATGAAATCCCGATGATCGCCATGGCGAGCTTGATCTTCAGCACGCTGGCATTGACGTGGTCGAGCCAGTCGGGCTGATCGGGATGCCCCTGCAGCCGCAGCCGCGAGACGAACGTTTCGTAGCCGCCGACGATCACCATCACCAGCAGGTTCGAGATCATGACGACGTCGATCAGCGCGAGCACGATCAGCATGATCTGCAATTCGCTGAACGTCGTCGCGTTCATCACGAGGTGTTTCAATTCCTTGAGGAACAGAACGACGTAAACCGCCTGCGCCACGATGAGGCCGAGGTAGAGCGGCACCTGCAACCAGCGCGAGCCGAAAATGATGCTCGCGAGCATGCCTTTGGTTGCCGCGGTGTCAGGGGGAAGTGCGGTCATGGGTTCACCAGGAGAGAAGACTGACATGGGCCGAGGAGCCAGCCGTCGCGACACTTAGAGACCCGCGAAACCCGCGCAAGAGCCGGTGCGGTCCTATCGCCGAGCACGATGCCGCAGGTGCGAGATAGACCAGCGGCCGGCCAGCGGCGCGGTTCCGCGAAGGCTCGTCTTGGGCCCACAGCCGACAGACCGCATGAAGCACGGCGAACGCGCGCGACGCACGGCTAACCTCCCCGGCCGACGCCGAAGTAGCGGAAGCCATGCCGCCGGGCGAGCGCGGGATCGAAGATGTTGCGCAAGTCGACGATGACGTCACCGGCCATGCGCGCCTTGGCCGCCTTGAGGTCGAGCGCACGAAACTCGTTCCACTCGGTCAGCACGACGAGGGCGTCCGCGCCGTCGATGCAATCGAGCGTACCCTTCGACCACGTCACGCCGGGCAGCAGCGGTTCGCCATGCTTCCTGCCCTGCGGGTCGTAGACCTTGAGCATCGCGCCGCGCTCCTGCAGCAGCGGTAGCACGACGAGGCTCGGTGCATCGCGCATGTCGTCGGTGTTGGGCTTGAACGTAACGCCCAGCACGGCGATCGCTTTGCCGCGCACGCTGCCGCCGACGGCCCGCTCGATACGGCTCGCCATGGCGAGCTTGCGCTCGTCGTTGACGGTCTGCACCTGCTCGATCAGCGAAACCGGCGCCTTCGCCTCGCGTGCCGTCCTGATGATCGCCGAGACGTCCTTGGGGAAGCACGAGCCGCCGTAGCCGGGGCCCGGATGCAGGAATTTGTCGCCGATGCGCCGGTCCTTGCCGATGGCCGAAGCGACCTCCTGCACGTCCGCGCCGACCTCTTCGCACAGGTCGGCGATCTCGTTGATGAAGCTGATCTTGAGCGCGAGAAATGCGTTTGCCGCGTATTTCGCGAGTTCGGCGGACTCGCGCGAGACGAACATGACGGGCGCATTGCGCAGCGAAAGCGGCTTGTAGAGCCGCTCCATCACCTCCCGCGCCCGGGCATCGTCGAGGCCGACGAGGACGCGGTCGGGGTGAGTAAAGTCCTGAATGGCCGAGCCTTCCCGCAGGAACTCGGGATTGGACGCGACCGCGTAGTCACCGTCCGGCCGCAGATCCTTGAGGCGCCGCTCGATCTCTCGGCTCGTGCCGACCGGCACGGTCGATTTGGTGGTGACCACGGTGAAGCCCGACAGGTGCGGCGCGATCTCCTCGACCGCCTGATAGATGTAGGACAGGTCGGCGTGGCCGTCCCCGCGCCGCATGGGCGTGCCGACGGCGAGAAAGACGATGTCCGCCTCACCGACCGCCATCTTCAGATCATCGGTGAAGGTGAGGCGCCCCGCCTCCATGTTGCGCGCCATCAGGTCGTCGAGACCCGGCTCGTAGATGGGAGATTGACCCCGCTTCAACTGGTCGAGCCGCGACTTGTCCTTGTCGACGCACGTGACGGTCCAGCCGAACTCCGAAAAGCAGGCTGCCGAGACGAGCCCGACGTAGCCGGCACCGATGATGCAGATTTTCACGAGGCTCGATCCTGATTGACGGGCACTTCGACGCGGCAGCACGGACCTCCGCGCGAGCGATCTACCCCAGACAACCGCCGAGCGGCAACGCCGCCAACGTCGCGCCGCGGGACGGCGGACATTACTGACGGCTCTGCGGTCCCGCGGCCATGGTGGTGCGCCGATTTGGTAACTGCGCCAGCATGCGTACCCCGCCCTCCGGCAGGCTCGCCAGCGCCCGACAGCGCTGCTCCAGCACTGCATGTCGCACGCGCGGCCGCCGCAGCCTCCTGCAAGACCGCTGGGGCGCGCCGCCAACCCCTTGAATCAACGAAGCGAACAGCCTGCGCCGCCGACCGCGAATGCGTACACCTAAGTACACTTGACCTGCGGCACCGCGCCGCGCGAAGTCATAGCAAGCTCCAATAACCGGGAAAACCGGAGGGGCAGCTATGGAGGTCCTGAATGCTCAAGGCTTTGGTCATCGACCCCGGCAAGTGTACCGGCTGCAAGCAATGTGAGATGGCGTGCTCGTATGAAAACGAGGGCGAGTTCAACGTCGCCA
Source organism: Hyphomicrobiaceae bacterium (assembly GCA_033764645.1). Classification (GTDB taxonomy): domain Bacteria; phylum Pseudomonadota; class Alphaproteobacteria; order Rhizobiales; family Hyphomicrobiaceae; genus Filomicrobium. Next base: position 22,440 of record JANRIT010000063.1, read on the forward strand.
AGTCTCGCATCCGCGTCTTTGATTTCCACACCGAGGCACGCTTCGTCCCGTACACCTGCACACAATGCGCCGAGGCCTGGTGCCAGCATGCCTGCCCGGTCAACGCGATCACGACGGACGCGATGGGCGTCAAGGTCGTGCACGAGAACCTGTGCGTGGGCTGCAAGGTCTGCACCATCGCCTGCCCGTTCGGCACGGTGAATTACAACGCCTCGACCGGCAAGGTCATCAAGTGCGATCTGTGCCAGGGCAAGCCCGCCTGCGCTGAAGCCTGCCCCACGTCGGCGATCACCTTCCAAGATGGCGAGCAGACCGGCTTCGACAAGATGAAGGTGTGGGCCCAGCAGGCCGCCGCCGGCGCCACCCACGACGGCCCCAACACGCCGGCCGCACGCCACTGACACGCCAAGACACCTGAGACGCGACGGAAAGCGCATTGCCGTTCGCGGGCCCCGGCGCCACCGCCCCAATCCGATGAGGGGCGCAGTTCGCCGATTGATCCCGCGACGCGCCGCAACGACGGGAGACACCCCATGGGTTGGACACGTAAAGTTCTGCGGATCGACCTCTCGACGGGCTCGATCAAGACCGAGCCCCTGCGCATGGACTGGGCCGAGAAGTACCTTGGCCAGCGCGGTCTGGCGACCAAGTACCTCACCGAGGAGATCGATCCCAAGACCGATCCCCTGGGACCGGGCAACAAGCTGATCTTCGCGACCGGTCCGCTCACCGGCACCTGCGCCTCGACCGGTGGGCGCTATTCGGTCATCACCAAGGGCGCCTTGACCAACGCCATCGCCTGCTCGAACTCGGGCGGCTACTGGGGTGCTGAGCTCAAGTTCGCCGGCTGGGACATGGTCATCCTCGAGGGCAAGTCGGCAAAGCCCGTCTACCTGACGATCCAGGACGACAAGGTCGAACTGCACGACGCCGCCGCCATCTGGGGCACCTCCGTCTGGCACACCGACGAGGTCATCAAGTCCAAGCACCAGGACCCCATGATGCACATCGCCGCGATCGGCATCGCCGGCGAGAAGCAGGTGCTCTACTCGTGCATCGTCAATGACCTGCACCGGGCCGCCGGCCGCTCCGGCGTCGGCGCCGTGATGGGCTCGAAGAACCTGAAGGCCATTGCCGTGCGCGGCACCAAGGGCGTCAAGGTCAAGGACGGCATGCGCTTCCTCAAGGCGACATCGGAAGCCAAGAAGGTGCTCGCCGCCAACGCCGTCACCGGCGCCGGCCTGCCGACCTACGGCACGCAGGTCCTCATGAACGTCATCAACGAGGCCGGCGCCATGCCGACCCGCAATCACCGCGACGTCCAGTTCGAGGGCGCCCACGCCATCTCGGCGGAAGCCATGGCCACCCCGCGCAAGACCGACGGCAAGAAGAACCTCCTCACCAACCAGGCCTGCTTCGGCTGCACGATCGCCTGCGGCCGCATCTCGAAGATCGACGAGACGCATTTCTCGATCAAGAACAAGCCCGAGTACTGGCACGCCTCCGGCGGGCTCGAGTACGAGGCCGCCTGGGCGCTCGGCTCCAACACCGGCGTCGACGACCTCGAGGCGCTGACCTACGTGAACTTCATCTGCAACGAGCAGGGTCTCGACCCGATCTCGTTCGGCGCGACGGTTTCGGCCGCCATGGAGTTGTACGATCTCGGGCTCATCACGAGGGACCAGATCGGCTTCGATCTGAAGTTCGGCTCGGCCGAGGCCCTCGTGAAGTGCGTCGAGCTGACCGGCAAGGGCGAGGGCTTCGGCAAGGAGCTCGGCCTCGGCTCGAAGCGCCTGTGCGAGAAGTACGGCCGGCCCGAGCTGTCGATGTCCGTCAAGGGCCAGGAGTTCCCGGCTTACGACTCGCGCGGCATCCAGGGCATGGGTCTCACCTACGCCACCTCGAACCGCGGCGCCTGTCACCTGCGCTCCTACACCGTCTCCTCCGAGATCCTCGGCATTCCCGAGAAGACCGATCCGCTCGCCACCGATGGCAAGCCCGCCCTCGTCAAGGCTTTCCAGGACGCAACCGCCGCCGTCGATTCCTCCGGCTTGTGCGTCTTCACCACGTTCGGCTGGACGCTCAACGACATCGCCCCGCAGGTCGACGCGGCCTGCGACGGTACGTGGACGCCGGAGCGCCTGCTCGAGACGGGCGAGCGCATCTGGAACATGGAGCGCATTTTCAACAACCGCGCCGGCTTCACGGCCGCCGACGATACGCTGCCGCCTCGCCTCCTCAAGGAGGCCGCTCAGACCGGCCCTGCCAAGGGCCTCGTCAACGGGCTCGCCAAGATGCTGCCGGAGTACTACCAGCTGCG
>JANRIT010000084.1:0-21836 GCA_033764645.1 Hyphomicrobiaceae bacterium
GGAAATCGAGGCGCAGCTTCGCTCGATACTGGACAACCACCAGTTCGATATCGACCAGACTGCGTTCGTCGCGTCTGAAATTCTGCATCGCGAGGATGCTGCCCAGCGCCAAGACAGATTGGCGCAGGTCATCTCCGAGCAGATCGTGCCTCGGTTGATGGCATTGAACCGCGAGGCTCGATGCGAACCGATCCTGAGCTCGCCGTCCGAGGCCGAGATCATTGAACTGGCACGCTTGGTGCTCAGTCCTGACCTCGAAGTCGCGGCCGCCTATGTCACTCTCCTGCGTGAGCGTGGGGCAACGACAGAGGATTTGTTTGTCGAATTGCTGCAACCGGCAGCCCAATACCTCGGAACGATGTGGGATCGCGACGAATGTGATTTCGTCGACGTGACATTGGGAGTGGGACGGCTGCAAAAATTGTTGGCTGTCTTCAACTGCACCCACAATATTCCGGCTCTGAGCAAGAAGCGCCGCGTGTTTCTCACACCCACTCGATCTGAACAACACTCGTTCGGCTTGATGATGGTACACAAACTGCTCAGCGCTGCCGGCTGGAACGTGACGTTAGCCAGCGAACCGGCCGTCGAGTGCGTTTCGGCGGCGGTGGCCGCGGACTGGTATGCCGTGGCGGGAATTACGCTGAGTTGTGAATCACATATCGATGCTGCAACCGATTTGATCGCAGCGGTTCGCCGCCACTCCCGCAATCCTGCGATTGGCGTGATGGTTGGCGGGGCACATTTGGAAAGCCGCCCCGAACTCGTCGCCCAATTGGGCGCTGACGCCACGGCCTGTAACGCGACGACGGCCGTTATTCTGGCGCAGAAATTGTTCGATATCGGGGCCCAGCAGAATTGGCGCGGCACCAGCCCTTGACGCCTACTCGCAGAGATTTCCACCCGGCAACAACTGGTCGATCATGCGGGCCTGTCGCATCCCGGACAAGGTCCTATCGCGTGCAAGACCTGCATTTGGTTACGGGCGAGTGAACGGCCCCTGTCGACACGATCGGGCGTGCGAATTGATCCTGACCCCATTAACGCCCTTCGTGTGCCCAGGAGGAGCGTGGGATAGCGCGTTCGCTCACTTTCCGTCGGCGAGGAAGTCTGCGACGGGGACCAATGAGCCTGTCGGGTCCTCCTCGAAGGGAACGTGTCCCAGCCCCGTCAGGGTCACCAGCCTTGCTCCCGGCATCGCGTTCAAGTACGCGGTGGCGCTTGTGACCGGGATCATGGCATCCAAGTCGCCCCAGAGCAGCAATGTCGGAGCGGTGATCTTCGCCAGAAGCAGCTCTGGTGGCTGCAAGACGATCTGGCCCATTTTCCTGATCTGGGCTTCGCGGACACCTGGAGCGAGCATCAAATCATAGTACCGGTCGACGACCGCATCGCTCAATCGCTCAGGTTGGCCATAGGCTGGCGCCAAGCCTGAGCGCAGCATCGACTTGGGCAGAATATAGCGCATGAGATGGACCGCTGTCGGCACTTCGGCGGCCTTGCCGTATTCGAGACCGTCGGTGGCGAAACCATCAGGTGCGATCAACACGAGGCGTTCAATCCGATGCGGGTGGCGTGCGGCGAAAGTCCACGCCAGTCTTCCACCCTGCGAATTGCCGATCAGCGTGACGCGCGCTAGTTCAAGCCGATCGAGCAACGCCAGCAGAACCTGCATGCCTCGCGTGTCGGTATAGTCGCCAGTCGGATCGGCACCGGTGAGGCCCGACCCCGGCAGATCGTAACGGATCACCCGGTAGTGCGCCGATAGGGCTTGCGCCCATGGTTCCCAGGTATGCAAGCTGGAGCCGAAACCGTGCAGCATCACGACGGGAGGTCCGCTCCTGGGGCCGCTGTCGCGCAGATGAAGCCGCAGGCCGGCAACCTCGACATAATCTGACGTTGAATTCAGATACTTGATTTCGAGGTCTTGGCGCGGCTTGTCCGGCGTCAACAGGTAGGCAAACGCAGCAGCAAAGGCGACCAGCAGCGCCAAACCCACCGGCAACGGCCATGATTGCATCACTCGTGACCTCTTTCGCTTTTGCGCTTGGAATCGACTGTGTTGGCCGCGGTGATTGCTGGCGGACTTGGTTGCATGCGCAGACCCTACCGGGAAACGCCTCGTGCTGCGCGTCTGACGCTTGGTCCCCACGCGCCGCTCGACTCTCATCCAAGAGTCAGCCCTAAAAGATACATTAGAATCATATATTTGCTATTGTTCGTTAAGCCTCCGTCTTTTGCTTCGGACCAGGCCGCGAGGGGCAGCAAATGTCGGAACCGTAACGAGCGAAGCCTGCGTCTTCATCGTCCACCCATGCGCCTCGACGGCAACGGCTTCGACACGCAGTTGCTCGACCACGTGACGAGCACGACCGTGTGCGCGGCGCTGTCGGACATCGCCGATGCGGATGCCCGCGTCGCAAGAGTTGGTCGCCCTACCCCCAATCCCCCACCACTGCGTTCACCAGCGCCAGGGCCGCGACAGCGGCCGTATCGGCGCGCATGATGCGGGGGCCCAGCGAGATCGCGAGGGCTTGCGGGAGGGCGAGAATACGAGCGCGCTCTTCCTCCGAGAAGCCGCCCTCGGGCCCGACGAGAACGGCGACGGGCGCGCCGCGCTCGATCCCCGCGAGTGCGCCGAGCGGCCCGCCGGGTGGCGCCGCCTCGTCGCAGAAGATGAGCCGGCGGCGCGCGTCCCAGCCTGTCAGCACTGCGTCGAGGCGCGCCGGCGCGACGATGTCCGGCAAGCGCAGGATGCCGCACTGCTCGGCCGCCTCGATGGCGTTGGCGCGCATGCGGTCGAGGTTGACGCGCTCGGCGACCGTGTGGCGCGTGATGACAGGGCGGAGGCGCGCAACCCCCATCTCGACAGCCTTCTGCACCATGTAGTCGAGGCGGGCGCGCTTGAGGGGCGCGAACAGGTAATCGATATCGGGTCCCGCCTCCTGCGGGCGCGCCTGTTCGCCGACCGCCAGCGCCGCGCGGCGCTTCGCTACTTCGGCGAGCACCGCCCGCCATTCGCCGTCGCGGCCGTTGAACACGAGGATCGCGTCGCCCGCGCGCATGCGCAGCACGTTGACGAGATAGTTGGCCTGCTCCCCCGACAGCGCCACGGTCGTGCCCGGTCCAAGCGGCTGATCGACGAAAAGGCGCTGCGCGTTGAAGTCGTGGATGGCCATGGGCACCTTGCATCGAGTGGTGGCGAGGCGTTTGCCCGGGGGGCTGCCTGCGCCTACGGTCGCAGCGAAGTCGGATCGAGGGCGGAAGGTAGCAGTCATGAGCGCGAGCGGCGCCACGGAAAACTCTGACGCCAGCAGCAGCCCCGGGCATGGGCCCGTGGCCGATGCCGCCGCCGGCAATTGGGTCGACCGTTTCGCTCCGCCGGCAACGCGGCCCTACCTCCGGCTGATGCGCGCCGACCGGCCGATCGGCACGTGGCTCCTGCTGTTTCCGTGCTGGTGGTCGGCGAGCTTGGCGGCGATCGGCAGCGACGCGCGGCTGCCGGACCTCTGGCATCTCATGCTGTTTGCCGTCGGTGCGTTCGTCATGCGCGGGGCGGGATGCGCCTATAACGACTACGTCGATCGAGACTACGATGCGCAGGTCGCGCGCACGCGGTCGCGCCCCATTCCATCCGGCCAGGTCGCGCCGTGGCAGGCGCTGGCGCTTGTCGCCGTGCTTGGCCTCATCGGACTGGCCGTGCTCGTCCAGTTCAACGCCTTCACGATCGGCCTCGGCGTCGGCTCGCTGGCGCTCGTCCTCATCTATCCCTTCATGAAGCGGGTGACCTACTGGCCGCAGGTCGTCCTCGGCCTCGCCTTCAACTGGGGGGCGCTCGTCGGCTGGTCGGCGGCGACCGGAGGTCTCGCACTGGCGCCAGCCCTGCTCTACGCGGGCGCGGTCGCCTGGACCATCGGCTACGACACGATCTACGCACACCAAGATAAGGAGGACGACCTGATGGCCGGCCTCAAATCGACCGCGATCCGCTTCGGTGAGGCGACGCATGCCTGGGTCGGCGGACTCTACGCGGCAGCGGTCGGGCTTTGGCTCGCCGCCGCGCTGGCGGCCGGCGGGGGATGGGCAAGCATCGTCGCGCTGGCAGCCGTCGCGGCGCACTTCGCCTGGCAGGTCGGGACACTCGACACGGGCGACGCCGACGTGTGTCTCGTCCGCTTCCGCGCCAACCGCCAGGTCGGCTGGCTCGTGCTCGCCGGCTTCATCGCCGAGGCCGCGCTGGCGGGTTGAAGCGCATTCACCGCATGAGGCGCTTCTGCGCAGCGTGGTGCTCCGAAAAAGGCTGCGGCGCGAAGCCGTTCGACCTCGCGCCGCGCCCGACACATCCCCGGCGACCTTTTTGACCGGCCTTATCTGCGGCCAGCAGCCCCGAGAGTATGCAACAAGCCCTCACCCGCCGGTTAATCGGACACGCGGGGGCCCGGCTGCTCGTCATGGCCTTGCGTGCTGCAGTGCCGTCAGGCACCAATGTTGCAGCGCAATGCGGCACGCTGCACTGCGGCCGCAGCAATCAGGAGCCCACGACATGAGCACTGCGACGGCCGGCGCCGGCGGCAAGCAACTTCTCCACCTCGTCTTCGGCGGCGAGCTCACCGATCTCGGCAGCCACGAGTTCCGCGACCTCCAGAGCCTCGACATCGTCGGCATCTATCCGAACTACGCGGAGGCGCACGCCGCCTGGAAGTCGGCCGCCCAACGAACGGTCGACAACGCGCAGATGCGGTATTACGTCGTCCACCTGCACCGGCTGCTCGAACCCGACGAGGCGAGCTGAAGCGGTCGAGGGGTGGCGGGCTGACGGACGCCCGCGCCTCGCGCCCCGAGCCGGCGGGACGACTGGAGGAAGGCCTGCCCCCCGACATGACCGACAGCCCCCGGCAGCCCGGCGCCGACGCGGCCGCAACCAGACCGCTGTTGCGTCGCTTCCTCGCCGACTGGGTCGCGCCGCGCTGGCGCGAACTCGCCGTCGCGCTCCTGCTCACGGCGGGGCTGGCGGCAGTGACGGGCGGCTATCCGCTGATCATCAAGGCCTCGTTCGATACGCTGCTTGCCAATCAGGGCAGCGGCATCGGGCTCATTCTGGCGGCGATCGTCGGCATCACCACGCTGCGCAGCCTGTTCCTCTACCTGCAGTCGGTCGCCACGCAGGAGATCGTGCAGCGCATGGCCACCGACATGCAGCGCGAGGCCTTCGCCCATCTGACGGAGGCCGACTATGCGCGCATCACGCGGGACAATCCCGGCCAGCTCCTGTCCAAGCTGACCAACGACATCGGCTTCGTGCAGCAGGCCGTGCAGGCGGGCCTCAACACCGCTGTGCGTGATGCGCTGATGGTCGTCGCCCTCGTCGGCTCGATGTTCTACCTCGACTGGCTGATGTCGCTGTTCGTGCTCGGCGTCTATCCCATAGCGGCGCTGCCGATCGCGGCCATCTCGGGCCGCTTGCGCCAGGTCGCCAAGCGCACCCAGCGCGAACTCGGCGACATGACCGCGCTCATCTCCGAGAACCTCGCCGGGGCCCGGCTCATCAAGACGTTCCAGCTCGAGGGCTATACCCGCGACAAGCTCAACTCGAGCTTCGAGGAGGTCTACCGGCTCAAGATGAAGGCGATCCGCAATCGCTCGCGGCTCGACCCGATGCTGGAGGCCCTCGGCGGGCTCGCCGTCGCCGGCGTCATCGCGTTCGCCTACTGGCGCATTTCGAGCGGCATCTCGACGGTCGGCGACTTCATGGGGTTCGTCACGGCGCTGCTGATGGCCGCCCAGCCGATCCGCTCGCTGGGCAGCCTCGCGGGGCGCGTGCAGGAGGGCCTCGCCGCCGCCGAGAGCTTCTATGGCCTGATCGACGAGAAGCCGCGCATCGTCGACACCCCCGGGGCGCCCGCACTCGAGGTGAGCGCGGGGCGCATCGCTTTCGATCGCGTCGGTTTCGCCTACGAGGCAGCCCCCGACCGGCCGGCGCTGAGCGATGTCACGCTCACCGTGGAGGGCGGCACCACCGTCGCCTTCGTCGGCCGCTCGGGCGCGGGCAAGTCGACCATCCTCAATCTCGTGCCGCGCCTGTTCGACGTGACGAGCGGCGCCATCTCGATCGACGGGCAGGACATCCGCTCGGTCTCGCTCGTGTCGCTGCGCGGGGCCGTCGCGCTCGTCGCCCAGGACGTCACGATGTTCGACGACACGATCCGGGCCAACATCGCGCTCGGCCGTCTCGGCGCCAGCGAGGATGACATCATCGCCGCCGCCAAGGCCGCCGCCGCGCACGAGTTCATCATGGCCCAGCCCGACGGCTACGACACCATCGTCGGCGCCACGGGGCTAAGGCTGTCGGGCGGGCAGCGGCAGCGCCTGGCGCTGGCGAGGGCCATCCTCAGGGACGCGCCGATCCTGCTCCTGGACGAGGCGACGAGCGCGCTCGATACGCAATCCGAGCGGCTGGTGCAGGAGGCGCTCGCGCGGTTCAGCAAGGGACGCACGACGCTCGTCATCGCCCACCGCCTGTCGACCGTGCAGAGCGCCGACCTCATCTGCGTGCTGGAGGATGGCCGCCTCGTCGAGAGCGGCCGGCATTGGGACCTCGTCGCCCAGGACGGCGCCTATGCGCGGCTGGCGCGCGCGCAGGCGTTCGCGGCCGACGATGCCGAGGCGGCAAGCCTCGCCCCAGACAGCGCAGCAGACAGCGATGGCAGCGCTGGCAGCAACGCCGGAGGCGGGGACAGCACGCCCGCCGCAGCAAGGCTCACTCGCGATTGAGCACGTTGTCGACGATGCGGTTGGCGAACCCGCTCGACTGGAAGGTGCGGCGCAATTCATCTGGGTCGTAGACGGTCGTGACCCATTCGAGGAAAGGCATCGGCCGCGTCTTCGTGTCGGCGATGTAGCGCTCGAAGAAGGCATCGAGGATGCCCGTGTCAGCCTGCCGGATGTGACCATAGCGCAGCGACAATTCGCGCTTGGCCTCCTCCATCGGCACACCCTCGCGCAGGTGCCGGTAGAGCACGCTCATGAGGCCGGCGCGGTCCGCCCCGGACTTGCAATGCATGAGGATCGGATACTCGACCTCATCGAACAGGCGGGCGGCCCCCAGGATCTCCTCGCGCGACGGCGCGGCGCGCGAGCGAACCTGATAATTGACGAGCGTGAGGCCCGTCTCCTGGCACACGCGGCGCTCGTTCCAGTAGCTGCCGCACGAGCGCTCGCCGCGCAGGTTGACGATGGTGCGGATCCCCTGGCGCTGCATCGCGCGCAGGTGGTGCGGACCGGGCTGGGCGCTGCGCCAGGCCTCGGCCGACAGGCGGTGCTTGTTGAGATAGATCAGCCGGAAGATGCCATGGTCGACGAACAGCATGTCGAGTTGGCTGGCGAGCGGCCCGAGGGATCGCTGCAGCCATGGAGGTGAGTACGCAATGAGCCCGTGGCGCCAGGCCATGGTGTAGCGCTTCATCACGCGCTTGGTCGATTTCACCAACCCCGCCATGGTCGCGGCTGCGTCTCCCTCGACAGTGGTTACCCGCGAGCGGCTCGCCGGTTCGCAGGCCAACTCCCGCCAGTGATCGCAGATTCCTGCCTCGCCGCTGCTTCCTACAGAGTTCGGCTCAGGTTCACAAGAAGACCGTGCTCGCCCGGCAACAGCGTGACTGCGTGCACTATAGGGGCTCAGACCTGCATGGATGCTGGCGCTGCGTGCGGCGCCGCTATACGACTGCCGACCGACTTGGCCTCATGGCGCTGCGCAGCGCAGACTTGCGGGCAACGCAGCGGGATGCACGAGGGACCATTGCGCGCGGGCGAGGTGAAAACGGAGGACGATGGCGCGGCGCGGTCGCGGCCGAGCCCGCGCGGCGAGCGAACAGGCCTGTGGCGCATCGGCGGCCCAGCCATCGCGAGCTTCATCGGCCTCGTCGCGCGCTCCTCCAAGGTGGTCCACGAGCCGGCCGACCTCGACGCCAAGCTGCGCCGCAACAGCCCTGCCATCCTCGCCTGCTGGCACGGTCAGTTCATGATGCTGGCGACGGCGAGGCCGAAAGACCTGCGCTTCGCCGCCATGGTCGCCCGGCATGGTGACGCCGAGCCGATCGCGCAGGCCATGGCAGCCCTCGGGGTGGAACTCATCCGAGGCGCGGGGGCGGGAGGGCGCAAGAAGGATCGCGGGGGCGCGCAGGCGCTCCGGGCGTCGATCGCGGCGCTCGATGGCGGCGCCTCGATCGTCATGACGGCGGATGTGCCACCCGGGCCGGCGCGCGTTGCAGGCCTCGGCATCGTCACGCTCGCCCGTCTGTCCGGCCGCCCGATCCTGCCGGTCGCCTCGGCGACGTCACGCTACCGGTCGTTGCCGACGTGGAGCCGGCTGACGATCAACCTGCCGTTCTCGCGACTGGCGCACGTCGTCGGCGATCCGATCACCGTGCCGCGCGATGCGGACGCTCAGGCGCTCGAGGCGAAGCGCAAGGAGGTCGAAAGCGCGCTGACGGCCGTCTGGCTCAGGGCCTATGAGCTTGCCGGGGCAGATCCAGCTGCGGCAACGCCGGGCGCCGTGTTGCCGCCACCGGCGAACACCGGCCTCAGGCTCTCTGCCTATCGCGCGCTGACGACGTTCGCGCGGCCCGCACTCCCCTTCGTACTGCGCTGGCGGGCGGGCAAGGGCAAGGAGGACCCGGCCCGGCAGGGCGAGCGGTTCGGACGCAGCCGGACCCCGCGACCCGACGGCCCGCTCATCTGGATGCATGCGGCGAGTGTGGGGGAGATGAACGCGATCCTGCCGGTCATCGACGGACTGGGGCGCGCGCGGCCGGACGTCACCTGCCTCATCACCACCGGCACCGTGACCTCCGCCGAGGTGGCGCGCCAGCGGCTTACACCCGGCGCGATCCACCAGTTCGTACCGCTCGACGTACCGGCCCATGTGCGCCGCTTCCTCGCGCACTGGCGGCCCGACCTCGCCGTGCTCACCGAATCGGAGGTTTGGCCGAACCTCGTGCTCGAGACGACGGCGCGCGGCATTCCCCTCGCGCTGGTCAACGCGCGCATGTCCAGGCGCAGCCACAAGCGCTGGCGGCGGCAGGGACGGCTCGCCCGGCGCCTGTTCTCGCGCTTCGACCTCGTGCTGGCCCAGACTCCGGAGATCGCGGCGGCCTTCACCGATCTCGGCGCGCCGGTGGTCGGCGTCGCCGGCAACCTCAAGATCGATGCCCCGGCGCAGCCGGTCGACCACGACGCCTACGAACGGCTCGTCGCAGCCGCGTCGGGCCGGCAAGGATACGTTGCGGCGAGCACGCACGAGGGCGAGGAGGCGATCGTCGGGGCCGCCCACAAGATCCTCGCGCGCCGCTTCGAGAGTTTCCTGACCATCATCGCGCCGCGCCATCCCGAGCGCGGCACGGCCGTCGCGGAGGCCCTGCGCCAGCAGGGGCTGCGCGTGCGCCAGCGCTCGCTGGGCGACCTGCCGGAGCCGGCCACCGAGGTCTATGTCGCCGACACCATCGGCGAACTCGGCACGCTGTTCGCGCTCGCACCCATCGCGCTCATCGGCGGCTCGCTGATCGATCGCGGCGGGCAGAACCCGATCGAGGCCGTGCGCCATCAGGCCGCCGTGCTGACCGGGCCGTCGTGGCGCAATTTTCCCGACGTCTACGGGGCGCTGATCGAGGGCAAAGGCGCGCGCGTCGTCACCGATGCAGCAAGCCTTGCCGGCGCCGTCGGCGACCTCATCGCCGACGAATCCGCGCTGCGCGCCCAGCACGCAGCCGCCGTCACCGCACTTGCCGGCCTCGGCGGCGCGCTCGAACGCACGGTCAGCGCTCTCCTCGAACGACTGCCGGTGCGCGCGGGGCGTGCGGCGCCTGACGCCGAGGTGCAGCCGTGAACCTCGATGAGCCCTCCTGGTGGTACGGCAAACGCGATGGTGACTGGCGCATCGGGGCGTTGCGTCCGGCGGCTGCAATCTACGGCGCGGCGGTGGAGCGCCGCTGGCGGCAGGCGCGTGCCGCGACGGCGGAGCTGCCGGTCGTCTGTGTCGGCAACTTCACCGCCGGCGGCACGGGCAAGACGCCACTCGCGCTGCGCCTCGCCGCACTCGCGGCCGAACTCGGCGGGCGGCCGGCCTTCCTGTCGCGCGGCTACGGCGGCAGCGAGCGGGGTCCCGTCGTCGTCGCGCCCGGCCTGCATCACGCCCGCGACGTCGGCGACGAGCCCCTGCTCCTCTCCCGTGCTCACCCGACCATCGTCGCCCGGGACCGGCCGAGCGGCGCCCGGCTGGCGGCGGCGCTGGCGCCACGGCCGAGCCTTCTCATCATGGACGACGGCTTGCAGAATCCCTCGCTGGCCAAGGCCCTGACCCTCGCGGTGGTCGATGGACAGCGCGGCTTCGGGTCGGGCGAAGTCATCCCGGCCGGACCACTCCGGGCCCCGCTCGCCTTCCAGTTCACCTTGGCGGATGCGATCGTCGTCAATCTGCCGTGCCCAGAGGCGGCCGGCGAGGAGGGTGAGCGGCGCGGCCATGGCATGCTGGAGTACCTGCGCACGTCGTTTGCGGGACCCGTGCTGGCGGCGTGGCCCGAGCCCGCCGAGGATGTTCGCGCGCTCGCCGGCACGCGCGTCGTCGCCTTCGCAGGGATCGGCAATCCAGCCCGCTTTTTCGACCTGCTGCGACGGGTCGGAGCCGACGTCGCCGAGGCAGTTGCCTTCCGCGACCATCAGATCCTGGTGGAGGGGGATGCCCTGCGGCTGACGACACTGGCGCGCCGGCACGGCGCACGTCTGGTGACCACGGAAAAGGACTGGGTCAGGGTGCACGGCGCGCGGCCCGGAACCGCGCTGGCCGAGGTCGCGGTGTCGAGCCTGCCGGCACGCATCACGCTGGAGATGACTGATGCTGACCGCAAACGGCTCGTGGCGCTGCTGGCGCCGGTCATGGCGCGCGCTTCTTGAGCTCCAGCACGCGCTGCAACGACATGGCGGCGTCCGCGTAGGCTTCCTGCCGGGCGACGCTCCAATAGCGCAGATCGGGCAGCATGATCGGCCGGCCCGACACGGCGCAGCGCACGAAATCTCCCTGCGAGACCACCTGGAACTCGCCATCGAGATACTTGATGCGCGCCTCGCTGGAGAGACCGAAGAACTTGTCGAAGCGGTTCATTCAGAGACTTTCGGGCAGAGACTTTCGGGCAGGGCGTTTCAGGCTCGCCCCTCGCGGGCGAAGGCAGGGCGCAGGCGGAACGTCAGTAGCGCAGCGGTAGATAGTGGCAGTGTTGCCCCCGGTGCCGTCAAGGGGCGCCCGCGACGCAGGAGTGCGTGTCCTATCGCGTGCTGTCCCGCCCATCAGAACAGGCTCCCTTGTTTGGGAGGCGCCAGCCGACGCGCGGGACGGGCGGGCTCGGACCTCGTCTCCTCGCTGGTCTCCGGATCGTGAGGCAGGCCGTCGCCCGGCATGTGCCGCCCGGTGATGCGCGCCCCGACGCGGCCGTCGGCAAGCTCGATCTCGACGAGCGTCGCTGGCGGCAGCTCACCCGCGCTGCGCACGGTGCGGCCGTCGGCATCGCGCACGAGCGCGTAGCCGCGCGCCAGTACACCCTGGTAGCCGAGGCTCGCCAGCAGCTTGCCCTCCGACAACAACGCCTGCCGGCGGCGCGCGACGAGCGTGGCGAGCGCGAGCCGTGCGCGGCCCATGAGGCCGTCCAAGCGGTTGCGCTGCTGCACGAAGCCTTGGCGCAGGCTCGTCGGCTGCAGGCGGCCCGAGACGCGCGCCAGGCGGGCGCGGCGGGCCGACGCCACGCGCAACAGTGCATTGTCGGCGCGGCCGGCGATCAGCGTCAGACGCTTGCGCCCGGCCTCGATGCGATGGGCGGCAAGGCGGACCGACAACCGGCTGGCGATCGCCAGGAAGCGGCGCTCGCTGAGGCCGGTATTGGCCGATAGCGCCTTTGGCAGGCGCCGGGCGACAGCATCGAAGCGCTGGCGCGGCTCGGCCAGCAGGGTGTCGGCACGCGGCAGTCCCCGCGCTGCGGCGCGCCAGTCGCTGCGCGCCTGCTCGAGGCGACGGCGCAGCCCGAGGCGCAGGCGCGAGGCGTGCTCGGCGAGCCTTTCAAGCAGCTCCGACCGTTTCGGGACGGCCCATTCGGCCGCCTTGGTGGGTGTCGGTGCGCGGGCATCGGCGACGAGGTCGAGGAGGGTCCAGTCGGTTTCATGGCCCACCGCAGAGATCAGCGGCAGGCGGCTGTCGGCGGCGGCGCGGACGACGACCTCCTCGTTGAAGCCCCACAAGTCCTCCAGGCTGCCGCCGCCGCGCGCGACGATGATGACGTCGGGCCGGGGTACGGGTGACGCATCAGCGAGCGCGTTGAAGCCTCTGATCGCGGCGGCCACCTCGGCAGCGCAACTTTCGCCCTGCACGCGCACCGGCCAGACGAGGACACGCGTCGGGAAGCGCTCGGCGAAGCCGTGCAGCATGTCGCGGATGACCGCACCCGTCGGGCTCGTGACGATGCCGACGACGCGCGGCAGGAAGGGCAGGCGGCGCTTTCTGGCGGCGTCGAACAGTCCCTCGGCGGCGAACTTCTGCTTGCGCGCCTCCAACAGCGCCATCAGCGCGCCGAGGCCGGCGGGCTCCATGGCCTCGATGACGAGCTGGTACTTGCTCTGCCCAGGGAAGGTGGTCAGGCGGCCGGTCGCGATCACCTCCATGCCCTGTTCGGGAGCGACACGCAGGCGGCTCACCGTACCCTTCCAGATGACGGCGGAGAGCACCGCCCGGTCGTCCTTCAGATCGAGGTAGACGTGGCCGGAGCCCGGACGGCTGATGCGGCCAAGCTCGCCCCGCACCCGGACATGGTCGAAGCCGTCCTCGAGTGCACGCTTGATCGCGCCCGACAACTCGGACACGGTGAACTCCGGTGCGTTACCGGCGGGCTTGGTCGCTGGAGACTGATCGGCTGACGGGGGGAGGGCCACGAATCGGTCCTTGCTTGCTGGCGTCGAGCGCGATGATACATGATCGCGGTCGGAACGAGGCGCGAGGGGAGTGCCGCCACGCACGGTGGCGCTGCAAGCCTCAGCCGAACGGCGCCTGCCGCATGTTCGACCGCCCGGCGACGAGACGAGAGCACCAAGACGACAGGCGCAAAGCGCAATGCCATGACGGGCCCATGACCGATCTGCCACTCGACATCAACGTCCTGATCATCGGCGGCGGCGGGCGCGAGCACGCACTCGCCTGGAAGCTCGCCGAAAGCCCGCGGCTCGGCGCCTTCTACTGCACGCCGGGTAATCCCGGCATCGCCGAGCACGCCCTGCCCGTTGCCCTCGACATCACCGATCACGCCGCCGTCGTCCGGTTCTGCCGAGTCGAGGAGATCGGACTCGTCGTCATCGGCCCGGAGCAGCCGCTCGTCGCCGGCCTCGTCGACGATCTCACGGCGGCCGGCATCCGCGCTTTCGGACCGAGCCGGGCGGCCGCGCAACTTGAAGGCTCGAAGGGATTCACCAAGGACCTGTGCCAGGCGGTTGGCATCCCGACGGCAGGCTACCGGCGCTGCACGACGCGGCAGGAGGCCATGGCCCACGTCGAGGCAGGCCCGCTGCCGATCGTCGTCAAGGCCGACGGGCTCGCCGCCGGCAAGGGCGTCGTCATCGCCGCCACCCGGGACGATGCGATCGCCGCCGTCGAGGCGTGCTTCGACGGCAGCTTCGGCGCGGCCGGCCACGAGGTCGTCATCGAGGAGTTCCTGGAGGGTGAGGAAGCGAGCTTTTTCGTGCTCGTCGACGGCACGACGGCGCTGGCGCTAGACACGGCGCAGGATCACAAGCGCGTCGGCGACGGCGACACGGGTCCCAATACCGGCGGCATGGGCGCCTATTCGCCCGCGCCCGTGATGACCGAGGCGCTGGTCGAGCGTGTCATGGCGGAGATCATCACACCAACGATCGACGAGATGGCCCGGCGCGGCACCCCGTTCCGTGGCGTGCTCTACGCAGGCCTCATGCTGACGCCGGCCGGGCCCAAGCTCATCGAGTACAATACGCGCTTCGGCGATCCGGAATGCCAGGTGCTGATGGTGCGCCTCGCCTCGGACCTGCTGCCGGCCCTCATCGCGGCTGCCGACGGCACGCTCGCAGATGTCAGGCTGCACTGGCGGCCCGAGCCGGCGCTGACCGTCGTGATGGCCGCCAGCGGCTACCCCGGCACGCCGAAGAAGGGGTGCGAGATCAAAGGTCTCGCAGCAGCCGGCGCGACCGAGGGCGTGACCGTCTTCCATGCCGGCACGGCGCGCGAAGCCGGCCGCATCGTGGCCGCCGGCGGGCGCGTGCTCAACGTCACCGCGAGCGGGCGCACGGTGGCGGAAGCGCGCGAGCGGGCCTACGCGGCGATCGGCAAAATCGATTTCGCCGACGGCTTCTGCCGCTCCGACATCGGCTGGCGGGCGCTGGCGCGGTAAGGATCAGCGGCAGCGCGTGTCGCCGCTCTGCCCTCGCGTTTCCACAGTTGGCGGCCAGTCTCGCCGGCGTACCAGACTGCCATCCCCGCTTCGATGAGGAGGAGTTCGCGCGTGGCGAGCGGCATACCCGCAGACGGCACCGGCGCGTCGGCCCAGGGCGGCGACGTCGTGCGACGGCCCACGATCGGGCTCGCGCTCGGCGGCGGCGGCGCGAGGGGGCTTGCCCATATCCTGGCGCTCGAAGCCTTCGACGAACTGGGGCTCAAGCCTGCGGTGATGGCCGGTACCTCGATCGGTGCGGTGTTCGCGGCAGCCTATGCCTCTGGCTACTCGGCCGCGCAAATCCGGGCCCACACCGAGGAGGTTCTGAAAAGCCGCGTCGATATCCTGCGGCAGGCGTTCTCGGCGCGCCAGCAGCCCCTGCAGAAGATGCTGAGCGTGCTGAGCCTGCGTTCGGCCCTCGTCAATGCGGAGGCACTCGTCGATCTCGTGATGCCGACCCGGGTGGCGCGCGACTTCGCCGAGTTGCAGATCCCTCTGCATATCGTTGCCGCCGACTTCCACGATCAGGGCCAGGTCGTCCTGTCACACGGAGCGCTGCGCAAGGCAGTGGCAGCGAGCATGGCGCTGCCGGTGATCTTCGCGCCGGTAACGAATGACGATCGCACGCTGCTCGACGGCGGCCTCGTCAATCCGCTTCCCTTCGATCTCATCGATGGTGCGGCCGACATCATCGTCGCCGTCAACGTGTCGGGCGCCGGGCGATTGGCTGACGACCGCAGCACGCCCAGCGCATTGGAGACGGTGGTCTCCTCGCTCCACATCCTGCAACGCACGATCGTGGAGGAGAAGCTGCGCTCGCGCCGGCCCGACATCCTGATCGAGGTCGACGTCGGGCGATTCCACGTGCTCGAGTTCCACAAGCTGCGTGACGTGCTGGAGGCGGCGGCCCCGGCCAAGGCGCTGTTGAAGCACCGCTTGCAGCGGGTGCTCGGCGCCGAGACGCTCGATCATCACAGCCTTCCGGCATCAGCCGCGCCCGATAAGCTGAGCGCACCCGGTGGCGTTACGGGGCGAGGCTTCGTGGAGCCTCACCGCCAGGGCGGGAAGGGAACGGCGACGCAGCGACGCCTCGCCGACCGGCTGCTCGGCAAGCCGTGAACGCGCCGCGCGGCGGGCTGCGCGGCGGGACGTGATGGATCGCACGGGACGCAGCCGAAAAGGGCCCGCCGCGATCGCGGCGAGCCAGTCTTCACCGGAGGTTGCGCTCGAATCTCGGCTCAGTAGCAAGTCTGCTCGAGCTCCCAGCCGACAATCCTGCACTTCTCGTAGCCGTTGCGGTCGACGGCACAGGCGCGCTTGGGGAAGCGCTTGTAGGTGCAGTACTTGTGCGGCAGGAGCGGCGAACGGCCCTCATAGCCGTGCATCGGCTGCTTGAACTCGTAGGTCTGCTGGTAGATCTGCGAGGAGCCGCCACGACCGGCGTGCGCCTCGTTCGTCGCAAGGGCCGTCACGGCGGCAACGGCGGCGGCGGTGGCGATCGTCAGGGAAAGAAGGGTGCGGGTCATCGGGTTCATCCTCGCGTTGTGGCCCGTGGGGCTGACCGTTGGGGGTGGCCGTTGGGGCGATGCATCCTCGATGACCTGAAGCTAGGCGTGGACCGGGTTCCGCGCTGTTCCGCGCGAAACACGAGGCCCGGTTTTCAAGGAGTCGGGTTCAGAACGGCCAGAGCCAGCGCGGCACGCGGGCGCGATAGGCAAGATACTCGGCGCCGAATTGCCGCTCGAGATGGCGCTCCTCGTGGCCGATCACGAAGGCGGTCATGCTGGCCACGTAGATGGCCGCCGTCACGAAGGCGACAAGCCCGTCGTAGTAGGCGAGACCGGCAATGGGCAGAAGAAAAGCGAGGTAGATCGGGTTACGCGAGAAGCGGAAGGGGCCGGTTGTGACCAGTTCGCTCGGCGGCGCGTAGGAGTTTGCAAGCAGCGACAGGCGCATGTGCCGCTGGATGAGTACGACGGAGAGGAAGAAGGCGGCGATCGTACCGGCCAGCACGGCGGCGCCGGGCCCGAGGCGCGCCAAGTCGGCGAGCACGGCGGCATCGGCCATCTGGTGCACGCCGACCCAGTAGCAGATCCAGCTCACCCAGCTCGACAGATCGACGGACGCGAACGTCTTCTGATGCGGCTGATGCGGCTCGCCGAAGGTTGGTGCGGATGGGCGTGGCGCGGCGGTATCGATGTCTGGGCTCATGGCCACTGCCACACTCCTATCGCGTCGGCGCGTCTCGCTAGGTCACACGGCCGGCCACGCGCCATCGACGCACAGTGGCGGACCAGACCCCAGGAACTGCGCGAACAGGCAGGTTTCCCGTCGCGTGGAGGGGGTGCAAGGTCGGTGCCGCTGACACTATGGCGGTCGCAACGCTGACCCACACTGGCCAGACAAGCGTAAAGGTTGCCTGAAATGCAAAGGAACAAAGGACCTTCCACGCATGATGAACGCTGGTGTTCACGACCGCTGGCGCCGACTTCTGCCCGCCAGCCATAATTTTTGGTTGCCGGCGCTGGTGCATTGCGTGCTGGCGACCAGTGTCTGCGAGACCCTGGCGAAGCCGGCCGCGCGGGCCTCGCGCGTCGAGCCGTCCGTTCTGATGCGGGACGGCACGCTCGAAGGGTGCGGCCTCGTTGCCCATTTCGAGACGGAGGGGCAGAGGGTGCGCATCGACCTGAACACGTTGCGGCGCGGCGGCGGTACGGTGTTCCTGCTCGCCGGCCAGTGGGCCACGTCGTCCGGCGCGAGCGAGCCGATTGCCGACCTGGCGCTCGCCTCATCGCGGCTCGATACCCGCTCGGCCTTCGGCCCGGCCAGCACGACGGCCGATGGCGGCATCAGCATGGAAGGCGCGCTCGATCAGGTCGCGGGAGCCCTCTTCATCCAGTCGGTGATGGTCGGCGGCGCGCGCATCGAGCTCCTCGCCCGGAACGGCGCCCGGCTCCATCTCGAGATCGCCGGCCCCCTGCCGCAGAGTGTGCGCGCGTCCTACCTCAATTGCTCCGGCGACCTTTATCGCCCGTAACGGCAAAGCCATGCTGTCGGCCCGTCGGCGGGTCACACCATTCGGCCGTTAGCAGACAAGTGGGGCGAGTGGCCTTGCACCGACTCTCACGCCCGGCGCATTATCCGGCGCATTCGGATGCGACCACGCCGGCGACGCGTCTCACAGCGTGCCGGCATCCTGATCACGGAGGCGACCTCATGTCCCGCGCCCTTGCCGCGCTCGCACTATCCTTGCCCGCACTGTTCTGGGCCAGCCTGTCGACGAGTTCCGGCGCGCTGGCGCAGGGCTGCCCGAACAATCCCGACGCGCTCGGCGTGTCGCGCACGGTCGAGATCGACACGACCGGCGGGCCGGCATTCGGCCTGGAGCAGTACAAGGTGCATGACTTCCTGGCGCCCGGTGAGATCGTGCTGACCTTCGACGACGGCCCGTGGCCGGGTACGACGCCGGCGGTTCTCGATGCACTCGCCGCCCATTGCACCAAGGCGACGTTCTTCATCATCGGCAAGCACGCCATGTGGCATCCCGATATCCTGAAGCGGGTCGCAGGTGAAGGCCACACCATCGGCACGCACACGTTCTCGCACGCCAACCTCAACGACAAGCGCGTCAAGAAGGACGGCAATGACCGTGCGGAGGTCGAGAAGGGGATCAGCGCCGTGAAGACCGCGCTCGGCGCGCCGCCCTCGCCGTTCTTCCGCTTCCCGTTCCTGCAAGACCCGCCTGAGATGATGACCTACATCGCCGAACGCAATCTCGCCCCGTTCTCGATGGATCTCGATTCCTTCGATTTCAAGCACCGCAAGCCCGAGGCGGTGACTAAGGCGGTGCTCGACAAGCTCGCCAAGAAGGGCAAGGGCATCATCCTCATGCACGACTTCCAGAAGTCGACCGCGGGAGCCATGCCGGACCTGCTCAAGAAGCTGAAAGAAGGCGGCTACAAGGTCGTGCACATGAAGGCGCGCGAGCCGGCCATCTCGCTCGCGGAGTTCGACGAGGCGATTGCCAAGGAATTCGCGGGCCCGATGCTGAACGCCCGGCCGACGTCTTCGGTCGTGCGCACGATCACAGGAAACTAATCCGGGGGCGGCGCGTTTCGTCGGGCTCTGCCGATAAACCGGTCCCTTGCGAGGAGCGTCGTCGATATGCAGCGTTCATCCCACTCGCCAGGGCCGCCGCATGGTGGCCGCCGATGGCGGCTTGCATCCGTCGCCACCGTGGCCTTGGCCGGGTGGACCAGCGCCGTCGCGCTGACCGTCACCGACGTCAGGGCGCAGCAGGGCCAGCTCTGTCAGGAGAGCTCTTTCGCGACGGCGGTCGATGAGGCCGGCGAGCGGCTCAGGAGCTACAATCTCTCGGTGATCGGCGATCTTTCGGACCGCATCGCGGCGCTCAAGGCGGCCAAGGGCTGGACCGATCAGAGCCATGACGAGGCGGCTTACGAGTACCTTCAGGACAGCCGAATCGCAGAACTCGATGCGCGCGCGAACGATCTCCTGTCGAAGATCGACCAGCTCGGCCGCTCGGCGGAGGCGGGTCCCGCCGACTGTGCCAAGCTCGCCGAGTTGAAGGCGACGAGCGATGAGCTGCTAGCCGTCATGAAGGCCAAGACGACGTACACCCTTGCCAAGATCGATGGGGAGATCGCCGACAAGGCGAGGGCTGGCAGCGAGGCGCCGAAGACGTCGGCGGCGCCCGCTCCTCCGGCCGTCGCGCCGGTTCCGCCGCTGCGCTCGAGCCGCCTCGAGGATGCTCCCAAGCCGCCTGCCGCTGCATCACGGCCGAGCGCGCCGGCCGGCACACAGCCGAGCCGGCAAACCCCAGGCGCCCCGCAGTCCGGCTGGGAATCGACAACGGCAGCACCGGGCCGGCCGGCTGGTTCACCACCCGCTTCGGGTAGCGAGGTCGCGGCCGCACCGCTGCCGCCGCCAGGCCCGCCACCCGGCCCGACCGCCGAGCCGGCGCTGATGCCCATGCCGCCCCTGCCGCCGGGTGCTCTCGAGAGCCCGGAAGCCGGCTACACGGTGGAGGAGATCAGGGACGCCACGACAGGGTTCTTCGGTCCGCTTTCGACGAGCGTAGCCGCGGTCGTCGAGCAGACGTTCCGGAGCTGGGGCCAGCCGACCGCCTACGTGCTCGGCAGCGAAGGCGGCGGCGCGTTCCTGGCTGGCGTGCGCTATGGCAAGGGCACCCTGTTCATGCGGCGTGGCGGCTCGCAGCCGATCTACTGGCATGGCCCCTCGCTCGGCACCGATTTCGGCGCGGAGGGATCGCGGACGATGTTCCTGATCTACCGGCTCAACGAGCCCGAGCAGCTCTTCCGGGCGTTCACGGGCCTC
The DNA here is from genome assembly GCA_033764645.1 of Hyphomicrobiaceae bacterium. Lineage (GTDB taxonomy): Bacteria > Pseudomonadota > Alphaproteobacteria > Rhizobiales > Hyphomicrobiaceae > Filomicrobium. The sequence continues at coordinate 19,848 of JANRIT010000084.1, forward strand.
GGCGGCTCGGCCTATGTTCTGGGCGGCGTGGGCGTCACCCTCCTGAAGGGCGGGCCCGTGATCATGGCGCCGATCCGCACGGGGCTCGGGCTCAGGATCGGAGCCAACATCGGCTACATCCGCTTCACGCCTACGGCCACCTGGAACCCGTTCTGATCGAGGTCATCGCCGGCGAGCGGCCGCCTCCCGGTCCATGGTCGTCGTCCCGGCCGGAGCGCGGGAGCGCGCGGAGCCTGGGCCTTTACACGCCGATCGGAAAGATCCCGGATCGCCGCTGACGCGGCGTCCGGGAAGGCGGGAGCGGGGACCTTGCAGGCGGTTCAACCGCGCGGCGAGCGGCGTGGAGCATCACCGGGCCAGGTGTATTTGGCAGGCGCCGCTCCGAGGCTGTAGGTCGGCTTCGGTTTGACGCGCACGACCTGAGCGCGCGCCGCCGGCGCCGGCTCGGCACCCCACGGTGCGTAACCCGACCAGGCCTGCTGGACCTTGGCGCGGTACGTCTTGCGCTGTGCGATCGCCGGCGCGCTGTCACGAGCCGTGCCGTGGATGGCGATACGCGTCATGCCGAGGCCGTGACGGGCGACGAGACCGTAGAACGTCTTGGCATTTGCGGGAGCGAGGCGGATGCAGCCGTGCGAGGCGGGCCGGCCGAGCATGCCGGTGGCGTACGTCGCGTGGATGGCAAAGCCGTTGTGGAAGAACACCGAGTGCGGCATCGGCGCGTTGTCGTACTTGCGCGAGTAGTGCATGCGGCTCATCCACTGGCCGCGGTACGTGCCGGTCGGCGTACGGTAGCCGGCGCGGCCGGAAGAGATCGACCAGACGTGGCGAACGACACCGTTCTCACTCACCGTCATCTGCTGGCGGCTGAGGTCGATGGCGACACGCAAGGTCGGCTCGGGACGCGGAGCGGGCTTGGGAGGCGTCTCGGCGGCAGCAGCAGCAGCGGCGGCCGTGTCGGCCACAGCAGCCGGGGTGGGCGGGGTCGCAGATGTGGCCGGGGTCGCGGGCGCCGCCGGGGCGGCAGCGGCCGGCAGAGCCGCCGGGGCCGTGGCTGGCGCCAGAGGAGCCGCCGGAGTGGCGGACGGCGCCTCGGCGGTGCCGGCATTGACGAGCGCCGGCGCGCGGGGGCCCGTCTCGGTGGCCTTCGTCGCGGAAGGCATCAGCATCATCAGCGCGGCCATGGCCACGCCAGCCAGCATGCGGCTCGGCATCGTGAGGTCTCCAACGCAGTACGGGACAAAGCAGCGGAACGCTGGCAGGGAATTAACACGAGGGGCTCTGAGGAATGCTTAATGGAGCCCGCAGCGAAAGCGTGCAAAGCTCTAAAAATGCGAGGCAATCTTTACCGATCTGCAAGGTCGCAGGACCGCGCTGTCACTCAGCCCTGCCCTTGACGGCGGCGTAGGCCTCAAGTGCAGCGCGGCGCGCCTTGGCGTGATCGACGATAGGTGCTGGATAGGTCTCGCCCAAGCGGACGCCGGCTGCGTCGAGCACGCTGCGGGCCGCGAGCCAGGGTGCGTGAACGGCCGTGCCCGGCAGGCGGGCAAGCTCGGGCACCCAGCGCCGGACGTAGGCGCCTTCGGGATCGAACTTCTCGCCCTGGCTGACGGGATTGAAGATGCGGAAGTACGGGGCCGCGTCGGCACCCGAGCCCGCGATCCACTGCCAGGACGCGGCGTTGTTGGCGAGGTCGGCGTCGACGAGAGTATCCCAGAACCACGCCTCGCCCGCCTGCCAGGGAACAAGCAGGTCCTTGACCAGGAACGAGCCCACGATCATGCGCACGCGGTTGTGCATGTAGCCGGTGTGCCAGAGTTCGCGCATGCCGGCATCGACGATCGGATAGCCTGTCCGGCCTTTCTGCCAGGCGGCGAGGCCTGCCTCGTCCTCCCGCCACGGGAAGCGGCCGAACTCGGCCCGGAAGGGGGTCTCGGGGAGATCGGGGAAGTGGAACAGCAGATGGGCGGAAAACTCGCGCCAGGTGAG
>JANRIT010000009.1:0-73607 GCA_033764645.1 Hyphomicrobiaceae bacterium
TGCGGAGTAGCGGAATCGAGAGAGCTGCGGAGTAGCGGAATCGAGAGAGCTGCGGAGTAGCGGAATCGAGAGAGCTGCGGAGTAGGCGAACCCAGCGAGCTGCGGAGCAGCGGGAAGGCAAGCTCGCTGCGGAGGTGCGGGAAGGCAAGCGCTGCGGAGCCGCCCCCTTCACCTCCCCCCGCGAGCGGGGAGAGGTCGAGGCACCTGCAAGGTGCCGAGGGTTGAGGGGCCGCGACAAGCGTGAGTGGCGCGACAAGAGTGTGGGGCGACTACAAGCGTGAGGGGCCGCTGCGATAGCCCTGAACGGCCATTTCGAGGCGCCGCGCGTACTGCCCGCGCGGCAGCCGTTACAACAGGCTCTCGGCGTAGAGATCTGTTCGCCGGTCGCGGAAGAAGCCCCAGTCGGCTCTGTAGCTCTCGATCATCGTGAGATCGAAGGTCGCGGTGATCACGCCGCTGTCGGTCGCGCCAAGGCTCGCGACGAGCCCACCCGCCTGGTCGGCGATGAACGAGTGGCCATAGAAGCGCTGGCTCACGCCGTCGATCGTCTCGAGGCCGATGCGGTTGGCTGCGATCACCGGCACCGCATTCGACACCGCGTGGCCCTGCATCGCCCGCTGCCAGGGCCCGTGCGTATCGAGGGCCGCATCGTAGGGCTCCGACCCGATGGCGGTCGGGTAGAGCAGGAGTTCCGCGCCAGCAAGCATCATGGCGCGTGCGGCCTCCGGAAACCACTGGTCCCAGCAGATGCCGACGCCGATGCGCGCATAGCGGGTCGCAAACGACATGAAGCCGGTGTCGCCGGGCCGGAAGTAGTACTTCTCCTGGTAGCCCGGACCGTCTGGAATATGGCTCTTGCGATAGACGCCGAGGATGCTGCCGTCCGCGTCCGCTATGGCGACCGAATTGTAGTAGGCGGGGCCATCCTTCTCGAAGAACGAGATCGGAATGACGACGCCGAGTTCGCCCGCGAGCCGCGATAGGGCTGCGACGCACGGATGCGCATCGACGGAGTGGGCGGACGCGAACCATTTCGGGTTCTGGCTGGTGCAGAAGTAGGGACCCTGGAACAGTTCGGACGGCAGCACGATCTGCGCGCCCCTGCCGGCCGCATCGCGCACCAGGTCGGCGGTCGCGGCGATGTTGGCCGCCATATCCTCGCCGTAGGCGGTTTGCAGCGCGGCGACGGTGACGAGGCGGTTGGCCATCACAGCGGCTCCTCGCGGGTAATGCAGTGGAACGACCCGCCGCCAGCCTCGCCGCAGCCGATGAGGCCGCGCGACGGCAGGCCGACGACGCGCCGCCCCGGGAACGCTGCCGAAAGTGCGGACAGCGCCTCCGCCTCGGTCGCCGTGCCGTAAACGGGAACGGCGACGATGCCATTGGCGATGACGAAGTTCATGTAGCTCGCCGGCGCGATGTCCCCGCGTGCGTTCCGGTAGAGGCCGACGCCGGGAATGCGGATGACCTCGAGCCGCCGTCCGGCGGCGTCGGTGGCAGCCGCCAGTCGATCGGCGATAGCCCCGAGCGTTGCCGCGTTCGGATCGTCGGCGCCCGCCGGCGCCTGGCACACGACGCGGCCCGGCGCGACGAAACGGGCGATGTTGTCGACGTGCCCATCGGTGTGGTCACCGGCCAGGCCCTTGTCGATCCACACGACCGTGCGCGCTCCCAGCGCCTCGGCGAGTGCGGCCTCGGCCTGAGCCCTGGTCCAGCCGTTGCGATTGGGATTGAGCAGCGTCTGCGCGGTCGTGAGCACGGTGCCCTCCCCGTCGTGGTCGACGGCGCCGCCTTCGAGAACGAAGGGGAAGCGGCGGATGGGGCACCTGGCGTGCTCAGCGATGGTGTCGCCGACGACGGCATCGTCGGGCAGGTCGAACTTGCCGCCCCAACTGTTCGTTGCAAAGCGCAGCGCGACGCGGTCGCTGCCCGGGCCCGAGCGTGCAAAGATGGGACCGGTATCGCGCAGCCAGATATCGCCGTAGGCGGTTTCGATCAGCGTGGCGTCGTGGCCGAGTGCGGCCTGCGCAGAGGCTGCCGCCTCTGCGCCGTTGACAAGGACATAGACCGAGTTGGTCAGCGCGAGCGCGGCCACGAGACGAGCGATATCGCGGCGCGGCGCCTCGAGGTCGCCGTTCCATTCGTCGGGGTCGGCCGGCCAGGCGGTGTAGATCGCCCGCTGCGGCTCCCATTCGGCGGGCACGACCACGTGTCCGTTGTCTGCTGCCATGCTTGGATGTCCCTGCATGTCTGAGGCCAGCGCGGGCGCGGGTCCGCACAGCGCCGTTCCTGCCCCGTCCTTATAGGTGCGATGGCGGGCGTGCAGAAGTGGTGCGGGCCCGTTTTCCGCCGCGCTCCATCACCGCGCCGGGGCCGGCGTGGCGGGAGCGGCGTCACAGGCCGCGGGCTTCCAGATGGAGAAATGCAGGTAGCGCTGGCGGCGCTCGCTGACGGGCGTGAACTTCGCCTTGAGTACCTCGAACTCGCGCGCGAAGTGGGCAGCCGGGGGATGGCGCGAATAAAGCGCGATGGGCCGCCCGCTCGCACAATGCAGCATGACCTCCTCGGCGAACGTCGAACGGCCGCGGGCATCGATGAGGATGTCGGGTCCGAACACGGCGGTCGCCGCGCTCAAGTCCGGCTCGGCGATCGCGACGTTGTCTAGAAGACCGACGAATGCTTCCCCGGGCGCGTTGCCGATGACGCGTGGCCGGCCCTCGTCGGTGAGGCCGTAGAACGGCATCATGTAGAGGCCATAGAGGTTCGTCAGGAACGGCGTGCCCGGCGCCACGGCTTGCATCTCCGCGATGATAGCCCGGCCGGTGACGTTGAGGCCGATGACCTTGTCTCGCACGAGGCGGACCCGATCGATAGCAACGCTGGCTGCAACGAGGCCGATGGTAAGGACGCCAGCCGTGACGATGAGGCGGATGCGGTCAGCCGGCAGCGGGCCGATGGCGACCGCCGGCCAGCGCGCCCAAGCCCATCGGAGCACGAGCGTCCACGCAAGCCCGAGCGCGGCGGCGGTGAGCGGCAGCACCTGAAAGCCGTAGCGCTGATTGCCGATCGGATAGACGTCGACGAGGGCCGCCAGGCACTGCGCGGCGATCGCCCCAACGCCAGCCAGCCACACCGCCTGTACCCGCTCGCGGGCGAGCGCCGCTCCCGCGACTGCCCCAGCTAATCCCAGCGCCACGACGAGCATTGCGCCGGTCTCGAACAAGGCCCATACGGCCCACCATTCGTTGCGCAGGAACGGGCCGGAGACGAACGCCTCCGTGAACGGTGCGCCGGCCTGGGTCCAGATGCGCGGCGCGAAAAAGTCGAACACGCCCATGATGCCTGGCCCGGCGGCGGGTCCGAACATGTTGTCGTAGCCCTGCTGTGTGACGTCGTCGTCGAAGCGGGTGAAGGTGGGCAGGACCCGCGTTGCCAGCACGGCGACGGGCACGAGCGCGCAGCCGATCAGCAGCAGCACGAGGCGGCGAGCGCGATCGGGCAGAGCCGCGATATCGCGCGCTAAGGTCGCTGCGCGCGGCAGCATGGGCGCTTCCGCAGTGCGTGCCATGGCCAGAGCGATGAGTACGGGCGCCAGGGAAAGCACCACGTTCGGCCGCGCCACGACGAACAGTGCGGCCAGCCCCGCGAGAACGAGATAGTCGCTCTTGCTGCGCCAACGCTCGTTGCCGGCGATGAAGGCGACCGCCAGTCCGGCCATCGCGAACTCCATCGGCTTGATGACGAGGCCGGCGCGCAACAGGCGCGAGATTTCGGCCTCCCCCAGCGACAGCGCAACGAACAGGGCAGTGGCGATGCCCGCCCCCGGCAGTATGCGCTGAGCGCCCCAGATGGCGGCGAGCGCGCCGAGAGTGGTGAACAGCCGGGCGATGACGGCGAAGCTCTCGATGGTGCTGAAGCCGAACATCCAGTGCAGCGCGGCGACGGCGTACTTGTGGCTCCACCACCAGCCATCGAGCTCGGAGCGCTCGACGCTCGCGCCTGTCGAGAGCTGGAACACGCCGTAAAGGAGCCGCGTCTCGTCGGACTCGCAATTGAAGCACAAGGGATCGCTCTTCGGCCACCAGATGGTGGCGAGCACGATGCCGACGGCGAGGGCGAGCGCGATCTGCGCAAGGCGGGCGGGCACGGTCACCTCTGTCGAGGGGAAGCGTCAGGCAGCCAGGTTGGCAAGCGCGGCGATGATGCGCTCGACCTCGGCATCGGTCAGGTCGGGATAGATGGGCAGCTGGAAGGCATGGTCGGCGACGTGCTCGGTACGCGGCAGGCGCGCTCCCATGGGCGCGTAGGGCGGCTCGCGATGAGAGGCCATGACGCCGCGCCGCGTCGCGATGCCCGCCGCGTGCAGGCCGGTGAGGACGGCGTTGCGCCGTGCACGTCCGCCCGTTGCAACCAGCACCTGATAGGATTGCCAGTTCGGCACGACGTGCTCAGGCGCATACGGAGCAACGAACTGGGGCAGGTCCGCGATGGCCGCCGTATAGCGCTCGGCGATGGCGTGGCGGCGAGCGATCATGGCGTCGAGCTTGCGCATCTGCACGACGCCGACGGCGGCCTGGATATCGGTGATGCGGAAGTTGTAGCCGATCTCGGGATAGCTCTCGAAATCGGTCGGCGCGCCGGTATGCCGCTGGAAATCCGACAGCGACATGGCCTGGTGGCGGAGCAGGCGCAGGCGCGCGGCAAAACCCTCGTCGTTGGTGACGATCATGCCGCCCTCGCCGGTCGTGACGACCTTGCGCGCGTGCAGCGAGAAGATGGTGACGGGAGCCACCGCGCCGACGGGTCGGTCACGGAAGCGCGCGCCGATCGAGCAGGCGGCGTCCTGGATGACGACGAGGCCCGCGCGCTCGGCGATCGCCAACAGGCGGTCGATCTCGCACGGCAGGCCGATCTGGTCGACCGGCAGTATCGCCTTCGTGCGCGCAGTGATCTTGGCGGCGACGTCGGCGGGATCGACGTTGTAGGTGGCGGTATCCACGTCCGCGAACACCGGCGTGGCACCTGCATGGACGATGACGTTGACCGAGGCTATGAAGGTCAGCGACGGCACGATGACCTCGTCGCCCGGCCCGATGCCGAGGGCCTTGAGCACGAGGAACGCACCCGTCGTCCACGACGAGACGCCGACGGCGTGCGCGGTCTCGCAGGTGGTGGCGAACTGGCGCTCGAGTTCCTCGAGGCGCGGACCGCCGACGACCCAGCCGCTGGCGATGGCGCGGGCGGCGGCCTCCTGCTCCTCCACACCGAAGCACGGCCGCGCAAAGGCGATCTGGCGCTGCTGCTCGCTCATGACAGCCTCGTTGAGCCGGTCGGCACCGTCCAGTTCTCGATCGTGTCCTCGATCAGCACCTTGGGGTCGGGATAGGTCCGGCGCACCCAAGCGAGGTAGCGCTCGAGGCCCTCCTCGAATGCGATGTTCGCCGTGTAGCCCATGAGCCTGTTCGCCTTCGCGGTATCGGCGTGAAGCTGGTGCACGTCGCCGGGCCGGGCACCGTGGATCGCCACAGTGAGATCGTTGCGGCCCAGCGCGGCGAGTACCCGATCGGCGATCTCGCCGACGGTCACCATCCGCCCGTAGGCGAGATTGACGCGCTGGCCGACGAGACCCGGCTCGAAGCCGGCGAGCTTTATCCCGTGAGCGAGTTCCGTGACGTAGGTGAAGTCGCGCCCGTTGCTCGGATCGCCGAAGATGACGGGCGGCAAACCGTTCAGCACGCGGTTGACGAAGCGCGGCAGCACCTCGGCTCGCGTGCCGAAGTGATAGGCGCGCGGCCCGTAGGCATTGAACGGGCGCACGACGGTGGTCGGCAGCTCGTAGGTCCTCAGATAGGCGTCCGTATAGAGTTCGCCGGCCAGCTTGGCTGCGCCATAGACCGTCATCGGCTGGCAGACCGTCTGATCCTCCAGGAGCCGCCCGGTCGAGGCGTTGCCGTAGACCTCGGAGGACGAGCAGTAGACGAAGCGGTCGACCTTGGCGGCGCGCGCGGCCTCGAGTAGGAGCAGCGTGCCCGTTGCGTTGACGTCGTGCGATTCGATGGGGAGCCGCAGCGAGCGGCGCACGCATTGCACGGCGAGGTGGAAGACGTGGCTCGTTCCTTCTACGGCCGCTGCGACGGTCGCGGGGTCGGTAATGCTGCCCAGAACGAAGGTGAGGCGCCCCGTCGCCTCGGCCTCCGCGAGGTTGCCCCGGCTGCCAACGGACAGGTCGTCGAGCACGCGCACCTCGTGCCCGTCGGCGAGAAGTGCGTCGACGAGATGGCTGCCGATGAAGCCGGCGCCGCCGGTGACAAGAACCCTCAGCGCCATGTCAGGTGTGCCTGCCCTGGCGGCGCCCCGCCGTGACGGCGAGGTTGGCGGTGAGCTTGGCGTCCGCGCGCTCGAGAATCTCGACCACCTTGAGACCCTTGGCGCCGTCCATGATGGATGCCTCCGTGCCCGCGATGACGGCGGCGAAATGGCTCGCCACGCCCGCCAGCGCCTCGCGGCGCGAGACCTTCGGCGAGTAGATGTCGCCGATGCGATACTCGGGAATGATGAGGTTTCGGCTCTCCTGCGGCTGGAACTCGATGCCGTGGTCGTAAATCTTGATCTTCTGGTCCTGGTCGAGGTCATCCCAGATCAGCATCTGCTGGGTGCCGCCGATGGTGAACCGGCGCACCTTCACGGGCGACATCCAGCTCATGTTGAAGTGGGCGACCGCATTGCCGGCGAAGTGCAGCGTGAGAAACACCATGTCCGGCCGTCCGTCGTCGACGTGGCAGTAGCCCGACACCTCGAGGTCGACGATGTCGTCGTCGAACAGATGATCGATGATGGACAGATCGTGCGGCGCCAGATCCCAGAGGCAGTTTACGTCGGGCTGGAACAAGCCGAGATTGACCCGCATGCTGTCGAAATAGCAGATGCGCCCGAGCCGGCCGGAGCGCGTGATATCGGCCATGGCCTGCACGGCGCCGGTGAACAGGAAGGTATGATCGACCATCAGCACACGGCTGGCCTTGGCGGCCCGCGCGATGAGGTCGCGGCCCTCCTCCGAGGTCCGCGTCATCGGCTTCTCGACGAGCACGTGCTTGCCGTTGTCGAGGGCGAGCCTGGCGAGCCCGTAGTGCGTGCCGACGGGCGTTGCGATGACGATCGCGTCGATGTCGCCCCGCGCAATCATCTCCTCGGGGTCGGCGAACGTCGCAACGGCGGGATAGGTGGCGGCGACGCGCTGGCGGGCGGCCTCGCGCATGTCGGCGACGGCGGCGACCGTAATGCCTTTCGTGCCGGCGAAATTGCGCACGAGATTGGGTCCCCAGTAGCCGTAGCCGGCGACGCCGACGCGCAAACTCATCGTCTTCATTCCTTCACAGTTCGGACAGGGACCCGCCGCTTCCCGGTGGTCCAGGGGGCGATCAGCCCGCGGAGCCTCTTCGTTTAAGCGCAAATCCGCCGGCAAGCCCAAGCCCCGAAACAACCAAATAGTTGAGTGTGTATAGGAGGCCACAGGCCACGAAGCCCGCCTCCCCGGAACCGCCGGCCTCGTGCGCGAGCCACGCGAAGGTCGCTTCACGCACGCCGATGCCCTGCAGCGAGATGGGCATGAGGCGGGCGAACTCCGTCACGACGGTGATCATGGCGACCGGCTCGAGGCCGAGATCGACGGCGAGACTGCGGCCGAGCGCGGAGGCGGCGAGCACCCAGGTGGCCACGCCCGCCGTGCTCAGCGCCAGAGCGAGAAACGTGCGCAGCGGCCCGTGCTCGGTGAGCGCGGCGACGACCCGCCGCGCGGTGTCGGCGGTGCGACCTGTGAGATGCGCCGGCAAGCCGAGCCGCGTCATGCGCAGGACGATCACCCCGGCGGCCAGCCCCACCAGGATCGCCGTGAAGATCGGCAGCGCGACCGCGAACGCCGGCACCGAGGACGCCGCTTTCCAACTCGCCAGATAAGCGACGACGAACACCGCCGCGTTGCCCCACACCCCCATCAGGCGCTCCAACAGCACGAGGCCGGCCGTGCGCGCCCTCCCGCCAGTGCGCTCGCCGCCCCGGGCCACGCGGTAGGCATCCGCGCCGATGGCCGCCGGCGTGACGAGATTGAACACGCCCGCCTGCCAGGCGACGAACATGTCCGCAGCGCGTGGCGGCTCATCGCTGGGGGCCGCGATCAGCGCCCAGCGCCAGCCGAGCAGAACATGCGTGAGGAGGCAGAACGCGAGGCACTCCGCGACGCTTCTCAGCGATACGCGGGCAAGGGCAGCCGAGAGCCGATCCCAATCGAGGAGCCACAGCGCGATGGCGATGACAGCGATCGTTCCGACGAGCCCGAGCACGAACTTGAGGTCGGAAGCCTTGAGCGTCACGCGGCAAAGCCCCAGCGGCCGACGTCGAGGCCGGTCAGGCGGGCCAGCAGCGCCATATCGAGAGCAAGGCGGCGCCTCAGGTCGGCAACGAGGCTGTCGGGCAGGTCGAACTCGTAATCGTCGAGTGCGTTGACGGCGCCCGTGTGCAGCGCCGACCAGGGCAGAACATCGAGGCCCGCGAATCGTTGCAGCCGCTCGGCGAATGGCACCGGTGCCGCCATCGCTTCCTCGAAGCCGAACACCGCGACGCGCTTCTCGCCGATCGCATCGATCCAGGCGGCGACGTACCGGCCGTAGAAGCCGCGTGTCAGATAGTCGAACGGACGCGCATAGGCGCGCTCCGGCGGCAGCGGGTTGGCGCGTGAGCCTTCCGCGCCGATGGCATCGGGAAACGGCAGCGTTTCGAGCCCGTTCTTCTTCGACCACAGCCAGTTGGAGTAGGCCCGCCGGATCGGATCGCGCAGAATGAAGACGATGCGGGTTTCGGGCAGCACGCGGGCAAAGCGAGCGCGCGCATCCTCGTTCTCCAGGTAGTAGCTCGTTTTCTCGACGAGCACGGCATCAGCCGGCGCGGACGCAAACAGGTTGTCGTAGGTCGCCACGAAGCCCGCGTCGCCGTCGGCGTGCGGCACCATCAGAACCTTGCGCTCGGGAATGAAGGGCTTGGCGACGAAGGCGCCGGGATGCTTGTCGAGCACCTCGCACAGGAACGTCGTGCCCGAGCGCGGCGCCCCGCCGATGACGACGTGCGGCAGGCGGGGTCGGGGAGGCGCGCCGGGCGCGGCGGCGATCATGCGCTTGCCGGTGCCGGCGGCAGGCTTCCCGCCCACGGGCACCACGTCACCGGGTTGGCCGCATCGAGGCGCGCGTCGGCGAAGATGGCCTCGACCTCGCCGAGGAACATCGAATGCGTGCCGAGCCGCACTTCCTCGACGATGCGACAGTCGAAATGCACCGGCAACTCGACAAAGCCGAAGCCAGCCCCGCGCTCGATCAGCGTCAGCCCGCAGTTTTCCACCTTGTCCGGATCGTCACGCAGCGAGACGTTGCCGAGGTAGGCGATCGCCTCCAGCACCGCCGGATCGTAGTTCGGCATGCCGCATCCGAAGCGGCCGGCCTGGCGCAACAGGTCGAGGGAGGCGCGCGGCGCATAGCGTGCGTTGATGCGGCCGTAGGAGACGCAGATCGCGAATGTCAGCGGGCTGCGCGCAACGATCGCCGTCGAGCCGCAGGGGAAAGCGGCGAGCGTTCCATCGGGCGCGCGCGTCGTGATCATGCCGAGCGATGACGGGAAATAGCACGGCCAGCGCGCCTGATCGTTGTCGACTTCGCTCTGGCCAGGCGGCAGCGGCGGCACGTCGAGAACGGCGTAGCTGCCGCTGATCGCGCCTGCGAAGGCGATCGTGCTGGCGCTGGGGAACACGTAGTCCGGCCGGTAGGTCTTCTGATAGCCGACGCCGGCGAGGTGAGCGGAGCGGTTGACGCGACGCGCCTCGGCCGTCTGCCCTGGGCCGGGCCGCGAGGCTGCGGGCCGCGCCGCGGGCGGCACCCACACCGGCAGGCTGCGCCACTGGATGGGACGCTCGCCTCTCGCCACCTCGGCGGCGAGTGAGATGGTCTCGATCTCGAACAGATAGATGCGGTGACTGCCGCAGTCGACCCAGGGTGCCTCGTTGACGCGAACACCGTCGAAGTCGAGGCCCGGTTCGACGAAGCGGCCCTCGTAGATGAGATAGGCGCCATCGACGACCGGCGCGGCGCTGCGCAGGGCAGGATGATACTGGTCTGCGGCGGCGGCGAGCCGTCCCGCCATGTCGCTCTCGGGCACGCTCGAGATCGCCGCCATGGCCCTGTCGAGGCCCGGACCTGGAAACAGGAACTGCACGGCAACGTGGCCCGAGCGTTCCACGACGCGCATAAACTCGCCGCGCTGGTAGTGCCGCTCGGACAAAGCGGTGCGGCAGAACGAGAGGGCGAGCGTGTAGGGGAAGCGGTTGACGATCGATGCGCCGACCACCTTCTCGATGGCCGCCGTCTCGCCGTCGCTCGCCGTCACGATCGACAGGGCGGAGGGAAACAGCGCCGGCCAGCGGCTGTCGGCGGCAAGCTCCGCGGGCGTTTCCGGCATACGGCGCGTACGCCAGGCACCGTCCGGCGTGGTGCGCCAGGCCGGCCCGTCGAACGCGCCGTGCGGCGGCCACGTGTAGACCAACGCCGCACGATCGGGCGGCAGGGCAGGAACAGGGTCCGCGCCGGTTCGCCCGTCAGCCATGCCCGAGGGCCTCGCGGATGGCGCTCGCGACGCACGCGACCTGCGCCTCGCTCATGCCGACGAAGAGCGGCAGCGACAGGCCCTCGTTCGACCAGCGATCGGCGACCGGGTAGGCGGCGACGTCGTAGCCGTAGCTCGCCATGCACGGCTGGCGGTGCACTGGCACCGGATAATGCAGCCCCGTCTCGATGCCCCTGGCAGTCAGATGCTGGCGGATCGCCTCGCGCTTTTCCGAGCGGATCACGAACAGGTGCCAGACGTGGTCGCCATTGACGATGCGCGGCACGGCGATCGGCAGGCCGGCGAGCGCCTCCTGATAGAGGCCCGCCAGCCGCTTGCGCTCGGCGATCCAGCCGTCCATCAGTTTCAGCTTATGGCGCAGGACGACGGCTTGCAGGCCATCGAGGCGGTAGTTGTAGCCGATCTCGGTCGACACGTAGCGCTCGCGCTGGCCGTGGTTGCGCAGCGAGCGCAGCCGGTCGGCGATGGCATCGTCGTTGGTGAACACGAGGCCGGCCTCGCCCGCCGCGCCGAGGTTCTTGCCCGGATAGAAACTGACGCAGCCGCACGCCCCAATGGTCCCCGTCATGGCATCGCCGTAGCGCGCTCCGATCGACTGGGCGGCATCCTCGACGACGATCAGGCCGTGCTTGTCGGCAAAGGCGCGCACGGCTGCCATGTCGGCGGGCTGGCCGTAGAGGTGCACCGGCATGATGGCCTTGGTGCGCGTGGTGATGCGGCGCTCCGCATCGGCGAGATCGATGGTTGCGGTTGCCTCGTCGACGTCGCACAGCACCGGCGTTGCATTGGCGTAGATGACGCCCCAGGCGGTGGCGATGAACGTCTGCGCGGGAATCAGCACTTCGTCGCCGGGCCCGATGTCGTTTGCGAGCATTGCCAGATGCAGCGCCGACGTGCCCGAGTTGACGCCGATAGCGTGCCTGGCGCCCGCCCAGGTCGCGATCTCGGCCTCGAACTTCACGGCATGCGGGCCGAGGCAGAACGCACTCGTTTTGAAGACGTCCTCGAAGTCGGCCTTCACGCCCGCCTCGATCGCCCGCCATTGCAGGCTGAGGTCGTTGAAGGGGACTTTCTCGGGCGGGGGCGCGGTCGAAGTGTCGGCGGCCATCGGGCGTCAGCTTTCGCGGTTGAGGTGCGCGGCAGGAGTGCAAGACCCGCTCCGCGCCGCATGAAGGGTTGTCGGCGGTCAGTCCTTCTGCCGCTCGCGCACGTCGCCGATGACGCGCGCGGGGTTGCCTGCGACGATGGCGAACGCGGGAACGTCCTTGGTGACGACGGCGCCCGCCCCGACGAGGGCGCCCTCGCCGATCGACACCGGCAGGATGACGGCTCCGCTGCCGAGCGAGGCACGTTTGCCGATCGACGTGCGCGACATCGTCCAGCCATCCCCGCCCAGCAACTGGCCGTCGGGGCCGGTTGCGCGTGGGAGGAGGTCGTTCGTAAACATGACGCCATGCCCGACGAACACTTCGTCGGCGATCGTAACGCCGTCGCAGATGAAGGTGTGCGACTGGATTTTGCAGCGTGCACCGATGACGGCGCCGGCCTGGATCTCGACGAAGGGGCCGACCCGCGTCTCGTCGCCGATGGTGCAGCCATAGATGTTGACGAGGTCGGGATGGGTGATGCGGACGCCCGCGCCGAGCTTGGTGGTCTCCTTGATCGGCACGCGCACCCCCCGGGCCCAAGGCCGGACAATACCATTTCATTATCGACCGGTATTCTCTTTTGCGACGCGCGGTCAAGGGACGGCCGAGCCGCACCCTTCGCTCAGCCGCCCTGCCTGAGCGCGTTCAGCGTTACCCAAGGCTCGCTTGCCGTTGCCGCGAGGCCCATGCTAGCTCCACGCCAGCGTCGGGGGGCCGCGACAGGCGCTGGTCCACACGCCTTCGACGTCCGACCACCCGCCTTCTCCGCCCCGAGACGGGGGACGAAGCCGGCAACTGCGAACAGAAGTGACATGCGTGCGTCCATGACGTCGAAGCGGCCATGAAATCCAAGCGTGCCGGGCGCCCCCGCCTCGTCGTCGTAACGCCGGTCCTGAACGAGGCGGAAAATATCGCCGCTTACGTCGACCGCGTGACGGCAATTCTGCTGTCAGACCCCGGGCTCGATGCCCACGTGCTGTTCGTCGACGACGGCTCGGCGGATGCAAGCTGGGCCGCCATCGAGACCGTGTGTGCGGCTGACCCGCGCTTTCGCGGTGTGCGCCTGTCGCGCAACTTCGGCGCCCACGTCGCGCTGGCAGCCGGTTTCGACCACGTCGACAGGCAAGCCGATATCGTCGCCACGCTGGCCTGCGACCTTCAGGACCCGCCCGAGACGGTGCTCGCCTTCGTCGCGGCCTGGCGGGCGGGTGCGGACATCGTGTGGGGCGAGCGCCAGTCGCGCAGGGATTCGGGCTGGCGCAAAATCGCATCCGGCATGCTCGAGCGCATGCTACGGCGCTACGCCATGCCGCGCGGCTCGAAATTCCGCACCGGCAGCTTCCTCCTCATGGACCGGCGCGTTCTGGAGTGCTTCCTGCAGTACCGCGAGAACAGCCGCGTCACCTTCGCGCTCGTCGCCTGGACAGGCTTCGATCAGGCGGTCGTCGGCTATGAGCGCCGGCCGCGCCTCAAGGGCCGCTCGGGCTGGTCCTTCTGGCGCATGGCGAGCACAGCCTACGATGTCTTCATCGGCTTCTCGGCGATGCCCGCCAAGGCTCTGACGTTCGTCGGCACGAGCGTGTTCGTGCTGAGCCTCGGCGTGCTCACCTACCTCGTCGTCTACTGGTTCCTTGCCGACGTGCAGCCCGGCTGGACCGGCATCATGGCAACGATGACCTTCTTTTTCGGCCTGCTCTTCATGATGCTCGGCATCATCGTCGAGTACCTGTTCCGCATCTTCATCGAGACCAAGGCGCGCCCCCTCTACTTCATCGCCGAGGAGGCCGGCGCGCCGCGGCCGGAACGGGCAGCGCCATGAGTGCCGAACCGCTGGTCGAAATGCGGCTGACCGAGCGCGCCCTGCCCGAGCGGGCGGCCTGGGCCGAGGGGCTGACGGTCCGCCTGCCACGGTCGGTCGCCGCACTCGCCGAGCACGGCGCTTTCAGCGCCACCGACCCGCAGGCCGGCGCGGCCGCCGGCGCGGCGGCCACCGCCCTGCGCGAGCGGGCTGCCTATATCGCGCGGGCCCCGCGCGCAGCCCGCCTGCCCGTCAGCTACCGGACGGTGCCCGGCCCGATGCGCCGCATGATCGGCGGGGCCATCGGCCGCGTGCAGCGCCTGCGCGAGCGCTCGTGGGCCACCTTTCCCGGCTGGCCGCTCGACCTTTCGGCCGATCTACTGGCCGACCTTGCAGACGAACCCGCCACGCGCCCTGGCCCGACGCCGGTGATCGTCTCACACGACATCGACAGCGACGAGGGGCTCGCCAACCTCCTCGCCGACTTCCTGCCGCGCGAGGAAGCACGCGGCGCCCGCTCGGCCAACTACATCGTGCCGTTCGCCTGGGACCTCGACCATGGCGCCATCGCCGAGGCTGCCGCTCGTGGCCACGAGATCGGCGTGCACGGCTACGACCATTCGAGCCGCACGCCCTTCGCTCCCGAGGCCGAGCGCGCCGAGCGGCTCGCCCGGGGACGCAGCTTCGGCGACCGCTACGGGGCAGCAGGCTACCGCGCGCCCTCCCTGATGCGCACGCGCGCGCTGATCGAGGGCCTCGCCCCTCACTATCGCTACGACAGCTCGATCCCCACATCGGGCGGCCCGTTTCCCGTCCCCAACAACGGTTGCGCCTCGGCGCGGCCATGGCGCATCGCGGGGGGCATGTGGGAGCTGCCGCTGTCGCTCCCGCGCGACGGCTCTCTGCGCTTTCTTGGATACAGTCCCGAGGCCATCGCCCGCCTGTGGCTCGCCTCGGCCGACCGGATCCGGCGCGCCAGCGGCGTCGTCGTGCTGCTCACCCACTGCGAGCATGGTTTCTCGGGCAATGCGCCGATGCTCGCCGCCTACGAGCGCTTTCTGGATACGATCGCCGGCGATGATCGCTACGCCTTCGTCCTGCCGCGCGATCTCGTGACCAGACTCGATGGCTCTGGAGGGGTGAGCGCATGACGAGCGACATTTCCGACCACTCTCGTCCGGCCGCCGCCTCGTTCGTCGAGCGGCAGGCGAGCATCGATCTGTTCCTCGCGGCGGTGTCGGCGGAGCTGGCTGCCCATCCCGTGCGCCGCCTCCTCGATCTCGGCTGCGGCACCGGCGCCTTGACCCTGGCGCTGGCCGAGCGCTTCCCGGACATGGAGATCGTCGGGCTCGACATCTCCGCGCCGAACATCGCCGAGGCCGACCGGCGACTGGCGCTGGCGGGCTACGGTGGGCGCGTTTCGTTCGTGGCGGCGGATTTCTTCTCCTGGCAGGGCCCTCTATTCGACGCCATCGTCACCGACGGCGTCTTGCACCTCATCCCGGCAACCGATGCCGCGCTGTTCGAGAAGCTCGCGCACCACGTCGCACCCGGCGGGTACACGCTCATCACCATGCCCGTCGCCGATACGGGCAACGCCGCCCGCGTCGGATTGCGCAAGGTCTGGCGCGCGATGCCGAAAGCACTCGACGAGGTGGCGCTGTCGGTGGCGCAACGGGTCTACCCCAAGGAAAGCCGCGAGGTGCTGCGCGATCGGGTCGGCTACCTGAGGGTCCTGCCCGAGCGACTGTGGGGCACCGCCTTGCAGGCGACCGCCGAGCGGGCAGGCCTCGTCGTCGAGCGCCAGTCATCCTGGCCGAACCCGAGCGTGATGAAGCTGCAACACGGGCTCATCAAGCTGCGCCGGGCAGGCTCTGCCGGCGCAGATTGATCCAGCCGACCCTGCTCACAACCGTTACCGCCGCGCAGGCGGCCGTCTACGCCAGATCCGGCATGTCGCGCCGCAACGAGCAAACGGTGTGCGCCCGTCTGCCGGGAAGGCCAAGCCTCACCGCTGCATGAAGCGGCTCACCGCCTCGGACACGAGTTCCGCTCCCGAGCCGTTGCTGAGCGTCTGCCCCCATGCCGCGAGATCGATCCCTTCGAGCAG
Organism: Hyphomicrobiaceae bacterium; assembly: GCA_033764645.1. Lineage (GTDB taxonomy): Bacteria > Pseudomonadota > Alphaproteobacteria > Rhizobiales > Hyphomicrobiaceae > Filomicrobium. Next base: position 15,716 of record JANRIT010000009.1, read on the forward strand.
GCTCGCATCGATGCCATGGCCCGCGAGGTATTCAACGATCTGCGCCTGGTCGAGCCCTGCGAGGTCGGCTGGGTCGATGCCAGCCTGGGCCAGCAGTTCATCGAGACCAGCGGCCCCGACACGCTCTTGAACGGCAGTGCCAATGAGGCTGCCCACCAGGTCGCCGATACGGCCAAGATCGAACATCGTCGTCTCCTTTCATCTGCTGTGTGAATAGTCACGAGGCTCGCGGCGTCACAGCGCCAGGCGGCGCGATGACGATCACGGCTTGCGCGTGTCCGTTGACGGAAGCGTGGATCGGGCCGGCACTCGCGCGCGGTCGCACGATCGCCCATGCAATGCCTATCTCGCCGGGCCGCTGCACCCATCTTCGATCGCTCACGGTTTTCTCCCTGTTGACGGGCCCGGTTCCGCCGCAGCGTCGCCGATCGCCCTCGAACTCATCGAGGCCCGGGTCAGGAGCCATCCGTCGCGGAGAAGCCTCCGCATCGGGATGGCCCGGCAGCCTCGCGACCGCCGACCTCGTGATGCAAGAGATGGCGAGCGCCGCACGCGAACTCCAATCGCCAGGCGGCTGGCCATTGATCGGAATTTCCGATCAGTATGGAGAAAATATGCGCCGCCACCACATCAGCGATCACCGGGATGGCGGGTGCCGATCAGTCGACCGGCCGCGGGGGGGGAAGGTAGCGATGCCAAACATCAGGCAACTCGAGTATCTGGTCGCGATCGCCGATACACTGCATTTCCGGCGCGCAGCCGAACGGTGCGGCACGACCCAGCCGACCTTGAGCGAGCAATTGAAGACGCTGGAGGACCGGCTCGGCGCGCAACTCGTCGAGCGCAACCGCAACCGCGTGGTCATGTCGCCGGTCGGCCTGCAGATCGTCGAGGTGGCGCGCCGGGTTCTCGTCGACATGGCCGAGATCAGGGCGCTCGCCCAGAGCGGCGGTCGGGAATTGTCCGGTCTCCTGCGCCTCGGCCTGCCGCCGACCATCGGCCCGTACCTGCTGCCGCACGTGCTGCCCGCCCTGCACAAGGCGCACCCCGACTTGCGACTTTACGTGCGCGAGAGCCCGCCGAGCGCGCTGCCCGGCGCGCTGGAGGATGGCGCGCTCGACGTCGTCATCACCATGCTGCCGGTGCAGGGTGCCGAGTTCGAGAGCACGTTCCTGTTCCGCGAGCCGCTGCTGCTGGCGGTCGGCGCCGACCATCCGCTGGCGGCGCGGCGCGTCGTCGAGCGGGCGAGCCTCGCGGGGGAGGACGTGCTGGCGCTCGCCAAGGGCCATCAGTTGCACGACGTCGTCCATTCGCTCTGCCTCGAGCTCGGCGCGCGGCTGCGCTACGAGTTCGAGGGCACGAGCCTCGATACCCTGCGCGAGATGGTCGTCATGGGGCTCGGCGTGACCTTCCTGCCGGGTCTGTATGCCCGCCGCGAGATCGTCGACGACCCGAGCCTCAAGCTGATGACCATCCGCGGCCGGGCCATCCATCGCACCGTCGGCATGGTGTGGCGCAAGACCAGCGCCCAGCAGGCCTCCTACCGCAGGCTCTCCGAATACTTCAAGGCCGCCGTCGCCGACCGCTTCGACGGCCTCGCCGTCGAGAGCTGACGCGCGCACCACGCCACCTCCACCGATCCTCAACCCGATAGCCGCAACGGAGTTTTCCCGTGGAATCCGTCACGACCTTCCTCGCCACGCCCTGGCTCGGCATGCCGGCCTGGGCCTGGCTTTCGTTCCTCGCCATCGTGCTGACCATGCTCGCCGTCGACCTCGGCATCTTCCACCGCGAGGCGCACACGCCGAGCATGACCGAGAGCATCGTCATCGCCAGCATCGCGATGACCCTGGGCCTGTCGTTCTCCGGCGTCGTCTGGTGGCTCTACTACTCGGGCGCCGGTGACTCGCTCGACCCCGACATCGCGGGTGCCGCGACGCCATCCGAGCGCGCCTGGACGGCGTGGGAGCTCTATCTGACGGGCTGGATCGTCGAGCAGACGCTCGCCTTCGACAACGTCTTCGTCATGTCGATGATCTTCACCTACTTCGCGGTGCCGGCAAAGTATCAGCATCGCGTTCTGTTCTACGGCATCCTCGGCGTTATCGTCCTGCGCGCCATCATGATCGGCCTCGGCGCCGCGCTCGTGCACCAGTTCTCGTGGATCCTCTATTTGTTCTCGGCCTTCCTCATCCTGACCGGCGTCAAGATGATCATGATGGCCGACCAGAAACCCGACCTCGCCAACAATCCGCTGCTGATCTGGATGCGCAAGCGCATGCGCGTCACGGACGAGTTCCACGGCCAGAACTTCTTCGTCACGAAGCCCGATCCGGCGACGGGCAGGGCCGTGCGCTACGCGACGCCGCTGTTCCTCGCCCTCGTGCTGATCGAGTTCGCCGACCTCATCTTCGCGGTCGACTCGGTGCCGGCCATCTTCGCCATCACGCAGGATCCGTTCATCGTCTACACGTCCAACATCTTCGCGATCCTGGGCCTGCGCGCGCTCTATTTCGTGCTGTCGGCGATGGTCGACCGCTTCCACTACCTCAAGTATGCGCTGGCCCTGGTCCTCGTCTATGTCGGCGCCAAGATCTTCGTGCAGCAGTTCATCGGCAAGATCCCGCCCGAGGTGAGCCTGGGCGTCACCTTCACCCTGCTCGCCGGCGGCATCGTCTACTCGCTCTACAAGACGCGCGGCGGCGGCCATGCCACGACGGCCGACGACCTGAAGTAGCGCTGCGCAGACGAACGGCCGGCAGACATGTGCCCGCCGGCCGTTCCGCGCGCGACCCCGCATCACACCATGGGAGACATGTGTGAGCTTCGATCAGTTCTGGGCCGACGTGTTGCGCCTGGTGCGCGAGAACGAGACCTTCATCGAGGTCGCCTTGTTCGTCTTCGCGTTCGCCGAATCGATCATCTTCGCGTCGGTGTTCGTGCCTTCGACGCTCATCTTCATCGGCATCGGCGCGCTGGAGGGGGCTGCGAATGGAGCCCTGTTCCCGCTTGTCGTGGCCGGTGCGCTCGGTGCCTTCGCCGGCGACATCGTGTCGTTCGGCATCGGCCACCGGCTGCGCGGGGACATCGGCAAGCTCTGGGGCCTGCGCGACCACCCTGGCCTGCTCGACAGCGCCAGAGCCTTCGTAGCGCGCTGGGGGCTCGCGGCAGTCATCGTCTCCAAGCTGAGCGGTCCGCTGCGCCCGATCGTGCCGATGCTGGCTGGCGCGACCTCGATGCCGTGGCCGCTGTTCCTGGCAGCGAGCGCCGTTTCCTCGGTGCTGTGGTCGACGGTCGTCCTCGTGCCGGCCTATTACGGACTGAGTGCCGTCACGCAGTAACGGGTTCAGTACACGAGGCGCACCCCGGCGAGCCCGCGGAACCGCTCGTAGGCATCCGACGTCGTGCGCTCCTCGACGTACTTGGCAAGCCCCTCGGCGAACCACTCGACCTTGTCGCCGGGCTTGTAGACGAGACCGAGCTCAAGCTCGTACTCGTCGTACAGCACGCTGTCGGCGACCGGCTTTTCGCGCTCGTAAATGGCGTCCGCCCTGAGCGACAGCCGCGTCGTCACATCCCATTCAAGGCCGACCGAGTAGATCGTGACGTCGTCGACGATCGCGAACACCGAGGTCGTCTCCTCGAAGATGCGCTGCACCTTGCCAACGATCTCTACGCCATCGACGGGCACCCACTGCACGCGCAGATCAGGTCCGTCGGTCGTGTCGCTGACGACGTCCCGGTCGGCGAACGCGCGATGGTTGACGCGCCAGCCCGGCTCGATGCGCAACCGCTCCGAGACGTTGAGGCGAACCCCCGCGATGGCGAACAGGTCATCGGCCCGTCTGTCGAGCGCGGGGGCTTCGCCCTGATCGAAGAAGGCGACGCGCGCGTAGCCGCCGATGGCAAACACGGTGAAGGGATCACGCGGCCGGGGAATGACGGCGGCCTGGAACGACGATTTCGAATAGCTCGGCGGCTCGTCGCGCCCGAGGTCGAAAATGTCGCCGTCCTCGATGTCCTCGTCCGCGCCGCTGGCGCTGCCGAGTTCGACCTGCGTGTAGGAGCGCCCCCGCGCCCACGCCTGCAAGGCAGGCGTCGTATATTTGTAGCGCGCCTCGCCCTCGAAGATGTCGGCGCGATCGATGCCGAGGGCGTCACGCACATGCCCCGCCGTGAAGCGCAACTCCTCGGCTTCGTTCAGGTTCTCGGTGACCTGCAGGCGGCTTTCCAGCTCGAACCGGCGCGGACCGATGTCGAGGTCGTCGTACTTGTAGCCGGTGCCGGCGATGAAAAAGCTGGCCGAGCCGGTGGCATGCTCGCGCGCGATGTCGATCTCGGCGGCCGTGCGCGTAAACCAGGAGCCTTGCGCATCGGAACTGGCGTCGAGGTTGCTGTCATAGCCGCCAGCGATGTCGACGGTGGGCGAAATGGTGATGCCACCGACGGTGATGCCGCCCGCTGCGGCGCCCGAGGCCGCGCGCTCGCTCCGGTCGTCGTCGCCGCGGCTTTCGCGCTTCGACAATTCGTTCGTCTGCGCTGACGCACTGCTGACGAGAGGCCAGCCGGTGTCAATCGCGCAGAGCCAGAGCGCGGCGAGAACGGCGAGCAGGCGGCGCGCATGGTGAATCATGTGGGGCAACACTGGCGGCGGCGAGACCCTGAGCGCGGGGCCCGCCCAGACAAGGGACTTCGGCGGGCCGAGAGCCCGGAGTTTGAATAGCCGAACCAGTGATGATTCGTCGGCATAAAGTGCGCCGGGCCGGCTGCGCATCGGCAGGCGCACTGTGCGCGCCACGCTCCGGGGCCGAGCTGGCGTGCCGGAATGCAAGAGAAAAATCGCGTGCAGTGCGGTGGAACCAGCCGCTTCGGGTGGACGTTCCCGCACTGCACGATGGGAAGCGTCGCACGTCTGTCGAGCGGCTCGCGAGCGTTCGGATGAGAGCTTTGATATCGCGAGATGTTTTGGCACCTCTGACCTACGCTCACCAGCGTGCATCGCAAAAAACGCAAGCTTCGCGCTGGCTGCACTTGCGAAATCACAATCAAGGGAAAAGTCTTTACTTAAAAAGACTTGACCTGCGGCGGGAATAGCACATCATATTGCAGTGTGCGGTGCTGTTCGCGTCGTTGGAATGTCGAGGCCAGCCGCACGGCGTGAAAGGCATGAGCCATGGTCGAGAAGTTCGCCGATAAGTGCCAGGCAACCCGTCCGAACCTGAGCGTTCTGATGACGACGGCGCACGCTGCCGGTTTCGCCATGGTCCACACTGAGCCCGATGAGTTCGGCTTTGCCGTGGCAGATATGAACGCGCCGCTGGAGACGCTGGCTCCCGACCGTGCCCCCGCCCCGGCACCCGCGCGGTTTTATCTGTCGCACGCCCGGCCGTCGCGGGAAGCAGCGCACGTCGCCATCAACCCGGCTGCTACGTCTCGCGCTCTCGTGGAGTGGCTGCGTGGCTCGGCCTATGCGCTGTTCGGTGCCCGCGCGGCGACGTCCTGAGGCACGCGCGCCACTCAGACTGGCGCTGAGGCTGCCGCAATAGCCTAAGCAACCATCGATCCTCGCCGGACAATCGAGCGAACGGGATGTGCGGCCTCGGCGGCCGCTGTCTCCATCGCCGTGTCCAGGCGCTTCGGCGCTACTGCGCGTCACTGGCCGTCCCGCACTCCCTCCCGCACCGTAATGGTGCGTGCCAGCCACTCGAGCACCTCCTGGAAGTGCGCCGTCACCCAGAAATGTCCGGCGCCGGGCAGGTGACGCACCTCGGCATCGCCGATCGCGCATGCAAGGCGCAGCGCGGCGGCTCGCGGCACGTTGCGATCCTCGCTGCCGAGCCACAGGCACGTCGATGCCCGCACAAGCGCTGGCGAGATCGTCCAGGGGCGGGCGAACAGCCTCATGTCGATGACGGTCCCCCCAACTCCCGGCGCAAGGCCGGCGCGGAACGTGCGCGCCAGGTGATCGCGGACGTCACGATCTGCCATCACCGACCAGTCGGCACGCCCGGCCCGCGCCGCCATCAGTCCGATGGCGACAGCGGGGCCGGCGCGCAGCGCCAATCCGAGCACGCCGAAGGCCGTTGCAATGCCGCCCGGCACGTGCGGCAGCACACGGAAGGCGAAGCGGTGGAACAGGCTGACGCCGTCGAGATCGCCGGGCTCGGCCAGCGGCCCAACCGGCGCCACGAGGGCAAGAGCCGAGATGCGATCGGCGAGACGAGCCGCCACGGCGGTGGCGAACGGGCCACCTCCCGATATGCCGACCACCGCGCAGCGTTCGACGCCGTTTTCGTCGAGCAGCGCTGCCATGTCGTCGGCGAAGGTGGAGAGGTCGGGACGCGCTGGCGCATCGCTGCGGCCATAGCCCCAGCGGTCCGGACTTATGAGACGCAGACCGGCGCGCTCAGCCGCACCGTGGGCCAGCTCGAACTTGAGGCGCGAGCCCGGCGTACCATGCAGCGCCAGGACGGGATAGCCGCCCGCCTCGCCGAAGTTTTGCCAGCACAGGCAACGCCCGTCGGCGAGGATCATGGTGTTGTCGCCATCGGCGTGCAGAGATGTCGCTGGCCGCTGTGCGTTGCGCGGCTGCATCAGCGGCACGTCGCTGTCCGCGCACGCGGAGGGGTCGAACGCCGGCCGGATGCGGCGGTGGATCGATAGTCCGCGACACCTCGTTGATGTTGATGTGGAGGTTGGCCTCGAGGCTGACGTTGAACCTGCAATCGGCAGGCCGCCGCCGCGAACACGAACCATTGGCATTCCAACAGCAAGGATACCCCGAGATGGCCCAACGACTTCTCCTCATCGCTCTCGCCGGCATGCTGGCGGCCTCGAGCTTCGCCGTCGCCCAGAACGTGGACATCGTCAAGGCACGACAGGCGTCCCTCAAGGCCATGGGCGATGCAGCCAAGCCGATGGGTGCCGTGCTGAAGGGCGAGGCGCCGTTCGATCTGGCCAAGGCGCAGGCCGCCCTCGACACCTTCATCGCCGAGGCCGGCAAGCTGCCGGACATGTTCCCCGACGACTCCAAGACCGGCGGCGACACGGCCACCTTGCCCGCCGCCTGGGAGAAGAAGGACGATTTCACCGCGCGCTTCACCAAGCTCGTCGCCGAAGCCAAAGCGGCCAAAGGCACTATCACCGACGAATTCTCTTTCCAGGAAGCCTTCCCGAAGGTCGTCGGCAATTGCGGCGCCTGCCATAAGATCTACCGGGCCGAGAAGAAGTGAGCCGCCCGGCTGACGAGGCGAGCGTCCCTGCCGTGACTTCATCGGCGGGGGCGCCGACCGTGCTGGCCTGGGATGCGCCGACCCGGCTGTTCCACTGGGCTCTCGTGCTCGCCATCGCGACGTCGTGGGCCACCTACGAGTTCTCCGAAAGCATCGGCGATCCTGTCCTGAAGTGGCACCGCTGGAGCGGGCATGTCGTGCTCGTGCTGATCGTCTGGCGCGTGCTATGGGGCTTCGTCGGGACCTCGACCGCGCGCTTTGCAACGTTCATTCCGAGCCCGTCGGAGGTCGCCGGCTACGTTTGGCAGATGCGAGCCGGGGCCGCACCCGGCTACCTCGGCCATAATCCGCTCGGCAGCCTGATGGTGCTGGCACTCCTCGGGCTCGTGGCGGCGCAGGCCGTGCTCGGCCTGTTTACCGTCGAGCACAATGACCTCACGGCGGGCCCCCTCTATCGCCTCATCAGCGAGGCGCAGCAGAAGCTGCTCTCCGCTTGGCACGGCTTTCTGTTCGAGGGCGTGATCGTCTGGCTGATCGCCGCGCACATCATTGCCAACGTCGCCTACGGGTTCATCCGGCGCTCACCTCACGTGAGCGCCATGCTGACGGGCCGCAAGCACGCCGGGCGGTTCGCTGACGCGCCCGCAGCGCGTGTGCCAGCGCGACCGCTGGCGCGCGCCTTTGCCTGTCTCCTCATCGCAGCAGCCCTCGTCTACGGAACCATCGTGGCGCTGGGCGGCCGCTTCCTGCAGATGGCGCTGTGGTGAACCCTGGGCTTCTTTGCGGGGTTCAGAACTTGGGCGTCGCCCCGACGCTGGGCAGCAGACGGTCGACGACCTTGGCCGAGCACACGACGCCCGGCATGCCCGCGCCGGGATGCGTGCCGGCACCGACCAAGTAAAGCCCGCGGATCGCTTCCGAGCGGTTGTGGAAGCGGAACCAGGCTGATTGCGTGAAGTGCGGCGAGATGGAGAACCCCGCGCCCGCGACACTCAGATAGCGGTCGGCGAAATCATCCGGCGTCATCGCGAACGAGGCGACCCGGCTCTGGCGCAGACCCGGCAGCATCGTTGCATCGAGAGCCGACACGATGCGCTCCTCGAGCTTGGGCCCTTCGACCGCCCAGTCGATGCCGGCCCGCGTATTGGGCACGGGGCACAGCACGTAGAAGCTTTCGCAGCCTTCCGGCGCAAAGCTCGGGTCGGTGGCCGTCGGCCGGTGCACGTAGAGCGAGAAGTCGTCGGCGAGGATGCCCCGGCGAAAGATGTCGGCGAGGTGCTCACGATAGCGCGGCCCGAACCAGATCGTGTGGTGGGCGACATCGGGATAAGTGCGCGTCGTCCCGAAGTAGAGGACGTAGAGCCCCATCGACAGCCGCGACCGGCGCTTGAGCTTGAGGCTCGTCGGCTGCACGCGCTCGGGCAGCATGTTCTGGTAGAGGTGCAGCGGATCGGCGTTCGAGACGACCGTTTCGGCGGCGATCATGCTGCCGTCCGACAATTCGACACCCGTTACCCGCCGGCCATCGAGGCGGATGGAGGTGACCGTGGTCTCGAGCCTGACCTCGACGCCTGCTTCAGCCATGAGCCGGCCCATCGCCGCCACCAGCGCACCAGTGCCGCCCATCGCGAAGAACACACCCCACTGCCGCTCGAGATAGTGGATCAGGCCGTAAATGCTCGTCGTCTCGAACGGATCACCGCCGACCAGCAGGGGCTGGATGGAGAAGGCCTGGCGCAGCTTGGGATGCTTCAGGTAGTGGCTGATGAGCTGCCACACGGTGCGATCGGCCCTCAGGCCTGCCAGCTTCGGCACCTGGGCGAGCATCGTGCGGACGTCGTGAAACGGCCTGTCGGCGAGCTCGGTGAAACCGGCGTCGAACAGCTTCTTGGAATGCTCGAGCAGCTTGAGGTAGCCATCACAGTCGGCCGGATCGAAGCGGGCGATCTCGGCGAGCGTGTCCTCGACCGTGCCGCCGTAGTCGAACGTCGTGCCGTCGTTGAAGCGGAAGCGGTACCAGGGGTCGAGCGGCACGAACGTGACATAGTCCTCGCGCCGCTTGCCGAACAGCTCGAACAGCTCGTCGAACAGGAACGGCGCCGTGATGACCGTCGGGCCGGCATCGTGGCGGAAGCCATCCTTCTCGAACACCTGAGCACGGCCGCCGATGCGGGGACCGCGCTCGATCAGGACGACGCGATAGCCCTTCGCCCTGAGCCGCAGCGCGGCAGCGATGCCGCCGAGGCCGGCGCCGATGACGACGGCCGTCGTGGCGGCTTCACCGGCCGGCCGGCTCGACGTGTCGGCTTCGAGCGTGTCCATAGAACGACCCCTTCTTCATGACCCGCGCGGGTGAGCTTACCCAGCCCGGCAGAGTGGTGGTACGCTCAGCCCGGGTCATGCAGTTCATGCAATTGAACTGGTCAGCGGGCAATGGCGTTGTTGCCATGGGTGCGGCAGGCGGAGGCGACACGATGGGCGACGAGCGGGCTCAGTCCGGCACCACCTTGCGTGCCGGCTCGGGCACCCTGACGGCCGAGGCGGCCGGCCGCCTCGTTGAAGCGCGGCTGATGCAACTCGTCGAGGCGCGCATCACCGAGGCTGGCACGCCGCTCTCCCTTGCTGCCGCAATGCGCCACGTGTTGCTCGCTCCGGGCAAGCGCGTGCGCCCGATCCTCCTGCTTCTCGCGCTCGATCGACTCGGCGAGGATCCGGCGCAGGGGGTGGACGCGGCATGCAGCCTCGAGATGCTCCACGCAGCCTCCCTCGTGATCGACGATCTGCCCGCCATGGACGACGCCGACCGCCGCCGCGGCCGGCCTGCCACGCATATTGCTTACGGCGAGGATCGCGCCATCCTGGCGGCCTTCTCCCTCATCGCAGAGGCCGTCAGGGTCGTCAGCGAGGCGCCCGCTCTGCCAGCCGAAGGGCGTGCTTGGCTCGCCGCCCTGGTGGCACGTGCGCTGGGTCCCGACGGGCTGACGGCGGGGCAGGAACTCGATCTGCACGCCCTCGCGCACGCCACGTCGGTGGCCGAGATCGAAGCCGTGCATCTGCGCAAAACGGGCGTGCTGTTCGCCGCCGCGCTCGAAGCGGCAGCCGTGATCGCAGGAGCGGGTGACGCGAGCCGCGCGCACCATCGCGAGGCCGGGCTGTTGTTGGGGCTCGGCTTCCAGGCCCTCGACGACCTGCATGACGTCGCCGGCGATCCGGCAACGCTCGGCAAGCCCGTCGGTCAGGATGCGGGCAAGGTGACGCTGGCGAGCCTGCTCGGCCGCGAGGCGGCTTTCACGCACGCCGAGGACCGCATCGCCGAGGCAAGGCGTCTGATTGGCCTTTCGCCACGTTGTGACAGTGCGCTCGGCTGCTTCATCGCCGGCTTGACCGGCTCGCTGTCGTCGCGAATTGTTCTGGCCGGCGGGAGACGGTCCGCCGCCGGCGTGACATGAGCGGGCCAGAGGTCTCGGGCGCTGCCAACGGCCAGTGCGGGCCATCACGTGACGACAAGCGAGGAGGTGCAACATGACGACCGGCACCGCCGAACGGCAGGCCGCCTATCGCAAGCAGGCCGCCATCGGGCTCGGGCTCGCCGCGCTCATCACTGCCGCGTGGGGCGCGCTGCACGTTTACGGCGTCTTCTTCGTCGATCTCGGCCAGATGCCCTGGTGGGCCGTGTTGCCAATGGTGCTCGTGCAGACCTGGCTCTACGTCGGATTGTTCATCGTCGCCCATGATTGCATGCACGGCTCGCTCGTGCCGTTCCGGCCGGCCATCAACCGCGCCATCGGCCAGCTCTGCCTTGCGTTGTACGCGGGCTTCTCCTTCGATGCGCTCAACCGCAAGCACCATCGCCACCATCGACATTCAGGCACGGCCGACGATCCTGATTTCGACGATCATCCGCCCGCGTATGGTTTCTGGCACTGGTACGGACGCTTCTTCACCGAGTACTTCGGCCTGCGCGAGTTCGTGATCATCGCGGCGCAAAGCGCACTCTACATGTTCGTCCTTGGCGCCGACATCGCGAACGTCCTCGTCTTCTGGGCGCTACCCGCACTCTTGTCGTCAGCGCAGCTTTTCGTGTTCGGCACGTGGCTGCCGCACCGACCGGGGCCGGACGGCTTCGTCGATCATCACCGTGCGCGCACGAACGACAACGGCTGGCTCGTCTCGCTTCTGACCTGCTTCCACTTCGGCTACCACCACGAGCACCACCTCGAGCCGGGTGCGCCCTGGTGGCGGCTGCCGCGCGTGCATCGCGATCTCGGCCAGCAGTCGCTCGTGAAGTCGCCGGTCAACGCTGCCCCGCCCGCCGAGTGATCGCTTGGCGGCCGGACCTGTTCACTGGCCGGCGTTGACAGTGATGGCATCGAGCGCGCCGTGCTCCACCCCATATCGCGCGACGATGCCGCCGTAGACGCCGCTCGCCAGCATGCGCTCGAGGGCAGCCTTGACGGCGTCGCGCAGAAGCCGGCCATCGCCGGTCTTCAGGAACGGGATGCCGACCAGCTTCGCGGGGAACGGACTTCCGATGGGGACATAGCGCCCCGGCTCGAGCTTCTCGAAATAGGCGATGGTCTCACTGCCGTGGATCGCCGCGTCGAGACGGCCCATCCTCAGCTGCATGCGGGCGTCGAACGAGCCTTCCGTGCCGGCGACGATGACGCCCGGCTCGCCGCGCGCCTCGCAATTGCTGGCCGACCAGGCGGCGATGTCGCTCGGCCACGTCCCCGACCGGCTGGCACCGATCCGCTTGCCGCATAAGGTGGCGAGCGTGATCCGCGCTTCGTCTCCGGCCCGCACGGACACGACCGCCTGCGAACGCAGATAGTCGACAAAATCGAAGGTCGCCCGCCGCTTCTCCGTGTCGGCCATGAAGGCGAGGATCATGTCGACCCGGCCGGTCTTGAGGGCAGGCAGCATCTGCGCAAAAGCGATCTCCTGCCATTCGACGGAAAGCCCGAGCTCCCGGCCGATCGCCTCGCCCAGCTCGATATCGAAGCCGGTGAGCTTCATCGAATAGGGGTCCTTGTAGGTGATCGGCGGATAGTTGGGGTAGGTGCCGATGACGAGGCGGCCAGCGGCGAGGATACGCTTGGGCAGCTCATGGGCAAGGATGGGCGGCGCCCCTGCCAGCACCCCGGCCATCGTCAGGAGCGCGACGACAAAAGTGTTCCTGAACGAGCGTCTCACAGCGCCGCCCCGATGAAGTCCCGCGTACGCTTTTCCTGTGGTGCCGAGAGGATTGCTGACGGCGGACCCTGCTCGACGATGCGGCCGCGGTCCATGAAGACGACGTTCGAGCCGACCTCGCGCGCGAAGCCTAGCTCATGGGTTACGACGATCATGGTCATGCCCGTTCCGGCGAGGGTGCGCATGACGGCGAGAACCTCGCCCACGAGCTCAGGGTCGAGCGCCGAGGTCGGCTCGTCGAACAGGAGGACCTTGGGGTGCATGGCGAGTGCCCGCGCGATGGCGACGCGCTGCTGCTGGCCGCCCGACAGCTCGGCCGGATAGGCCTTTACTTTGTCCGCGAGGCCGACGCGATCGAGCAGGGAGCGCGCCTCCTCGACGGCTTCGCCACGCGGCCGCCCCAGGACGTGCACCGGGCCCTCGATGACGTTCGCCAGCACGGTCATGTGCTGGAACAGATTGAAGCGCTGAAAGACCGTGCCCGTCATGAGGCGCTGACGTGCAATGCGCGCGTCGGAGAGGGGAACGCGCACGCCGCCTGCAACCTCGTACCCCAGCATCACGCCGTCGAGAAAGATCGCGCCCCGGTCGACCCCTTCGAGCTGGTTGATGCAACGCAAGAGCGAGCTCTTGCCCGAGCCGGATGGTCCGATCACGCACTGCACGGTGCCGGCGGCGACGTCGAGCGAGACGTCGTCGACCGCGCACAGCGGCCCGAACCACTTGGACACGCCGACGACGCTGACCATCGGCTCAGGCATGTTCGGGGAGCCTCGTCATGCCTCTTGCGCCAAGTGTTGCCTGCCCTTTGGCGAAATGCCGTTCGAGCTGGTACTGGCCGATCTGGAGAAGCGTCACCACGATCAGATACCAGCCGGCGGCGACGATCAGCAATTCGATGACGCGGGCGTTGGCGTAATAGATAGTCTGTGCGTTGCGCAGGATCTCGGCGTACTGGATCACGCTCGCGATCGAGGTCAGTTTCACCATGCTGATGACCTCGTTGCCGACGGGCGGGATGATGACGCGCATCGCCTGTGGCAGCACGATGCGGCGCAGGCTCATGAGCCGCGTCATGCCGATCGACTTGGCAGCCTCCGTCTGGCCCGCGTCGACGGACAAAATTCCGGCCCGGACGACCTCGGCCGTATAGGCCCCCTGGTTGAGGCCGAGACCCAACAACGTTGCGATGAAGGGTGTCATGACCTCGACCGTGCGCACCTCGAAGAGGCCCGGCACCCCGAGGGTCGGAAACACGAGAGCGAGGTTGAACCACAGGAGAAGCTGCAGGATCAGCGGCGTGCCCCGGAAGATCCAGATGTAGCCCCATGCCACCGCACGCGCGACGGGGTTCGGCGACATGTAGAGCACGGCGAAGACGACGCCGAGGACGATGCCGAGGCTCATGGCGCACGCCGTCATGATGATGGTGTTGAGGAGGCCGATGAGGATCGCCGGGGCGGTGAAGAACTCGGCGACGACGCCCCAGGCGATGTCGCCCTCCGCAAAGGCTTTCCCGACCCAGGCGAGGAGGGCAATTACGACGGCCGCCGTCAGCCAGCGGCTTATCTCCCGGCGCGGCACGATATCGAGCCCGGCGATGGCCCGACGGTCTGCGGCGCTCGCTTCAGGAGAGGCCGAGATCGGCCGCTTTGGATTCACTGATTGGCCCCCATCCCCATGCCCAGGCCGTCGGCACGCGGGCGCAACACTGCGGCCGATGCTTTACCATCGGCTGACGACGCGACTTATGGGCCGAGAAGCCGATCCGGTGCAAAACAACCTATCGCGAGCGGACTGTCTGCCCGGCCCACCCCTCGATGTGCCGGACGAGCGCGTCGAGGCCATCGGTCAGCGCGGCAGGGCCGGGCTGCAGGATGAGCGGCGACTTGATCTCGTGCACATGGCCGCCCGCGACGGCCGGCAGCACGCTGAAGCCGGGCCTCGCCGCGAACCGGTCGGGCCGGAATTTCTTGCCGCACCACGAGCCAAAGACGATGTCCGGCGCGGCCGCCAGGATCGCCTCGTTCGTGACGATCCGCTCACGCGCCGAATGCCCGCCCGCTTTGTCGGCGAACACGTCATCTCCGCCTGCGATGCCGATCAATTCCGAGACCCAGCCGATGCCGCTGATCGCCGGCTCGTCCCATTCCTCGAAGTAGACCCGCGGCCGTCGCGGCAGTTGCGCCGAACGCGAGGTGACCTCGTCGAGGCGAAAGCGAAGGTGGTCGCCAAGCGCTCGGCCGTCCTGCGCCCGGCCGACCATGGCGCCGAGGCTCGCGATCATGTCGAGGATGCCGGCGATGCTGCGCTGGTTGAAGACGTGCACCTCCACGCCCGCGCGCACCAGGGCGGCCGCGATATCGGCCTGCATATCGGAAAAGGCGAGCACCAGATCGGGTGCGAGTGCCAGGACTTTCGGCACATCGGCGCTGATGAACGCGGAAACCCGCGGCTTCTCCTTGCGCACGCGCGCCGGGCGCACCGCATAGCCCGAAACGCCGACGATGCGCGCCTCCTCGCCCAGGAGATACAGCGTCTCGACGGTCTCCTCCGTCAGGCAGACGATGCGGCGAGGCGGAAAGGACATGGCACGACTTTCGGTCTCGCGCGACGCACAGGCCGCAGTTTCAGTCGCTTTTTGCGCCTTGCCTAACCGAGCGTGGCCCGCGCATCCTGCCTGATGCCGACAGCTCTACGCTGTCTCGATGCGGGTAGCGAGACGGAGGTTGCCGACCCTCATGTCGCGGACGTCAGCGAACAGGCCGGGGGCCGGCAGACAGCCGTCCCAGGCGACCTCACCGTCCCTCGCCACAGGCTCCGGCGCGCCGGAGGTCGTGGCGCGCAACCTGGAACAGGTGATCGGCGCGCGCGTGCGTGACAGCCGCAAGCTCGCCGGGCTGACGCTCGCCGAACTCGCCGCCGCCGCCGACCTGTCGACAGCCATGCTCTCGCGCATCGAGAACGGGCAGATTTCACCCTCGCTGAACACGCTTCAATTGTTGTCGGGCGCCATCAACATGCCGCTCTCCATGCTGCTCGCCTCCGTCGAGGAGAGCCGCGGCTGCTCCTACGTCAAGGCCGGGCACGGCGTCTCGATCCGCCGCCGCGGCACCAAGGTCGGCCACCAGTACACCATGCTCGGCCAGTCGATCGGCGGGGCCATTGCGGTCGAGCCTTATCTCATCGTGCTCGACCAGTCGGCCGAGCCCTACACGGAGTTCCGCCATGAGGGCATCGAGTACCTCCACATGCTGTCCGGCGTCCTCGATTACCGCCACGGCGAGCGCAGCTACCGGCTGGAGCCGGGCGACTCCCTCCTGTTCGATTCGGCCGAGTTTCATGGGCCGGAGACCCTGCACGAACTGCCCGCGACCTACCTGTCGATCATCGTCTACGCGCGGACTTGAGCGGCCCGGCGGCAACGTTTGCGTCGGACGCAAATAGATTGCCTGTCAGTTGACAGGCGATCGGCGTTACCCTAGCGTTTTTCCAAGGGTATAAACTTGCAGGTTCGCCATGTGCGGGATCGTCGGCCTCTTTCTGAAAAATGCGCACCTGGAGCCGCGCCTCGGTGAACTCACCGCCGGCATGCTGGCGACGATGTGCGAGCGTGGGCCGGATTCGGCGGGATTCGCCGTCTACGGCACGCCGGCTGCCGAAGGCCGCACCAAGATCACGCTGCAATCGCCGCGCCCCGAGTCGGATTTCGAGGGTCTGGGTCTCGTTCTCGCCCGCCACTTCGGGCAGTCAGTCAACGTCACCTACCGAGCGACACATGCCGTAGTGGACGTCGATGCCGATGCGGCGGACGACGTGCGCTCATTCCTCGCCGCCGAGCGGCCGTCGATCCGCGTCATGGGGCAGGGCGCGGCGATCGAGATCTACAAGGAGGTCGGCTGGCCGAAGGACGTCGCCGACCGCTTCGGCCTTGCCCGCATGACCGGCACGCACGCCATCGGCCACACGCGCATGGCGACCGAATCCGCCGTGACGACGACCGGCGCCCACCCGTTCTCGACGGGGCCCGACCAGTGCCTCGTCCACAACGGCTCGCTGTCCAACCATCACAATCTGCGCCGCGCGCTCGCCCATGACGGCATGACCTTCGCCACCGACAACGACAGCGAGGTCGCCGCCGGCTATCTGACCTGGCGCATGAACCAGGGCCTCGGCCTCGGCCAGGCGCTCGAGAAGAGCCTGCAGGATCTCGACGGCTTCTACACCTTCGTCGTCGGCACGCGCGACGGCTTCGGCGTGTTGCGCGATCCCATCGCCTGCAAGCCGGCCGTGCTCGCCGAGACGGACGATTACGTCGCGTTCGGCTCCGAATACCGCGCGCTCGCCGGCCTGCCGGGCATCGAGTCCGCGCGCGTGTGGGAGCCGGAGCCGGCCACCGTCTATTTCTGGGAGCGTGGCCGTTGACGACCTTCGACCTTGCCGAGACGCCCCTGCGCGATCTCAACGGCTTCCTGCACCGCCTGCCCGACGGGTCTAACGCGACGGGCATCGAGGTTTTGAACCCGCGCGGACAGCACGCCATCGCCGTCGGCGTCGATCGGGCGGTCGACATCGCGGTCAAGGGCAGTGTGGGCTACTACTGCGGCGGCATGAACAAGGGCGCCCGCATCACCGTGCATGGTTCGGCGGGGCCCGGCGTCGCCGAGAACATGATGGCCGGCGAGGTCCATATCCGCGGCGACGCGAGCCAGTACGCGGGCGCGACCGGGCGCGGCGGGCTTCTCGTCATCGACGGCAATGCCGCCTCGCGCTGTGGCATCTCAATGAAGGGCATCGACATCGTCGTGAAGGGCAACATCGGCCACATGTCCGCTTTCATGGCCCAGGCCGGCCACCTCGTCGTGCTCGGCGATGCCGGTGATGCGCTCGGCGACAGCCTCTATGAAGCGCGCATCTTCGTGCGCGGCGCGGTCAAGAGCCTCGGGGCCGATTGCATCGAGAAGCCGATGCGCGACGAGCACCACGCGATGCTCGCCGGGCTGCTCGCGCGCGCTGGCGTCGAGGGTGTGGCGACAACAGCCTTCCGCCGCTACGGCTCGGCGCGCCGCCTCTACACCTTCCACATCGACAACGCGGGGGCCTATTGATGTCCGCCGAACCGCCGCGCACGACGCCGCGCTTCTCCTCGACCTTCGATGCCTACACGCTGTCGGAGATCAGGCGCGCGGCGGCGACCGGCATCTACGACATCCGTGGCGGCGGGGCGAAGCGCAAGCTCCCGCACTTCGACGACCTCCTGTTCCTCGGCGCCTCGATGTCACGCTACCCGCTGGAAGGCTACCGCGAAACGTGCGTGACGGCCGTGACGCTCGGCACCCGCCATGCGAAAAAGCCGATCGAACTTGCCATCCCCATCACCATTGCCGGCATGAGCTTCGGCTCGCTGTCGGCCAACGCCAAGGAGGCGCTCGGGCGCGGCGCGAGCCTTGCGGGCACATCGACGACGACGGGCGACGGCGGCATGACGCCCGAGGAGCGTGGCCAGTCCAAGACCCTCGTCTACCAGTACCTGCCGTCGCGCTACGGCATGAACCTCGACGATCTCAGGAAGGCCGACGCCATCGAGGTGGTGGTCGGCCAGGGTGCCAAGCCCGGCGGCGGCGGCATGCTGCTCGGCCAGAAGATTTCCGACCGCGTCGCCGAGATGCGCACCCTGCCCAAGGGCATCGACCAGCGCTCCGCGTGCCGCCACCCAGACTGGACGGGTCCAGACGACCTGGAGATCAAGATCCTCGAGTTGCGCGAGATCACGGATTGGGAAAAGCCGATCTACGTCAAGGTCGGCGGCTCGCGCCCCTATTACGATGTCGCGCTCGCCGTGAAGGCCGGCGCCGACGTCGTCGTGCTCGACGGCATGCAGGGCGGTACGGCGGCGACGCAGGAGGTGTTCATCGAGCACGTCGGACTGCCGACGCTCGCCTGCATCCGGCCGGCCGTGAAGGCGCTGCAGGATCTCGGCCAGCACCGCAGGGTGCAGTTGGTCGTCTCCGGCGGCATCCGTAACGGCGCCGACGTGGCCAAGGCGCTTGCGCTGGGCGCGGATGCCGTGTCGATCGGCACGGCCGCCCTCGTTGCACTCGGCGACAACGATCCGGCCCACGAGGACGAGTACCGCGCGCTCGGCACGACGGCCGGCGCCTACGACGACTGGCACGAGGGGCGCGATCCGGCCGGCATCACGACGCAGGACCCCGGCCTCGCCGCCCGTCTCGATCCGGTCAAGGCCGGCCGCCGGCTCGCCAACTATCTCAAGGTCATGACGCTGGAGGCGCAGACGATTGCGCGCGCCTGCGGCCACAACCACCTGCACAACCTCGAGCCCGAGGACCTGTGCGCCCTCACCATCGAGGCCGCCGCCATGGCCGAGGTGCCGCTCGCTGGGACGACGTGGATTCCCGGCCGCGCCGGCGGCCTTGCATGAGTGGCCCGGCATGACCGACTGGTGGACTGCGTTTCGCTCGCGTCGCGACAAGAGGAGTACAGGAACGATGAGCCTCGATCTTGCCGCCGTCGCCAAGGAGCGCGGCATCCGCTACTTCCTGATCTCCTATACCGACCTCAACGGCGGTCAGCGCGCCAAGCTGGTGCCGGCTTCCGCCATCGCCGACATGCAGAAAGAGGGCGCGGGTTTCGCGGGCTTTGCGACCTGGCTCGACATGACGCCGGCCGACCCCGACCTGCTCGCCATGCCGGATGCGCCCGGCCTCGTGCAGCTTCCCTGGAAGAAGGAGGTCGCCTGGCTGCCGGCGGACCTCACCATGAACGCCGCCACCGTCGCACAGGCGCCCCGCGTCGTCCTGAAGTCGGCCATCGCCAAGGCTGCGGCCCTGGGTTACGCCGTCAAGACCGGCGTCGAATGCGAGTTCTTTCTCATCAACGCCGACGGCACCGCCATCTCCGACGACAAGGACGTGGCCGCCAAGCCCTGCTACGACCAGCAGGCGCTGATGCGCCGCTATGACGTCATCGCCGAAATCTGCGATCACATGCAGGCGCTCGGCTGGGGGCCCTACCAGAACGACCACGAGGACGCCAACGGCCAGTTCGAGATGAACTGGCACTATGCCGACGCACTGACGACGGCCGACCGGCATTCGTTCTTCAAGTTCATGGTCAAGTCGGTCGCTGAAAAACACGGGCTGAGGGCGACGTTCATGCCCAAGCCGTTCCCCGCTCTGACCGGCAATGGCTGCCATGCCCACGTATCGGTGTGGAACCCGGCCGGGACGACCAACCTGTTCCACGAGGCAGCCGACGAGATGGGCCTCTCCAAGCTCGCCTACACGTTCCTCGGCGGCCTCCTTGCCAATGCGCCTGCGCTGGCGGCGCTGACCAATCCGACCGTCAACTCCTACAAGCGCATCAACGCGCCGCGCACGACCTCGGGCGCCACGTGGTCGCCCAACACGGTGACCTGGACCGGCAACAACCGCACCCACATGGTCCGCGTCCCCGCGCCCGGCCGCTTTGAGTTGCGCCTGCCGGACGGTGCGGCCAACCCCTATCTGCTGCAGGCCGGCATCATCGCCGCCGGCCTCGATGGCATCGCCCGGTCCGCTTCGCCGGGCCCGCGCCTCGATATCGACATGTACGAGATGGGCCATACCGTGAAGGATGCCCCGCGCCTGCCCCTGAACCTGCTCGATGCCGTGCGCGCCTTCGAAACGAACGGCGTGCTCGCAACCGCACTCGGCGCGGAGTTCGCCAAGGCGTATAGCCGCATGAAGATGATCGAATGGAACGCCTATATGGGCCACCTGTCCGACTGGGAGCGCCAGAATACCCTCGATGTCTGAGGTGGGCGGCAGAGCGATGCAGCGCTATTCGATCGTTTCGCTGGTGCGCGAGGCGCTGCGCGGGCATGTCGGCTGGCGACCGGCATGGCGGCAGGCCGAGCCCAAGCCGGAGTACGATTATGTCGTCGTCGGCGGTGGCGGGCATGGACTCGCGACCGCCTACTACCTGGCTTCGCGCTACGGCAAGGCGCGCATCGCGGTGGTGGAGAAGGGCCTGATCGGCTCGGGCAACGTCGGCCGCAACACGACGATCGTGCGCTCCAACTACCTGCTGCCCGGCAACATCCCCTTCTACGAGCTTTCGATGAAGCTGTGGGAAGGCCTCGAGGCCGACCTCAATTACAACGCCATGGTCAGCCAGCGCGGCGTCCTCAACCTCTACCACTCCGACGCCCAGCGCGACGCCTACATCCGGCGCGGCAATGCCATGCTCATGCACGGGGTCGATGCAACATTGCTCGATGCCGATGCCGTGCGCCGCAAGCTCCCGTTCCTCGACATCGACAACGCGCGCTTTCCCATCAAGGGCGGACTCTTGCAGCGCCGCGGCGGCACGGTACGCCATGACGCGGTTGCATGGGGCTACGCGCGGGCAGCCGATCAGCGCGGCGTCGACATCATCGAGCGGTGCGAGGTCACGGGGATCCGCCGCGAAGCGGGCCGCGTCACCGGCATCGAGACGGCGCGCGGCTTCATCGCTGCCCGCAACGTCGGCCTGGCGTGCGCCGGCAACTCCTCGCGCGTCGCCGCCCTCGCGGACCTGAGGCTCCCGATCGAGAGCTATGCCCTTCAGGCCTTCGTGTCGGAAGCTCTGAAGCCGTTCATCGACTGCGTCGTGACGTTCGGCGCCGGCCATTTCTACATCAGCCAGTCCGACAAGGGCGGCCTCGTTTTCGGCGGCGATCTCGATACCTACAACAGCTATGCGCAACGCGGAAACCTGCCGGTCATCGAGGATGTCGCCGAATGCGGTATGGCCCTGATGCCGCGCCTGGGCCGCGTGCGCCTCCTGCGCCACTGGGGCGGCATCATGGACATGACGATGGATGGCA
Organism: Hyphomicrobiaceae bacterium; assembly: GCA_033764645.1. Lineage (GTDB taxonomy): Bacteria > Pseudomonadota > Alphaproteobacteria > Rhizobiales > Hyphomicrobiaceae > Filomicrobium. Next base: position 37,010 of record JANRIT010000009.1, read on the forward strand.
GTCCGATCATCGATCGCACGCCGGTCGAGGGCCTCTGGCTCAACGCGGGCTGGTGCTACGGCGGCTTCAAGGCGACGCCGGCCTCCGGCCTCGTCTTCGCGCATCTGATGGCGACCGCTGCACCGCACGAGGCCGCGCGCGCCTATCGTCTCGATCGCTTCGCCACCGGGCACGCCATCGACGAGAAGGGAATGGGCCCTCATCCTCAGCTCCATTGAGCCGGGCCGACAGCCACCGTCCGCCCGCAACCTCGGACCCGATCCCCATGCGCATTCCCTGCCCCCACTGCGGCGAGCGCAGTCTCGAGGAGTTCACCTACCTCGGCCCTGCCAACCCGGCGCGCGCCGTGCCAGAGGCGGGGCGCTCGGCCCTCCCCGCCGCCGGCCTGGATGAAGCAGTGACGTCGACGTACCTGCGCGACAATCTGCCCGGCTGGGTGACCGGCATCTGGTACCACGCGCTCGGCTGCCGCTCGGTCCTGCTCGTCGAGCGGCACGCGACGACGCACGAGATTGCAGGGGCAAGGCTCGCACGCGCGCGGGGCGTCGCGCCGGTCGCGCGAACCGGGATCGGCGACGCATGAGCCAGGCGCCAATGAGCCAGGCCCGCACGAGCGTGGCCCGCCCATCGTCGAGCCTGCAACCCTTCCGGCTGGCGGAGGGTGGCATCGTCGATCGCTCGCGCGTGCTGCTCTACAGCTTCGACGGGGCGCCACTCCAGGGCCACCTCGGCGACACGCTCGCATCCGCCCTGCTCGCCTCCGGCGTGCGGCTCACGGGCCGCTCGTTCAAATACCATCGCCCGCGCGGAATACTTTCGGCCGGCTCCGAGGAACCGTCGGCGCTGGTCGAGCTCAGGCGCGGGGATCGGCGCGAGGCCAACACGCGGGCGACCGTCGCCGAGCTCTACGACGGCCTCGTCGCGCAGAGCCAGAACCGCTGGCCCTCGCTGCGCTACGATGCCATGGCGATCAACCAGGTGTTCGCGCCGCTGTTCGTCGCCGGCTTCTACTACAAGACGTTCATGTGGCCGGCAGCCCTGTGGGAGCGGCTCTACGAGCCGGCGATCCGCCGCGCCGCCGGTCTCGGCCGCGCCGCCGGCGGACCCGACCCCGACCACTACGAGAAACTGACGGCATTCGCTGACGTGCTCGTCATCGGCGGCGGCGCATCCGGTCTGGCAGCGGCACTGGCGGCGGCCCGTGCCGGCGAGCGCGTCATCCTGTGCGACGAGCAGGCTCATCCCGGCGGCCGGGCCATCGACGACGGGCGCATGGTCGGCGGGCGGCCGGCGCTCGACGGGGTGCTCGAGACATTGGCGGAGCTCAGCAGCGATCCGCGCGTACGCATCCTGCCGCGCACGACCGTCTTCGGCGTCTACGACGGGCGCACGTACGGGGCTGTCGAGCGCGTTGCCGACCATGTCGCCGTCCCACCCGCCGACGTGCCGCGCCAGCGCCTGTGGCGCATCATCGCCAAGCGCGCCGTGCTGGCGGCGGGCGCCACCGAGCGCGGCATCATCTTCGCCGACAACGACAGGCCCGGCGTCATGCTTGCCGGAGCCGTGCGCAGCTACATCCACCGCTATGGCGTCCTGCCGGGCCGGCGCGCCGTCGTCTTCACCAACAACGACGACGGCATGACGACCGCGCGCGCCCTCGCCACAGCCGGCGGGCACGTCGTCGCCGTCGTCGATGCCCGGTCGGTGAGCGCCGCTTCGGCAGCCACAGCACCAGCGCCCCCGCCAGAGGGCGAGCACCTTTTGGGCGCCGTCGTTGTCCGCGCGCTCGGCGGCACCGAGGTGAGCGGGGCCCTCGTGCGGCTCGCTTCGGGCGAGGAACGGACCATCGCCTGCGATCTGATCGCCGTCTCGGGGGGCTGGTCGCCGAACCTCCACCTGTCGACCCACCTCGGCGGCAAGCCGGCATGGGACGACGCAATCGCCGCGTTCCGGCCTGGCGAGGCCCTGCCGCCGGGCATGACGGCGGTGGGCCGCGCCGCCGGCGTTTTCGCGGCGGCCGATCGTCCCTACGCCATCACGCCCATGTGGCAGGTCCCGCCAGCCGCCGCGAAAGGATGGCGCAAACCGAAAGCGTTCGTCGATCTGCAGCACGACGTCACCGACGAGGACATCCAACTCGCCGCGCGCGAGGGCTTCGACCACGCCGAGCATCTGAAGCGCTACACCACACTCGGCATGGCGACCGATCAGGGCCGCACCAGCGCACTGCCGGGCATCGCCGTTCTGTCCGCGCACACGGGCCGCTCGCTGCCCGAGACCGGCCTTACGACCGCACGCCCGCCCTATACGCCTGTCTCCATCGGCGCGCTCGCCGGCACGGCACGAGGCGCGCATTTCCGGCCTGTGCGGCGCCCGCCGACCTACGCATGGGCGCGCCAGTGCGGAGCGAGCTTCGTCGAGACGGGGCTGTGGCTGCGTGCGGCCTATTTCCCGGAGCCCGGCGACCGCGACTGGTACACGGCAGCGCGCCGCGAGGTCGAGGCCGTGCGCACCGCCGTCGGCATCAGCGATGTCTCCACGCTGGGCAAGATCGACGTGCGCGGGCGCGATGCGGCAGCGTTCCTCGACCGCATCTACTGCAACACGATGTCGAGCCTCGCCATCGGCCGGGTCCGCTACGGCGTCATGCTGCGTGAGGACGGCATCGTGCTCGACGATGGCACGGCGGCCCGCTTCTCCGACGGGCACTTCGTCGTTACCACGACGACGGCGAACGCCGCCCGCGTCATGCAGCACCTCGAGGTGTGCCATCAGACGCTGTGGCCCGCGCTCGACGTGACGCTAGCCAGCGTGACCGACCATTGGGCGCAGATCGCCATCGCGGGCCCGCGTGCGCGCGACCTGCTCGCCCGTGTCGTTGATCGCCCGTTCGACATCGCCAACACGGCCTTCCTCTACATGGCGGCAGCCGAGGTCGGCGTGTGCGGCGGCACGCCGGCACGGCTGTTTCGCGTCTCGTTCAGCGGGGAACTGGGCTTCGAGCTCGCGGTGCCCGCACGCTTCGGGCAGGCGCTGATGGAGCGCCTTCTGGTGGTCGGAGCCGATCTCGGCGTGCGGCCCTACGGCGCGGAGGCACTCGGCATCCTGCGCATCGAGAAGGGGCACGTCGCCGGCGCGGAACTCAACGGGACGACGACGGCTGCAGATCTCGGCCTCGGCGGTCTCATGTCGCGCAAGAAGGAGTATATCGGCCGCCTGCTGGCCGAGCGGCCCGGGCTCGTCGCGGCCGATCGTCAGGTGCTCGTCGGCCTGCGGCCGGCGGACCGTAGCGCGCGGATCCGTTCGGGCGCCCATCTCGTCGCCCGCAACGCCAAGGCCGACGCGGCGAGCGACATCGGCTATGTCACCTCGGCGGCGCAATCCCCCACGCTCGGCCACGCCATCGCGCTCGCGCTCATGGCGCGGGGACGCGAGCGCCACGGCGAGATCGTGCGCGCCGTCAGCCCACTGACCGGAGAGGATGTCGAAGTCGAGGTGACATCGCCGGTGTTCTACGACCCCGAGGGAGCCCGTCTGCGTGGCTGATGCAAACGAACCTCTGCGGCCGGCGACGGCATGGCAGGACGCACTCGAGATCGGCGATTTCACTGCGACCCCGATCGAGGGCCGCACGACACTGCTCCTGGCCGTCGGCCCGGCGAGCGAGCGCGATGTGCGCCGCGTTCTCGCCGATCGCCTGGGCCTCGACCTGCCGCAGCAGTGCCGTGCCGTGACGTCGGCGGGCGTGACATTGGCTTCGATCGGGCCGGGCAAATGGCTCGCCATCGCCGATGCCGTCGAGGCGGTCCCTTCGGCGCGGCGCCTCGCCGACGTGCTCGCCGGCACCCTCGCCGACCTGCCCGCTTCGCTCGTCGACGTCTCGGACGGGTACGCGGCGCTCAGGTTGTCAGGAGAGGCGACGCGCGATGTGCTGATGCGCCTCGTTCCCGTCGACGTCGACCGGGCAGCCTTCTCCGACGGCGCGGTGGCCGCCACGCACATGGAGCACGTCGGTGTCATCCTGATACGGACGGATGCAGCAGACGGCTTCGAGCTTCTGGCACCGCGCTCGTTTGCCGTCAGCCTCGCTGGCAGCATCGAGACGGCTGCGCGTACGGTCGCCGCCAGCCGGCGCTTTGCCGGCTGAGCCGGCGCGGCCGACCCGGGGGCGCGAACCGGGCCGGGGTGGCAGTCGAGGCCGTGTTCGCCGTGATCTTCGGCTCGGTTGCGCGGCGGGGGCTTCTCTGTATATTGCCGCGCTTCCGCCCCGTGCGGGATGAGCGGAGGGGTGGCCGAGTGGTTGAAGGCGCACGCCTGGAACGCGTGTAGGCGGGCAACCGTCTCGAGGGTTCGAATCCCTCTCCCTCCGCCACTTCGGGCTCACGCGCCTCCAGCCGACGGGGATTGCGCACTGCGTGCAGCGCTTGCCGCCGCGACGTCGAACTGGCGATCACGAGCTCGCGTGCCTGGAGTGAGCGACTTCGTAACCTGTCCACGCGCCCGCAGGGCCAGGGAGCAAGCCGACCAGGCGCATGCGCCGCCGATGCGGAGCGCCCATCGGCGCGCAAGCCCAACTTGGCGGATGGGGTGGGATTCGAACCCACGGTGAGCGTGAACCCACGGCGGTTTTCAAGACCGCTGCCTTAAACCACTCGGCCACCCATCCTGCGCGGCTGGCGTACTGCGCATCGCTGCGTCAATAGCTGCCTTGGCCGACGCGCTCAAGCCCGCGCGCAGAGCTGTGGAGGGGCCGGTTGCCTCAGGTGGCGCCTGCATGCTTACGTCCAGGTGAGACCAGCCGCTCGCCGGGGAGCGAGTGTGACATCAGCGTAGGCGTGGCTACGGCTGACAGCGGCGCGCCAGCGCGGCGCAAGACGGGCGGCCCGAAACAATCGGCAAGAGCAGAGTGGGGACGAGGGGATTGCGCATACCTGGGACGATCACTGACCACAACCGACCGGCCGCGTCGAGGTCGCGGCATGGCGTGGTGGGCGCCCGTCGCCTGCCAGGCTGCGGGCAGATGCTCGTGATGCTTGCCATAGGTGGGCTGGCCGGCTGCGCGAACGCTCCCGAGCCGGAGCCTGTCGAATTCGGCTGGGTGCCGAGCGTGACGACTGCGGGACATGGTGCTCCGCACACGGTGCCGGGTGCCGGTCGATCGATGGTGACCGGGAGCAACTCGCCGGCCGTCGTCGCTCGCGTTCCTGTACGCCAGCCCGCAAGCGTGCCCCTGCGCCAGCCCGCGAGCCTGGGCGTCCTGCCGAAGGGCGGCGGCTATCACAAGGTCGGCAAGCCATACGAGATCGCCGGCCAATGGTATCATCCGCGCCACGATCCGTCCTACGAGGAGAGCGGCACGGCGTCCTGGTACGGCGATGCCTTTCACGCCAAGCGCACGGCGAATGGCGAGATCTATGACATGCACGCCATGACCGCCGCGCACCGCACTCTGCCGCTGCCCTCGATCGTGCGCGTCACCCACCTCGTCAACGGCCGCTCCGTGCTCGTCCGCGTCAATGACCGCGGACCGTTCCGCAAGGGCCGCATCATCGATCTGTCGCGGGCCGCCGCCGAAGCCCTCGGCTTCCACCATCACGGCACCGCACCGGTTCGCGTCACCTACGTCGGACCCGCCCCCCTCGATGGCAGCGATCATCAGGAGCGGGCCGCCAACGCAGCGCCGCAGAGATCGACGCAACAGCGTTGACCGGCCGAGTGGAAAGCCGATACTCACCTGCGCCGGACAGCCGGCCGGAGTGCTTCGTCGTCATGCCTCGCCTCGTTGTGGCGTTCAATTCCCGTCTTGCCGCGCTCGTGGTCTCCATGGTCGTGATCAGTGCGATCGTCATGGCTCTGGCGGGCGCCGGTCCGGCTGGCACGGCGCGTGCGCAAGGAGCACCGGTCGCCGCTTACAAGACCGCGGCCAAGCAGGCGATCGTCGTCGATTACGAGACGGGCGCCATCCTGTTCCAGCAGAACGCAGACGCGCTCGTACCGCCCGCCAGCATGAGCAAGCTGATGACCCTGGCGGTCGTCTTCAAGGCACTGCGGGACGGGAAGCTGCGCCTCGACGAGGAGGTGCTCGTCAGCGAGGACGCTTGGCGGCGCGGCGGCGCGCCTTCGCGCACGTCGGCCATGTTCGTGCCGGTCAATACGAAGGTGACCGTCGAGGAATTGCTGCAAGGCATCGTCGTACAATCCGGCAACGACGCCAGCATCGCGCTCGCCGAGCGGCTCGCCGGGTCCGAGCCGGCCTTCGCCAAGATGATGGAAGCCGAAGCCCGCCGCATCGGCCTGACGCGCGCGACGTTTCGCAACGCCACTGGCCTGCCGCACGCCGAGCACCTGATGACGGCCCGCGAGCTCGCTCATCTGACCGCGTATCTGATCCGAGAGTTCCCCGATCACTACAAGCGCTTCGGGCAGACCGAGTTCAAATTCCGCAAGCACCTGTTCCGCAACCGCAATCCGTTCGTCTCGGCCGACATCAAGGGTGACGGGTTGAAGACCGGCTTCACGCAGGCGTCAGGCTATGGTGCCGTCGGCTCGGTGGCGCGCGGGGACAGGCGCCTGATCGTGGTGCTCAACGGCCTCGAGACGTCGATCAGCCGGCGCGACGAGGCGGTCAAGATCACCGAGTGGGCCTTCAAGGGTTTCTCGCCCTATCAGCTCTTTGCGGGCGGCGAGATCGTCGGGCAGGCGCGCGTGTGGGGCGGCGAAAGCTTCTACGTGCCGCTGACCGGTGGTGACGAGCCGGTCACCATCCTGCTGTCGCGACTGCCCATGAAGCAGAGGCTCGCCGCCGAGATCACGTATCAGGGGCCGCTCAAGGCACCCATCGCCAAGGGGCAGCGGGTCGCGACGCTCAGGGCCCGCAGCATTCTGACCAACACCGTCAACGAGGTTCCCCTCTATGCTGCCGAGGATGTGGCGGAGGCGAGCGTCGTGCGTCGCGGGCTCGACTCGATTGCCATGTTCGCGTTTCGCTGGGTCGCCGACCAGGCCGCCGGCCTCGTCGAGAAGTTGTGACGCCGCCCGCCGCCTCATCGGGTGAAGCGCCCGCTCGCATCGGGCGTGGCACGCTCGTCACGCTCGAAGGGGGCGAGGGCTCGGGCAAGTCGACCCAGGCGCGCCTGCTCGCCGCCGCCATGACACGCACGGGACGCGAGGTTGTCCTCACGCGCGAGCCGGGCGGTACGCCGCTCGCCGAGGCCATTCGTGCCCTCGTTCTCGCCGAGCGGCCAGGCTCGCCGCTGACCGAACTCCTGCTGTTCGCGGCTGCGCGCGTGGAGCACGTCACGGCAGTGATCGGGCCGGCCTTGCAGCGCGGCGCGGTCGTCATCTGCGACCGCTTCATCGATTCCACCCGCGTCTATCAGGGCGTCGTCCAAGGCGTCGATCGCGACCTGATCATCACGTTGGAGCGCAGCACGCTGGCCGGTATCCGGCCGGACCTGACGCTGATGCTCGACCTCGAGCCCTCGCTCGGGCTTGCTCGCGCCACCACACGAGGCAGCCTGTCGCGCTTCGACGCGGCCGACCTCGCCATGCACGAAGCCATCCGCGCTGGCTTCCTCGCCATCGCCCGCGACGAGCCTGAGCGCTGCGCCGTGATCGCGGCCGGCGCGAGCGAGGATGGCGTTGCCGCCGCCATACGCGATGCCGTGGCCCGGCGACTGCCGGAACTGCTGCAGGGAGCTTCCTGACGTGGCACGCGCTCCCAAGCTCCAGGAGGTGGAGGACACGCCCGAGTCCGATCGCCTCGGCGATTTCCCGCATCCGCGCGCTACGACCACGCTGTTCGGGCACACGGAGGCCGAGGAACTGCTCGCCACGGGCCTCGCGAGCGGCCGCCTGCCTCATGGGTTGATCGTCACCGGTCCATCCGGCATCGGCAAGGCGACGCTTGCCTATCGCTTCGCCCGCGCCGCCCTGCATCATGGCAGCGCACGCAACGAGTCCCCCGCTACGCTGGCCGTCCCCGAGGCGTGCTCTGCGGCCTATCAGGTGGCAGCCGGCTCGCATCCCGGCCTTCTCGTCCTGCGCCGGCCCTACGACCATAAGGCCAAGCGCTTCCTGACGTCGATCCCGATCGACGAGGTGCGCCGCCTGCGGACGTTCCTGGCCCACAAAGCCGGCGGCGAGCACCGCGTCGTCATCGTCGATACCGCCGACGACCTCAACGTCAACGCCGCCAACGCCATTCTGAAGTCGCTGGAGGAGCCGCCCGCCAGGACCACCTTCCTGCTGCTGTCGAGCGAGCCCGGGCGCCTCATCCGGACGATCCGCTCGCGCTGCCGGCTCGTCGATCTCGCGCCCTTGTCGCGGGCCGATCTCGACCAGGCCGCACGAGCCGCCTACCGCGCCGCCGGTCGCGAGCCGCCGGCGCCGTCCGAATGGGAGCGTCTTCTGCCGCTTGCCCATGGCAGCGTGCGCCGCCTCGTCGGATTGGAGGCGGGCGGCGGCATCGAGATGGCGCAGGTCATCGATCGCCTGCTCGGCGCGCTGCCGAGGCTCGATGTCGCCCCGCTGCACGATCTCGCCGAAAGCCTCGCGCCGGTTGCGGCGGAGGAGCGCTTCGAGCTGTTCTTCGAGCTCTTGAGCGATCGCCTGCGCGATCTCGTGCGCGCCGCCGCGGGCCGGCCTGCTGCGTCAGAGGCGGACATGCAACTTGCCGGCCGCCTCGGCATGGCGGGCGCGCTTGCCACCTGGGCAGGGCTGTGGGAAACCATCGCCCGCGAGAAAGCCGACGCGATGGCGCTCAACCTCGATCGCAAGGCGCTCGTCATCGAGACGTTCCGGCGCATTGCCACCGCCGCCAGGTCGTGAGCATCGAGCGCATCATTGCCCTGCCCGTCGGCCCGTTCTTCGGTAGCCCGCGACGACCGTCGACCCTGAGAGGATACCCGGCATGGCACCCGCCAAGCCCTTCTACATCACGACGGCGATCTCCTATCCGAACGGGGCTCCGCACATCGGTCATGCCTACGAGGCGATCGCGACGGATGCCATCGCGCGCTTCGAGCGCCTCGACGGCCGCGCCGTCTTCTTCCTGACCGGCACCGACGAGCACGGCCTCAAGATGAAGCAGACCGCCCAGCGCGAGGGCGTCTCCCCGCGCGAGCTCGCCGACCGCAACGCCGCCCGCTTCCGCGACATGGCAGCCAGGCTCGACATCTCGAACGACGACTTCATCAGGACCACGGAGCCCCGCCACGCGGCGGCGAGCCAGGAGTTGTGGCGCCGCATGGCGGCCGCCGGCGACATCTTCCTGAAGTCCTACGGTGGCTGGTACTCGGTGCGCGACGAGGCCTACTACAAGGAGGCCGAGACCGAGCTGCGCGATGGTGCGCGGGTTGCAACGCCGACCGGAACCGAGGTCGTCTGGCAGGAGGAGGAGACCTATTTCTTCCGCCTCTCGAAGTACCAGGACGCCCTTCTCGCCCACTACGAGGCGAACCCTGACTTCATCCTGCCGCCCGAACGGCGTAACGAGGTCGTGAGCTTCGTGCGCCAGGGCCTCGAGGACCTGTCGATCTCGCGCACGACGCTCGACTGGGGCATCCCGGTGCCGGATGCTCCGGGTCACGTGATGTATGTGTGGGTCGATGCGCTAACGAACTACGTCACCGCCACGGGCCTTTTGGGTGGCGGCGACAGCCGTGCGGACTGCTGGCCGGCCGACGTGCACGTCATCGGCAAGGATATCGTGCGCTTCCACGCCATCTACTGGCCGGCCTTCCTGATGAGCGCCGGCCTGCCGCTGCCCGCCCGCGTGTTCGGTCACGGCTTCCTGTTCAACAAGGGGGAGAAGATGTCGAAGTCGGTCGGCAACGTCGTCGACCCCTTCGCGCTGATCGCGCACTACGGCGTCGATCAGGTGCGCCACTTCTTCCTGCGGGAGGTCGCCTTCGGACAGGACGGCAGCTACTCGCCGGAGGCGATCGCTGTCAGGATCAACGCCGATCTGGCCAACGGTCTCGGCAACCTCGCCCAGCGCTCACTGTCGATGATCGCCAAGGGCTTCGAGGGCACCGTACCGGCGCCGGGGCCGTTGACGACCGCGGATCAGGCGTTGCTCGAACGCGCCGACGGGCTCTATGCAACCTGTCGATCCGCGATGAACCGGCAGGCGATCAAGGCGTGGCTCGACGCCGTGTGGGACGTGATCGGCGAGGCCGACCGTTATTTCGCCAGCGAGAAGCCGTTCGACAAGTCGCTGACTTTGGAGCGCAAAGGCACCATTCTCTACGTGACGGCCGAGACCGTGCGCCAGCTCGCGATCCTCGTGCAGGCTTCCGTTCCCGGCTCCGCGGGCAGGTTGCTCGACCTCCTGGGCCAGCCAGAGGGCGCAGCGCGCCAGTTCGCCGCGCTGGGACCTGCCGGTCGGTTGCTCCCCGGAACGCGATTGCCCGCTCCACAAGGCGTCTTTCCGCGCTATATCGAGCCGTCGGCCGGCTGACGCTATCCCGCGCACGGGGGTGGCGGCGGCAAGCGTCCGTCTGAGACCCCGTGCGCGGCCGTTGCCGTCGCTGCAAGGCACCCATGCTCGTCGACCACCACTGCCACCTCGATTTCCCCAATCTCGCCGGCGACCTTCCCGGCGTGCTCGCGCGCGCGCGGCGAGCCGGCGTCGGCACGGTGGTCACGATCGCCACCCACGTCCGCCGCTTCGATGTCTATCGGGCCATCGCCGAGGCGCACGACGACGTCTGGTTCTCGGTCGGCACGCACCCCCACTACGCCGACGAGGAACCCGATATCGAGACGGCCGAGATCGTGCGGCTCGCCGGCCATGAGAAATGCGTGGCGGTGGGCGAGGCGGGCCTCGACTACCACTACCAGCGTTCGAGCCGCCGCGCCCAGGCCGAGGGCTTTCGCCGCCATATCGACGCGGCGCGAAGGAGCGGCCTGCCGCTCGAGATCCACGCCCGGGAAGCCGACGCCGACACGCTCGCGATCCTGCGCGAGGAGCACGCCAAGGGCGCCTTTCCCGCCGTGCTGCACTGCTTCACCGGCGGGCGCGAGCTCGCGCTCGGCGCTATCGACCTCGGCCTATACGTCTCGTTCTCCGGCATCGCGACCTTCAAGACGGGTGCCGCGCTGCGCGACATTGCGTGCGAGCTTCCGCTCGAGGCAATTCTGGTCGAGACCGATGCGCCCTACCTCGCGCCGCTGCCGTTCCGCGGCAAAGCCAACGAGCCGGCGTACGTCGCCCATACCGCTGCGGCGCTCGCCGAGGCGCGCGGCCTGCCCCTCGGCGACTTTGCCCGCGCGACGACCGACAACTTCTTCCGCCTCTATTCCAAGGCGCGCCGTCCGGCCGCCGCGCCCGAACTGCCGGCGCAAACAGTGCCTGACGCACCAGCGCGGGGGCCGCAATGAGCTACAAGCTCACCATCCTCGGCTGCGGGCCATCCGGCGGCGTGCCGCGGCTCGGCCCCAACTGGGGTAATTGCGAGCCCTCCAATCCGAAGAACCGCCGCCGCCGCTGTGCGGTGATGGTCGAGCGCTTCGGCCGCCAAGGCACCACCCGCGTTCTCATCGACACCCCGCCCGACCTGCGCGAGCAGCTCCTCGATGTGCGCGTCACCAAGCTCGATGCCGTCCTCTACACCCACGATCACGCCGACCACACGCATGGCATCGATGACTTGCGCATGGTCTCCTACGCCATGAAGCGTCGCATCGACGTCTACGCCGATGCCGCCACGCGCGACAGCCTCAGGGCACGTTTCGGCTATTGCTTCGATGCGCAGCCCTTCAGTGGCTATCACCCGATCCTCAACGTGCACGAGCTCTGGCCCGCGCGCGTCACGCGCATCGAGGGCGCAGGCGGACCGATCGATACGCTCGTCGTGCCGCAGGTGCACGGCGACATCCCCTCGCTCGGCTTCCGCTTCGGGCGTCTCGCCTACTCGCCCGACGTCTCCGACCTCAGCGCGGAGGCGGCCGGCATGCTGGCGGGCCTCGACGTGTGGATCGTCGACGCTCTGCGCTATACGCCTCACCCGAGCCATTTCCACGTCAAGCGCTCGCTCGAGTGGATCGGCAAGCTCGCGCCGAAGCGGGCGCTGCTGACGCACATGACGACCGATCTCGACTACGATGCCTTGCGCCGGGAACTGCCGCCACACGTCGAGCCCGCCTACGACGGCCTCGAGATCGCTTTCGATGGCGGCTCGGCGGCATAAGCGTCAGGAAAGCGCCGGCGACGGCCCCCGCACCCGGCGCGTCAGCGACGCCGCGCCAGCCAGTCCCGCGCCTCGATCGTGATGCCATGGGCCTGCGAGGTGGGCGCGGACAATTCCACGAACAGTGGCGCGATGTCCTCCGGCGCCGGCAGGCTCGCCGGGTCCTCGCCGGGAAAGGCCTTGGCGCGCATCTGCGTGGCGATCGGGCCGGGATTGACGAGCGTCACGCGCACGGCGCTGTCGGCGACTTCGGCGGCGTAGGTACGGGCGAGCGCGTCGAGCGCAGCCTTGCTTGCGGCATAAGGGCCCCAGTAGGCGGTGTCGCCGTCGGCTGCGCCCGAGGTCACGAACACCACGCGCCCGGCGGCCGAGCGGCGCAGCAGAGGATCGAGCGTGCGCACGAGCCGCCAGTTCGCCGTCAGGTTCGTCTCGATCGTCCGCGTCCAGGTCTCGTCGGTGGTGTGGGCGAGGGGCCCGAGCGTGCCCAGGATGGCAGCGTTGGCAATCAGCACGTCGAGGCGGCCGAAGCGCTGGTAGAGCGTCGGGCCCAGGCCATCGACCTTCTCGGCCTGCGTCAGGTTGAGCGGAATGATGGTTGCCTGCCCACCCGCACGGCGGACGAGGTCGTCGGTCTCCTCGAGCGCGCCGACCTGGCGGCCGAGAAGCAGGACGTGCGCACCAGCCCCGGCGAGCGCGACGGCCACCGCGCGGCCGATGCCACGGCTCGCCCCGGTGACGAGCGCGATGCGCGCCGAACCATGCTCGCTGCTCATTTCTGAGCCTCCGGCGGCACCATGCCCTCGGCGGGCTTGGCCGGCTCGACGGCGCGGCGTGCCGCTTCACGCGCCCGCTCGATCAGCGGACTGGCGCGGTCGCGCGCTTCCTCCGAAAAGCGCACGAAGCGTTCCGCGCTCACGGCCGTCAACTCGCGGGTGCGCTTCAGCATGCGCGAGACGAACGAGGTGGCCGGCAGCAGGTCCTCGCTGCGCAGGCCGGCGATGATGGCCGCGATGGCATCCTGCCGCTTGCGCTGGGCGGCATCGGTGATGCGGGCGGCTGCACCGGTGAACACGACGAGGGGCGTGCACGCGGTGACGACCTTGGTCCCGCCATTGAGCCAGCGGGCGTTCGAGACCTGCGTTTCCTGCGCGCTGTAGATGACGTGGCCGGCGTGTCTCTGGGACAGGATGTTGCGGTCGAGGACCGGGATGATGTGTCCGCCCTTTTCCGCGATCAGCTTGAAGCGTGCGTTGTCTGGATCGGGGAACTGCACGAAGATGGCGACAGCCTCGGTGTCGGCAAGTGTGATGGCGAGTGCCTCGTCGACGTCGGCGGCATGCAGGATGTCGCGTGCCTGGCCGAGTGCGTAGGGATCGAGCTTCCTCAGAAAGCGGAACGTCGCCGCGCTGCCCGATGTCTCGGGCGGCAGAATGAACCGCAGTTCACCCGCGCCGACGGCCACCTCGCCGAAATTGGTGAGCTTGGGGTTGCGCGTCACCGCAAACAGGCACTCGCGCACGTCATCGGTCCGCAGCTTGCGGAAAGCGCTTTCGCCGCCATGCTGGCGCGCATCGAGCGCAAGCACGTCGAGCTGTCCGTAGGCGATCTCGGTCGGTGCGGCGGCAACACGCGCCATGTTTTCGGGCGTGCCGTTCGAGACCTTGCAGCGCGCCGGATAGCCGGCTTCCGTCAGCTTCGCGGTCAGCACCGGGCAGAACGTACCGTGATAGGCGCCCTTCTCGCCACCTGTGTTGACGATGACGTCGCTGGCAGCGGCGGCTGGCACGAGTGTGAGGAGCGCCAGTGCTGCCACCGCCGCGCCGCGAGAGCATGCGGCACGACGCGCTGACAGCAGCGGTAATTCAAGCTGAAGCAAGGCGGGCTCCCGGCGGCACAGGCATGACACGCGCTGACCAACGCGCTGCACCTGTCATGCCACGCCGGGCCAAGTCTTGCCAACTGAGAGCGGGCGGCGGGTGGGTCCCACCAATGCCGCCGTCGGAGCGCTCAGCGCTTCTCCGCCAGAAGGGACAACTGCGGCTGCTCGGTCAGCCCGAGTTTGTCGGTCAGGTGCGTCGGGTACTCGCCGGTGAAGCAGTGGTCGGTGAACTGGGGCTGCTTTGGATCGCGACCCGGGAAGCCCGCCGCGCGGTAGAGGCCGTCCACCGACAGGAACGACAGCGACGTCGCACCCATCACTTTCCGCATGCCCTCGATATCGTGGCGGGCGGCGAGAAGCTCTTCCACCGACGGCGTATCGATGCCGTAGTAGTCCGAGTGGCGAATCGGCGGGCAGGCGATGCGCATATGCACCTCGCGCGCACCCGCATCGTACATGAGCTCGACGATTTTCTGGGAGGTGGTGCCGCGCACGACGCTGTCGTCGATGAGGACAATGCGCTTGCCGCGGATGATGTGAGCGTTGGCGGAATGCTTGAGCTTCACGCCGAAGGCTCGGATCTTCTGCTTGGGCTCGATGAACGTCCGGCCGACGTAGTGATTCCGGATGATGCCGAGCTCATATGGCAGCCCGGAGGTGCGCGAGTAGCCGATGGCAGCCGGCACGCCCGAATCGGGAATCGGCACGATGAGGTCGACGTCGGCCGGCGCCTCGCGCGCGAGTTCCACGCCCATCTGCTTGCGCATCTCGTAGACCGACCGGCCCGCGACGATGGAATCGGGCCGCGCGAAATAGATGTACTCGAAGATGCAGGGCCGCGGCGGATGCTGGGGAAAGGGCCGGTGGCTCTCGATGCCGTCGGCCGAGATGACGACGACTTCGCCGTTCTCGAGCTCGCGTACGAAGCGGGCGCCGACGATATCGAGCGCGCATGTCTCGGACGCGAGCACGTAGCCGGATTTGCCGGTCTTGTCGTCGAGGATGCTGCCGAGCACGAGCGGCCGGATGCCGACGGGGTCGCGGGCGCCGATCATGATCTCGTTCGTCAGGCAGACGAGGCCGTAGCCGCCCTCGATTTGGCGCAGCGCCTCGACGAAGCGCTCGATGACGCGACGCTTCTGCGAGCGCGAGATGAGGTGGAGGATGACCTCCGTATCCGTCGTCGACTGGAAGATGGCGCCCGACGAGATCAGCTCCCTGCGCAGCGTGACCGCGTTCGTCAGGTTGCCGTTGTGGCCGAGCGCGAAGCCGGTGGTGCTGAGGTCGGCGAACAGCGGCTGCACGTTGCGCAGGATCGTGTCGCCTGATGTCGAGTAGCGGTTGTGGCCGATCGCGCGGTCGCCCTTGAGCCGCCTGATGACGCTGCGCTTGTTGAAGTTGTCGCCGACGAGGCCGAGGCGGCGCTCGGAGTGGAAGTGCCGTCCGTCGAAGCTGACGATGCCGGCGGCCTCCTGACCGCGATGCTGCAGGGCGTGCAGCCCGAGCGCCGTCAGGGTGGCCGCTTCGCTGTGCCCGAAAATGCCGAAGACCCCGCATTCCTCGCGGAGCCTGTCGTCGCCGAGCCGGGAATAGCCGCCCGTCCGGGAATATTCGGGGTCTTTCTCCACGCGCGCCATGGCCGCCTCCTAGGCTCGCAGTCGAATGTCTCGGCGGAGGACGTCTGCAGCGCCGTCACGTTCCGCCGTGTCGAACTCGCATGACAGATATATGAAGCCCGCCGGCCGATGCCAGCGACAAACCGCGCCGATCCGGCAAAACAGATGCGCCATCTTGCTGCGCTTCCTTGTTCGTCGCCTTGTCGAGCAACGGCACGACATAGGCGATGAGCAGTCCGCGCAGGGCCTCCCCGGTCGATGTCAGGTAGGGCTTCGACTGGGCGTTACGCACCCAGTCGGGATGCTGGCGCTCGTCGGGGAAGAAGGCGAGCGCGAGCATGAACGGGATCACGACGATGACAAACCCGCGCACGAGGCCGAAGCCGAGACCGAGCACCCTGTCGATCATGCCGACGTTGCTGTCGAGGATCGTGTCGGAGATGCGCGCGGTGATCAGGTGCACGAAGATGAGCACAACGAGGAAGATGACGGCGCCAACGGCGGCCTGGGCGATGACCACCTGCACGCCGCCCATCTGCTGGGCGACCTCCTCGGCGAAGGCGCGGTGATTGAGCACGAAGTAAAGTGCAGCAAGGCCCGCGACGATCCAGGACAGGATGGCGAGCAGCTCGCGCGTCAGACCCCGATAGAGGGCCAGAAGGCCGGAGATCGCCGAGATGGCGATGACGGCGAGATCAAGGTAGGTCAGTGGTCCGATCAAGCGAACGTCCCCGCAGCGAGAAGACCCTGCGACTCGGCCTCTGCGACATGTCGTTTCAGTCGCACGGCGCGTGTTTCTCCGCAAGCTGCTTCACATGCGCGATCCGCTGCAACTTGAACCCCTTCGGCAGCTTGTCGGTATCGCCGGCAACCGGCAGCACGGCGGTCGTGAAGCCGAGTTTGCCGGCCTCCTTGATGCGCCCGCCCGTGTGACCGGCCGCCCGCACCGCGCCCGACAGGGCGATCTCGCCGAAGAAAACGTGATCGGCGGGGAGCGGAACACCTGAAAATGACGACAGCAGGGCGGCCGCGGCGGCAAGGTCGGCGGCCGGGTCCACGATCCTGAGACCGCCGGCGACGTTGAGGTAGACGTCCGAGGACGACAGCGAGATACCGCAGCGCGCATCGAGCACCGCGATCAGCATGGCGAGCCGGCTCTGATCCCAGCCGACGACCGCCCGGCGCGGCGTGCCGAGCCCGGATGGCGCGACCAGCGCCTGCACTTCGACGAGTACCGGCCGCGTTCCCTCGATGCCGGCGAACACGGCTGCTCCCGGCGCCGAGGCGTCGCGGTCACCGAGAAACAGCTCCGACGGGTTCTGCACCTCGCGCAGGCCACCCTGCACCATCTCGAAGACGCCGATCTCATCGGTCGGCCCGAAGCGGTTCTTGACCGCGCGCAGGATGCGGAACACGTGTCCGCGCTCGCCCTCGAAGGAGAGCACCGCGTCGACCATGTGCTCGACGACCTTGGGGCCGGCGATGGCGCCGTCCTTCGTCACGTGCCCGACGAGGATCACCGCCGAGCCGCGCTGCTTGGCGTGGCGGATCAGGGTCTGGCTCGCCGCCCGCACCTGGGTCACCGTGCCGGGTGCCGCTTCGAGGCCGTCGGTCCACAGCGTCTGGATCGAGTCGACGACGACGATATCGGCCGCCGGACCGTCCTCCAGCGTTGCCAGAATGCTCGCGAGATTGGTCTCCGCCGCGAGCGCCACGGACGCGCCGGCAAGGCCGAGGCGGGCGGCCCTGAGGCGGATTTGCGCGGTCGCCTCCTCGCCGGAGAAGTAGACCGCGCGCCGTCCCGCCATCGCCATGGCGGCGCACAGCTGCAACAGCAGCGTCGATTTGCCGATGCCGGGCTCCCCGCCGATGAGCAGGGCCGAGCCTGGCACGAGGCCGCCGCCCGTCACCCGGTCGAGTTCGCTGATGCTGGTCGAGATGCGCGGCGCTTCGCCCGCGCCGCCCGCGAGCGTTTCGAGGGCGACGACGCGGCCCCGGCTCGCTTTCGCAAGCCCCGATCCGGGCGTCTCCGCTGCGCTCGCCTGCTCCTCGGCGAGGCTGTTCCATGCGCCGCAATCGGCACATTTTCCCGCCCAGCGCGGCGACGTCGCCCCGCAGGACTGGCAGACGTAGGTCGCTTTGTGGGCTTTGGCCATGGTCAGGGCCCGGTGCCGCGATAGACGCGGTGGAAGCGGCGCGGCAGGCGGGTCAGTATCTCGTAGCCGATGGTGCCGGCGGCTGCGCCGGCTGCTTCCAGTGAGATGGCCGGCCCGATCAGCTCCGCCCATGTGCCGCGCGCGATGGAAAGATCGCCGAGATCGGTCACGTCGGCGGTGACGAGGTCCATGGAAACGCGCCCGACGATGGGAGCAAGAACGCCGCCGAAGGCGACGCTTCCCCCCGCTTCACCGTCAGCAGCACTCATCTGGCGCGGCAGCCCGTCGGCATAGCCGGCGGCGATGACGGCGATCCGCGACAGGCGCCGCGCGGTCCATGTCGCCGCGTAGCCGACACTCTGCCCCGGCGCCACCTCGCGAACCTGCACGACCCGGGCGTGAACCGACACGACAGGCTCGACCGGAGCATGACGCGACGGGGAGGCCTGACCGCCGTAGAGCGCGTAGCCGGGACGGGCCATGTCGAAGTGGTAGGCGGCGCCGAGCAGAAGGCCATCGGAGGCAGCCAGGCTGACCGGCACCGACGGCAACAGCGGCAGCAAGCGCTCGAGCACGGCGAGCTGCTGGCCGTTCTTGGCGTGGGCGACCTCGTCGGCACAGGCCAGATGGCTCATGACGAGCCGCACGTCGAGAGGATCGATCAGATGCATGTCGCGGGCGAGAGCCTGCACCTCGCGCGCGTCGAGGCCGAGCCGATTGAGGCCGCTGTCCACGTGCATGGCGCACGCCAGCCGCCGGCCCGTTGCGCGCGCGAAGCCCGACCACTCGACAATCTCGGGCAGGCTCGACAGCACCGGCCACGCGCCGCACTCTGCGTAGGCTGCGGCAGCCCCCGGCATGAGCCCGTCGAGCACCAGGACGGTCGCCGTCGGCGCCAGCGCCAAGACCTGCCGCGCTTCCGCCAGGGTCGCGACGAAGTAGACGGTGCATCCGGCTCGCGCCAGCGCTGGCACGACGGCCTCCGCGCCGAGCCCGTAGGCGTCGGCCTTGACCACGGCGGCAGCGAGTGCGGGCGCTACGGCCCCTGCAAGCGCGCGCCAGTTGCGCTCGAGCGCGGCAAGATCGACGACAACGGCACCGGTCGCAGCGGCAGGCACGTGCGCCAGGGCGTCTGCGATGTCGCTCGTCGGTGGCGCCATGGGCGTCTCGTTCAGTCCGTCTTGCCCGCGAGCGGGTGGTTGCGATCGAGGTTGTCGAAGCGCGTGAACTCGCCGGTGAAGGAGAGCCGGACGGTGCCCGTGGGCCCGTGGCGCTGCTTGCCGATGATCACCTCGCCGATGCCGCGCACGCTCTCGAGCTTGGTCTGCCATTCGAGGTGCTTCTGCACATCGCTAACAGATGGCTCGGCGCGTGCGACATAGTACTCTTCGCGGAAGACGAACAGAACGACGTCGGCATCCTGCTCGATCGAGCCCGATTCACGCAGATCGGAAAGCTGCGGACGCTTGTCCTCGCGCGATTCCACCTGACGGGAGAGCTGCGACAGCGCGATCACCGGCACTTCCAGCTCCTTCGCCAGCGCCTTGAGGCCGGTCGTGATCTCGGTGACCTCCTGCACGCGCCCGGCTGCCGCCTTGGCCGACGAACCCGACAGGAGCTGGATGTAATCGACGATGAGCAGATCGAGCCCGCGCTGGCGCTTGAGCTTGCGCGCCCGCGCGGCGAGCTGCGCGATCGAGATGCCGCCCGTCTGATCGATGAACAGCGGGGCCTGCGACAGGGCCTGCGAGGCGAGGATGAGGCGGCGCATCTCGTCCTCGTCGATCTGGCCGCGCCGGATGCGGTGCGAGGGGATTTCGGCCTCCTCCGACAGGATGCGGCCGGCGAGCTGCTCGGCAGACATTTCGAGGGAGAAGAAGCCGACCACCGCCGGCTCGGAGGCCGCCTCTGGGTCCTCCTGCATGTGCTGCAGGCGCTTCGAGCTCGCCACGCGGCTTGCAATGTTGGTCGCCAGCGCCGTCTTGCCCATCGACGGGCGGCCGGCGAGCACGATGAGATCGGACGGCTGCAGGCCACCCATCATGGCATCGAGGTCGATGAGGCCGGTGGGCAGGCCCGACAAGCGGTCGCCCCGCATGCGCGCGTTATTGGCGACATCGATGGCTTGCGCGAGGGCCGAGGAGAAGGTCTGGAAGCCCTGACCGTACTTGCCGTGCTCGGCGAGCGCGTAGAGGCGGCCCTCGGTCTCCTCGATCTGTTTGGCCGGTGGCAGGTCGACGGGGCTGTCGTAGGCGACGTTGACGAGATCCTCACCGACCAGGATGAGCTGGCGACGCACCGCGAGGTCGTAGATGGTGCGGCCGTAATCAGCGACGTTGATGATCGTCGTCGCGGCCGCCGCGAGCCGGCCGAGGTACTGCGGCACCGTCAGGTTCGCATCGATCGGCTCTGCGTTCTCGAAGAACGAGCGCAGCGTGATCGGTGTGGCCGTCTTGCCGGCCAGGATCAGCTTGCCCGCCGTTTCATAGATGGCCGCGTGCAGCGGATCGAAGAAGTGCGCCGGCTCGAGGAAGCCCGACACGCGGTCGAGCGATTCGTTGTTGATGAGGACGGCGCCGAGCAGGGCCTGCTCGGCTTCGATGTTGTGCGGCGGCTGCCGGAACGTCAGGGGCTCGCTGGCGGAGGCTGCCGACAGGAGTTGCTCGGTCTGCGTGAGGGGGCGCTGTGTCATGGCCCCGTCGTAGCGACCCCAGCCCCGAGTCGTCGCCTGCGAATCGCCACCCTTCCGCCCGTCAACGCGAGCTTTTCCCACCTACGCACAGGCGGCGGCGACAGGGTTGGCTACACGAAGCGAGGGGTGCCGCACGGTGCCGCAGCAACCTGCCGGCCCCCTTCGCGCAATCAGGCTTCCTGAGCCTCATCGGCCGCAGCGCCACCGTCCTCCGCGTCGGGATCGAACGTCTCGATTTCGAGGGCCTCGTCCTTGATCACGGTGACGTTCTCGCCGCGGGCCTGGCGCTCGGCCTCGTCGGGTGTGCGGGCGACGTTGATCTTGACGTCGACGGCGACCTCGGGATGCAGCGTGATCGTGACGGGATGCAGACCGAGCTCCTTGATCGGCTTCAGAAGCTCGACCTGGTCGCGGCCCACCGAGAAGCCGCCTTCGGTGATCACATCGGCGATGTCGCGCGTCGAGACCGAGCCGTAGAGCTGGCCAGTGTCGCCGGCCTGACGGATGGCGACGAAGGTCTGGCCGGCGAGCTTCTCGGCAACAGCCTCGGCTTCCTTCTTGTGCTCGAGGTTGTCGGCCTCGAGCTGGACGCGCTTGCTCTCGAAGACGGCGAGATTCTCCTTCGTTGCGCGCATCGCCTTCTTCTGCGGCAAGAGGTAGTTGCGCGCATAGCCGTCGCGAACGGTGACGACGTCGCCCATCTGGCCGAGCTTGCCGATGCGCTGGAGGAGGATGACTTCCATGGTTCGTGGTCCTTGTCTGGCGTTGTGATGTTCGAGTGGGGCTGGCCGTGGTGGGCCGATGAGTGTGATGACGGGCTCAGGTCTGCGGCGGAGGCCGTGCCGCCGGCGGCGGGCCGCGCCGCCACGGCGCGATCGGCTCGGTGAGACCGATGACGGCGAGCAGCAGCGAGAAGCCGGTGTTGAAGATGACGAGGGCGAGATAGGCAGCCCACAGGATCGGCGTGCGCCACGCCTTGCCCCGGCTGACGTAATGCAGGATGGCAAGTCCCAGGAGCACGAAGGCGAGGTAGATGGCGCCGGCCGCCGCCGCCGCGACGAGCCCGGCGACTCCCTCCAGAACCGAGGCCGCGATGATGAGCGCGCCGAGTGCCAGTGGCGCGCCGGCCGGCAGCGTAAAGGCCGCGATATCCGGCCACGGCCGCTGCAACTGACCGGAGGCATGCAGCAGGGACGCCGCCAGCCACAGGTTGAGCAGCAGGCACAGCATGATCATCATCGCTGCGACTGGCGGCAGCAGCGCCAGCGTGACGTCGGTGAGCCGATCGAGATCTGCGTCCGACAGTGCCGCGCCGCCCGACTTGGGCATGGTCGCTTCGACGTAATCGGCGAGCGACTTGCGCAGCGCTGATTTCAAGGCTTCCGCGCTCTGCCCGACGACGAGCAGCATCCCCGCCGAGATCGAGGCAGCGAGCGTACCCGCCCACACGACGAGACGGCCGACCGGATACCACTCGCGTCCATCCGGGTTCTGCGGCGCGTCACGGTGCAGAAGCGCGCGGCTCGTCAGCACGCCAGCCGGCACGGCCTGCGACAGCACGAACACGGCCGGCACCGTCAGCCCGCCCGAGATGGAGGTGAGGAACAGCCCGCCAGCGAGCCCCGCGCCGATGCTGCCCGCCGGCCCGAAGGCGAGCCCCACGAGGTAGATCGGCAGAGGCGCGACGAGGAACAGGACGAGTTGCACGAGCGGCAGGCCCGTCGTCGCCGAGACGAAGGCGAGGGCGGAGATGACGCCGGCAGCGCCGCCGGCGCCGAGCGCGCGCAGTGTCGGAGTGGCAAACATCGGTGCTGTCCCGCGGTTGGCGCGGTTAGAGGGCGCGCGTCCGTGGTGGACGCCGTCCCCAACCCTTGCACAAGTGAGGGTGCCGGCGGCCAATCGGCGGCCGCCGGACCGGACATGGTGCCAGCACCAAAAGCTGGCAAGAGGCGATCGCCGGCTCTGCGCCGGACGCCTTACTTGATGACGTACGGCAGGAGCCCGAGGAAGCGCGCGCGCTTGATCGCCTTGGCGAGTTCGCGCTGCTTCTTCGCCGAAACCGCTGTAATGCGCGACGGCACGATCTTGCCACGCTCGGAGATGTAACGGCCGAGCAGGCGGGCGTCCTTGTAGTCGATCTTGGGAGCCGCCTCGCCCGAGAACGGGCAGGTCTTGCGGCGGCGGTGAAACGGGCGGCGGGGTCCGGGTGCGGCCATGGATCAGCCCTCCTGGCGCGGGGTTGCGGGGCGGGGCGGACGGGGCGGGCGGTCGCCGCCACCTTCACCGTCGCGGCGCGGCGGACGGTCGCCGCGATCACCCCGATAGCCACCACCCTCGCCCTCGCGGCGTGGCGGGCGATCGCCACGGTCCCCACGGTAGCCGCCACCATCGCCATCGCGGCGCGGCGGACGGTCCCCGCGCGGGCCGCCGCGACCCGGGCGGTCGCCACGATCCCCGCGCTCGTCACGGTCGGACTTGCGCATCATGACCGACGGCTCGGACTCGTGTGCCTCGACGCGCACGGTCATGAAGCGGATGACATCGGTCGAGATGCCCATGCGCCGCTCCATCTCGGCGACGGCGGCCGGCGGAGCGTCGATGTTGAGCATGACGTAATGGGCTTTACGGGCCTTGTTGATTTTGTAGGTGAGGTTCTTCAGGCCCCAGTACTCCGACCGGGCGACCTTGCCGCCGCCCTGCTCGATGACCTCGGTGTATTCCTTGGTGAGCTGGTCGATCTGCGCGCTGGAGACGTCCTGGCGCGCGAGAAACACGTGTTCATAGAGCGGCATACCGCTGGCTCGCCTTTCTTCCAGTTTGTCCGTCCGGCGCAAAGCCCCTTGCGGACCTGGCCACAGTCCCGCGCGCGGGACGGCGGTGTGAAAGGCCCACCAGGATACCACGAGAGCGGAGACACCGGGGGACGGGTTACCAGAACCCTGTCGCGCGGCGCGATGCCGTGCGACCCCTCGTTCAGCCTCCAGCCGGATCGGGAGGGGGCGACCTATGGCATGAATTGCGGGAGCCCGCAAGTTGGCCCCAGTACGGTTGGCCCCAGTACGGTTTGGCCTCGGTGCGGGTGGCCTCGGAGCGGGCCGGGTCTCGCCCTTACGTGCCGCGGGCCCGACGCGTATGGCCCGGCATCGGTGCCCGAGCGGCGCGTGCCCGGCAAAGCACGCTCTCCACCATCGTCATGGCCGCGCGGGCGGCCGTTTACGCAAGCATGCACTGGGCTGCGATGGGATCGGCGACTGGCGGCCCAGGACGAAGCGAACGGTCAGGATTGGGCCGCGCCGCCGTGCACAGGCGCCGCCAGTTGCGGCCATCACGGCACGAGCGCACGCACCTGCGCCCGGTCGGCCCACGTGCTGGCAGCCAACTCGGCTGCCTGCCGGTCGCGCTCGGAGAGTTTCGCGACCTCCTGGTCGAGCAGGTCGTCCTCGATGCCGTTCTCCTTGGCGATCAAGCGCCATTTCGCCATTTCGCTTACGTCCGGCGCCACGCCGAGGCCCTCGCGGTAGATGTGGGCGAGCCGGTTCTGCGCGCCGGCGACACCCTTTTCAGCGGCCTGACGCATCATCTCGATCGCCTTGAACTCGTCCTGCTTCAGGCCGTGGCCGCGCAATAAGAGCACCGCGTACTCATACTCGGCAACGGCCATGCCCTGCTCGGCAGCGAGCTTCATCCAGTGCGCGGCTTCCCAGGCATCGGGTTCCACGCCAGAGCCCTTCTGATAGAGCTCGCTCGCGTCGTACTGAGCGGCCGCGACGCCCTGCTCGGCGGCATAGATGATGTGCTGCGCCGCCCGGATGAGGTTTTCCGGTTTGCCCCGCCCGTGCAGAAACATGAGCCCGAGGTTGTAGTTGGCCTCCGGGTGGCCGGTGCGGGCCGCCTGCTCGAACATTGCGGCGGCCGCGTCCGGGTTCTTGTCCACGCCGCGACCTTCCGCCAGCAAGAGGCCGATGGCGAAGGCTGCGTTGATGTCGCCGAGTTCGGCGCCGCGCGTGTACCACTTGGCGGCGAGCGCCTCGTCCTTCGGCACGCCGTGCGCCCCCTCGTAGATGCGCCCGACGAGCGTATGCGCGGCCGGATCGCCGCCGTTGGCAGCCTCCTCGGCGAGCTTCAGGGCGGTGAGGAAGCGTCCGGCGTCGAAGGCGAGGTAGGCGGCCTCGCTGGGGGTGGCCCCCGCAACGGGCGTGCTGCCACCCGCCGCCGGGGGCTTACCGGCCGATGGGGGCGACGTGCCGGCTGCCTTGGCCGGCGGAGACGCTTTCGGTGCGGCAGCCTTCGACGGGGCGGCCTGTGCCGCTTTCGGCTTCGCAGCCGGTGTGGCCTCAGGCGCGGCACGCTGCACCCAGGAGCTCGATTCCGCCGCGGCCGTGACGACGGAGGCGGCCGTCAGCAAAAACACGAGCGAACCCACTCTCATTCGTATGCCTCCCCTCGATCGGCTATTGCGGCAGGCGGGCCGATGGCCGCCAGCGCCGCGGCGACGAACGCCACGCTGTTGGCCGGATTGAGGCCCATCGGCAGTGCCACGGCGACGAAATCGGCGCCGGCCGCAGCCAGTTCCCCGGCCTCGTCGACATCCACCGCGTCGGCAGCAACGACCGGAGGCTCGAAGATGTCGGCCCACCACGTGACGAGATCGAGGCGAACGTCGGCGGCGAACGCATGATCGTCGGCGCTGTTGGCAAGGCCGAAAGCCACGTAATCGGCACCAGCCTCGCCGAGAAGCATGGCATCATGCCGTGAGGCTCTCGCGTCGGCGCCGACGATGAAGCGGGTGCCGAGGATGTCGCGGGCGGTGGCATAGCGCCCCACGACGTCATCGCTTCCGGTCAGATGAACCCCGTCGGCGCGGACCGTGCGGGCAAGCTCCGCATGGTCCGTGAGAAGAACCGCCGCGCCATGCTCCTGGCCGACGGCGACGAAAGGTAGAACCACCTGAGCGGAAAGCGTCTCGCCCGGCGCGGGCACAAGTTGCACAACCGGGACATCGTGGACCGCCAGCACCGCCGCGAGGCGCTCGAGCGCTGCTCCGTGCGCACGCGCCTCGACCAAGAGCTGCAGCCCTGCCGTCACGCCGCCTTCTCGAGATCAGCCCGCCACTCCCCGCGCGCGGCGAGCGAGTTCATCTTCGCGCGATGCGTGAAGGCACGCTGACCGGCGGCGACGTTTTCCGGCTTGCCGCCCCAGGCCTTCAACGCAGCCGCCTGCAAAGCGCGCCCATAGGAGAAGGTCAGCGCCCACGGCAGGGGGCCCATGGCGTTCATGAGAGACAGGTGCTTCGTCGCCGCCTCGTCCGACTGGCCACCCGACAGGAACGCGATGCCCGGAACTGCTGAGGGTACGGTCGCCTTCAAGCACTTGACGGTCTTCTCGGCAACCTCCTCTGCGGAGGCCTGCTTGGGACATTTCTCACCGGCGATTACCATGTTGGGCTTCAGGACGATGCCCTCGAGGTTCACGCGCGCGGCGTAAAGCTCGCGGAACACGATGCGCAACACCTTGTGGGTGACGGCATAGCAGGTGTCGATGTCGTGGGTGGAGTTGGGCCCGTCCATGAGCACTTCCGGCTCGACGATGGGCACGATGCCGGCTTCCTGGCAGAGCGCGGCGTAGCGCGCCAGAGCGTGGGCGTTGGCACTTTCGCAGTTCCAGCTCGGCATGCCAGGGCCGATGGTCAGCACGGCCCGCCACTTTGCAAAGCGCGCGCCGAGCGCATGGTATTCGGCGAGCCGCTCGCGCAACCCATCGAGGCCCTCGGTGATCTGCTCGCCGGGAAACAGGGCAAGCGGCTTGGCGCCAGCGTCGACTTTGATTCCGGGTATCGAGCCGGACGCCTTGATGAGATCGACGAGCGAGGTGCCGTCCTTCGCCGACTGGCGCAGTGTCTCGTCGTACAGGATGACGCCCGAGATGTAGGAGGTCATGGCCTCCTTGGAGCGGAACAGCATCTCGCGGTAGTCGCGGCGGCTGTCCGCCGTGGAGGCGACGCCGATCGAATCGAAACGCTTCTTGATGGTGCCCGAACTTTCGTCGGCCGCCAGGATGCCCTTGCCGGGGGCCACCATCGCGCGGGCAATATCTTCGAGCCGGTCAGTCATCGGTCGCCTCGTGTCGTGTCAAGTGACAGCCTGGTGGGAATGGGACGTCGGTCCGCCGCGCAGCGTTAGCCCGTAGAGCCGGTGATTCCAAGGCGGCCGCCGCACGAATTCACCGGCAGCCGGCGCGGCGGGCCACCCGGCGTCAGCCGAGGTCGCCCCCGGCATCAGCCGAGCTTACCCATGGCGTCAGCCGAGCTTACCCATGGCGACGGCCGTGTCGGCCATGCGGTTGGAAAAGCCCCATTCGTTGTCATACCAGCTCATGACGCGAACGAGCGTGCCGTCCATGACCTTCGTCTGGTCCATGTGGAACACCGACGAATGGGGATCGTGATTGAAGTCGCTCGACACGTTGGGCGCGTCCGTGAAGCCGAGGATGCCCTTGAGCTGCTGGCTGGCCGCGGTCCGGATGGCGGCGTTGATCTCGTCCTTGGTCGTCTCGCGGCGTGCGACGAACTTGAAGTCGACGACGGAGACGTTGGGCGTCGGCACGCGGATCGCCACGCCATCGAGCCGGCCGTTGAGCTCCGGCAGAACGAGGCCGACGGCCTTGGCCGCCCCCGTCGAGGTCGGGATCATGCTGAGTGCGGCCGCACGCGCGCGGTAGAGGTCCTTGTGCATGGTATCGAGGGTCGGCTGATCGCCCGTGTAGGAGTGGATCGTCGTCATGAAGCCCTTGTCGATGCCGACGAAGTCGTTGAGTACCTTGGCGACGGGCGCGAGGCAGTTGGTCGTGCAAGATGCGTTCGAGACGATGGTGTGGCGGGCATCGAGCTTGTCGTGGTTGACGCCGTAGACGACGGTGAGGTCGGCGCCCTCGGCCGGCGCGGAGACGAGGACGCGGCGCGCACCCGCTTCGAGGTGCAGGGCGGCCTTGTCGCGGGCCGTGAAGATGCCGGTGCACTCCAGCGCGACATCGACGCCGAGCGCGCCATGCGGCAACTCGGCCGGGTTCTTGATGGCAGTCACCTTGATGGGACCGCGACCGACGTCGATGCTGTCGCCCTCGACTCGCACCGTGCCGGGGAAGCGGCCATGCACGCTGTCATAGCGCATCAGATGGGCGTTCGTCTCGACGGGCCCCAGATCGTTGATGGCCACGACCTCGATGTCGGAGCGCCCGCTTTCCACAATGGCGCGCAGGACGTTGCGACCAATGCGGCCGAATCCATTGATCGCGACTCTCACTGCCATGGTAGTCTCCCTCCCGTGTTGTGGCGCGGCTCGGGCTGTCGGTCACCGGCCTGGCATCGGCGAGCGGCGCTGCCGCCCGGCCCGTGGCCGCCTTGTTGGCTGTCGTTGGGCCCGTAAGGACGCGAGCCGCCGCGATCGTGCTCGTGTCCTGCGCGTAACCTCATGGCGGTGCGGTCTTGCGCAATGGGGCGCCATTAACTTGGCGACATTCGGCGCTGTCAATGCGCGAAAGGATGCACAGCGGGCGTAAGGTCCGGTGTGGTTGACGCGACTTCGGAATGAAGCCTACGGTTTTGACGTTGTTCGCAGGGGGGCGAAGCCGTCGGGCATAGCCGAGCAACGGGATTGGATGAGGCCTATGGCCGAGCGGGATCAGGTCAAGTCGAAGAAGGGCGCGCAACGCGGCAAGGTGGGCGCCTCGGCCGCCGTGCTGGCGAGCCCTGCGCGGCGGGCAGCCAAGCCCGAGAAGGCCGCAGCGGCGCGCCGTCCCGAGGCAAAGGCATTGGCCAAGGCAAAGCCTGTGTCCGATGCAAAGGCCGTGCGGGGCGCCGCACCTGCCGATGCGGGCCGGTCCGCAGGCGTGTCGCCGCCGGGTGTCATCGAGGAGGCCATCGTCCGGCTCGAAATGGAGGTGCGTTCGCTCGCTGCCGAGCGCGACAGGCTGACGGCTGAACTGATGGCTGCTCGGCAGCAGGTGAGCGCGCTCGAGGCTGCCAATGCCGCGGCGGTCACGCGCATCGACTGGGTTATCGATTCACTGCAATCTCTTCTCGAGGATCGCGACTGACGTGCCGCGTCGGGGCAAATATTGGACGGCCGGGGACGGTGATCACGCCGTGGGCGAGGTCGCCATCACGGTGAATGGGCGCACCTATCGGCTCGCGTGCCAGCCGGGCGGCGAGGTCCGCCTGCGCCAGATCGGCGACTACGTGACTGCCAAGCTCGAGGGCCTCGTCGCCCAGCACGGCCAGATCGGCAACGAACGGCTGTTGCTGATGGCTGCCCTCATCATCGCCGACGAACTGCTCGACGAGCCATAGAGGGCAGACGCGCACCGCGCCGACAAAAGTTCGGCCGACGCAGAGGGCTGGGTGTCGCGTTCATATCGAGAGTGTCGGGTGTGGCGGCCGCTCGAACCGGCTCGCCGGCCGCCCGCAGCACCTTATTGTCCATAGCCCGTGGGTTGGCACGCATCAGCACTTCCGCTCAGGCCCCCGAAGCACTATTTTCAAGGGGCTGCGGGGCTCGTCAGGAACACCACGATCTCCAGGGCCTATAAGATCTGCCTGGGAGCTGTCCCTGACCGGAGCCGTGGTTCCGGACACATGGCGCCCACCTTACGTTTGTAGGGACCCGGCGAGATCAACCGTTCCAACGGCCTCCGCGGCACTTTCTCCCCTCACGGTTCCCCGTAACGATTCTTGCCCCTGGCCTAGTTTGCCTTCACCCCGCGCCGCGCCGTCACGACGGCGAGATGCTGTCGCGTTACCCTTGTGGGACGGCGGAGCGCGTGCGAGCGTTCGGCTCGATTGCCACCTACGAGACGCGGGGTCCATCGATGCCATTCCTCATGCGACACGTCGCGGCCCGCTTCCTGCTGGCCTGCGCGGCGATGGCAGCCCTCGTCGGTCTGGGTGCGCCCGCGGCGTTGGCCGAGCAGCGCCTCGCGCTCCTCATCGGCAACAGCCGCTATGAGGTCGCCAAGCCTCTGCGCAATCCCGAGAACGACGTTCGTCTCCTGACGAAGTCGCTGGAAACGGCCGGCTTCAAGACCTTCGTCGGGCTCAACGCCTCGCATGCCGACATGGGGCTTCTGATCGAGCGCTTCCTGGAGGAAGCCGACCGCGCCGAGAACCCTGTCGTGCTCGTGTTCTTCGCTGGCCATGGCGTCCAGCTCGCCGGCAAAAACTACCTCGTCGGCACCGATGCCAACGTCGGCTCGGGCGATGAGGTGATCGCGCGGTCGTTCGACGCGGAAGCGCTGCTCGCGCGCGTCAATGCCGTCGAGCCGCGCCTGTCGATGCTGGTGCTCGACGCCTGCCGCGACGATCCCTTCGAGAACCGCACCCGCAATCTCGCCGCCGGTCTGTCGCCCATGACGGCGGCCGGCGACCGGCCGCGCTTCAAGAACCAGCTCATCGCCTTCTCGACCGCGCCCGGCAAGACGGCGCTCGACGGCGACACCGGCGTCAGCCCCTATGCATCGGCCTTTGCCGAGACCGTGCTGGTGCCGGGTCTCGACGTCGAAGGCGCTTTCAGGCGCATCCGCCAGAAAGTGGCAGAGCGAACAAAGGGCCAGCAGGAACCGTGGGAAAGCTCCGCCCTGTACGAGACTTTCCAGTTCGTCTCGGTTGGCGGCGGCTCGGCCCTGTCGCCCGAGGAGGCGACCATCTGGGATTTCGCCTCGATCGTGAACTCAGCCGAGAGCTACCAGCGCTATCTCGATCGCTATCCGAGTGGCACTTTCGCCAATCTCGCCCGCGACAAGATCGCCGCCATCAACGCGGATTTCTCCTACATGCGCAAGGCCGAGCTGTTTCCGGTGGTGCAGATGGTCTACGGCGATTTCCCCAGGTGCCGCGAGGACGGCAACTGGCTCTGGGATATCGAGCAAAAACTAAGAAAAACCATAGCCGAAATGAACGGCCAGATCGTTTATGTCGACATAACCTTTCCAGAGCGCATCGTCTTTTGCGGCGGCCTTAAAAAAAGGCTCTACTACAATCGATTGCAGCTCATCCGCTCGGCGGGCGACACGGGTTGCACGATGCGCCAGAATGGTGATCCGCCGGATTACGCGGTAAAAAACGTGAGCTGCCTCGATCCAGGAGATTTCAGGACATCAAGAGCGGCCAATGGAAGTCCAGTATTTGACGTAGGCGGTCGCACAGTTGAGTTCGGCGATGTCAAGCTCGTCTACCCCAACGGAGATTCGGCGTTTTACCAGACCGACTACAATCCTGCGGAGGGTTACATCGCGGAATCGTGGTTTTCCGTGCGGGGGTTGATCCGCGTCAACGTCGAGACGGCAGAAATCTACAAGACGATTACTTTCATCCCGGTCGAACCGCGCGATCTGGGGTTGAGTTGGAAGTTCGACAACACGGTCGCAGCCGCCGCAAAAATGCGCGAAGAGCAGGAAACGCGCACCGCGGCGAATGCCGAACCTGAGGCAGAGGCGGATGAACCGGCGGCGGAGGCCGAATCCGATCCCGAGCCCACCTACCCCGCGCCGTCGGCGCCCGCGCCGAGTGCCACCCCGCAAGGCCGCGCGCCGACGCCGGCGCTCGGCTGGTCCTACGAGTACCGCACGCGCCGCGAGGCGATCCAGACCGCGCTCAAGAGCTGCCAGGGCCGCTGCCGCATGGCCATCTGGATTCGCAACGGCTGCGGAGCGATCGCCTTCGGTGAGCGCGGCGGCTGGGGGGCGGCCTCCCACCGCCAGCGCAAGAATGCGGAAGCTCGCGCCATCCAGTCCTGCAACAAGGTCGACAAGCGCTGCCGCGTCGAGCGCTGGGTGTGCTCGCGCCGCTTCGGCGCCATCGCGGTGGCGCAGCGGTAGGTACGGCGCTTGCGCCCCGCCCCGCCCAGCAAACTCCTCACCGGGTGACGGGCACAGCCGCCGCCTGCTATGGTCAAGCCACTGATTCGGCACTCGACCTTCGCGGAGGCATCCATGTCCGACAAGACCATGCTGGTGATCCCTGGACGCCGCCTCAGTGTGCCGAAACCCGTCAAGCGCCTCGTCCAGGTGCTGATGGCCGTTACGCTGACGGCGATGACACTGCTCGTGCTCCTCGGCGGCTCGACGCTGCTGGTCGGCAAGACGAAATCGCCGATGCAGGCGTTCGACCAGTGGCTGTCGTTCGTGCGCCAGCCGGAGATCATTACGGTCATGGTGCTGACTGCGCTCGTGACGATCCTGTTCGTCTACTGGCAGCGCGACCAGGAGCGCCGGCCCGAAGCCAAGGGCCGCTGACCGGGGCGGGAGAGTTGGCTGCGTGAGCATCGGCACGTGAGCCGGCATCCGAATGCGAAGGGCTGTATCTCGTGAGTTTCGACGAGCGCCAGTCGGCGCGCCGGCGTCATCTCGATCTGCTCAATACGGTGTTCCTCGGCATCGCGGTGCTCTACATCGGCGCGCACGCGCTCATTGCTTGGCGCGCCTACGCGATCGACGGCATCCTCGCAGCCCTCCTCACCTTCATCCTGCTCGGTATCGGCGATCTCTACTGGGGTTTGCGCTGGTTCTACGAGGGCGGCCGGCCCGTCGAAGCCGCCGTGGCGACGGGCGTCGGCGTCTTCTACTTCGCCTCGATGGCGGCCAAGCCGTGGATCAACGCCTACCTGATGAAGTTCACGGTCGGCATGCTCGAGGATTTCGGCGGCGAGCTCGATACGATCCGCAAGGAATGGGACGAGCAGGACGCGCGGCAAGCCGAGGCGGCGAAGGGTGACGACACGGACGAGCCCAGGCGTGCGCCACCTGAGTCGCAATCGACCCCTCCCGGCTCCTCCGACCGCTCGGCCTGAGTTCAGCCCCGGCCGCGGTAAGGCGCAACGCCTTGCTCCGGCAGCCAGACCCCGTCGGGCTGCGTTCCGGATTGCCAGAATACGTCGATGGGGATGCCGCCACGCGGATACCAGTAGCCGCCGATCCTGAGGAAGCGCGGCTCCAGGAGCTCGACGAGGCGCTTGCCCACCGCGACCGTGCAGTCCTCGTGGAAGGCGCCGTGGTTGCGGAAGGCGCCGAGGTAGAGCTTGAGCGATTTCGATTCGACGAGCCACGCGCCCGGCACGTAGTCGATGACGAGATGCGCGAAATCCGGCTGACCCGTGACAGGGCACAGCGAGGTGAACTCGGGCGCTGTGAAGCGGGCAACGTAATGCGTGTCCGGGTGCGGGTTTGCCACGCGCTCGAGCACCGCCGCCTCGGGGTTTTCCGGCAGCGCCGTCTGCTGTCCGAGAAGGGTCACACGCGGTCCACCTTCCGCCATCGCTTTACTCCGCCGCGAGCCGCGAGGACGCTGCGTCCGGTCCGTCGTAGACACAACCTTCCCGGCACGAATCCCGGTGGACCTCGATGCGCGCGAGCCCCGGGACGCGATTGGCGAGCCGGTGCCACAGCCACAGCGTGATGCGCTCGAGCGTCGGCACATCGAGCCCCTCGACCTCGTTGAGCAGGCGGTGATCGAGGGCGGCCTCAGCATCAGCGATGGCCGCCGACAGATCGTCGAAATGTACGACGACGCCTGTCGCAGCGTCGGGCTCGCCCGCGACCCACACGCGCGCGCGGAACGAATGCCCGTGGATGCGGGCATTGGGGTGGCCAACAGGCGCGCCCGGCAGCCGGTGCGCCGCCTCAAAGGTGAAGTCGCGGTAGATCCTCATGGGCCGCTCAATAGGCCAAAACAGGAACGCGCGCCAGAACGGCATGGCGTCACGGTGTTTGGTGCGCCGTTGTTCACTGTGCATCGCCCTTGGCTGCCCCTCACCTCGTGCCAAAGGCACGGCTCCGCCGTGACCTTCTCCCCGCGCGCGGAGAGAGGGTCAGAGTGAGCGGCGGCTATACTGCGAGAGCGGCGCAGAGGGCACCTGCCTCACGGTATGCCGATCAGCTTGTGGGTTTGCAGCGACAGCCGCCAGCGCGGGTCGGCGAGGCAGTACCTGACGGCCGCCGCCGTATTCTCGGCGCGCTGCGGCCCATCCAAGGGCTGAAGGTAGCGATGCGTGAACGACAGTCCTACGACCGCCTCCGGCGCCAGGTCAGCCTGCGGATAGACGAGTTTCACTTCATCACCGCTCGTCTGCACCAGGGGCGCGCCCGCTTTCGGACTGACGCAAATCCAGTCGATGGCGCGCGGTACGGGCAACGTGCCGTTCGTCTCGATTGCGATGGTGAAGCCTGCCTCGTGCAGGGCATCGATGAGGGCGGTGTCGACCTGCAGCATGGGCTCGCCGCCCGTCAGGATGACGTAGCGCGGGCCAGCGTCGGCGGTCCAGGCCGCGGCAACCGCATCGGCCAGCGCGCTGGCGGTCGCGAACTTGCCCCCGCCCTGCCCGTCCGTGCCGACGAAATCAGTGTCGCAGAACCGGCACGTCGCCGTCGCCCGGTCAGCCTCCCGGCCCGACCACAGATTGCACCCCGCGAACCGGCAGAAGACCGCCGGCCGGCCGGCCTGCGCGCCTTCGCCCTGGAGTGTCAGGAAGATTTCTTTGACCTGATACATGGCGCGCTACGTTACACCTTCGGGACTAGCCGACGACACGTGCAGCGCGTGCGGCAGAAGTGTCAGGGAGCTAGGGCATGGGGCACAGCGGGCCG
Organism: Hyphomicrobiaceae bacterium; assembly: GCA_033764645.1. Taxonomy (GTDB): domain Bacteria; phylum Pseudomonadota; class Alphaproteobacteria; order Rhizobiales; family Hyphomicrobiaceae; genus Filomicrobium. The sequence continues at coordinate 71,176 of JANRIT010000009.1, forward strand.
GCTTACAAGTACTTCGACCTCGTCATGGTCGCCTTCGTCGTCGTGCTCGTCTGCTCGAACCTGATCGGGCCGGCGAAGATCGCGCAGGTCGACCTGCCGCTTCTCGGCGCGACGGTGTTCGGCGCAGGCGTCCTGTTCTTTCCCATCTCTTACGTGTTCGGCGACATCCTGACCGAGGTCTACGGCTATGCGCGCGCCCGCAAGGTGATCTGGACGGGCTTTGCCGCCCTGTTCTTTGCGTCCCTCATGGCGGCCGTGGTGGTCGCCCTGCCGCCGGCTCCGTTCTGGCAGCATCAGGCTGCCTACGAGATCGCCTTCGGCAACGCCTGGCGCGTGGTGGCGGCCTCCATGATCGCCTACTTCTGCGGCGAGTTCGTCAACTCCTACGTGCTTGCCCGCATGAAGGTGTGGACCGCCGGACGCTATCTGTGGATGCGCACCATCGGCTCGACCATCTGCGGGGAGGCGGTCGATTCGGCCCTGTTCTATCCGCTTGCGTTCTACGGCACCGGCATCATCCCGAACGAGGCGCTGCCCGCCGTGATGCTCGCGCAGTTCGTGACGAAGACGCTGGTCGAGGTCCTGTTCACGCCGGCGACCTACGGCATCGTCGGCTTCTTGAAGCGCGCCGAAGGCGTCGACCACTACGACCGCGACACGAACTTTTCGCCGTTCGAACTCGGCGGCGGGCGGTGAGCGCGGCTAAGGCTGATGCAACAACTCGTCGCGCAGGCGCAGGAGTTGGCCCTCGGGGTCGCTCGCGGGCCATTCGAAGATGCCGGCCTCAGCGTACCATCTGCGGGCCGTCTCCGTGTCTCCACGGCGACGATGCAGGATGGCGTGGATCTCGCAGGCGCGCCGATCGGACGCGTGGGCGGCGACGATCGCCTGAGCGCCGGCCCAGTCCCCCGACAGGTAGAGATCGATCGCCCGAATCAGCTCGCGGCGGCTTGCCATTCGTCCCATCCCTTGGCCCTGAGCCGGCACGCCGGACAGCGGCCGCAGCCCAGGCCCCAGTCGTGCCGGCGCGAGCGGTCGCCGATGTAGCAGGTATGCGTCTCCTCGCGCACGATGTCGATCAGCGCGCTACCGCCCAGGTCCTGCGTCAGCGCCCAGGTTGCAGCCTTCGAGAGATGCATGAGCGGCGTCGCGATCGCGATCCGCCGGTCCATGCCAAGGCTGATGGCGCTCTCCAGCGCATCGATCGTCGCGCGGCGGCAATCGGGATAGCCGGAGAAGTCGGTCTCGCACATGCCGCCGACGAGCGTGCCGATGCCGCGCCGGTAGGCGACGGCTGCCGCATAGGTGAGGAAGAGGAGGTTGCGACCCGGCACGAAGGTCGACGGCAGGCCGGCCGCCGTCAGCGTGATCTCGGCGTCGCGGGTGAGTGCGGTCTCGCTCACGCGGCCGAGTTCGGGCAACGCAAGCAGGTGGTCGGCGCCGAGCCGCTCGCCCCAGGCCGGAAACGTGCGGCCCAGGGCCGCGAGCACGGGGCCGCGCACGGCAAGCTCCACAGCGTGGCGCTGGCCGTAGTCGAAGCCGATCGTCTCGACGGAGGCGAAGCGCGCCAAGGCCCAGGCGAGGCATACCGTCGAATCCTGTCCACCCGAAAACAGGACGAGGGCGGTGCCGGTGCGGTCGCCGTCTGACGCCAAGCTCAGAAACTCCCCAGTGCGGAAGGGCCGGTCGCCGCCAACTCTAGCCCGACTCCGGCCCGTCGGGTAAACAAGCGGCCAGAGACACCAAACCGAGCCATCAACAACAGACTGCGCCGCCACGCCGAGCCCAGCCGGAGGAACCCCGCCCATGACCGCCATCATCGACATCTTGGCCCGCGAGATCCTCGACAGCCGCGGCAATCCGACCGTCGAGGTCGACGTCGAGCTAGAGGATGGAGCCAAGGGGCGCGCAGCCGTGCCGTCCGGCGCCTCGACCGGCGCACATGAAGCGATCGAGCTGCGCGACGGCGACAAGGCTCGCTACCTCGGCAAGGGCGTGACGAAAGCGGTCGACGCCGTCAACGGCGAAATCTACGACGCCCTCGTCGGCATGGACGCCGAGGATCAGCGCGGCGTCGACGAGGCGCTCATCGCGCTGGATGGCACCGACAACAAGGCCCGCCTCGGCGCCAACGCCATCCTGGGCGTGTCACTCGCCGTGGCAAAGGCCGCCGCCGACGCCTCCGGCCTGTCGCTCTACCGCTACGTCGGCGGGGCGGCTGCCCACATCCTTCCGGTGCCGATGATGAACATCGTCAACGGGGGTGCGCACGCCGACAACCCGATCGACATCCAGGAATTCATGGTGATGCCGGTCAACGCCGAGAGCTGCGCGGATGCGATCCGCATGGGCGCGGAGGTCTTCCACGCACTGAAAAAGAGCCTCAAGGATGCCGGTCACAATACCAACGTCGGCGACGAGGGCGGCTTTGC
>JANRIT010000020.1:0-72153 GCA_033764645.1 Hyphomicrobiaceae bacterium
TCCGGCTCGCTCTACGCGAGTGCCGACGAGGGCGAGAGCTTCCATCTGGTTGGCGCGCATCTGCCGACCATCACGTCGGTCGAGACCGTCGTCCTCGACGTCTGACACGCAGGCGCCGTCATGAGCGATCATTGCATCGGCCACAACATGCCTGTCGTCACGGTCAAGCTGACGCCGGCGCTGCTGCGCCTGTTCCCCGCCGCCACGGGCGAACTCGCGGTGGGGGCGGGGAGCGTGCGCGATCTTCTCGACGCGCTCGACGCCCGCCATCCCGGCATGCGCGACCGGCTGATGGATTCGACGCCGGCTATCCGCCGACACATCAATATTTTCGTCGATGGACATAAGGCGCGGCTCGAAACGCCGCTCGCGGCCGGCGCGGTCGTCTACATTCTGACCGCCGTGTCGGGCGGGTGAGCAGCGCTGCGCTCACCAACCGGCTTGCACGCGCACGCCGACCTTGCCGTTGCCGGTCTGGGTGGCGCTGGCGGAGTGATTGCGCCCGAGCTGGAACAGGGCGAAGGCGTTGCCGTTGCCTGATTGGCTGACTGTCCCGGCATGGCCGGAGCCGCGCTGCACGACGACGGCGGCGTTGCCGCGGCCGGACTGGCCGACACCGGCGGCGTTTCCGCGACCGGCCTGATCGACGACGGCGGCATTGCGGCCGTGGCGGGCGCGGGCGGCGGCGTCCATGGCCTTGGAGACCTTGGCGGCGGCCTTGCCCTTCGGCGCCAGCGTGAAGTCGATGCCGGCAGCCGCGGCCGGGGCGGTCGCCAGACTCATGCACAGGGCGAGGCCGAGGCAGGCGTGGAGCGACTTTGCGTGCGGGGTCATCGGAGCTTTCCTTGCGAGACGAGGTGCCGATCGCCGAGCGAACCCGCACCGTTGGCATGGCGGACTGATCCCTGCCCGGGAAGCTCAGGGATCAGCCGCTTCGTCGCGATGCTCACAGCGCGCCGGCGATCTTTTCGCTGCACTCGATCGTCTTGCCGGCAGCGGTGACCGAGAGGCGGGCGAGGAAGGTACCGTCGCCGCCGAGGCTCACCTCGGCCAGCGAGCCCGCGCCGCTGAAGTCGCCGCTCTGGTCGATGTTGGCTCCGCCGCCGCCGCCGGACTTGGCGACGCGGAAGCGGAACGTACCGGACACCGCATCGGGCGCGTTGACGACGGCGCGGAGCGTTACGCCGCCGCCGCCGTGGCTCGCCTTGATGGCGCAGGAGACCGGGCCGCCTGCGCCCGCGACGGCGTCGCTCGCGCCGGGGGTCACGGCAGCGCCGAAGGCGAGGGCGGCCATGAGGATGCTCGCTCCGGTGAACGGTGCGGCGAGCTGTGGGGCTGATTTCATGATGGTCGACATCTCAGTTCTCCGTCGATGCCTGGGGTGGGTCATTGCCGCGTCGCCCTCGCGGGAAAGCCATTGTGGCTCCCGCGAGGACGCTGCTTCTGCCGCCCGTCAGTCCTGGACGATGACGGCGACGTTGCCGGCGCCGACCTGGCGCGACGTTGCGGTGTTGCCGCGACCGGCCTGGATGACGGCGACGGCGTTGCCGCGGCCGTCCTGCGACGTGATGGCAGTGTGGCGCGAGCCGAACTGGGCGACACCGACCACGTTGCCTCCACCGCGCTGGGTGGTCAGGGCGCTGTTGCGCGAGCCGGCCTGGCCGACGACGGCGCGGTTGCGAGAACCGGCCTGCGTGCTCACGGCGGCATTGCGGTTGCCCTGCTGGTAGACCGTCAGGCGGTTGACGCGGCCGGTCTGCGAGCCGCCGACGCCGTTGCCGTAGCCGCGCTGCTCGATCGAGACGGTGGAGCCACCGGCGTTGGCGGCGGTCGTCAGTGCGGCGAGGCCCGTGGTCAGGGCAAGAGCCGTGGCGCCGGCAGCGAAGGCGTTACGGAAGTTCATGGGTCATCTCCTTGGCTTGGCGAGGCGTCTCGCCGTTGTCGATGGAGCCAAATTGGACGACGGGCCTTGAACTCATGCTGAAGGGTTCGTTCAGGTGCAATTCATTGCGAGAAATCGTTCGCAGAGGGCTGGCCGGAGGCAGCGAGGCGGCAGCGCAAAGCCGCCTTGCAGGGAGCCTCCATCAAGAGCCGCAGGGCACCGCGATGGTCATGCCGGCGGACGGCACGAAGCGGCGGCACTCGACCTTGGTGCGGGGCTTGGCCGGAGCTTCGGGCTTGGCCTCAGAGGCCGCCGGCTTTGCTTGGGGTGCTGCCTGTTTGCCAACCGGCTCGGCGGCCTTGGTGGCGGCCGCTCCGGCGGCCGTGGCTACCTTGCCGGGCGCTCGCGTCGCGGCGGTCGCGGAGCGTGCGGCCGGGCCGAGGTTGGCGAGGCGCGAGTCGGCGAGCAGGATCGCGGCCGCCTCGTCGAGGGTCGGTCCGCCCGAGCGGCGGGCGAGGCGATAATTCTCGGCGGCGGCCGCTTTGTCGGAGCGCGCCTCGTCGATCTGCGCCTTCAGGGCATAGGCGGCCGAGAACAGCGGCTCGGCGGCGAGGGCGGTGTCGAGATCGGCCGTTGCCGCGTCGTGATCCTTCTGGCGGAAGGCCACGACGGCGCGGGCATAGCGGCTCGTCGCGTCGCTGCCGCGCGAGGCGACGAGGCGATCAGCGGCCTCCTTGGCGGCCGGCAGCCTGCCGAGGTCGGCGAGCGTCAGCACGTGCAGGGGGCCGAGCTCTTTGGCGAAGGGCTTCAGCTCGAGGGCGCGGGTGACGTCCTCGAGGGCGCGGGCATGGCGTCCCTTGCGGCGCTCGATCAGGGCGCGCTGGTAGTGGCCGTTCCAGTCGCCGCCGTCGAGGGCGATGTAACGGTTGAGGTCGAGTAGCGCGCCGTTCATGTCGCCCATGTCGCGCTTGGCCTCGGCGCGGCTGAGGTAGAGGCGAGCGAAGCCTCCGTCCTGGGCCTCGGCTGCGTCGAAGTCGGCGATCGCCTCGCTGTTGGCGCCGGTGCGCCGGTGGGCCCAGCCACGATTGAAATGCGCCATCAGACGTTCAGCGCGCGTCAGGTTGGGCGTCGCCAATACGCGGTCGCAGGCGGCAACCGCATCCTTGCGCACTGCATTGCCGCAGGCGAGCTTGTCGGCGGGCGAGCCGGCGAGGACCGGCGTCGCGGTGATGGCCGCGAGGCCCACCAAAGCCGCCCTGATCGAAACCGTCTGCATCGCACGTCTCCAAGCCGTCCCGAGGTATCCCGTAACGAGGACTTTACAGAAACGTGAGGGCGCTCGCCGTAACTTTCGGAACAGGCTCAAAACTTCAGCTCGCACTGGTTCCAATTGCACGGTCGCGTCACAGGCCGAGGCCCTGGCGCACATAGGTGCGGAAGGCATGGCGTTCGGCCGGCGTCGGGATGCTGGCCTCGAGGCTGGCAATCAGATCGCCCAGGCTCGCGGCCGACTTCGCCTGGCGTATCGTCATGAGGCGGGCGACGGGGCCGAGGTAGATGGCGAGCAGCTCGGCGACGAGTTCGAGCGATTCATCCGTCGGCGGGGCATCGAGGATCGATCGATAGGGAGTGGCTGGGACGGGAGCAGGCGGGACCGGGGAGGCCGCGACCGGGGCGTTCGCGACGGGGGCGGCTGCGACGGGGGCGGCCGCTGCGGGAGGCGGCGCCGGGGCGACGTGCGGATATGGCGGCGCGGGCTCGACGGGTGCTTCGGCTCGGATCGTCTGGGTGGCCGTCGCCGGCTGGCTGATCGGCGTGACGACTTCGGCCAAGCGGGCGGAGAGGCGCGGAAGCTCTCCTGCCGCGAGCGGCTGCGGGTCGGTGAGGTGGCCGTGCCCCGCGGCCGGCTTGCGGTGCTCGATCGACACGTCGGCCTCGCTCGCACTGCGGCCGCCCAACGGCGGCTGGCGCAGCGGCTCGAGCGGGGGCATGGCCGAGGCTGCCGGCCAACCGCGCGGATCGCTCGGCGGCGACAGCGGCGAGGCGGGAGCGGTTTGCGGTTCCGTCGCGGCGGCCAGAGTCTGCGGCATGGCAGACGAACCGGCCGGCGTCGTGGCAGCGATCGCCTGCGACAGTGACATCGAAGCGAGCGGCGGAGATTGTGGCGCGGTGGCCGGCGGGCGCACGGGCGCGGCAGGCTCGATGGCTGTCTGCACCGGACTGGCGGGCGCTGCCGGGCGCGCGCCCCCGCCGCCCGTCGTGCCGAGAGCCTCGGCGATGCTGGCGCTGAGTGAGCCGCGACGGGGCAGTTGCATGGTCTGGTCGAGCGGCTCGAACGGCGGCGTCGTCTCGGGGTCGGCGAGGTTGGCGCGCGGCTTGACGGCAAACGTCGCGATGCGGCGCGGGATATTCTTGAGGGCGGGCACGCCGCGATCCTCGAAGGTCGCGGCGACGCGGGCAGACACGGCGTCGACGACGGCGCCAGAGACGAGCGTGCCGCCGGGATCGGCGAGGGCCTGCAAGCGCGCGGCGATATTCAGTGTCTCGCCGAACGGCAGATCGCCGTCGAACAGAACGTCGCCGAGATGGATGCCGATGCGCAGGCGCATGCCGCCGAGGTTCTGGTGCTCGGCGAGGCGGCTCTGCAACACGAGCGCGCACGTCACGGCGTCGACCGCGCTCTCGAACAGGGCGAACAGGCCGTCGCCTGGCATGCCGATGAGCTGGCCCTCGTAACGGGTGAGCTCCTCGCGCCCCACTTTCAGGATGGACGACAGGTGGCCGAAGGCGTGCGTCTCGCTCACAGAGACGCGGCCGGAGAAGTTGGCGACGTCGGCGCAGAAGGCAGCGCGCAGGCGGCGGCGGCTGCGGCCGGCGCTGGCACGGTCGGGATCGGGAGGCAGGCTCGACATGGCGCTCGCCCTCACTTCCTCTTCGGCTCGCCGGCGGACCTGGTGCCGCGGGCCAGGAAGCGCGCGCGGTCGGCCTCGTTGCCGATGGCACGCGCCAGATGCTCGTAATAGTCCTCGCGGCCGATGGCGGTCTTGGCCTCGCGCTCGGCCAGAATGCGGGCGACCGGGCCGATCAGCGGCAGCAGAAGTTCCGTCGCCTCACGCACCTCGGCCTCCGAGACGACGGCATCGAGCTGCGCGGCGGCGATGCCCTGGTCGTCACGCAGCCAGCGCTCGGCCGCCTTGCGGAAGCGTTGGGCCTCCTCGGCGCCGGGGATCTGCGCGGCGAGGCGGGCCAGGAGCTTGTCGGCGTCGGTGGTCTCACGCGAGGCGCGCGCCAGCACGAGACGGGCGATGGGACCGATCGAGCGGGCGAGCGTCTCCTCCAAGTGGCCGAGCGTAGCGGGGGTCAGCTTCTCGGCCATGGTGCGGTTGAGGCCGCCGCGCGAGCTGTCGGTCAGCTCCGGAGTGGGGCGCAGCGACAGGCGCGTCAGGTCGATGCTCTGAGCCTCGGTGAGCTTGCCGCCGAGGCTCGTTGCCCGCTCAAGCGCGCCGACCAGGGCGGCGCTGAAGGCGTCGGCCGTCTCGTAGCGGTCAGTCGGATTGCGGGCGAGCGCCTTCTGCACGACGTCGTCGAACGGCTGGGCCAGTTCCGGCCGCAGGCTCGACAAAGCCGGCGGACTGTTGTTCAGGAGCTTGCGCATCAGCTCGGGGATATCGGCGGCGATAAACGGCTTCGTGCCCGTCAGCAACTGGAACAGGATGATGCCGGCCGCGAACAGGTCCGAGCGGCCGTCGACCTCGCGGCCGAGGAACTGCTCGGGCGACATGTAATTGGGCGTGCCGAGCGCGCTGGAGCCCGCCTGGGTGAGGCCAAGGTCCTGGAAGCGGGCGACGCCGAAGTCGGTGACCTTGATCGAGGTGGCGGCCGGGCACAGGATGTTCGCCGGCTTGACGTCGCGGTGGACGACACCCTTCTCGTGCGCATGGCCGAGCGCGGAGAGGAGCTGCATCATGATCTCGCAGACCTGGCTCACCGGCAGCAGCGTGCCCGACCGCGTGACGTTCTCGAGCGTGCCCGCGTCGACGTACTCCATGACGATGTAGGGCGTGCCCTCCTGCTCGACGTAGTCGAATACGGTGACGATGTTAGGGTGCTGGCAGCGCCCTGCCGAGCGGGCCTCGCTGGCAAAGCGCTGGAGCAGGCCGCGCTGGTCCTCGACGCTCGACAGGACCTCGCGGCGCAGCGTCTTGATGGCAACGATGCGCTCGATGTCGGGGTCGAAACCACGGTAAACGACACCGATGGCACCACGACCGATAATGCCGTCGATGCGGTATTTGCCAACGGTTGCCGGCGTCGACTGGCCCGAACTCTCGAGCAAGCCACCCGTGCCGATGCTGGCCTTGTCCGCAGTCATGCGACGTCGTTCCCGGTCGGGGTACCGGCTCGTCCGTGGCGCGGCGCGGGGTGCGCTTCCTTTGCGTCGTTCCCGCGCCGCGTCTCCATTCAAGCCTCAAGCATTTTCATGGCGTTGTCGAGAGAGCGCCGCATGCGATTGAAGGACTGCGACAGCGAGGCGATCTCGTCGGAGCCGGCGTGGATGTATTCCGGCTGATCGCTGTCGCCCATGCTGACGCGCTCGGCGATCTCGGACATCTTGATGACGGGGGTCAGAACGAGGCGGCCCAGCATGATGTTGATGAGGCCGAGGAGGGCGAGGAAGATGGCGCTCATGGCGCCGACCATGAGCTGCAGGTACTGCCACGTCTGCTGCTCGGCGACGGCGAGCGGTACCGAGAACACCTGGGCGCCGATGATCTCGTTCAGCTTCCAGCCGAAACCGTTCTTGTCGCCATAGAGCGCGATCATCGAGCCGGGCGCGCGGTCGGGCGTGGAATGGCAGACGAGGCAGCCTTCGGACTTGATGGCGAGGGGAAATGCGACCGTGTACTGGCGGCCCTTGTCGGTATCGCGGATCTCGACGACCTCCTTGAGCGATGTGTCCTGGCGCAGGCGCTCGATCAGCGATTTCTCCCACGGCGTGGCGAGGTCGGATGGGTTCGTCGGGTTGAGCGCTGCTTCCTTGTAATAGAAGTCAGGATAGTGATCGCGGAACTTGGCGAAGGCCGTCTGGGCGGAGAACGACGGCACGGTCTGCGGCAGGAACTGCACTTCGGACATCTCGCGCAGAAGCGGTCCGATCTCCTCGGACGTGTAGCCGCGGACGGCGAGCGCCTGGGCGCGCAGAACGCCGATCTGTGCGTGCAGGCGCTCGAGCGCGTTGGACTGGGAGACCTGGTAGAAGAGCAGCGAGGAGGCGATGAGCCCGACCAGAAAGCATGCTGCAAGGATCAAGTTGAATTTCAGTCTCAGTCCCATGGACGTTCCCTCCTCATCGCCGTAAACAGTCTCGTTCGTTTGCGACCACCATGCAGCGCCGGCAGATCGCACCGAGGCTAGTCCTATGGCAGCACGTAGCAAGCCCCATACCACTGTCGTGCAAAAACTATGCGTACTGTGCTGTTCCCTCGGGATCACCTCTGCTTCGCGCCGGCTGGACGCGCCGGGACCGGTCGCGATGGCGGTTGCCATGCTCGCCGGATTGGTCGCGGCGGCAGGCGTAGCGATGCCGGCACTGGCCGCGCAGGATCGCGTCGCCCTCGTCATGGCCGTCGAGGACTACGCCCACCTCAACAAGTCGCTGGTGAGCATCGATACCGCCCAGAAGATTGCCGATGCCCTGAAGAAACAAGGGTTCGATGTTTCTCTGGTGAAGAATCCGGCGAATGCGGCGAGCCGAGCCGGCCTCAGCGATTTCGCCGAAAAGGCGAAGGGCGCGGAGGCGGCGGTCGTCATTCTGACGGGGCATGGCGCTTCGGCGGCCGGGCGCACCTACTACCTGCCGCAGAACGCGGAGATCACGCGCGACAGCGATCTGCTCTCGCGCGCGCTCGCGCTGCCGATCTTCGTGCAGATCGTCGGCAAGGCGAAGTTCGGCGCCGTGTTCTTTCTGATGACGGCGGCTGAAATCCCCTCGACGCTGCAGAGCATCTCGGCGCGGCCGAGTTTCCCGGGCGATCCCGACAGCAACGTCGTCGTGGTGTTCTCCTCCTCCGACAAGGTCCCGCTGTCGCGCGTCGACCGGGTCAGCCAGCAGGCGGCGGTCGACTTCGCCGAGGCGGCTGATGAAACCCCGCTGATGGTCGAAAGCCTCGTCAATGCGGCGGCGGCCGGCGGCGTGGGCAAGGTGTTCGGCAAGGTTCCCACCCTCGACCTGTCCAAAGCCAAGCAGCCGGACGTGGCGGCGGCCGGGTCGTCGTCGGTCGCGCGGGAGGCCGAGGCGCGGCGCGAGGCGGAGCGGCGGGCGAAGGAAGCCGAGGATCGCGTGCGCCAGGTCGAGGCCGAGGCGAGGCAGGCCGAGCAGCGCGCCCGCGAGGCGGAGGAACGCGCCCGGTCAGAGTCGCGCCGCGCCCAGCAGGCTGGGCAGGTCGCCACACCGGCCGCCGCGCCCGCATCGGCCGAAGCGAGCGACATCGACAGCCTCCGCATCATCGAAGCGCTGTTCGGGCGCGGCAAGCGCAAGCGCATTCAGTACGAGTTGCGCCAGCGCGATTTCTACAAGGGGCCTATCGACGCCATTTTCGGCGACCAGACGCGCCAAGCCATCGCGGATTACCAGCGCAGTCAGGGCAGCGAGGCGACCGGTTACCTGACCCCGCAGCAATTGCAGGCGCTCATCGGCGGGTGAGTGCGGGATCGTCCACAGCCCGGCTTGTGCCGCTTCTGGCGCGATCTCCAAGCGTAGAGAGTCTCACTCGCGCGACCTGGGCGTCGGAGCGCGAAATCCGGTCGCCTCGACGTGAGCGGTTGCCGGGGGGCTGTCCGTCGTAGGGCATCCCGATGCAAGTAGCCCGATATGAGCGCTCTGCGCCGCATAACGATGGACGGGCGATCGGCATTCCCGTCTCGGAATTAGACTTTAGTCTATGCTCTAGCCTCGATCATTGCATCTGCGAGGGCTTCACACGCACAGGCCACAGGCTATGTGCGACGTTCATTTTCACTCAACATACTGCGTGAACAGGCTGATTTTTCGGCATATCGGGCGTGCGGCCCCGGTCGGCTGTTGTAGGACTCATGACGTCATCAATTGTTCATCTCCGTTGCTGAAACGGAAACTGTATCGCGTTGCAGCGCACAAGAATGCCTATTGTGGCGATAGTGCATTTGCTGTACCTCTCCCCTCAATCACAGTCTTTTCAATGAGTACTGACGTGGTGTTCGGGTGGCCACTCGGGGCCGTTCGATGGTCGGTCGCGACGTGGTGACCGATTTCACTGTGTCAGATTGGTGACGTTCTCGGCCTTCTGTCAGGTAAGTATCGTGTTCACTGTAGGTAGGCCAGTACTGAACCTCAGCGCCGATCTGGTGCTCATTGTAGCGGCAACCGTCGCCGCATTGGTCTTGCGCGAAAACATGGCTCTCGACGCCGGCAAGCTGCGCGACCTCGTCCCCTATCTCATCGCGACGATCGCTGTCGCTGCTCCGGTTTGCCTCGCGCTCGGCCTCGACCGCGCGCTGTGGCGCTATTCATCGATGACGGACTTCTATGCGGTGGCGATGCTCGCCGTCATCACGACGCTCGGCGCGACGCTTGCCATGTTCATCTACAACCGCATGGACGGGGTCGCCCGTTCGGTGCCGGTGCTCCAGTTCATCCTGACGGTTGCTGCGCTGACGGGCGCGAGGGTCATGGTGCGAAGCTGGCACCAGAGCCGGCTGAAGTCGCTGTCGGCGCGTGCCATGGCTGCCAACGGCGCGCAGGCCGCTGACGACTGCGTGCTGCTGGTCGGCGTCAACAGCCTGACGTGGCTCGTGCTGCGCGCCGTGCAGGAGACCGAAGGCCATAATTTGCGCGTCGCCGGCGTCATCAGCCACGAGCCGACCGACCAGATGCAGATGATGCGCGGGCACCGCGTCTACAGTGCTCGGCAGGACCTTGCAGCACTGATCAAGGATCTCGGCGTGCACGGCATGCGGGTCAACCGCGTCATCGTTACGGTCGACGAAGCGGCGCTGACACCATCCTTGCGCGAAGCCTTGCATCAGTTGCGCGTCTCGTCCGGCATCAGTGTCGAGCGGCTCGCCGAGGTCATCGGCCTGCGGGCCAAGCAGAGTGGGGATCAGGGCGCGCATGATCGCGGGCCGACCGACGCGGGTCCCGGCACTCACGACGCGCGCGCTGCGATCGAGCCGGTCGCTGAGGACGGTAGCGCGGCGGTCGCCGGCCAGAGGCAGCCTCATCTCGTTTTCGATTGTGCGCACGCTGCACGGCTCGCCCGCCGGCCGTACATGGCAGTCAAGCGGGCGCTCGACATGGCGGTCGCCGCCGTCGCGCTCGTGCTGCTTTGGCCGCTCATCGTTGTGGTGGCAGCCGCCGTACGTCTCGGGATCTCCAACCAGGTGATCTTCCCGCAGGACCGGCCCGGACTCGGGGGCGTGCGCTTCCCTGTCTACAAATTTACCACCATGGGCGACAGCCACGACGCGGCGGGCAATGCGGTCGCTGACGATCAGCGCATCAACCGGGTCGGCGCGTTCCTGCGCAAGACGCGGCTCGATGAGCTGCCGCAGCTCTGGAACATCCTGCGCGGGGACATGTCCTTCGTCGGGCCGCGGCCGCTGCTCGTCGCCGATCACGCCGAGGGTGCGCAAATCCGGCAACTGGTCCGGCCGGGACTGACCGGCTGGGCCCAGGTCGTCGGCGGGCGCGCCATCAGTGCGACCGACAAGATGGTGCTCGACGCCTGGTACGTGAACAACGCTTCGCTGTGGCTCGACCTCAAGATCGTGCTCAAGACGCTACCCATGATCCTGTTCGGCGAACGGGTCAGCCGGGAGGCCATCAGCAGAGCGTGGCAGGAACTGCGCGACGGGACGATGGCAGCCCAGGAGGCCGACAGCACGCCGCAGCGCGGCTGATATCCGAGCGAGGGCCGACGGCCCTCGCCTCTTTCAGCCGATGCCTGTAAGCCGTTTTCTCTTTTACCAATTTTCCGCTTCGGCGACGCCTTCGGTGCGGTGATGCGGCATAAGCAGACGTTGCTCTGGCCTGCGCGCAAGCGGGGCTTGGCGAACGCGCCGGGTGGCCAACGCCGCGCGGTGAGCAAGACCGAGACGAGCCGCCTACGGATCGTGCCGGCACTATGAATCCGTAGGCAAATGATCAGTGTATGGCGCTTCTGGGTGTCGTTTCACCCGGAGTGCGGTAGCCTGGGTGGCTTCAGCGATCGCTTCAATCGTGCGCACGCTCACCATCATGTTGTCAGGCCGCCCAACAGACCAGTCCTTTGCAGGCCGCCCACCGGCCAAGTCCATTGCCAGCCCGTCGCGCTTTGCCCGCCGCCAGCGCCGAGCACACACCATCACCCGCAGCGGAATTGCTGAAGCCAACTGCGCTGCAAGCCTCGGTCCTGCGAACGTTTCGGTGATCTTTGCTCCTCCGCGCCGCCCGGGCGCAGCGACGTGACCGTCGCGCCTCTCCCCTCCGCCCCTCCCACAACACCGCAAGGCCCCTCGACATGTCCGAAGCGCTCACAATCCTCGTCACCGGCGGGGCCGGCTTCGTCGGCTCGCATCTGTGCGACCGGCTGATCGAAGACGGCCACGACGTCATCTGCGTCGACAACTTTTTCACGGGAGCGAAGCGCAACATCGCCCACCTCATCGGCCATCCGCGCTTCGAGCTCATGCGCCACGACGTGACCTTCCCGCTCTACGTCGAGGTCGACCGCATCTACAATCTCGCCTGTCCGGCGTCGCCCATCCACTACCAGCACGACCCGGTGCAGACGACGAAGACGAGCGTGCACGGCGCGATCAACATGCTGGGGCTCGCCAAGCGGCTCAAGTGCCGCATTTTCCAGGCCTCGACCTCGGAGGTCTACGGCGATCCGGCTATGCACCCGCAGCGCGAGGAATACTGGGGCAACGTCAATCCGATCGGTCCGCGCTCCTGCTACGACGAGGGCAAGCGCTGCGCGGAGACGCTGTTCTTCGACTATCACCGCCAGCACAAGCTGGAGATCAAGGTCGCGCGCATCTTCAACACCTATGGCCCGCGCATGCATCCGAACGACGGCCGGGTCGTGTCGAACTTCATCGTGCAGGCGTTGCAGGAGAAGCCCATCACCATCTACGGCGATGGCCAGCAGACCCGCTCGTTCTGCTATGTCGACGACCTGATCGAGGGCTTCCTGCGCCTGATGGACACGCCAAAGGACATCACAGGCCCGATCAATCTGGGGAATCCCGGCGAGTTCACCATCCTGCAACTGGCCGAGACGGTGATCGAGATGACCGGCTCGCGCTCGCGGCTCACGTTCCTGCCGCAGCTCGAGGACGATCCCAAGCAGCGCAAGCCCGACATCTCGCGAGCCCGCGACATACTCGACTGGAAGCCGCACGTTGCTCTGCGCGAGGGGCTGACCAGCACGATTGCCTATTTCGACAAGCTCCTCGCAGAAACGAGGGCGCACGCCTGACGTCGCGGGCGGGGCGGGAGCGGGGCAGCCGACTGTCATGTGCGGGATCGCGGGGATCTTTGCCTATCACTACGCGGCCAATCCGGTCGATGCGGGCGAACTCCAGCGCACGCGCGACCACATGGCGGCGCGCGGGCCCGACGGCGCGGGTCTGTGGATCGGCGAGGATCGGCGCATCGGACTTGCGCACCGTCGCCTGTCGATCATCGATCTCAGCGCGGGCGGTGCGCAGCCGATGTTCAGCGCGGATGGTCGGCTCGCGGTGACGTTCAACGGCGAGATTTACAATTATCCCGCGCTGCGGGCCGACCTCGAGCGCGCCGGACGCACCTTCCTTACGCAGTCCGATACGGAAGTGCTGCTGCACCTCTACGACCTCCATGGGCCGGATATGGTGCGACGCCTGCGCGGCATGTTCGCCTTCGCCATTTTTGATCAGCGTGCGAACCAGCTCTTCCTGGCGCGCGATCCCTACGGCATCAAGCCGCTCTACTATGCCGACAACGGATGGACGTTCCGCTTTGCCTCGCAGGTCAAGGCGCTGATCGCCGGAGGTGCGATCTCTGGCGAGCCGGACGCGGCGGGGCAGGTCGGGTTCTATGTGTTCGGCAGCGTCCCGGAGCCCTTTACGACGCATCGGGCGGTGAGTGCGCTGGAAGCCGGTCACACGCTCATCGTCGACCGACTCGGGATGCGGGCGCAGGTGCGGTATCACTCGATCGCTGCCGCCTACGAGGCTGCGGAGGCAGCACCACGTCTCGCAGCGCATGAAGCGGAGGAGAAGTCGCGAGCGGCGCTGCTCGACAGTGTGCGCCATCATCTTCTCGCCGATGTTCCGGTCGGAGCCTTCCTGTCGTCGGGGGTCGATTCAGGCTCGCTCGTTGGGCTGATGCGCGACGCCGGCCAGAACGACATCGAGACGGTCACGCTTTCGTTCCGCGAGTTCGAGGGGGATCACCACGACGAGGCACCGCTCGCCGCCGAGGTCGCGCGCCACTACGGTACGCGGCACACGACGCGGCGTGTGAGCGAGGCGGAGTTCACCGCCGATCTGCCGGCGATCCTGACGGCGATGGACCAGCCGACGATCGATGGCATCAATACGTGGTTCGTCGCAAAGGCTGCACGCGAACTCGGCCTGAAGGTCGCTATCTCAGGCCTCGGCGGGGACGAACTGTTCGGCGGCTACCCCAGCTTTTCGTTCGTGCCGCAGGCCGTGCGGCGGCTGCAGTGGCCGTCGCGCGTTCCGTTCCTCGGCCGGGGGCTGCGGCACGTCGCTCAGCTCACTCCAATCGCCCGGCGGCTGCCCAACCCGAAAATGGCCGGCCTCGTCGAACTCGGCGGGACCTACGCCGGTGCCTATCTGTTGCGGCGCGGGCTGTTCCTGCCTGGCGAACTGAAGGCGGTGCTGCCGGACGATATCGTCGCCGAGGGGCTGCGCCGGCTCGCGCCCGTCGCGCATATCGAAGGGCAGTTGATGCCGCAGCCGCGTCAGCCGTTCGCGCGTGTGGCGACGCTGGAAGCAAGTCTCTACATGCGCAACCAGCTTCTGCGCGATGCGGACTGGGCTGGCATGGCGCACAGCCTGGAGATCCGCGTTCCGCTCGTCGACAGCGTGCTGCTCGACGCCATGGCGCCAATCACAGCCTCCGGGCCGCCGCTCCAGCACGGCAAGGCGCTGCTGGCGATGGCGCCGCGGCGGCCGGTACCGCAGGCGGTACGGGCGCGGGCCAAGACAGGCTTCGTGACGCCGGTCGGACGCTGGCTCGAAGGCGCCAACCTCATGAGCCGCCGGCGCTTCACCGACGTCGCGGCGTTGAGCCGGCCCGACACGCCGTGGGCGCGGCGCTGGGCCTTCAGCGTGGCAAGCGCTTCAGCATGACCCTGCCGCTCACGCAGCAGCCGAGGCAGCGCATCCTGGCGCTCGTGACGGATGCCTTCGGCAGCCACGGCGGCATCGCGCGCTACAACCGCGACCTGATCGCCGCGCTGGCGGGCGCCGAGCATGCGGCGGACATCGTCGTGCTGCCGCGCATCGGCGACAGCGCGGGCAGTCAGATCGGCGAGCGGGTCACGCAGCTTGCGGCGCGGCGCGGGCGCCTCGCCTACGCGCGCGCGGCGTGGCAAGCAAGCCGTCGTCATGGGCCATTCGACGTCGTGTTCTGCGGCCACCTCTACATGGTTCCGCTCGCGGCCGTGATCGCGCGCCGGCTCGGCGTGCCGCTGTGGCTGCAGGTACATGGCATCGAGGCATGGGCCGCGCCGGGCCGGCTCGTGCGGTGGGCGGCGGATCGCGCGAGCCTCGTCACCTCGGTCAGCCGCGCCACGCGCGCGCGCATGCTGTCGTGGAGCGGGCTCGACGACTGGCGCATCAAGGTGCTGCCCAACACGTTCGATGCCGCCTTCAGTGCGGTGGCGCGCGAGCCGCATCGAAAGAAGGCCGTCGGTCGCCTCGACCTTACCGGCCGGGACGTGATCCTGACGGTGGCGCGGCTGTCGGCGGGCGAGCGCTACAAGGGGCACGACCGCGTCATCGCCGCTTTGCCGCGCGTCATCGCACGGTGCCCGGCGGCGACTTACGTCATCGTCGGAGACGGCGACGACCGGAGCCGTCTCGAAGCCCTCGCCGGTGAGGCAGGCGTCGCCGATCGTGTCTGCTTTGCCGGGCAGGTGGGCGTGGACGAACTCAGCGACTTCTACCGGGCCGCCGACGTGTTCGTCATGCCGAGCACGGGCGAAGGCTTCGGCATCGTCTATCTCGAGGCGGCCGCTGCAGGGCTGCCGGTGATCGCGGGCAACTGCGACGGCAGTGTCGATGCGCTCGCCGACGGCGTGCTCGGGACACTCGTCGATCCTCTGGACACAGCCGCCATCGGCGATGCCATCATCGACGCACTGGAGGTGCGCAAGCCCAGGGTCGATGTCGGGCGGTTCGCGACGGCGCACTTCGCTCGTCATGCCGCCGGGCTGGCGCGGAGCCTGGGGCAGGCGGCATGAGCCGTCTGGCGGCCAAGTCGCTCGTGGCGGAGCGCGAGGCGGTGGCGGCGGGCCAAGCCGCGATGGCTGACCGAGCATCTGCGCCGAGCGCAACGACCGCAACGAGTGCGTCGCGCGTGGCGGTGGTTACGCCGGGGCAGGCTGGCGGCGTTTTCGACTACGGCGCACTGATGGCGGAAAAGATTGGTGCGCGACACGTGCCCGTCAACGGCGATGCGCCCGATCAGCTGCTGGCGGCGACCGGCGCGTTCGAGACCCTCTATCTGCAATTCTCCGGCTACGGCTTTCATGCGCGCGGCGTGCCGAGCGGACTTGCGCGCTGGGCGCGGGTGGCGCGGCGGCGCGGCCAGCGGCTCGGCATATTCTTTCACGAGCTCTATGCTTTCGGCCCGCCGTGGACGTCGGCGTTCTGGCTGAACCCTGCGCAGCGGCTCATCGCCGCCGATCTCGTGCGCAGCGCCGACTTCTGGCTGACGAACCGGCGTGCGTCGGCGGAATGGCTGCTGGCGGCGGCGGGACCGAAGCCCTTCGCCGTGCTGCCGACGCCGTCGAACGTGGGGGAGGGCGAAGACGGCGTTCGACATGAGAACCGCGAGGCGAGCCTCGTCGTGTTCGGCAGCGCCGGTGTGCGCGAGCGGACCTACCGCAACGGCGGTGACGACTTCCTGGCCTGGGCTGGTCACAATGGCTATCGCGTACACGACGTCGGGCCGCGACTCTCCGACGACGACCTCGAAGCCCGTCTCACGGCCTTCGGCGTCGAACGGCACGGCGCGTTGCCAAGCGATGCGGTCAGTACTTTGATGGCCAAGGCGCGCGTCGGCGTCGTCGACTATCGCATCGACTACGCGGCCAAGAGCAGTGTGCTCGGCGCCTACGCAGCGTTTGGGCTGACACCCGTCGTTTATGCACGGCGGCATGCTGCGGCTGACGGGCTCGTCGCCGGCACGACCTATCTCGATCGACTGGTTGGCCTTCCCGGTAACGACACGCGCCTTGCCGAGATCGCAGAGGCCGCGCGCGGCTGGTATCGAGGCCATGATGTCGCCCGCCACGCGGCATCGGCTCGTCACCTGATGGAGGCCGCGCGGTGATCGGGACGCTCTGGCGCCAGCGCGAACGGCCGAACACGCTCGCGCGCTTCGCCAAGGTGTGGGCCAAGCGCCTGTGGACGCTGCCGGGACTGGCGCGGATCGTTGCCCGCACCGGCCGACTGCGGCGGCGTGGCGCCCGCATCGGCGATCTCGCTGTCGTCGGCGAGGCGCATATCGAAGGCCGGCTGCCGCTCCTCACGATCGGTCGGGAGGCGGCACTCGGCCAATGCAAACTGTCACTGCACGCGGCCATCGATATCGGCGAGAGGGCGGTCGTCAACGACGGGGTGGTGCTGCTGACCGCCAGCCATGGTCTCGGCGATCCGCACTGGCGCCATGTCAGCCGTCCCATTCTCATCGGCGCGTACGCCTGGGTGGCGGAAGGCGCGATGATCCTGCCGGGTGTGCGGATCGGGCGGGGCGCCGTCGTCGGCGCCGGGGCGGTGGTGCGCGAGGACGTTCCCGACTATGCGCTCGCCATCGGCAATCCCGCCGTCTCAGTGCCGGATCGCCGCGTCAGGACTCTCGACTATTCGCCGGTCGCGATGGTGGCGCCAATCGAGGCGTGGCTCGGTCCGAGGCCGCGGAGCGGTCTTGACGCTGCGCAAGTGCCGCTCGGCGAGGGGGCGCGGCCATGACCGGCCAGCAGCGCTTCATCGCCTACGGGCTCATCGCGTTCGTTCTCCTGATGACCTTCGACGGGGCCATCCGCAAATGGGGCCTGCCCGGCGCGCAGCAGGTGATCTTCATCCTGAAAGACGTGCTGCTGCTCGGGCTCCTCGGCTATGCGCTGACGAGCGGCGTGAAGCGACTGGCGCCGAGCGCGATGCCGGCTCACGTGCAGGTGGCGATGGCAGCCTACTTCGGCTGGGTCGTCGTCCAGGGCTTCAATCCGCATCTGCCGAATTTCGCGGTCGCACTTCTCGGGATGAAGGCTCACCTGCTCTATGCGGCGCTCATCGTGCTGATGCCGATCGCCACCCGCTCGCTGGCGGACGTCGGACGCATCCTGGCGGTGTTCTATCCGATCCTGGTGCTGCCGCCGCTGGTGATCGGGATCGCGCAGGTCTTCTCGCCCGCCGACAGCATTCTCAACCGGCAGATCGGCGAGGATCTGGAGGCCATCGCCTACTTCGGAGAGGCCGGGCTCGTGCGCGTGACCGGAACGTTCTCCTATATCTCCGGCATGGCAGCATTTCTGTGCGTGGCAGCGCTCGTCGGCGTATGGCTCGTGCTGTCGGGGGTGCGCTCCCTCCTGGTGATCATCCTCGTCGCGCTCACCATCGGCACGCTGCCGATGTCGGGATCGCGCGCCGTCCTGACGATCGTCGTCGCGGGGGCGGGGCTCATGCTGGCGGCGGCGCTGGCGGCAGGTGTTCTGAGCCTCGGGCGGGCGACGATGATGGCGGCTGTCGCCGGTCTCGCCGTTATACTCAGCGGGCTCTACTTCGACAGTATCTGGCAAGCCCTCTGGCAGCGCTTTTCCGACAATGCCGACGAGGGGCAGACGCGCGTCGTGACGGCATTCGGCAATGCCTTCGACTATTTCGAGGTGGCTGGTCCACTGGGCTTCGGGACGGGTGCGGCCAATCTGGGGGCTCCCGCGCTGGTCCCCGGCGTCACTCCGTTCTCATGGCTGCCGGTCGGCACCCAGTTCGAGGAGGAAGCCGGTCGCATCGTGCTCGAGCTCGGCTCGATCGGCTGGGGCCTCAGCATGCTGCTGCGCATCGCCATCCTGGCCTGGGTGTTGCAACTCGTGGTCAGCGGTCGCTCGCGCGCCATTAGGCTCGTCGGCATCCTGGCGCTGCCGTTCGCAGCACTCGCCCTCTATCAGGGACAAGGCGTGTTCGCCGCCACCTACCAGGCGGTGGCGTTCTGGTTCGTGGTCGCCGTCGTCGCCATGGCGGAAGCAGAGCAGCGCCGGCTTGCCGGCTCGGCCAGGCCCGCGCGCGAGCAGCGGGAGGCTGTTAGGATGGCTGTGCGGCGAGGGCGGTCATGAGGGTCGTCATCACTCATCCGGGCCTGCAGCACGCCCACCGGCTGGCGGCCGCGCTCGAGGCAGCGGGCAGCCTCGCGCTGTTGTGGACGGGTGTACCGTTGCAGGCGCCGGGCGAAGCGCCGGGACTGTTGAGCAGGGTGGCCGGGCGCTTGCGTGCGACGAGCGTTCCCGCCGCGCGGCGCTGGCATTCCCCGCAATTCCCCGCCGTGCGACGCATCGGCGAACGGTTGTTGCCTGCCGGACCGGCCAATGCGGCCAGCCATCGCCTCGACCATGCCTTCGATGCTTGGGCCGCCCGACGCATCTCAAGCCTGTGCCCTACGATGGTCGTCGCCTACGAGAACACGGCCTTCGAGACGTTCAAGGCGGCGCGGCGCGCTGGTGCCATCTGCGTGCTCGACGCGGCCTCGATCCACCATCGCAGCATGAAGTCGCTGTCGGAGGGGGCTGTGCCAGCCAACCCGGACTGGATCAATCGCCGCAAGGACGAGGAGATCGCGCTCGCCGATCATATCCTGGTGTGCTCGGAGTTCGCTGCCGAGACCTACCGGCAGCACGGCGTGGCGGCCTCCCACGTCACGGCCTGCCCGCTCGGTACGGACCTGCCTGAAGTGATAAGCCCGATCGCAGATCGAAGCGATCGACGCCGGTCAGTTCGATTTGTCTTCGCGGGCAACGTCACGCGCCTCAAGGGCGTCGATGTGCTCATCGAAGCGTTCTCCGCCACGCGCGCCGCCGGAGCCGATGCCGAACTCACACTGATCGGCGGCTGGGTCGACGCCGAGGTGGTGGCGGCGGCGCGTGCCACGCCCGGTATCACGCTGCTGCCTCACGCTCCGCAACCCGAATTGTTCGCCACGATCGCCTCCCATGATTGCCTCGTCCTGCCGTCTCGCTTCGACGGGTTCGGCATGGTCGTACCCGAGGCGATGGCACTCGGAGTACCGGTCATCGTCTCCGACCGCGTCGGGGCCAAGATGGTCGTCGAGGACTTCCCGGGCGCGGGCTGGATCGTGCCGGTGGATGCCACGGCACTGGCAAGCCGGATGATCGCCCTTGCAACCGACCGCAGCGAACTCGCGGCTGGCGCGCAGGTGACGCGGCGCGCCGCGCGGCATTATTCCTGGGACGCGTACAGCACCCGGGTGACGGGGATCCTCGCGGACGTTCAGCGCCGCCACGAAGGTGGGCGCCGCCACGACCTGGGGCTTGCTGCGTGATCGTACCGATGCTCGATCAGGCACTCGAGGCCATCGCGTGACGGGGGGGCGGCTCTCGGTGCTGCATGTGATCCCTTCCGTCTCGCCGGTCCATGGCGGGCCGAGCCGGGCGATCGCCACCATGGAGCGCGCGCTGGCGGCGGCCGGCATCGACGTCACGACGCTGACGACCGACGACGATGGCCCCGGACGGCGGCTTCCGCCCGAGCGGCAGCCGGCCTCGGCCAACGGGGCGCAGCGGGTCTACGGCCGCAAGTGGGGCGAGTTCTACAAGGTGTCGCCTGGCCTCGCCGTGTGGCTTTGCCGGCATGTGCGCCGGTTCGACGTCGTGCATGTGCACGCACTGTTCTCGTTCTCCAGCGTCGCGGCGGCGCTCATCGCGAAGATCGCAGGCGTGCGGTATGTCGTGCGACCGCTCGGCACGCTGCAGGGCTACGGCATGACCGCACGGCGGCCATGGGCGAAGCGCATATCGTTCGCACTCATCGAAGGGCCGATCCTGCGTGGCGCGGCGGCCGTGCACTTTACGAGTTTGCGAGAGCGGGACGAGGCGGCGGCGCTCGGTATCCCCATGCGCGGCGTCGTCGTGCCGCTCGGCATCGAAGGCGGCGGCGTCACGCTGGCGGACAGCGGTTCTGTTCGCCGCTCGATCCTGTTTCTGTCCCGCCTCGATCCGAAGAAGAACGTCGAGGGCTTGCTCGAAGCCTTCGCCGCGCTGCCTGCACGCCACGGCAAGGTCCGGCTCGAAATCGCCGGCCGGGGCGAGCCGGGCTACGAGGAAGCGCTCCGCCAGCACGCTGCCGCGCTCGGGATCGCCGACAGTGTGGACTGGCTCGGGCATATCGAAGGCGCCGACAAAGAGATGGCGTTCGAGCGCGCCGCGCTCTACGTCCTTCCGTCGTACGCGGAGAATTTCGGCATCGCACCTGTCGAAGCGCTGCTGGCGGGCGTGCCCTGCCTGCTCGGCGAAGGTGTCGCGATCGCCGGCGATGTCGAACGCGCAGGCGCTGGTCGATCGGTCGCCGTCGCGGCCGACGCGATCGGCGCGGCGATGGCCGACCTGCTCGACGACCCGGCGGAACTGGCGGCGATGAGCGCACGTGCGGCGGCCTTCGCACGCAGCACATACTCGGCCGAGCGCATGGCCGATGGGCTGGTCGACCTCTATCGCAGCATTCTCGACGCGCAGGCAGATGGCCGCAAAGAGCTGACCGCATGAGCCTATTGGATCGCATCAGCGTACTCATCCTGACCTTCAACGAGGAGCCGAACATCGCGCGCACACTCGATGCCTTGACGGGCTTGCGCGAGGTCGTCGTGCTCGACAGCGGCAGCACGGATGCGACCGCCGCCATCGTGGCTCGCTATCCTAATGCCCGGCTCGTCGTGCGGCCCTTCGACGAGCACGCGCGGCAGTGGAACTTCGGCCTCCAGGACTGTGGCCTGTCGGGCGAGTGGGTGCTCGCGCTCGATGCGGACTATGTCGTCGGGCCCGACATTCTCGCCGAGATCGATGCCCTGACGCCGTCCGAGAGTATGGCCGGCTACGCCGCCGGCTTCCGCTACGTCATGCTCGGACGGCCGCTGCGAGGCGCGCTCTATCCGCCGGTCACGGTGCTCTACCGTCGCGAGCGCGCGCGCTACGTGCAGGACGGGCATACGCAGCGCGTCGTGGTCGACGGGCAGGTCGGGCGTCTCGACGGGCGCATCGATCACGACGATCGCAAGCCGCTCAAGCGCTGGCTCGCCTCGCAGCAGCGCTATGCCGAACTCGAAGCGCGCCAACTGCTCGCCGCACGCCCGGACGAACTGAGCCGGATCGATCGCATCCGGCGGCTCGGCTGGCTCGCGCCGGTGCTCGTGTTCTTCTACGCGCTGTTCGCCAAGGGCCTGATTCTCGGCGGCTGGCACGGCTGGCTTTACGTCCTGCAGCGCACGGCTGCGGAAGTGATGATCGCCCTCGAAATCGTCGACCGGCGGCTGCGGTCGGCTGGCGGCCAGTCGGCTAGCGAGCAGGCGAGCCAGTGAGCTGGCGAGCCCTGGTTCGGATGTGGCACGGACGAAAATGGGATACATGAAGCCTGACGAGCGCATGGAGGGAGCCGGGCCGGCGATGCCGCCGCGCGCGAGCGAGGCGCAGCGCGTCACCGTGATCCGGCCGAGCCGCGGCTGGCGGTCGCTCGACCTCGCGGAGTTGTGGCGCTACCGCGACCTGTTTGGCATGCTCGTCGAGCGCGACGTCAAGGTGCGCTACAAGCAGACGGTGCTCGGGTCGGCGTGGGCGATCCTGCAGCCTGTCATGACGATGGTCGTCTTCACGGTGCTGTTCGGCCAGTTCGCCAAGATGCCTTCGGACGGCGTGCCCTATCCGATCTTCGTCTATGCCGCGCTGCTGCCGTGGCTGTTCTTCGCCAACTCGATCACCACGGCGGCGAACTCGCTCGTCGGCTCGTCGAACCTCATCTCCAAGGTCTATTTCCCGCGTCTGCTCATCCCCCTGTCCTCGATCGGGGCGAGCCTCGTCGACTTCGCGATCGCTTCCAGTGTGCTCCTGGTGATGATGGTCTACTACGGTCTCGGCTGGAGCCTGAACCTGCTGCTCGTGCCGTTTCTGACCCTCGGCATCATCTTCGCCGCGCTCGGCGTCGGCACACTGCTCGCCGCCCTCAACGCCTCGTATCGCGACTTCCGCTACGTCGTGCCGTTCGGCGTGCAGTTGTGGATGTTCGTGACGCCGGTCGCCTACCCCATCAGCGTCGTGCCTGAGGCATGGCGCTGGGTCATCTTTCTCAACCCGATGACGGGCCTCATCGACGCGATGCGCGCAGCCTTCCTGGGCCTGCCGCTCAACGGATCGGCCATCGTCGTTTCGCTCGCCGTCAGCGTGCTCCTGTTCGCGATCGCCGTCGCCTACTTCGAGCGCGTCGAGCGTGGCTTCGCAGACGTCATCTGAGCCGTCCAGAGAGGCCACGACATGAGCACGAGCCAGGACTGCGCCAGGTGACGAACCACGCCATCCGCGTTCAGGGGATCGCCAAGGAGTACGACATCGGCTCCCGCGAGACCGGCTACAAGACGCTGCGGGAAAGCCTCGTCGAGGCTGCCGCCATGCCGTGGCGCAGGTTGCGGCGGCTCGGCGGGCATATCGAGCCGAACGCCAAGTTCTGGGCCCTGCAGGACGTCACGTTCGACGTGGAGCAGGGCGAGGTGCTCGGCATCATCGGCCGTAACGGGGCGGGCAAGAGCACGCTGTTGAAGGTGCTCTCGCGCATCACCGAGCCGACGCGCGGAGAGGTTCAGCTGCGGGGACGGGCGGCAAGCTTGCTCGAGGTCGGGACGGGCTTCCATCCCGAATTGACGGGACGCGAGAACATCTTCCTCAACGGCACGATCCTCGGCATGAGCCGCGCGGAGGTGAAGCGCAAGTTCGACGCGATCGTCGACTTCGCGGGCGTCGAGAAGTTCCTCGACCTGCCGGTCAAGCGCTATTCGAGCGGCATGTACGTCAGGCTCGCCTTCTCGGTCGCCGCCAACCTCGACCCGGATATCCTGATCCTCGACGAGGTGCTGGCGGTCGGCGACCTCGACTTCCAGAAGAAGTGCCTCGATCGCATGAAGGGCCTGTCCAACAGTCACTCCACAATCCTGTTCGTCAGCCACAACATGGGGGCGATCCAGGCGCTGTGCGATCGCTGCGTGCTGCTCGACAAGGGGCGCGTCACGATGGTCGGTCCGACGACCGAGGTCATAGCCCGCTTCGTCGATCAGCACCGTGCGAGCCGGCAGTATGTCCGCACAGCTCCGCCTCTCGCCGAGCCGACCGTGATGGCGGCGAGCCTCGACATCGAAGCCGGCGCGGCAGACGGCCAGGCGGCGGTCGCCATCGCGCGGATCGCCTTGAGGGCACAAGCCAAGGCGCGGATCGGCGTGTGGCTGCGCTTCAAGGATGCACTCGGCGTACCCTTCGCCTTCGCCGGCGCCGGGCAGTTCGACCGAGCCGATCTCGTGGCGCTCGCACCCGGAGACAACGAACTCGAACTCGTGGTTCCCGTCGATGGCCTCGCCATCGGGGACTACACGGTCAACATCACGACGATCCAGCCCGGCGCACGCAGCATCGAGGACCTTGACGACTGCCTGTCGTTCACGATCCAGCGCGCGCCACGGCCGGGCGCCACGCGCGTGCTCGAGCAGGCCTGGGGCTATGGGAGTATGGAATTGCCGGTGAGCAGGGGCGACGTTCGGATGATCGAGCCGCTGGCGACTGACGGGACAGCCAGGGCGTCGCCGCCAGCGGCGAGCGGCGCGCCGATCGCGGCGACCAACTCCTGATGCCTCATCAGGACATCCGAGCCGAGGCCTTGGAACAGTCCATGACGGCATCGAGCCCCAGCGATGCCGTGCCCGACGTGAGCGTCATCATGTCGACGTTCAACGAGGAGCGCTGGCTCAGGGAGACGATCGACGCCATGCTGGCACAGACCGGCGTGACGTTGGAAATCCTCGTCATCGACGATGGCTCGCGCGACGAAAGCACCGCTCTTTTGCAATCCTTCGCCGATCCTCGTCTCGTCGTCCTGCGCAACGAGACGCGGGCGGGATGGCGTAACAACATGAACACGCTCGCCGGGATGGCGCGCGGCCGGCTGATCAAGCCGCACTGTCCCGACGACGTGGTGCGTCCGGGCTGCTTCAAGGCGGCCGTCGACCTCTTCGATCGGCAACAGGACGTCGGCTTCCTGTTCTGCGACTTCGGCTGGATCGATGCGGAGGGCCGCGATGTCGCCGGCCGCACGTTGCGCGACTGGCCGGAACGCATCGGGCGGGAACTGGCGGACGATCTCGCCATGACCGAGGGCTGCTTCATCAACACGTCCTGCCTGTTCGTGCCGCGCGATCGGTGGCACGGCGTCGGCGGCATGCGCAGCGTGGTCGAGCCCAATCCAGAGCGCTGGCCGACCGTGGAAGATTTCGATCTCATGGCGAGGCTGCAAGAGCACCATGACGTCGGATATGTGCGACAGGCTCTCGTCGGTGTGCGCACGCATGCCCAGCAGGTGCAAGGCAACGTCGTCGTCAAGCCGCTGCTCGTGCGGGCCGATCTCGTGGTCATCGGCGATCTTCTGGCGCGCCTTGCGTCGCGGGGCGGTGAGCACGCAACTGCCGTCCGCAACAAGTGCCTCGCGCGCGTCGCAGGAGATTATCTGAGGCCGGCGGTGAAGCTCTTGCTGCAGGGACGCTGGCGGCAGGGAGTGGACCTGCTCGCAGCGGTCAACGCCTTCGTCGCGCTGCCGCGGCTCATGCCCGTATTCATCTCATCGATCGTCGTGCCGGCGATCGGACGCAAGCTCGGCACGGCGCGCCGGCGGCTCCTTGCACGGTTCGCCTCGGGCGGGGCTCGTGCCAGCCCATGAGTATCGCGATGCTCGAGCGCCGCGAGGCGGTGTCGGCCGATCCCGACGCGCGCGAAGTGCGCACCGGGCCGTGCATCGCCCTGCTCGGACTGTTCGGCGGGCGCAACCTCGGCAACGAGGCATCCTTCGATCGCATGGTGGTGCTGCTCGGCGAACGCCTGCCGGACGCCCGGCTCTCGGCGATCGCATCGGACCCGGCTGCCATCGCGGCACGGCACGGCATCGCTGGCGTGGACCTCGCTCCTGCAGCGTCGAACAGCATCAGCTACCGCGTGCTCAACCGCCTGCTGTTGCGTGTGCCGGCGCGCGTGGTGCATGCGCTTGCAGCCTGGCGCACCATCGGCCAGATCGATGCCGTCGTGGTGCCCGGCACGGGAGCCCTCGACGACTTCGGCTGCCGACCGTTCGGCTATCCCGCCGACATGCTGACGTGGTGCTGGGCGGCACGCCTGCGCGGCAGGCCGCTGTTGTTCGTGAGCATTGGCGCGGGGCCTGCGGTCGATCCCATCAGCCGCGCATTCTTCAAATGGGCTGCGCAGAGTGCGAGCTTCCGGTCGTTCCGCGATCGGCCGTCAAAGGCATTCGTCACCGGGCTCGGCGTCGATACGTCGAGCGATCCGATCGCACCCGATCTTGTGTTCGCGCTCGAGCCTCCAGCCAGGACGGCGGATCGTGACTCGGGGCGGCTGCGTGTCGGGCTCGGCGTCATGACCTACTATGGATGGGCCGGCGATCCGGGGAGAGGTGCGCAGACCCGCGACACCTATCTCGACAAGATCGCGCTGTTCGCCGAGCGGCTGGTCGAAGCCGGGCACGAGGTGCGGCTCATCGTCGGCGAGCACAGTGACGAGGCAGCCGTTGCCGACTGCAGGGCGCGCTTGCGGGGCAGGCTTTCTGACGAACTCATGGCGCGCGTCACGAGCGGACCGATCGACACCTTCGCTGAACTCATCGATGCCATTCGTGAAACGGACGTCGTCGTCGCAACGCGCTTTCACAACATCGTCGCCGCGCTCGTCTGCGGCCGTCCGGCAATTTCGCTGGGCTACGCGGAAAAGAACGACGTGCTCATGGCCGATGTCGGGCTCGGCGACTTCTGCCAGTCCATCGAAGCGCTCGATGTCGAACGGCTGCATCGGCAGTTCGAGCGCCTCGTTGCCGAGCGCGAGCACCTCGCGGCCCTCGTGAACACGCGTGTCGATCAGTATCGAGCAGCACTCGCGCAGCAGGCCGGCGAGGTCGCGGAGCGCCTGCGCTCGGCTGCGCGGACACACACCTGACCGCGTGGCGGTCTGAAGCCTTTCACCGCATTCGGCGCAACGGGAACGCACAGCAATGGACGGCGTCATGTCTCACCACTCCAGCAATGGCGGGCTCAATGGCTCACCCTGCCGCATCTGCGGAACGGGGCTGTCGCGGACGTTTCTCGATCTGGGCAACTCGCCCTTGTGCGAGAGCTTTCTCAACGAGAGCCAGCTCGACGAAATGGAGCCGTACTATCCATTGAAGGTGATGGTCTGCGAGGATTGCCTGCTCGTGCAATTGCGCGAGTACGTGCGGCCCGAGCACATCTTCACCGAGTACGCCTATTTCTCGTCCTACTCGACGACGTGGGTCGAGCACTGCAAGGCCTATTGCGAAATGATCGCCAGGCGGCTCGGGCTCGATGAGAAGAGCCTCGTCGTGGAACTCGCGAGCAACGACGGCTATCTCCTGCAGCACTTCCTGCCGATGGGCGTTCCCGTGCTCGGCGTGGAGCCCGCCGCCAACGTCGCCGCCGTCGCAGTCGACAAGGGCGTCGATACCATCGTCGACTTCTTCGGTGTGAGGCTCGCCCGTGAGCTCGTATCGCTCGGGCGCCGTGCCGATCTCATCGCCGGCAACAACGTGCTGGCGCAGGTGCCCGACATCAACGACTTCGTCGCCGGCATCGCCCTCCTCCTGAAACCCGCCGGCATCGTGACGCTGGAGTTCCCGCATCTGCTTCGCCTCATGGACGAGGCGCAGTTCGATACGATCTATCATGAGCATTTCTCGTACTTCTCGCTGACGACGATCGACCGGCTCGCCGGCCGGCACGATCTCGCCGTCGTTGACGTCGAGGAACTGCCGACGCACGGCGGCTCGCTCAGGGTCTATCTCGCGCATGCCGGCGGGCCGCACCGCGCTAGCCCGGCCGTCGCCGAACTTCTCGCACGGGAGGAGGCGCGCGGCCTCACCCGCATGGCCGCTTACGAGGGGTTCGCCGACAAGGTCGAGAAGGTGAAGCGCGACCTTCTCGCCTTCCTCATCGACGCGCGCGAAAAGGGCCTGAAGGTTGCCGGCTACGGTGCGCCCGGCAAAGGCAACACGATGCTCAACTATTGCGGTATCGGACCCGATCTCATCGCCTTCACTGTCGACCGCAACCCCTACAAGCACGGCCGCTATACGCCGGGCCGGCACATTCCCATCCGGCCCGTCGAGGCGATCGAGGCGGAGAAGCCAGACATCGTCGTCATCATGCCGTGGAACCTCAGGAGGGAGATCGTCCGGCAGATGGCGCACATCGCCGACTGGGGCGGCCGCTTCGTCGTCGCCATCCCCAAGCTCGAAGTCATCGATCCCAAGGAGTTCGTGTCATGAAGGTCGTCCTGTTCTGTGGTGGGCTCGGCACCCGCATCCGCGAGTACTCCGAGACCATTCCGAAGCCGATGATCCCCATCGGCAACCAGCCGATGCTGTGGCACATCATGTCGTACTACGCCCAGTACGGGCATCGCGACTTCGTGCTGTGCCTCGGCTACAAGGCCAACACGATCAAGGAGTTCTTCCTGTCGAATCGGCCGCACTCGTTCGCTGATTGCGTCGTCTCGAACGGCGGCGCCCAGGTCGAGGTGCTGGGTGCGCCGCAGGAGGACTGGCGCGTCGCACTCATCGATACCGGCGTGTGGCGCAACATCGGCGAGCGGCTGTGGGCGGTGCGCGAGCATGTCGAGGGCGAGGAGATGTTCCTCGCCAACTACAGCGACGGCCTCACCGATGCGCCGCTGCCCGAGGTCATCGACTTCTTCAAGAAGAGCGGCAAGACGGCCTGTTTCGTCGCCGTGCATCTGCCGCTGAGCTTTCACCTCGCCGATATCGGCGAGGGCGGGCGCGTCAACGACATGCGCACGAGCCATCAGGCCGACATCTGGATGAACGGTGGCTATTTCATCTTCACGCCGCGCATCTTCGAGTTCATGCGCGAGGGGGAGGAGTTGGTCGTCGAGCCGTTCAAGCGGCTCATCGAGGCGGACGAACTCATCGCGTATCGCTACGAGGGCTTCTGGCGGGCCATGGACACGCTGAAGGACAAGCAGGTCCTCGAAGATCTCGTCGAAAGCGGCAAGATGCCGTGGCGTCTGCCCGAGCCCGGACAGGGGCGCAGCCTCGCGGGAGCTGGCCGGCGATGAAAACGCTGCCGCTCGTCGCACGGGGCGAGCCCATCAGCGTCTTGTGTCTCGGCGCGCACGCCGACGACATCGAGATCGGCGCAGGCGGGACGATCCTGACCTGGCTCGCAGCGGGCGCCCGCGTCGACGTCACGTGGTGCGTGCTCAGCGCGTTGGGCCCGCGCGAGACGGAGGCGCGCGCCGCCGCGGCTAGCTTCCTCGCCGGTGCGCGGGCCATGCGCATCGAAACGTTGGGCTTCCGTGACGGCTACTTTCCGAGCGAGCGCGAGGCGATCAAGGCGTGGTTCGAGGCGCTCAAGGCGTCGGTCACGCCCGACGTCATCCTGACCCACCACGGCGATGACGCGCATCAGGACCACCGGATCGTCGCGGAGCTGACGACCAACACGTTCCGTGACCACCTGGTGCTCGCCTACGAGATCCCCAAGTGGGACGGCGATCTGGGCCGGCCCAATGGCTATCAGCCGCTCGCCGCAGCGATGCTCGAGCGCAAGATCGCGCTTCTCGAGGAGCATTTCACCACGCAGCGCGCCAAGGACTGGTTCGACGGGGACACGTTCCGGGGGCTTGCGCGCCTGCGCGGCATGGAGTGCCGGGCGAGCGAACGCTACGCGGAAGCGTTTCACGTCAGAAAGTTCGTGCTGGCATGACGGACGTCCGTTCGATGCGCGGCGGCGACCTCGCCCGGCGGGCCGTCAGGCGCGGGCTCAGGGAGATGCGCGCCGGGGTCAATGCGGTGCTGGGGCTCATCGGCCAGGAACTCGTTTCCGCCAACCGGCACGACGTCGAAGATCAGGAGATGTTCATCCCGCTCGAGACGACGCTGGCGGCTGCACGGGCGGCGGGGCTTTCGGTCGGCGACTACATCGATACGGTGCTCAACAAGTCTCCGGGCGCGACGCTCGCCACGATCGAGGCCATGGAGCGGTTCGGCGCGTTTGCTGCTAAGGGCGGTTCGGTCGTCGAGATCGGTCCGGGCTCGGGGCGCTTTCTCGAGCACGTGATGGCGCGCATGCTGCCGGGGCGCTACGAGATCTACGAGACGGCCAAGCCGTGGGCCGGCTATCTCGCCGGACGGCACCGGCTCGTGGTACAGCCGACGCATGGCTTCGATCTGGCGGCGACGGCGAGTGCCACGGCCGACCTCGTGCACGCCCACAAGGTGTTCTCCAGCATCGCCTTCATGCCGACCTGCTGCTACTGGGCCGAAATGATCCGCGTGCTGAAGCCGGGCGGCTTTGCCGCCTTTGACATCATGACCGAGGCCTGCCTGCCGGCCGAGACAGTCGAGCGGTGGATCGCATCAGGCATTCGCGCCGGTACCTATCCAGCCGCCGTGCCGCGCGCGGCGGCGGTCGAGTTCTTCAAGGGCCGCGGCGCGGACCTCGTCGGCAGCGCGCTCGGAGCGCTGGGGCCCGGACAGACGGAGCTTCTGGTGTTTCGCAAGGCGGGCGGACCGTGATGCGCGGCTCGCGTCCGCACGGTTGGCGACCCAGCCGGCGCCAGGTCTGTGGCGCGGGGCTCGCCGCGATCACGGCGGCCGTCGCCCCTGCTGCTGCGCATTCTCAGGAGGCTCGTCAGGCAGACAGGCCGGAGCCGGCGCTCCGCCTGCCGTTGCGCGTTGCTCAAGGCGCGCCGTATCTCGTCGATGCTGCTGGCCGGCCGTTCCTGATCCACGGTGACTCGCCCTGGTCGCTCATCGCCGACCTGCCGATCGAGGATGCCCGCTCCTATCTCGATGACCGCCGCAGACGTGGCTTCAACACGCTGCTCGTCAATCTGCTCGAGGCGCTTTTTGCCCGGCAGTCGCCGCGCAACTTCTACGGCGAGGCGCCGTTCACCACCCCTGGAGACTTCGGCACGCCGAGCGGGGCTTACTTCGACCATGCGGACCGCGTGCTCGACGAGGCGGAGGCGCGCGGCATGCTCGTGCTGCTGGCGCCAGCCTATCTCGGCGCGCGCGAGGGTGCGGAAGGCTGGTACCCCGCGATGCGCCGTTCAGGCCCCGATAAGCTTGGTGCATACGGGCGCTATCTCGGCCAGCGCTTCGGCCGCCGCACCAACATCATGTGGATGCACGGGGGCGATCTCAGTCCGCCGGAGACCGACCTCGTCACTGCCGTCGCCGACGGTATCGAGAAAACGGCGCCGGGGATGCTGCACAGCGCGCATTGCCAGCCCGAGCACATGGCCGTCGACATCTTCGGTGGGCGCGCCTGGCTCCAGGTGAATACGCTCTACACGTATGGGCCCGTCCACCTGCAAGCGGTGCGCGGGCTGCCGGTACGCGCGCGCATGCCGAGCTTTCTGATCGAGAGCGCCTATGAGGACGAGTCCGGGACCGGGGCTCCGGCGGATGCGCGCCGGTGCCGGACGCAGGCCTACCAGGCGCTGCTCACTGGAGCGTGCGGGCACGTCTATGGCAACAATCCGATCTGGCATTTCGAAGGGCCGGGGCTGGGGCCGCCGCCGACGGACTGGCGGAGCGCGCTCGACAGCGCGGGCGCACGCAGCATGACCGTCCTCAAAGCTATCTTCGACGATCTGCCGTGGTGGACGCTCGTGCCGGATACCTCACGCCGCTGGCTCGTCGACGGGCACGGCCCCGACGAGGACTGGGCGGTTGCCGCCAGCAGCGACGCCGGGGATCACTTCCTCGCGTATCTGCCGAGCGCGCGGCCGGTCACGCTCGATCTCCATCGCCTCGCGCGGGGCGACATCGAGGGACGGTGGATCGACCCTGCGACGGGTGCGAGCCTGCCCGCGCCGGGCACGGAAACAGTGTCACGCGCCTTCAAGCTGCTCGAGCCGCCGCGATCTTCGGACAGTACGCCGCGCGATTGGCTCCTCCACGTTCGGGTGCGCGGCGGCGAGGTGGCACGATGATCGACATGTCCAACAGTGAGAGGGCGAGCGGCGCCATGATCACGCCGTCGTACTGGGGCGGGAAGCGGGTTCTCGTCACGGGGCACACGGGCTTCAAGGGCGCATGGGTGAGCCTCGTGCTCTCCGGCATCGGCGCGCGCGTCACCGGCCTGTCGCTCGCCGCCGAGGAGCCGAGCCTCTATGCCATGGCGCGCATCGCCGAGGCGTGCAGCGCGAGCCACATCGCCGACCTGCGCGACCTCGATGGCGTCAAGCGCATCGTGCGTGCGGCCGATCCCCAGATCGTGCTGCATCTGGCGGCGCAATCGCTCGTCCGGCGCGCCTATCGCGATCCGGTCGCGACGTTCGGCTCCAATGTCATGGGCACGGTGCATCTCCTCGAGGCGCTGCGCGAGGCGTCCTCGCTCGAAAGCGTACTCGTCACCACGACGGACAAGGTCTACTTCAACGCCGAGACGGGCGCGCCCTTCCGCGAGGGTGACAGGCTCGGCGGGACGGAGCCCTACGGCACGAGCAAGGCGGCGGCCGAGCATGTCGTCGCGGCCTACAGGGCGAGCTATTTCGCCCCGCGCGGCGTGCCGGTCGTCGTGGCGCGCGCCGGCAACGTCATCGGCGGCGGCGACTGGTCGGAGGATCGCATCCTGCCGGATATCGCCCGGGCTGGCCTTGCCGGGCGAACGCTCGATGTGCGCAATCCAAAAGCCGTGCGGCCGTGGCAGCACGTACTCGATGCCATCGAGGGTTATCTGCTGCTCGCCGAGGCGAGCGCGCGCGGCGGGCCCCAAGGCGACGATCCGGAAGCCCATGCCTGGAACTTCGGCCCGGCGACGGCGTCGGACATGATCACGGTCGAAGAGATCTGCCGCATCGCCGAGCGCCTGTGGCCGGGCCGCTTCGCGTGGCGGCACGTGCCCGATCCGGCCGGCATCAAGGAGAGCGGGCTCCTGCTGCTCGATCCGACGAGAGCCATGAGCACGCTCGGATGGCGGCCGCGCTGGGATGCCCCGACAGCGCTCGCTGTCACGCTCGACTGGTATCGCGCGGTCGCGGCCGGCGAGGATGCAGAGGCGGCCACGGCGGCGGATATCGCCGCGCACGGCATTGGAACCGCAGCGTGATGGGCGGAGACATGGCAGACTCTGCTGCCAGCCGGGGCATCGATGCCGCCCGCCTCGTGCGGCCCGGCATCGGCGAAGACATCCATCGTCTTGCCGCTGAACTCTATCCCATCTGCCGCAGCATCACGGGCGATGGCGTGCGCCAGAGCCTCGACATCCTGGACCGGCACCTGGCGCTCGAACGCACCGAGGTGCCGACCGGCACAGAGGTGCTCGACTGGACCATCCCGCGCGAATGGAATATCCGCGACGCTTACGTGAAGGCGAGCGACGGGCGAAGGGTGATCGATTTCGAGCGCTCGAACCTCAGTGTGCTGAGCTACTCCATACCGGTGCGCGCACACATGCGGCTTGCCGAGTTGAGGCCGCATCTGTTCTCGCTGCCCGACGAGCCCGATCGCATTCCCTACCGCACCTCCTATTACGCCGAGCGCTGGGGCTTCTGCCTGGCGCATCGTGACCTCGAGGCGATGGCCGATGACGACTACGAGGTCGTCATCGACAGCGAGTTGAAGGACGGCGCGCTGACGTGGGGCGAGCATGTCCACCGCGGTGCGAGCGCGGACGAGGTACTGCTGTCAGCGCACATCTGTCATCCCTCGCTCGCCAACGACAACTGCTCGGGGCTCGCGGTGCTGGCGCTTCTCGGTGCGGCGCTCAGCGGGGTCGCAACGCGCTTCACGTATCGCTTCCTGTTCGCGCCCGGCACGATCGGGGCGATAGCCTGGCTCGCGGCCAACGAGGCGCGGGCCTGCCGCATCAAGCATGGCCTCGTCGTTTCATGCCTCGGCGACAGTGCGGCGCCGACCTACAAGCGGAGCCGGCGCGGGAATGCGGTGGTCGACCGGGCCATGGCGCACATCGTGGCGACGAGCGGGCCGGGCGGGCGCACCATCGCGTTCTCGCCTTATGGCTACGACGAGCGCCAGTACGGCTCGCCGGGCTTCGACCTGCCGGTCGGCCTGTTGCAGAGGAGCCCGTTCGGTGAATTTCGCGAGTACCACACGTCGGCCGACGACCTCGACTTCATCCGGCCGGAGCATCTCGCCCACTCGTTCGGCCTCGTCGCGTCGCTGATCGAGATCGTCGAGAACGACGGCCTGTTCATCAACCTGGCGCCGAAAGGCGAGCCGCAGCTCGGCAGGCGGGGGCTCTACACGCTGATCGGCGGCGACAAGGGTGCGCCGGCCCGGCAGATGGCGATGCTGTGGGTGCTGAACCAATCCGACGGTAGCCACTCCTTGCTCGACATCGCGGAGCGCTCGCAGCTGTCGTTCAGCGCCATCCTCGCGGCGGCCCGCACGCTCGAGGAAGCCGGCCTGCTGGCGCCGGCGAGAGCGCAGGATCGCCCGCAAGCATGACGGGGGTCAGGTCAACCCGGGAAGGCAGGCCAGGCCAGATCGCGCGCCGAAATCATCGCCACCGGCTGGGGCCAGGCGATGGCGATGGCGGGGTCGTCGTAGCGGAAGCCGCGCGCGGCATCCGGCGCGTGGAAAGCCGAGATCATGTAGCCGACCTCGGTCGAGGGGCGCAGCGTCTGGAAGCCGTGCGCGAAGCCCTTCGGAATGAAGAGCTGATGGCGATTTTCCGCATCGAGGTGGAAGCCCTGCCAGCGGCCGAAGGTAGGCGCTCCCACCCGCAGGTCGACGATGACGTCGAACATGGCGCCGGCGATGCAGCGCACGAGCTTGGCCTCGGCGGACGCGCCTGCCTGGAAATGCATGCCGCGCACCGTTCCCGCGTGGGTGTTGAACGAGACGCTCGTTTGGGGAAAGCGGATCGGCAGGCCGTGCGCGGCGAACTCATGTTCGCAGAAGGCGCGCGCGAAGAAGCCGCGCTCGTCGCTGATGGGCTCGGGCGCGACGAGAACCGGGCCATCGAACTCGGTCGCCAGGAAGCGCATCGCCGGATCTCACCTGTTCGCCCGCTCGCACGGGCACTGCTCGCCACCGCCGTTGCCGGCTCGACACGGGGCCCCGCGCGCCGGCGCACCGGCCCCCACCACCGCCCCCGGCAGCCACATCCGACTTCGTAAGGAGCGTTCGATGGATCAGCATATATCCGAGTTTGCGCGTTCGGATGCGCTCAAGCGGCGGGCGCACGAGCTTATCCCGGGTGGCGCGCACACGTATGCCAAAGGCGACGATCAGTTTCCGCAGCTCGCGCCGGGCTTCATCGCGCGCGGTCGTGGCTGTCACGTGTGGGATCCCGATGGCAACCGATACATCGAGTACGGCATGGGCCTGCGCGCCGTGACGCTCGGCCACGCTTACCCCGATGTTGTCGCGGCGGTCGCGGCCGAGCTCGCGAACGGCTGCAATTTCAACCGGCCCGCGCCGATAGAAGTCGAATGTGCCGAGGCCCTCCTCGGCATGATCGAGGGGGCGGAGATGGCCAAGTTCTGCAAGGACGGGTCGGGGGCGACGTCGGCGGCGATAAAAATCGCGCGCGCCTACACGGGGCGCGATTACGTCGCCATCTGTGCCGACCATCCGTTCTTTTCGACCTACGACTGGTTCATGGGCACGACGCCGATCAACGCCGGCATACCGCAGGCGGTCCGCGATCTGACGCTCAAGTTCCGCTACAACGACATCGCATCGGTCGAGGCCCTGTTCGCCGCCCATCGCGGCGCGATCGCGTGTCTCATCCTGGAGCCCGCGCGCATCGACGATCCGGCCGACGGATTTCTCGCCAAGGTGCAGCGGCTGTGCGCGGAGAACGGCGCGCTGTTCGTGCTCGATGAAATGATCACCGGCTTCCGCTGGCACAACGGCGGTGGACAGAAGGTCTATGGCGTCGTGCCCGACCTGTCGTGCTTCGGCAAGGCGCTGGCGAACGGCTTCTCGGTCTCGGCGCTGGTCGGCAAGCGCGAGTACATGCGGCTCGGCGGCCTCGACCACACCGACCGGCCGCGCGTGTTCCTCATGTCGACGACGCATGGGGCCGAAACGCACGGGCTCGCGGCAGCCATCGCGACCATGAAAGTCTATCGCGAGGAGCCAGTCGTCGAGACGCTGCACGCACGCGGCCGGCAGCTCAAGGCTGGCATCGAGGAGGCCGCGACCCGACACGGGGTGCAGCGTCTCGTGCAGATCGTCGGGCGGCCGTGCTGCCTGTTCTTCACGTCGCAGGATGGCGACGGCAAACCCTCGCAGCCCTTCCGTACGCTGTTGATGCAGGAGATCATCAGGCGCGGCGTGCTCGCGCCCTCGCTGGTCGTCAGCTACGCACATACGCCGGAGGATGTCGAGCGTACCATCGAGGCCTTCGACGGCGCGCTGGCGGTGTACGCCAGGGCACTGTCGGACGGCGTCGAGCGCTTTCTGGTCGGCGCGCCCACCGACACGGTCTATCGCGCCTTCAACAAAGTGGCTTGAGCACTCTGGACTCCTGTGCCATCTACAGTATAACCAATACAACAGTCGGTGATCGGTGCAGTTGGCTGGAGTCGTGGCGGACGCACTTTTTTGCGAACACAACGACGTCCATACGCACGACACCCGTTGGAATGAATAAAGTGTTTACTGAGCTTGAGCGGCTAGCCATCTCAGGCTATTGACGAATATAGCAGCCGGCAAATGTTCGGATCGATGGTCCGCAGTGCCTGTCCTTCCACCCTGTTCAACGCGAGTGAGTTCGATGTCCGAGACAGTTCCCCAGGCGACCGAAACCCCGGCCGTCGAGGCTGCCGCAGACGCAGTGACCCCGGTCGAGGCCGGGGCTGATATGACATCGAGCAAGCTGACGCGGCGCAATCTCGCTGCCGCTGCCGCCGTGCTCGCCGTCGGCATGACCGCGCAGAGCCGTCCAGCGGCTGCCAGCGAGTGGCTCTACATCCTGTTCCCGTGGCTGCGTCCGAAGCCCGGTCCGGGCGGTGGCGGCGGAGCACACTGCTTCCTCGCGGGCACGATGATCAAGACGCCGTCCGGCGAAGTCGACATCGCTGAGCTTGCCGTCGGCGATCTCGTCGTCACTGCCAGCGGTGAGGCACGCGCCATCACCGCGATCGCGCAGCGCACGGCCAGCCGTCAGGCCGACGGGTTCGCTGCGGGCGACATGCCCGTGCGCATCGCGGCCTCGGCGATCTCCGCCGGCGTGCCGGCTCGCGATCTCTATGTTTCGGAGGGCCACTGCCTCTTCATCGACGGCGTGCTCATCAGCGCAGGCAGCCTCGTCAATGGCACGACGATCGCGCGCGTCGCGCCGGCCGGCGCAGAAGCCTTGTCCTACTGGCACATCGATGTCGGCAGCCATGAGGTCGTCGTCGCCAATGGCCTCGACTGTGAAACCCTGCTCGTGACCAGCCAGGACATGGCTCAGCGGTTCGACAGCTTCGTGACGGCCGATGATGCCGCGATCCTGGTGGTGGCTGCGCCCGTCGCGCCCATCGTGCATCCGGCAGGCAATGTGGCCCGCCTGCGCTCGCATCTGCGCAGCGCGATCGCTCCCGTTGTCGACCGGCGCACGACGTACGACCGCATCCGTGACCGCCTCGCCGATAGGGGCGACCGCATCGCCTGCGCGGCCTGAGTACGGCCGCCCGGTCTGGCCCGCGTGGGCTTGCCCTTCTGAGGTATCGCATCGATCGCCGGAGCCTAGCTCCGGCGACCCTCAACCCATGTTCACGTTCAGCACATCGACGGGCGGTTGCCCTGCCGCACCACGCAAGGCCGGCTCCTGCCGGATGGTGGTCGATCGAGGTCGGGCGCGGCGCCTCTCGCGGCGGCCCCGGCCGATCAGGCCGGAGGGTGCGGTCTCGGGGCAGACGGCTGAGAAAAACAGCTTAATCAGCTTGCAGATATTTGGCATGCGACGTGCAGCGACGCGGCGTGCCGTCACGCAGCGTGCGCTGGTGACGGGGCATGCCGCGGGCGCCTGCTCCCGCCTCGGCGCGCGTCGGGCGCAGTCTTGCGCCATCGCGGTACTGCACACACTGAACCACGTTGTAGCGGGGCAGAAGCCATGATCCTGATCGGCATCAACGCCTACCATGGCGACGCCTCTGCGTGTCTCGTCATCGACGGCACGATCGTCGCTGCCGCCGAGGAGGAGCGCTTCCGGCGGATCAAGCACTGGGCCGGCTTCCCGTCGATGGCGATCGGCTATTGCCTCGAGGAGGCAGGCGTTCCCCTCGCGGAGGTCGACCACATCGCCGTCAACGGCGATCCGCGTGCCAATCTGGTGCGCCGCGCGAGCTATGCCATCCTCAATCGACCCGATCTGCGGCTGATCCTCGACAGGGTGCGCAACCAAGCCAAGCGCGCGTCCATTGCCGACGAGATGAGCCGTGCCTTTCCCTGCCAGCCGTTTCGCGGCACGGTGCATCGCGTCGAGCATCACCTCGCGCACCTTGCCTCCGCTTTTCTCGTGTCGCCATTCGAGGAGGCGGTCACGGTCTCGGTCGACGGGTTCGGCGACTTCTCGAGCGCGGCGTGGGGTACGGGGCGGGGCCGTTCGATCTCAGTCGATGGACGGGTGTGGTTTCCCCACTCGCTCGGCGTGTTCTATCAGGCCATCACCCAGTATCTGGGCTTTCCCCACTACGGAGACGAATACAAGGTCATGGGTCTTGCGCCCTATGGGGAGCCGCGTCACCTCGACAAGATGCGGCGCATCGTCGACCTGCTGCCGGACGGGTCTTTCGCGCTCGATCTCGCCTACTTCCGCCATCACCGCGAGAAGATCCCCTATCAGTGGGACGGCGGGATCCCTAGCGTCGGCACCCTCTACTCCGACGCGCTCGCCGATCTCCTCGGGCCGGCGCGGGCGAAGGACGAGCCGCTGTCGGATTTTCATCGCGACATCGCCCGCTCGGCGCAGGCCATGTACGAGGAGGCCTTTTTCCACCTGCTCGGGCGGCTCCACGAGCGCTACCAGATCGACAGCCTCGCGCTCGCCGGCGGCTGTGCGATGAATTCGGTCGCCAATGGCAAGGTGCGCCGGATGAGCCCGTTCAAGCGGCTCTACGTGCAGTCAGCGGCGGGCGACGCGGGCGGTGCCATCGGCGCGGCGATGCACGTCTGGCACCGGCTTACGGGCGAGGATGCTGCGAACGCCGCGAAGGGGCCGAAGGCAGCCGGCGTGAGCCGCGCGCGTGCCACCGGTGCGAAGACGGCGCCGAGCGCGCTTGCGGGCGACGACATCGTCGGGCGCACCGTAATGGATCACGCTTATCTGGGCCCCGGAACCGACGACGGAGAAGTGACGAGCCTCATTGCGGGGCGTGCGGCGGACATCGAGGCGCAGGGCTGCAGCGTCGCGACGCTGCGCGACGAGAGTGAGTTGTGCGGGCGTGTCGCAAGCGCCATTGCCGACGGCAAGGTCGTCGGTTGGTTCCAGGGCCGGCTCGAATGGGGCCCGCGCGCGCTCGGCAACCGCTCCATCGTGTGCGACCCGCGCCGGGCGGACATGAAGGACATCCTCAACCTCAAGATCAAGCGGCGGGAGAGCTTTCGGCCGTTCGCACCCTCGATCCAGCGCGAGCACGTCGCGGCGTGGTTCGAGGAAGACGACGATGTGCCCTTCATGATGCAGGTCTACCAGATCCGGGCCGATCAGCGCGCCAAGATCCCGGCCGTCTGCCATGTCGACGGATCGGGCCGGCTGCAGACCGTGCATCGCGAGACGAACCCCCGCTACTGGGCGCTCATCGAGGCGTTCAAGGCGCTCACCGGGGTGCCGATCATGCTCAACACGTCCTTCAACGAGAACGAGCCGGTCGTGTGCCGGCCCGTCGAGGCGCTCGACTGCTTCCTCAGGACGAACATGGATGTGCTCGTCCTCGGCGACTGGCTGATCGAGCGGCGTTCACCTCGTTGACGGTCCCATCCCCGGCGGAGGCGACGCCGGTGTATGGGCTTTACTCGATGCCGCTGCGGGGGACAGCGGTCAGCAAGCCGGCCGACGCCGTGCGGACGGAACAACCCGGTAGGAGTGGAACATGTCTCCTGTCAGTCCCTTCGAGATGATGGCGCCGGAGCCGGCGCGAGGCGGGCGGCAGCCCGACAGCCTCTTGACGACGGGCTTGCGCGCCATGCGGCGCAACCTGCGTCTCATCGCCGTAACGAGCCTTGTCGGCCTGCTGGCGGGCCTCGGGCTCGTCCTGTTCAGCCCCGTCACCTATACGGCGACCGCAACGCTCTCGCTCGACAAGAAGCGGGTCAAGCTCGTGCAGGACGCTTACGCGTTCGACGGCGAGGACATCTCGCTCGACAGCGAGCTCGGCTCGCAGATCGAAATCCTGCGCTCGCGCAAGATCGCGCGCATCGTCGCGCAGAACCTCGCTCTCATCCCGACGAAGACGGCAGAGCCGACGAGCCAGCCGAAGCCGGCCTCGGTGCTGGCGGGCTTCTTCGACAGCGTCGGCTTGCGCTCGCTCGGCAACCGTCTCGCCGGCTCGCAATCGCGCGCGAGCGCCGAGGACCTCGTCGTCGATGGCCTGCGCGACATGGTGCAGGTGCGCCGCGTCGGGCGGACGTCGCTCGTCGAGATCGCCTACACCAGCAGCGATCCCGATCAGGCCGCGCGTGTCGCGAATGCTTTCGCGGATGCCTACTTCGAAGACCAGCGCGATATCCAGATGGCGGCAACGGAACAGGCGGCCTCGTGGCTGAAGGACCGGCTCGACGAGCTGAAGTCGACGGTGCAGGAGACCGAACTCGCCATCCAGCGCTACAGCCACGAGCGCGGTCTCGTCACGGCCGACGGGCGGCTGATCGAGGAGCAGCGGCTTGCCGATGCCAACCGCCAGCTCACGGCGGCGCAGACGGAGGTCGCCAACGCGCGCATCCGCTACGCGCAGCTCCAGACGATCATGAAGGGGCAGGCGAGCGATTCGGTCACGTTCGACTTCGTGTCCGATCCGATCGTCGCGCAACTGCGATCGCGCTACCTGCAAGCCGAGTTCAACGAGCGTGAACTCGCGCGCAAGATCGGTACGGCGCACGATGCGGTCTCGCGCGTGCGCTCGCAGAAATCGTTCGTCGCGCGCCAGCTGCGCGCCGAGCTCGAACGGCTCGATACCGGGCTCAAGGGTCAGATCGACATCGCCGAGGCGCAGGTCGAGGCAGCGCGCAAGGAATACCTCGAACTCGTCAACGTGCAGTCGGAAAACAACGCCGCGCAGATCGAGCTGCGTGAGCTGCAACGGCGCAACGAGGCCTACAAGGGCCTCTACAGCAGCGTGCTGCAACGCTATCAGGCGGCGATCAATCAGCAGACCTTCAATGACCTGCCGGCGCGCGTCCTGTCGGCGGCGCGCACGCCCGACCTGCGCAACGGCCCTTCGACCTCGCGCACGCTCGCCTTCGCGCTCGTGCTCGGGGCGGGCGTGGGCAGCGCACTGGCGTTCGCGCTCGGGCTGATGGACAAGACGCTGCGCACACGGCGC
Organism: Hyphomicrobiaceae bacterium; assembly: GCA_033764645.1. GTDB lineage: Bacteria > Pseudomonadota > Alphaproteobacteria > Rhizobiales > Hyphomicrobiaceae > Filomicrobium. Next base: position 40,936 of record JANRIT010000020.1, read on the forward strand.
GACGCACTGGAGCGGCTTGGGGTGCGCGAAGCCTGGACGGTGCCGGCGGTCACGCCGCGATGGGTGATCGACGGCAGCGACCGGCGGGCGGCCGATTACAACACAGACATGGTCGGAAGTGATGGTCGCGAGCGGCAGCTGCTCGGCGAGCAGCCTCTCGTTCTGACCCACGCCATCGACAATCCGCGCTCGTACTTCGCTGGCACCTTCGAGGCGATCCGGCTCGCCATCGAGGGGGGCGGGGTGGCGGCAGGTGGGAAGACGATCGGCGTCGTCTCGGTCGTCGAGGGGGACGGCGCCAGCGTCGTCGCCAAGAACCTCGCCTCGGTGATGGCGGGCGCGGGCCGACGCGTTGCGCTCATCGATGCCGATCTCACGGGCGGAGGTCTGTCGTCGATCCTGACACCGGAGGTGGAGCGCGGCATCGTGGCGGTGGCGCGCGGCGACGTGAACGCCGAGGCGATCGAGAGAGTGGAGCCCGAGACCGGGCTCGTGTTCCTCCCCGCCAGCGAGGCAGAAAAGCCCCGACGCACGACGGCGGTTGCCGCCTCGGCGGGCATGACGGCGCTGCTCGCCGCGACGGCCGCCCGGCATGACGTGGTAATCGTGGATCTCGCTCCGTTCAGCCGCGGCTTCGATGCCAAGGCGCTGCTACCCGCGCTCGATGCCGTGCTCCTGGTCGTCGCCTGGGGCCGCACGCCACACGCGCTCGTCGCCGAGACCCTCGAGCGCGAGCCATTGCTCGCAGAGAAGTGCGCCGGTGTGGTGCTCAACGGCGCGGACGCCAAGGCGCTCGCTTCGTATGGCGAACTCGATCCGCGCAAGTTCGAGGCGGCATGACGGGAAGGGGACGGCCGGTCGTTCTTCAGTTGCCGAGGGCGCGGATCGAGTCGCGGGTGATGAGCGCATCGCTCGCGACGCCGGCCACCGTGCTGGTCCACAGGCGGGCGTAGCTCAGGAACTTGTCGACCTCGATCGAGTCGGCGTTCGCGACGTAGATGATGTCGCGGTTCCGCATCGGGAAGCGGTTGGCATAGAAGAATACCGATGGATCGCGGTAGTTGGCGCGGTAGATGGTCGGGATCATGCGCTGGTCCGGCGGGAACGGCGACAGGTCGACGCCCGAGCGCTCCAGAACGCTGCGGTACTCGCTGCGATAGAGCAGCACCTGGCGGCCGTCGGAGCGCTGGTCGAGAAGGCCGCCGGCGCGGGCGACGCCCTCGGCGAGCGACAGTTTCGAGCTGTCGAAGTTGAACAGGCCGGTCAGCCCCTGCGTCTGGCTGACGTTGGCGAGAGCGCCGACCGCGACGAACTTCTGCGGGTCGCTGTAGACGTAGAGCACGTCGCCGGGCTCGACGTAGATGTTCTCCTGCGGGGCTTCGACGAGGCGCGGGAAGTAGATGGTGGCGCGGCGGGCGCCGCGTTGCAGCGTGACGAATACGTCGTAGCCAGGTGCACGCAACCCGGCGCGGGCGATGACGTCGAGGACCCGCTCACCACCCGGATTGATGCTCGACTTGAAAGACCCGTTGGTTGCGTCGCCGAACACCGAAATCTCGGCGGAGGCCTGCTGTTGCAGCGCGATGATCGCCTGCGGCTCGATCGCCTTGCCGGAGAGCCGCTCCTCGATGTCCTTCTGGATGGAGATGACGGGGCGGCCGACGGCCCGGATCTCGCCTGCGTAGGGGACGGAGATGTTGCCGCGCTGGTCGATGCGCTGGGGCGGCAGGGTGACGAAGTTACCGCTGCGCTGGTTGACCTCGCCCGCCGTGAACAGGCCACCGGCGGACGATTCGAAGATGCTGACGGCGACCACGTCACCGACGCCCACCTTGATCTGCGGGGCACTGCGCCGGCCGGTGCCGAAGGTGCCGTAGAGGGATTCCGGGCCTACGTCGACGATGCTGTCGAGGACGGGCTGGCTGATGTCGAGCAGCACATAGTCGAGCACGACCTCGCGGCGGTCGTGCACCACGGCAGAGGCAGCCTCGCGATCGATGATGTGATGGTTCGGGCCGTCCACAGGCAACTGCGAGCAGCCGCTCATGAGCGCCGCAAGCATCACCGCCAGTCCTGGACGTGTCGAGCGCATGTCACCCATCCGCCGCCGCGCTCAAAGCACGGCTTGCCGCTGCACGAACGAACGCGAACACGACGAACGCCAGGAACGAGGACTACGACACGGTGATCGACGACACGGCAGCGCACAGCCTGAGAGCGTGCCCGGAGCTGGCAACTGAACGCACGGCTCGGCGCGGGCAGGGTCATGCCTGCCGCACTGACGCCGCGACACTACCGCCGAGCGTTGCGTGTACTTACAGCGATTCCCAGGAACGCTTCAGTGATTCTCGGGTCACGCCAAGTGTGACGACGCGGAGTGAGACACGTTTGCCGCGCCCGCGCGCCGGAGGCGATCGTGGAGGGGCGTAACGACTTGACACGCGCGAGTGCGGGGCGGGCCGATTCGGCAGGTGCCGGCGTGGAAACACAGGTGCTGCAACGCGACGCGGAACGTGCCGAGGGGGCGGGCGGCGACGACTTCGATCGCGCGCTACCTTCCCGCGCATCATGCCTCGTGTTCGTTAACAGATACTTTCACCCCGACCTGTCTGCGACGAGCCAGATGCTCTCCGACATCGCCTTCCGGCTCGCCGCGCGCGGCTGGCGCGTCACGGTGGTGACCAGCCGGCAGCTTTACGAGGACGCCCGAGCGGAACTGCCAGTACGAGAGACGATCGCCGGCGTGGAGGTCGTTCGCGTCAGCACGACGTCGTTCGGACGCCGCACGCTGGCGCTGCGTGCGGCCGACTACGCATCGTTCTATGTGGCCGCTGCCGTCGCGCTGGCACGCATCGTCCGGACAGGCGACGTCGTCATCGCGAAGACAGACCCACCGTTGCTGTCGCTGGTCGCCGGGCCTGTCACACGCCTCAAGGGCGCGCGTCTCGTCAACTGGCTGCAAGACCTGTTTCCCGAGGTCGCCTCCGGCGTCGGCATGGGGCGAGGCCGTCTGGCTCGCATCGGCTTTGCCGCGCTCAAGGCCCTGCGCGATCGTTCCTGCCGCATCGCACGGCGAACGGTGGTGCTGGGCGAGCGCATGCACGAGGCGATGGCGGCGAGGGGGATCGCCCACGACAGGCTCGCGGTGATCGCGAACTTCGCCGACGGACGGCTCATCACGCCGGTCGCGCGGGACCGCAACCCGCTGCGCCGCGCCTGGGGTCTCGATGGCTCGTTCGTCGTCGGCTATTCGGGCAATCTCGGCCGGGCCCATGATGCGGCAACGCTGCTGGCCGCCATGGAGTGCATTTGTAGCGGGGGTGGTGCTTCACGCACAGGCGCGGCCGAGTGTGGAGCGCCGCGTGTGGTCTGGCTGTTCATCGGTGGCGGCAAGCGCCTCGATGAACTCAGGGCAGAGGTCCGGCAGCGCGGTTATGGCAACGTCGTGTTCCAGCCCTACCAGCCGCGCGAGGCGCTGGCGCTCAGCCTGTCGGCGGCCGACGTGCACCTCGTGTCGCTGATGCCGGAGCTCGAGGGGGCCATCGTACCGAGCAAGATCTACGGCATCGCCGCCGCCGGGCGTCCCGCGATCTTCATCGGGGATGGCGACGGCGAGGTCGCCCGACTGGTCCGGCGACACGGCTCGGGCGTGACGGTGGCGCCCGGTGACGGGGCAGGGCTGGCCGCCGCTATCCTCCAACTTGCCGGCGATCCGGCGCGGGCGGCGCAGATGGGTGAGGCGGCGCGGCGGGCGTTCGAGACCGAGAACGACGTCGCGATCGCGGTCGAACGCTGGGACGCTCTCCTCACGCAGGTGACCAACCGCACGGCGGGATAGGGATCGCCGCATCGCGCAAGTCAGCGCGAGACCTCGACACACGTCAGGTCGCAGCAACGCCCGGCCGAGCCAGTGCTCCGCCGGGCGCTTTCGTCTGTCCGTTGCTGCGTGTTATTTCGGCGGCTGTCCGCCGATCTCGGCGACGCGGCTCGACTGCAGGGTGACGCGCACCGGCCGCCTCAACAGGTCGAGGAGAACGACGAGCCGGTCCTTCTCGTGCATTTCGACGATGGTCGCGACAAGACCGTCAAGCGCGCCACTGGTGAGGCGCACCTGCTGTCCGACGCGGTAGGGCAAAGCGGGCCGTGCGATGGCGCCGTCGACCTCGCGCTCGCGCAGGGCGTCGATGAAAATCTGGTCGAGAAGGCTCGGCTCGTCGCCGCAGCGCACGATGGTCCGCACGCCGATCGTCGACAGGATGGGCCGCCAGCGCTGCTCGCCAGGATCGATGCCGACGAAGACGTAGCCGGGAAAGAACGGACGCAGGAGTTCCTGCGTGCGCCGCGCGTGACGCACGCGCTTCGTCATCATCGGGCAATAGCACTCGAAATCCTGGCGCTGCAGGTTCTCGATGGCGACATGCTCGCGCGCGGGATGCGTGCTGACGGCGGCCCAGCGGACAAGGGTTGGCGCGGTCGCGCTCAGGTCGGCCTGCATCGGAGCATCATTCCAAAATCCGCCGTCGCCTCGCCGAAGCGGCAGGGTCGCCCGCGTACCAAAAACTCTCCAAGTTCTAGTCGAGCGGGTGCGGCAGGGCAACGCCGGCGGCGGTCGCCGGCCCGAATTGCGCAGGAAGAGTTAAGTCGGCCAGCACCGCCCTTCGTCGCGGAGCTTGACTTGCTCGCGCGATCCGGGTGGCCTGACCGAGAGTTCAAGGGGCACCGTGAGCAACACCGACCGACGTCGGGCGCGGCGCGGGCTCTGCGGGCGAATAGTCGTTGCCGGGTGCCGGGGCCTCGACCGGCAACAGCGCCCGCAAGACTGCGCCTCCACCCTCGCGGTCAGCGAACGACAAGGTGCCCGACAGTGCTTCCACGCGCTGGCGCATCGTGACGAGGCCAAGCCCGGGCTCGTTGCCGGCCTGGCGGCCGCGGCCGTCGTCGATGACCTCGACGAGAAGGTGCGGCCGCGCTGCGGTCGGACCTGCGCGGACAGCTTCGCAGGCCCCCACCGCATCGACTGGCGCGGGCGCGTCGATCATGCCGATCGCGATCGTTATGCGCGAAGCCGAGGCATGCCTGAAGGCATTCGTCAGCCCCTCCTGCACCATGCGGTAGACGGTCAGGATCTGCGTGCGGTCGAGGCCTTCGGGCAGGGTGCCGATGGTCAAATCAACGTGAGTGCCGGGATGTTCCGCGCGCCAGCGGCCGGCGAGACCTTCGACGGCGCCGGCGAGGCCAAGCTCGTCGAGGCCGATGGGGCTGAGCTTGCGCAGCACGCGGCGGTTGGTCTCCTGGATCGCCTCGATCTGGGCGAGGATCGCGGCTGTACGGGCGGCCATGCGTTCGATCGAAGGCTCCGGCTTCTCGCTCTCGCGGCGTAGCGCGGTCGCCTCGGCGCGGACGGAGAACAGCCAAGGGCCGAGCTCGTCGTGCAGTTCGCCCGCGATCTCGCCGCGCTCGGCGTCGGCGATCTCGACGAGCCGCCGCGACAGGCGCTGGTTCTCGACGCGTGAGGCGCGCAGCGATTGCGACAGCCCGTTGAAGCGTGTGACGATGTCATTGAACTCGCGCAGCGGCTGCGGCGCCACGCTGGCCGAGTAGTCGCCGTCCTCGAGCTTGCTCAAGGCGCCGGCAATCGTTGCCAACGGTTGCAATGCGCGTGCGATCAGTCCGGCGGCGAGGATGAGCACGCCGAGCGCCACGCAGATGCCGGCGTAGGTCACGCTGGTCACGGCCTCGAATACCTCCGCGAGCTCGTCGGCTGGGCGGGCGGCGAAGCGCACTGCCGCGCGCGTGCCGTCGGCTAGCGGATAGATCTCCATGATGGTCTCGGGCGGCTGCCACATGCCTAACATCGACAGGAAGCGCGTGCCGGCGTCACTGGTTGCGGGCTCCCCCCGGCCCGTGCCCGGCTCCGGCGCCGTGCTCGTCAGCGAGATCGCGACATGGCGCATCTGGCCGAGCCGCGCGACATAGCCCTCGAGGCTGGCCCGCGTCGGTGTGCCGCCGTAGCGGGTATCGATCGAAAGCGCGAGCACGTCGCGTGCGAGCCGCATGACCGATTGTGTCTCGGCCCTGACGCGCGGACCGGCCTCGATCAGCATGGTCAGGAGAACGACGGCGAAAGCCGTCGAGAGCAGGGCCCAGATGGTCAGGCTCAGGCGCAGGTACAGCGGCATCGGCCAGTCTCCGGGCTCGGTTGGGGCAGCCTCACAACCATGGCGAACACAGCTCGATCGTCAACGCTGCGCCGCAAACGCCGCGCGCGGAACTTTAGGCCGCGCGTGCGGGAATTCAGTCCATTGAATGGCGGTGAGCAACGGGACACCCTCGCACGCCGCCAGGGCCGCATGCGCGGTCGGAGTTTAGAATGGACCTTCTCGTCATCGACGATCATCCGATCGTACTCTCTGGGCTCGCCTCGCTCTTGGCCGAGGAGGGCGATATCGCCGTGCACAAGGCGACGACGGCGGCCGAAGGGCTGCAAGCCTTCGACCGCCTTCGGCCGGACGTCACCATCATCGACGTCAATCTTCCCGACATGTCGGGCTTCGACTTGGCGCGCAAGGTGCGTGGCATCGAGCCGGCGGCGCGCTTCATCGTTTTCACCATGAGCGACGACGCCATACTGGCCATGGAGGCGCTCGATTGCGGTGCCAAGGCCTTCATCAGCAAGAACGACGATCCCTCGCGCTTCATCGATGTCATCCGCCGCGTCGCCGACGGCGGCACATGGCTGCCCGAGGACATTGCCGGAGAGGTCGCGCTCAATCGGCTCGGGGTGAAATCGGGCGGACGCCAGTTGACGGAGCGGGAGCACCGTATCCTGCGGCTCCTGTCGCACGGCAAGAATATGAGCGAGGTCGCCGAGGCGCTGGGTGTCTCCTACAAGACGGTGACCAACGACTGCGCGGTGATCCGCGAAAAGCTCAACGCGCGCACACCGCTCGAGATGATGCGCATCGCCGTCCAGTCGAAGATCGTCTGAGGCGGCGGGTATGGTGCAGCGATCGCTGAAGGTCCTGTTGGGGCGGCGATCTGCAGTCGAAGGTGCCTGATGGCCCGCGACGAAAATCACCGCGCCGGCAGGAACCGTTCCAGTTCCGGCGTCATGACGATGTCGTCCTGGTCGCTGCCGGAGGAGTGCACGACGATCCATGTGCATGCCGCGCCGCTGTCGTTGAGGGGCGCATGCGGCACGTCCCTCGGCATGAAGACCTGCTCGCCGGCGGACACGTCGATGCGGTGCTCGAGGCGGTCGCCGTAGTAGACGGCACAGTGCCCCTCGAGCAGGTAGGCGATGGTGTCGATGTCCTTGTGATAATGGGGGCGCGCGCGGGCGCCGTGCGGCATCGGCAGCACGTTCATGCACACCGCCGTCGCGCCGACGGTGTCGCGCGATACGCCGGCCTGATAGGTAAATCCCTGCTGGCCGACGTAGGTGGTGCCGGGCGAGATGATCTTGACGCGGAGTGCTGAGGTCATGCGTGCGTTTCCTCCGACTTTTGGCAGCGCTCGGGCCCTTGCGCAGCGGCCGAACGCCGTGGATCTTCGCTGCCATCCTACCTGATCTTGTGTTGCGTCTCTGATGCCTGGTCCCCAGTTGCTGCCAGGCGCGGAACCAAGCGTCAGATACATGAGCAACACGAGGATTAATCAGTTACTCGTGCTCCACTTGGCCCCGACATTTGCTCGCGAGGGCACGGTGAGGGGAAGCAAATGTCGGCGCCGGAGCACGAGCGCAAACTGACGCGCGCCGGAGGCCACAGGCGACGATGCTCATGCACTCTGCCGATGTGGTCATCCTGCTGATGCTCGCCGCATTCATCGCCGGCTACGTGGATGCCATCGCAGGGGGCGGCGGGCTCATCACCGTGCCGGCGCTGCTGATCGCCGGCCTGCCGCCTGCCGAGACGGTCGCCACCAACAAGCTGCAAGGCACGTTCGGCGTCGCCGCCTCGACGCTGCAGTTCTGGAGGGCGGGGCACATCGATGTCGCCGCATTGCTGCCTGCCGTCGTCAGCGTCGGGATCGGGGCAGCTGCGGGCAGCCTCATCGTCAGCCAGCTCGACGCGGCATGGCTCGCTGACGTGATGCCGTACGTGCTCGTCGCCGTTGCCTGCAATTTCGCGCTGGTGCCGAGCGCGCGATTCGAGCGCGCCGGGAAGAGCGGCGCGCTGTCGGCCGGTGCCGTGGCTGCGGTCGTGCTGGTCGGCACGTACGATGGGTTTTTCGGGCCGGGAGCAGGCTCGCTCTATCTCGCTGCCCTGGTCGGCATCGCCGGGCTCGGTCTCGTTGCGGCGACGGCGACGACGAAGCTCCTCAATCTGACCTCGAATGTCGCGGCGCTTGCCATCTTCCTCGCCTGGGGGAAGATCGATTTCTCACTCGGATTGCCCATGGCGGCCGCGCAAGTGGCAGGCGGAGCGCTCGGCGCGCGCAGTGCGCTGCGCCACGGCGGGGCGATCATCCGGCCGATGGTCGTCGTCGTGTCCGTGCTGCTCGCCGTGCGGCTGATGCTCTATTGAACCGGCCGGGCAGAGCCTTCGCATCGATGCGGCAGGCGCAAACGAAAACGGCCGGAACCGCGAGGCTCCGACCGTCTTCAAACCTTCATGCGCCCGTATCGAGCGCACGAGCCATCGATCGACTTAGATGATGTCGATCTCGGCCGGCAGGTACGACGTGACCTCGAGGCCGACGTTCTGCTCGCGGACCTGCGGCTTCATCCAGATCTTCATGGTGTTATCCTCCGTTGGGTGGTTGAGCGTGTGCCTTATGCGTGGGCCGCCATGGCATTCCCGAGATGAGTAATACTTCTCGACAGGGGGCGTTCCCAATCGTATTTGGCGAAGAAATCCATAAGGGGTGCTGATCAGCGTAACCTTGTTCCATAAGTTTCGATATGTTATTTCATACCAATGGGAAAGTGTTCCTGAGCGCCTCGTTCCGCACATCAAGTCACATGTCTCAAATGGATCAGTGTCTTGCTGCTCCGATGGCGGCTGCAGTTTCCCGACGGGATGCCGGCTCTGATCGCCGTAATGGTGCTGCCAGGCTCAAGACAAAAATCGTTCGGAGGCTGCGATGTCGGGCCGTGTGCTGACGACGGGCCGCGACGGAGCCTCCACCGACGACGTCTCCCGCCCGTGCCTGCCGATGCACGGGTGCCGTTGCCTGGGCTCTATGCAATGATCGCAGCAACGACCGGAGCAATGATCGGGCTGGCACGCTGACGTCAACGTGCAGACGATCTTTATCGAAGCGGCCATCATGATCGATAAGCTCGAACTCCTGCTGCACCTCGCTCGCGAGCGCCATTTCGGTCGCGCTGCCGAGGCGGCTGGCGTCGCGCAACCGACGCTCTCGTCCGCGCTCAAGAGCCTCGAGGATCAGCTCGGCGTCATCATCGTCGAACGGGGCTCTCGCTTTCGCGGCTTCACGCCCGAGGGCGAGCGGGTGCTGGCCTGGGCGCGGCAACTCACGGGCGACGTGCGGGCCATGCGTCAGGAGGTCGGTGCGCTGCGGCGCAATCTGTTCGGCGAGTTGCGTCTCGGCGTCGTGCCGACCGCGCTGCCGGCCGTGACTGAGCTGACCGTACCGTTCCGCGCCAACTGCCAGGACGTCAAGTTCAAGGTCTTGTCGCTGACGTCCAATGCCATCCTCGAGAAACTCGACAACCTCGAGATCGACATCGGCATCTCCTATCTCGACGCCGAGCCGCTCGGCCGCTTCAAAGGCCATGCGCTCTATGAGGAACGCTACGCTCTGCTCGTCGCGCCCGATGGGCCTTTCGAGGATCGCGAATGCGTGACGTGGCAGGAGGCCGGCCGCCTGCCGCTGTCGCTGCTGCCATCCGACATGCTGAACCGAAGGCTGATCGAGCGCCACCTGCGTGAAGCCGGTGCTGAGCCCAACTGCACGGTCGAGTCCAACTCCATGCTGATCATCTACGCGCACGTGCGCACGGGTGGCTGGGCAAGCATCATTCCGGTGCGTTTCGCCGAGGAGTTCCAGCGGCCGGGACGACTGAGGGCAATCCCGCTCATCGAGCCCGTCGTCATCCATACCATCGGTCTCATCCTGCCCGACCGTGCGACGCAGACCCCCATGGTGGCGAAGTTCCTCAAGGTCGCCGCCAAGATCTTCCCGCAGCCAGCGCCACAGCCCCTTCCGCCCGACGTCATCCGCTCCGAGAAGCCCAGCACGCGCCGGTCCTCGAACCCGCGATAGCCAATCGTAATCGCACCACGGGATCGCGTTATTGAACGCGACCGGCCGAGCGACGATCCTCCGCGGCATCCTGCCACAGACGAGGACGCCGATGAGCCGAGCCGAGCCGTGGAGCGACGACCGCACGCGCGCCATCGTCGCCCGCCACCTGCACCGCGAAGGTCCGCTGCTGCCCATCCTGCACGACGTGCTGGCCGAGTTCGGCTGTGTGCCGGAGCAAGCCGTGCCGGTCATCGCCGAGGAATTGAACCTCAGCCGCGCAGAGGTGCACGGCGTCGTCACCTTCTACCACGACTTCCGCCGCGCGCCGGCCGGCCGCCACATGGTGAAAATGTGCCGCGCGGAAGCCTGCCAGGCGATGGGCGCAGAACGCCTCGTCGCCCACGCTGAAAAGCGGCTCGGTGTGACGTGCGGTGAGACCAGCGCGGACGGTCGCGTGAGCCTGGAGGCCATCTACTGTCTCGGCCTGTGTGCGACCGGGCCAGCCGCGATGGTCGACGGTCGCCTCGTCGGGCGCCTCGACGAGCAAAGCCTCGCTGCGGTGCTGAAGGAGACGGTCCGGTGAAGCGTGCTCCCCTTCGTATCTTCGTGCCGCGCGATGCGGCGGCGATCGCCTGCGGGGCCGACGAGGTCGCGCGCATTCTCGAGACCAAGGCTCACCAGCACGGCCTCGACGTCAGCCTCGTTCGCAACGGCTCGCGCGGCATGCTGTGGCTCGAACCGCTCGTCGAGATCGAGCATGAGGGAGTTCGCTACGGCTTCGGCCCGGTCCGGCCAGCCGACGCGGCCTCGCTTGCCTGCGCGATCGCGGCCGAGGCGGATATCGCAACACTTGCTCACCCTCTCGCGCTGGGGCCGACGGAGGCGATACCGTTCTTCGCCCGGCAGACGCGCCTCACCTTCGCGCGCTGCGGCCTCATCGATCCCGTGTCGATCGAGGACTACAGGCGCCATGGCGGCTATCGCGGCCTGAAGGCAGCGCTCGAGATGGAGCCGGCCGACATCGTCGAGGCGGTGCGCGCCTCCGGATTGCGTGGCCGCGGCGGGGCGGGCTTTCCGACCGGGATCAAGTGGAAGACGGTGGCCGACTGCGCGGCCGACCAGAAATACATCGTCTGCAATGCGGACGAGGGCGACAGCGGCACTTTCGCCGACCGCATGATCATTGAAGGCGATCCCTTCGTGCTCATCGAGGGCATGACCATCGCCGGCATCGCGGTCGGCGCGACGCGCGGCTACGTCTACCTGCGGTCGGAATATCCGCATGCGGCAATCGCCCTCGAGGAGGCGATCGCTGCAGCACGCCGGTACGGCTATCTCGGCCGCAAGGTCGCCGGCTCGCGCTTCGACTTCGAGCTCGAGGTGAGGATCGGAGCCGGCGCTTATGTATGCGGCGAGGAGACGTCACTGCTCAACAGCCTCGAGGGCAAGCGCGGCATCGTGCGCGCGAAGCCCCCCCTGCCGGCGCACGAAGGACTGTTCGGGCGCCCGACCGTCATCAACAACGTGCTCTCGCTGGCGGCCGTCCCGTTCATTCTCGCCGAGGGGCCGAAGGCCTACGCCGATTTCGGCATAGGCCGCTCGCGCGGGACGATGCCGATCCAGCTCGCCGGCAACATCCGCAACGGGGGACTGTTCGAGACGGCGTTCGGCATCACGCTCGGCGAGCTCGTCAATGACATCGGCGGCGGCACGGCAAGCGGCCGGCCGGTGAAGGCCGTGCAAGTCGGCGGGCCGCTCGGCGCCTATTTCCCGCGCGGCCTGTTCGACACGCCTTTCGACTACGAGGCGTTTGCCGCGCGCGACGGGCTCATCGGGCACGGCGGCGTCGTGGTCTTCGACGATACGGCCGACATGGCCCGGCAGGCGCGCTTCGCCTTCGAGTTCTGCGCCATCGAGAGCTGCGGCAAGTGCACGCCGTGCCGCATCGGTGCGGTGCGTGGCCGGGAGACCATGGACAAGGTCATCGCCGGGACGGATCGGGCGAGCAACCTCTCGGTCGTCGAGGACCTTTGCAACACGATGAAGTTCGGCTCGCTGTGCGCGCTGGGCGGCTTCACGCCGTATCCGGTCATCAGCGCGCTCACCCATTTCCCCGAAGATTTCGGCCGGGCGCGCCCGATGCCCATCGCCGCGGAGTGAACCGATGCCCCTCGACAAGCCTTCGACCCTGATCCGCGAGATCGACTTCGGGACACCGGCCTCGAAGTCGGCCGACATGGTGACGCTCACCATCGACGGCCGCTCGGTGACGGTGCCCGCCGGCACGTCCATCATGCGCGCGGCGATGCAGATGGGAACGGCCATCCCCAAACTGTGCGCCACCGACATGCTGGAGAGCTTCGGCTCCTGCCGCCTCTGTCTCGTCGAGATCGAGGGCCGCAACGGCACGCCTGCCTCCTGCACGACGCCGGTCGCGCCCGGCATCGTCGTCAAGACGCAGACACCGCGCCTGAAGCAGATACGCAAAGGCGTGATGGAGCTTTACATCTCCGACCACCCGCTCGACTGCCTGACCTGCGCCGCCAACGGCGATTGCGAATTGCAGGACATGGCCGGCGCGGTGGGCCTGCGCGAGGTCCGCTACGGCAGCGACGGAGACAACCACGTCGCCTCGCAGGTGAAGGGTCGGGCCAACGATCTCTACCTCGCCAAGGACCTGTCCAATCCCTACTTCGCCTACGACCCGTCGAAGTGCATCGTGTGCAATCGCTGCGTGCGTGCCTGCGAGGAAGTGCAGGGCACGTTCGCGCTGACGATCTCCGGACGCGGTTTCGACAGTCGCGTCTCGCCCGGCATGGGGGAGGATTTCCTGGCGTCCGAATGCGTTTCGTGCGGGGCCTGTGTTCAAGCCTGTCCGACGGCGACGCTCTCGGAGAAGACCCTCATCGCCATCGGCCAGCCGGAGCACTCGGAGGTTACGACCTGCGCCTATTGCGGCGTCGGCTGCGCCTTCAAGGCGGAGATGCGCGGCGAGGAGGTCGTGCGCATGGTGCCGTGGAAGGACGGCAAGGCCAATCGCGGCCATTCCTGCGTCAAGGGCCGCTTCGCCTACGGCTACGCCACGCACCGCGACCGAATCCTGAAGCCGATGGTGCGTGACCGGATCTCCGACCCGTGGCGCGAGACGACCTGGGAGGAGGCGATCGGCCGTGTCGCGAGCGAGTTCCGCCGCATCCAGTTTCAGTACGGCAAGGGGGCGGTTGGCGGCATCACCTCGTCGCGCTGCACCAACGAGGACGTCTTCGTCGTCCAGAAGCTCATCCGGCAGGGGTTCGGCGTCAACAACGTCGATACCTGTGCCCGGGTGTGCCACTCGCCGACTGGGTACGGCCTCAAGCAGACGTTCGGCGAATCGGCCGGCACGCAGGACTTCGATTCGGTCGAGGAGGCCGACGTCGTCCTCGTCATCGGCGCCAATCCGACCGACGGACATCCCGTGTTCGCGAGCCGCCTGAAGAGGCGCCTGCGCGAGGGCGCACGGCTGATCGTCGCCGATCCGCGCCGGATCGATCTCGTCAGGACGCCGCACGTGTCGGCCGACCATCACCTCGCGCTGAAGCCCGGCACCAACGTCGCACTGCTGACGTCGCTGGCCCACGTCATCGTTACGGAAGGGCTCGTCGACGAAGCCTTCGTGCGCGAGCGCTGCGACCTCGAGGCGTTCACCGAGTGGGCGGCGTTCGTTGCCGAGGCGCGCCATGCCCCGGAGGCGATGGCCGCCTCTACCGGTGTGCCGGCAGCCGACGTGCGGGCGGCAGCCCGACTCTACGCGACCGGCGGCAACGCGGCGATCTACTACGGTCTCGGCGTCACCGAGCACAGCCAGGGCTCGACGACGGTGATGGCCATCGCCAACCTCGCCATGGCGACTGGCAACATCGGGCGGCGCGGCGTGGGCGTCAATCCGCTGCGCGGCCAGAACCACGTGCAGGGCTCGTGCGACATGGGCTCGTTCCCGCATGAACTGCCCGGCTATCGGCACATCTCCGACGGGGCGGCACGGGCGCTGTTCGAGAGCGTGTGGGGCGCGAGCCTCGACGCCGAGCCGGGGCTGCGCATCCCCAACATGCTCGACGCCGCCGTCGAAGGCTCGTTCAAGGCGCTCTACATCCAGGGCGAGGACATCCTCCAGTCAGACCCGGACACGCACCACGTCGCCGCTGGCCTTGCCGCCATGGAATGCGTCGTCGTGCAGGATCTGTTCCTGAACGAGACCGCGAACTATGCGCACGTGTTCCTGCCCGGCTGCACCTTCCTCGAGAAGGACGGCACGTTCACCAATGCCGAGCGGCGCATCCAGCGTGTGCGCAAGGTAATGAGCCCGAAGAACGGCTATGCCGACTGGGAAGTCACGCAACTCATCGCGCATGCGGTCGGCCTTCGCTGGAACTACACGCATCCAGGCCAAATCATGGAGGAGATCGCGCGCCTTACTCCGACCTTCGCCGGTGTCAGCTACGACAAGCTCGACAAGGAGGGCTCGCTGCAGTGGCCGTGCAACGAGGAGCATCCGACCGGTTATCCCATCATGCACACCAACGAGTTCACGCGCGGGCGCGGCCGCTTCATGCTGACCGAGTACGTGGCGACCGACGAGAAAACCGGGCCGCGCTTCCCCCTGATCCTGACGACGGGCCGCATCCTGTCGCAATACAACGTCGGCGCCCAGACGCGGCGGACCGACAACGTCGTGTGGCACGAGGAGGATCGCCTCGAGATCCATCCCCACGACGCAGAGCAGCGCGGACTGAAGGATGGCGACTGGGTGACGGTGGGGAGCCGCGCTGGCGAGACGGCGCTGCGCGCGCTGATCACCGACCGGGTGGCCCCAGGGGTCGTCTACACGACGTTCCATCATCCCATGACGCAGGCCAACGTCGTCACGACCGACTTCTCGGACTGGGCGACCAACTGTCCGGAGTACAAGGTGACGGCAGTGCAGGTTTCACGCTCGAACGGACCGACGGACTACCAGGAGGCCTACGAGGCGTTCGCCACGCAGAGCCGTCGCATCGCGGTCGAGGCAGCGGAGTAAGCGGGATGGCGCCGTTCTCGATCAGCCCGCTGCGGCGGCTCGCGGCGATGCGCGTCGGGCGTGCGACGAGCGTGGCGACGGCGCGCGTCGTGCCGGAGGAGACGGCGGTCGCCCTCGTCTTCGACGGGGCGACGCACGCCGTCATGATGGCGAGCCCTGCGGACCTGGAGGATTACGCGGTCGGCTTCGCGCTTACGGAAGGCAAGATCGCAGCGCCCGACGACATCATCGGCATGGACATCGTGGTGCACGAGGCGGGCATCGAGGCGCGCTTGTGGCTCGAAGCGCTGTGCGGGCGGACGAACGCGCTGCGGCGCCGGGCCATGCTCGGTCCCACGGGATGTGGATTGTGCGGCATTGAGAGCCTCGAGCAGGCGCTGCCGCCGGTGCCGCGGGTGGACGAGGGAGCGTGCCTGACGGCTGCCGACGTCGCGGCGGCGGTGGCGAGCCTGCGGCCGGCACAGGTGCTGAATGCGGAAGCGGCGGCGTTGCATGCGGCCGGCTTATGGCGCCAGGGCAGCGGGCTCGTAGTAGTTCGCGAGGATGTCGGCCGGCACAACGCGCTCGACAAGCTCGCCGGGGCGCTCGCGCGCGAAGGCACCAGCGTGCACGACGGCATCATCGTGCTGACGAGCCGCGTCTCGGTCGAGATGGTGCAGAAGGCAGCGATGATCGGGGCGACGGTCGTGGTGGCGGTGTCGGCGCCGACGGCGCTCGCCGTGCGCACGGCCGAGGCTGCCGGCATCACGCTTGTCGGCATCGCGCGCGCGGATGCCTTCGAGGTTTTCACGCACGCGCACCGCATCACCGATGCCCATCGCGACGGCCATCAGACAGAACAGGGAGCGATGGCGCATGCAGTCTGCTGACAAGCTCGTGATGATGGCCAACCAGATCGCGCGCAACCTCGCCGTCTACGGCGAAGCCAAGGCGGCGGCTGGCACGGCCGAGCACATCGCCAAGTTCTGGGATCCGCGCATGCGGGCGGGGATCGCTGCACGGCTGGCGGCCGGTGGTGCTGGGCTCGATCCTGTCGCCAGGCGGGCGATCGCGTCACTCGGGCTGCCCGGTCAGGCGCATGGGGAAGGCGACAAGACGACCGGCGCGCAGAACGACTGGCTCGCTTGACCCGGACGGGCGCCGCACCGATAGTGCCGGCGTCGCGGGCACCGTCTCGACGGCCCCGTAGCTCAGCAGGATAGAGCACGAGATTCCTAATCTCGGGGTCACAGGTTCAAATCCTGTCGGGGTCGCCAATTTGGTACAAAAGTGTGAACCACGGACGGTAGGGTCTCGTTGGCCCGAACTGCTTGTTCCAGAACCCCTTTTCGGCCCATGATCCGCACATGGGCGTCGTCGACCTCGATGCGGTCGACGATCGAGCCGATGTAGGCCTTGCGGAAGGGCACTTCGCCGGTCGTAAGCCGCTCGCGCATGACCTTGGCGAATCGATCGACGGCCAGAGGGCTGACGTGATCCGTCGGGTGTGTCGCCGTCCTGGCGCGATCGAGCGCCGCCCTGGCCGCGTCTCGTCCCAACTTCAATGACGAGATCCGGTCCTTCAGGAATTCATCCATCTGGGCGAGGCCGTCCTCGACGAGCTTGTAAAGCCGTCGCAGCCGCTCGTCGGCATCCTCCGCCTCGCGGGCCAGCGCCGCGATGCGCTGATCGACGGTCGCCTGCCGGTCGGCCCGGCGGCCCGCGAGCATCGTCAGCATTGCTGAGAGCCGTTGGGGATCGAGTAGGCGATCGGCCAGATGCTCAGTCACCAGGGTGTCGAGCTTGTCCATGCGGATCGAGCGACCCTTGCACGCTGTCTTGCCCTTTTTCATCGCGTTGTTGCAGGAGTAGTAGCGATAGACATCGCCTGTCCGAGATGTGCCGGCCCGCATCGTCATGCCGCCGCCGCACGTGGCGCATGTCGCCAGACCGGTCAGCAGGATCGGACCGCTCACGGTCCTGGGCGGCGTCACCTTTGGGTTGCGGGACTTGAGCGTTCTCTGGACGGCCTCGAAGGATTTCGAGCTGATGATTGCTTCGGCGTCGCAGTAGACGTGCTCGGACTCGGCCTTCATCCGTTGCGTCTTGGAATCCTTGCGATTGAACCGCTGGCGGCCGGCATAGACCGGGTTGGTCAGCAGTGCGTGGACACGGCCCAGGCCCCACAGGGCACCGCTCCGTGTGCGATGCCCGTGCTTGTTCAACCAACTCGCGATCGATTTCACGCCCATGGGCCCGGAGCCGTTGTCGCCTTCGGCAAACAATCGAAACACGAGGCGAACGGTCTCGGCCTCGATCGCGTCGACGGCGAGCTTGTTCTTGGCTCGCGCACCGCGCCGCTCTGCCTCGACGATCTTGTATCCGAGCGGCGGACGCGAGCCGTTCCAGAATCCTTGGCGCGTGTTCTCCTTCATCGCGCGGAGGACGTGCTTGGCGTTCTCCTTCGACTGGTACTCGTCGAATAGCGCGATGACCTGGCGCATCATCACCTGGGCTGGATCATCGCCAAGCTCTTGTGTGATCGAGACCAGCTTGACGCCATGCTTGGCGAGCTTGCGCAGGTAGAACTCGAGCCCGAACGCATCGCGGAAGAAGCGCGAAAACGAATGCACCACGATGACGTCGAACGCATTCTCGCCGTCGCAGGCGCGCTCGATCATGCGCTGGAACTGCGGTCGCTTGTCGTCCGTCGCCGAGGCGCCGGGCTCGATGTATTCGGCCACGACGCTCCAGCCGCGATGCTCAACCCATGCCTGTGTCTGCGCCTTCTGGTCCGGGATCGACAGGTCGTGCTCGGCCTGCCGGCCAGTCGAGACGCGCAGATAGATCGCGGCGCGCGCGGCCGACGCGGGCGCCGCGCCGCCATTAACCTGGGCCAGTCCGCGCCGTGCTCCGGTTGTAGTCATGCCGCGACACTCCTGTGGCTGGTTGCGATCTCACCTCCTGACTCTACGGGCCACAGCGGGCAGCACAAGGGCGCAGAGATGCGCGCCGCGATCACTCACAGTTCGCGGCGGTCCTGACCTGACGCGACCGTCGCGAGCACCTCGCACAGCACGCCGTCCAGATACGTCTCGATGACATCCAGCTCGGCAGCGCCAACCGGCACGCGGTCTCCAAAATTGTCGATCACTACGAGATCGGCGGGCGCGGTCGGCGACTCGGCTCCAGGTCGGTGCCGCTTGCCGACTACGCTTCGGCCGGATGCCGGCTCGGTAGCGGTGAGGCGCTGGGTTCCGCCGGGCGGCGGACCGCGGCAACCTGGTTGCACCGGTGTTGTGGCGTCTGCTGTGAAGTCGGGGAGTGGCTGATTGTGGTCTCGGTCACTGCGATCGGCGGCGAGAACAATCGCGTCTGCGGCGAGACCGCTGCCCGACACGCGATTTGAAGCGACCGTCCCGCGTGCGGGCCAATCCCATCTTGGGCCAGCATTGACGACGAGGCGCGTCTTGGACGCGGTGCGCGTGACATGGCGCAGTCTGCGCGTGCTGTGGCCACTGGCGTTGCTGTCCTGATCTCGGAGATCGGTGTTGCTTGCGATCAACCTTGGCGCGCGATTGATCGCGGCCACGGCGGGCTTGGCCACGGCATCGGCCAGGGCGACGGCAGCAGTGCGAGAGATAGCAGCCGGAGCGTTCGTGTTGACGCGGGCACCATCGAGCTCGGCAACAGCCATCAAGTCGGCGCGCGCGGATGCGCACCGCACCAAGTCGCGGGGCGGAGGCAGCGGCACCACGAACCGATGCGCCAGAACGACCCTCCGCAGATCTTCGTCTTGCGGGCCAAGAATGTAGCGCTCGTTAAATCGGCATTCTGTCCTCGCCTCTGGAGGCTTGCCGACCACGGTTACCTCGGCATTGATGCCCTGCCACGTCCGGGCGGCATCAACGTCGGCTCGCACGTCAGCGACGACGAGCGCGCCGGCAATCGCCGTCAGCGTCGAAAGTACGAGGCCGAGCACACCGAGCAACAGGTCGGTAAGACTGGCTGCGGCGAGGGCGTTTGTCAGCCCGATAGCCGTCCCTGTTGCTGCGAGCCATAGCGCAGCTCCAAGCCCGCCGAGAACACCTGCCAGAAGACATGGAACGCGTGGAAGCGACACGACACCACCAGACTATATGATTGCAGACGAGCGCCGCAGGCCGTCAGGCGTGCAAGCCGGTGGCAATCCGGCTGCGGCAATGGCTGCGGTCATCAGGTTCCCGAAGCTGTGCGGTGTGAAAGCCTTGCCCATACGAGTCGGCAGGATGAGTGCGTGCACCCGCTGCCAGTTGGCGAGCGCAGTGGCAAGCTCTGAACTCTGACCGAGCCGATCGATGTCAGCCCAAGTCATAGGCGCAATCTCTGCTCCGCGTCGCCCGGTGTGGAGCAGGAGTGTGTACGCCGTGCGCTCACGGGTACCTGGCGCCCATCGGGCTTCGAAAACCGCGATCTCCGTCGAGGTCCAGCCGCGACGCCGACCGCCCGACGGAGTTTTGATTCCCCGTGTCGGATCGTCCGATCGCCAGCCATGGGCGATGGCGCATCGCACGAGGACGCGGAGCTTCTTGAGCAGGTCTTCTGCGGCGGCGGGATGGCCCGCATGGCGATCGAGGTGACGCTGGAGGCGTCGACGGTCGAGCGTTGCAGCGCTGCAGCTTGCGATGTCCTCAGCGTAGAGGAGACGCCGCAAGACCCGATCGTAGACACGCTGGGTGTCCGGCGCCAGCCGGGCGTACGCCTCGCTCCTGAGATAGAGGTTGACCAGATCCTTGACGGAGCGGGCCGGCTTGGCCGGCTGTTGGCGCAGTCGCCATTGCCGTGTCTTCTCCCGACGTGCGGCCTCGTAGGCTGCGAGAAAGACCGGCGTGCCTTCGTGGTCGGGCAAGCGGATATGCGGCTTGGGACCGCGAACGTAGTAGATCCGCACGACGCCGCTTTGATCGGCGACACGCTTGATGTGTTTCAGCCGCGCTGGCGCCTTGTGGGCGGGTGGGTGGGACTCTTTGGCTCCGCCGGATTGCGCGTGCGCGCGAGCCGCATTGACGACGATTTCCGTGTAGGTCTTGGGCCGGGCGTCGACAGGTCGTGGCGCATCGAGCGCGGTCGGCGGGGGCGCTTTGGACGAGACGTCATCTTGTCTATTTGGCTTGGGAAGTTCCTCGGCCGCAGCCTGAGCGCGCGCCTCGGCTGCCTCGCGACTGAATTCCCATAGCTGCTCCGTCGAGCCCGCTTGATAATAGGCCGGATTGATATCTGGATGCGGGTACGAGAACATGGCGCGGCACCATTTCCGATTGTTTTCCTCACCCCATAGTCTCATATCTTGTTTCGCTTCGGAAGAGGGGATTGCGGGTAAACGCGGGAACTTCCGTGCAGTACCGTTCATTTCTGTGAAAACTCAATTCTGATTATTTCTGCGCCATGCCCGCGGGCATGCGGCTCGTCCACCATCCCTTCGGAGCCGCCGTCGCTCGCCCTCGCCCCTTTGGGGCGAGCGACGGCGGCGCAGAAGGGTGGTCCATCCCTTTGGTGAGCCAGAGCGAACCCGCTCAGAAACGCATGCCAATCAACGCTATCATTCTGCCGCGATCTCGTGGCATCGAACTGTCGGCAATCGTCGTGGTCCGGCGGAGGGGGCGTCACCCGGATGGGCCGAGACCCGCACTTGCGGGGCTCGGTCGCGCGGGCACTTTAACCCGCGCGATAGCACCCGACCGCGGTCACTTCAGGCCGCGGGCCGCCCCCGAAAACTTCCGAGGCACAAATGCATCGCAGTATCGTAGATGGGTCACAAATCATCGCAGGAGCGAATCTGGAATCGTTTAGCGTCAATGGTGATCTTGAAATAGCAAGAGAATTAGCGATGTTGACGCTAGTGAGATTCGATAAGCACCAAAAAATCCCTTGCATTTCTGTATCTTGGTGCGCAATTGACGCCAACTCTTTATCTTGATGTCCGGAAAGCAGCTGTCGAATCACCCCATTGCATCATTTTGAGATGCGGCATTCATACCACGCCATTCCAGTCCGCCTCAGTCCAGGAATGTCTATTGGCGTTACTGCGTAACGCATGATATAGCTACTGCAGAGCCTCACAGCCGCGTCGACTCCATGACACCTTGAAGTGAACTCGCAACCTTCCCATGTCATTACTGCGTAACATTATTGAACGGGTCGATCATGGCCAATCGACGAAAGCTAACATCGGCGCAGAGCAATGCCGCACGCCAAGCTGCCTATCGGCGACGACACCTCCACGACGTCAACGGACAGGGCGAGCGCATCAACATCGTCGCCACGGTCCAGGCCAAGGCCAAGCTTGAGCGCCTCGCCAGGCATTACGGGGTAACGCAACGAGAGCTCCTTGCGCGTGTTCTGGCCGGTGCCGAGCGAAAGGTTGTGGACGGGCTCAGTAGAGGCGACGAGAGAACCTACTACAAGGCCACTGAGTAGATCCCTCATAGATATGAGACGACGCTGCCGCTGCAACGGTGCATGGCGATACGAGTTCTACACAGACTACGATCTTCCCCACGACCGTCGAGCAACTCAACCCGCTCACCGACAGCTTCCAGCACCTCTACAATCATCACCGGCCACACGGCGAACAATAGCTGAATCGCAATCTGTGTGCGTCGGTGTGACTCGGGCGGCTTGGATTCCTGTTGCGGGCGAACAGGTGTAGCCCGGATGGCATGATCGATGAAGACGCCATTCGCTTAGTAAGCGTGGCCCGGCCGCACACTTGTTCCGCGCGACGAACATGCCGATCCTTGCGGGGTGATCCGATACGGAGGCCCCGCGATGAAACTGAAGCGCCGCAACGATCCTGATGTTTGGGCATTCTGGTCACGGCATGTGGCGCTTTGGATGCGCAGTCCGTTCAGCCAGCGGGAGTACTGCGAGCGCAACGGCATCTCCCGCTCGCTACTGTCGAAGTGGTGGACCTGGTTGCGCGAGGACCGGGCACGCGAGGAGCGCATCAAGCTCGGGCGCTGCCGTGGCCGCAGCCGGCTTAGCACTATGACTAACGAGGCAAGTCCTAGGACTAATGAGGCCGCCAGCATGTCGCCGGCAGCTTTTGTGCGCGAGAAGGCCGACCGCCCCATCGTTCGGCGCCGCAGGTTCTCGGACGAGGAGAAGCGGCATTTTTTGGATCTGGCGAAGCAGCCGGGCTCGTCGATATCCGATGTCGCACAACGCTACGACCTGGCGGTCGCCCTGCTGTTTCGCTGGCGCAAGGAGCTCGGTGAGGGTGCGGCGCCGTTCGCCGGCTTCGCACCGGTCAGTGTCGTGGATGATGAGGCGCCGGCGATAGACGACGCTCGTCTCATGCCATCTCCGCCGCCCCAGGAGCGACCAGCTGGCGGCATGGAGATCGCGCTCGAGAACGGCCGGCGCGTGCGCGTGGATGCCGGTGCCGATCCGGAGGCTGTCCGCCGCCTGGTTACGCTCCTGGAAGGAGCCGCACCATGATGATCGTACCATCCGGCGTGAAGATCCACATGGCGCTCGGCTACACCGATATGCGCCGCGGGTTCGACGGGCTCGCCATGCTCGTCCAGGAGCATCTCAAGTTGGACCCGTTCTCGGGCCAGCTGTTCGTGTTCCGCGGTCGGCGGGCGGACCTGATCAAGATCCTCTACTGGGACGGCAGCGGCTTGTGTCTTTTCTCGAAACGGCTCGAGCAGGGCCAGTTCTCCTGGCCGTTGATGCAGGCGCCGGGGCAGACGGTGCAGCTGACACGCACACAGCTCGGCATGCTGCTCGAAGGCGTGAACTGGCGCATGCCGGAGCGCCAGTGGCGGCCGCAGCGCGCCGGCTGAGAGTCCCGATAGACACACGCCCACGAATGCGCGTTGCGTGATGCGCGGCGGGATTCATCGAATCACGCGTGCAGATTATCGTCGGTACATGCGCGTCGACCTCGATGACCTGCCGACCGATCCTGACCTGCTGCAGCGGCTGGTGCGCGATCTCGTCGCCGACAAGGAGCGTCGCGACGGCGAGATCGAGAAGCTGAGGCTCCTCGTCAAGCAGCTGCAGCGCCAACAGTTCGGCCGCCGCTCGGAGAAGCTCGATCCGGATCAGCTGGCACTCGGCCTGGAGGACCTCGACGCGGACATCGGCCGGGCGGAGGAGAAGCAGGCGCAGGCGAAGCCGCGGCGGCCCAGTCCGGAGCGAGATGATCCGCCCTCACGTGGCAAGCTGCCGGAGCACTTGCCGCGTGACGAGGTCACCCACGACATCGGCGCCTGCGCATGCCCGGGCTGTGGCGCAGCGCTGCATGCGGTCGGCGAGACGGTCAGCGAAATGCTCGACTGGGTGCCGGCGTCGCTACGCGTCGTGCGCATCCGCCGGCCCAAGTACGGCTGCCGCGGATGCGGCTCGATCCATCAGGCGCCGGCCCCGGAGCGCACGATCGCGAAGGGGTTGGCAACGCCGGCGCTGCACGCGCAGGTGCTGGTGGCGAAGTACTGTGATCACACTCCGCTCTATCGGCAGTCGCAGATCTTCGCGCGCATGGGCGTGACGCTCGACCGCTCGACGCTGGCGGGCTGGGTGGGCGGCGCGTGCTGGTGGCTGGAGACGCTGCAGGAGCGCATCGCCTCCCACCTCCTCGGATCGTCCAAACTGTTCGCGGACGACACGCCGGTGCCGGTGCTCGATCCCGGCCGTGGCCGGACGAAGACCGGGCGGCTGTGGGTCTATGTTCGCGACGACCGGCCGTGGCAAGGGCCCGATCCGCCGGCGGCGCTCTACCGCTTCAGTCCCGACCGCAAAGGCGAGCGGCCCGCCTCGCATCTCGACGGCTTCGCCGGCGTGCTGCAGGTCGACGGCTATCAGGGCTTCGAGCGATTGACCGACGGCGGCGCGATCGTTCTTGCGGCCTGCTGGGCGCACACGCGTCGCAAGTTCTACGACGTGCTCGACGCGACGGGCTCGCCGATCGCGGCCGCGGCGCTGGAGCGGATCGCCAGGCTCTACGAGATCGAGGCAGAGATCCGCGGGCAATCGGCCGCCGCGCGCAGGCTGACGCGCCAGGCGCAATCGCGCCCGATCGTCGACGAGATGAAGGTGTGGCTCGAGCAGCAGCACGAGCGGATCCCGGGCCGGGCCAAGCTCGCCGAGGCGATCCGCTATGCGCTGAGCCGTTGGCCGGCCCTCGGCCGCTTCCTCGACGATGGCCGCATCGAGCTCGACACCAACCCGGTCGAGCGGGCGATCCGTCCGGTAGCTCTCGGAAGGAAGAACCATCTGTTCGCCGGCAGCGACGGCGGCGGCGCGCGATGGGCGACCGTGGCGACGCTCATTGGGAGCTGCAAGCTCAACGGCGTCGAGCCCTACGCCTACCTGCGCGACGTGCTCACCCGCATGGTCGAGGGGCACCCGGCAGCCAAGCTCGACGAGCTGCTGCCGTGGAACTGGAAGCCGGCTGCAGTCAACGGCTGATCTCGTGCATTCGGGCCACGCTTACTTCGCTTACGCTGGGATGCTGTCGGCTCGAAGCTCGACGAACGGGGGCGGCGCCTGTTCGCGGCCGGTGAAGTGCGAACCGCCGGCTGGGGAAGCTTGGCCGTCGTGTCGCGGATCACCGGCCTCGCGCGATCGACCATCAATCGTGGTGAGGATGACCTCGACGCCGCCGAGCCGATGGCCAAGGGGCAGGTGCGCCGTCCGGGTGCGGGCCGCAAAGCCGTCGCCGCCAACGATCCCGACCTCGTCCCCACTTTGAAGCGACTGGTCGAGCCTGCCACGCTCGGCGATCCGATGCGTCCGCTACTTTGGGTCTCGAAGAGCATGGACAAGTTGGCCGAAATCCTGACCGGCATGGGCCATCCGATCAGTGCCGACACCGTACGCAAGGAACTCGTCAAGCTCGGCTTCTCGCGCCAGTACAATCGCAAAGCGGACGAGGGCTCGAAGCATCCCGATCGCAACGCGCAATTCGAACACATCAATGCGAAAGTCGTTGCGGCACAGGCCAAACAGCAACCCGTCATCTCCGTCGACACCAAGAAGAAGGAACTTGTCGGCAACTTCAAGAACGGTGGCTCCGACTATCGGCCGAAGGGGCAGCCGCGTCGTGTCAACGTCCACGACTTCGAGGACAAGAACCTCGGCAAGGTCGTTCCCTATGGCGTCTATGACGTGACGGCCAACACCGGCTTCGTCAGTCTCGGCATCACCAGCGATACGGCGGAGTTCGCGGTCGAGGCAATCCGCACGTGGCTCGCGCGCACAGGCCGCTCACGATACCCGAAAATGCGCGAGTTGACCGTCACCGCGGATTGCGGCGGCTCCAACGGCGCGCGTCCGGCTTTGGAAAGTCGAACTGCAAAGGCTCGCCGACGAAGCCGCACTGACGCTGCACGTGCACCACTATCCGCCGGGCACGTCGAAATGGAACAAGATCGAGCACCGGATGTTCTGCCACATCACGCAGAACTGGCGCGGCAGGCCGCTGACTGATCGTGTCGCCGTCGTCGAACTGATCGGCGCAACGACGACTAAGGCGGGACTGACGATCGAGTGCGTGCTCGACGAGCGGACCTACGAAAAAGGCATTAAGGTCCGCGATGCCGAGATGAATGCTCTCGACATCACCGGCGACGCATTCCATCCTGAATGGAACTACACGATCAAGCCCCGCAAACTCGCCAAATCGTAGCGCTTATTGTTCGGGGCATCCTAACGAGGCGGAAACCGCCGCGAGATCAACGAGATGAGGCGCCCGGCGCTGATGCGCATCGGAGCCGCCTGACCTACTGCGGCGGCTCCGATTTCCTGGGCTGCGCCGGACCTATAAGGATAGGCATGCACGGCGACCTTGGCGGACTGCCCCCCGACGAATACCGACGAGTGATCCAGGCCAGGAAGCCTCCCTCTCCCAAATGCCCTGAACGCGGATACCAAGTCGCGGAAGTCAAAGTAAACGGTTGAGGTCGACCACGGGTCAGTCGTCCTTGCCGCCATTCAGCCTGCTGTGTACCATTGGCCGCAGGCAGCGTCAGATAGCGTCATGCTTCGTAAAGTGCACACGGAGAGATCGTACATGAACGACACATCAAAAATCCAACATCAGATGAATGTTTTGGCTTCGGATGGTAAACATGTCGGCTCTGTCGAACAAATCGAAGGTGAGGATAAGATCAAACTGACCCGCAAGGATCGGGCTGCGCACGCAGGACACGGTCACTTCGTCCCATTGAGTTGGGTTGTGAGAGTAGACAACCATGTCCACCTGTCCAAGACTAGCCAAGAAGTATTCGCAAGCTGGGAACATGGGGGATAGAGACGTTACTGATACTCAGCGCGACGCGCAGCTATTGTCCAGAATCACTTGTGGTTCGCAAAGCAGTCAACCCGGCGCCGATGCCGCAATTCAGGCTGGGCGACGTAGGAACCTGCTGCGCAAACCATCTGTGGCAAACCCAATGCCCGTGGCGTCAGTCGATGTGACCGTGACAAACGCGGGTGCAATGGCGCACCGGCTGGGCGTGGCTTTGGTAGCCACGATGTGCTCGCGGCGAGATATATCTGTAGCCATGGCGCGTGTGGTGCCGACCGCGGCCAGCAAACGGCGCGCCGTCGTCTCCGCCAACGTCCGTGGACGTGACCTGGGCTCATTCGTGATCGGCGCCCAGGCGGTTGTCAAACTGCCCGCCGGCTACTGGATTGGCTGGGGCGGTCAGTTCGCGGCCTCCAAGCGCCTCGTCATCGTGGTGCCCATCGCCTTGGCTCTGATCGCGCTGCTGTTGTTCACCAGCCTCGGCTCGACCGAGGATGCGGCAATCCTGGTCACGGGTGTGTTGCTCGCTTTGGCCGGCGGCGTGGCAGCTCTCGCGTTGCGCGACAACACTTTGTCCACATCGGTCGGGGTTGGGTTCGTCGCGCGTTCAGGAGTGGTAGTGTTTGAGTGGCTTGGTGATCATCGCCTTCTTCAACAATCTGCGCCGAGATGGCATCGCGCTAGACGCAACGATTTTCGACGGCACCAAGGAGCGTCTGCGCCCTGTGCCGACAACCGCGCTCGTCGCCTCGCTTGGCATCATGCCGATGGCCATCGCCACGGGGGGCGGGCGGTGAGATGCAGCGCCCGCTCGCCACCGTCGTGAACGGCGGCATCGTCTATTCGACGTCGCTGACCTTACTTGTTGCGGCGGCAAGACGGCTTTTGTATCAAAGCGGGAGGCAATCATGTCGAATGCGGTTACAGCAACCGATCGCGCGCCGGGCAACGTCACCGAGTTCCCTATCCAGCGCGACTTGCCGACAGCGACAAGTCTTTCGGACGAGGATGATTATCTTCCTGAAATTTTCGACGCGCCGGAGGTGCCAGCTGAGACGCGCGCTGGAGCCGGAGTAGCCTGGGCGAGAACCGATCGCCTTTCTCCGTGCTACAGCCATCTGCTCGGTCAGGGCAAGGACCAGCTCTCAGTTACGAAAGGGTTCGAGTTTGGCAAGGCCGAGATCGAGCTGTTGATTGCGCTCAACCGATACGACCCGCGCGGCAAGGACGACATCATCGCCTTCGGCCTGAGAGGGGCGCGGTTGCGCGGGAAGGAAAGCTTCGAGGAAGTCGACACGCTGCCGCTCGAGGACGTGCGCCCCGATCACCTCAACTTTCGATGTGTCGTCGGCTACTATTTCCGCTCCCGCGGGAAGTTCTCTGCCTTTACCGGATCGACCGTACCCTGGCAGGGCTACATGGCCGCCGGCACGATCAAATACAATTTGCTGTCGCCCGGATGCTACATATACAAGAAGGGCACGCACATGCCGGTGACTCGTTCACGCTGGGTGACGCCGGCCTTGCGCCTGAGCGACGCAGACGGCGCGCATTCGGGTGCGGCAACGGTGCTGCGCAACAAGCGCGACCTCGTGTTCGAACTCACCGACACGTGGGATTACTGCACACCAGCTGACAACATCCATTGCGCGTACTCGAACTCTAAATTCTCATCACTGGGCTGCCAGACGATTAAAGGCGGAATGACGGACGGGCTGTGGGCTGTTTTCGCCTCGACATTGCGCAAGCTGCCGGAAAGCGCGCGTGTCGACTATCTGCTGTTCACCGGGGCCGAGGCGTCGATGGCCGCGACTTTCGTGAAGTCCGGCCGCAAAGCCACTGACCCCGACGTCCTGATGCAGCTAGGTCGGCTGCGTGTCGGCTCGACAGGCGACGAGGTCAGGCGGCTGCAGGAGCGTCTCGGCGAGACTCCCACAGGTTATCTCGGCCCGGCGACGAAAAAGAAGCTGATAGAGTACCAAACCGCAAACGGATTGGTCCCCGACGGCGTCTATTCTCCCGCGCTCGATATCAAACTTGGTTGGGCTGTGCTGAATGAACATCGACCGGTAGCAGCGCCTGACGTTGTTGCCCAAGCGGGCACGCATCCCGCGCCGGCCACGGCGGCGGCGCCGACCCCGTCGGCGATCCCGACACCGCTCGTGACCGCGGCAACCCCACCGCCGCCAGCAGAGGTGCTGCTTGCGCAGATCCCGGCGGTCGGGCCGGAGGCCGTGCGAAGTCGGAGCGTGGAGCAGAAGAGTCTGGCTCGAGAACGCGGCTACCGATGGTGGCTGATGGTGCTCTGCGTACTACTGGCGGTTCTCGCGGCCGCGGCGGTCTATGTTTTGCGCTCAGCCCCTTGAGGGCCTGCGACATGTTTCGCGTCGCGGCAACTAATGTCGCGGACGCCGACGGTTGGCTAGCTTGCTGAGGAGGGGCCTGCAACGGCGATATTGCTGCGGCCAATCCCTGCTGCGGACAATCCCTGCTGCGGACAAGTCCTTGTCACGCTCGAGTTGCAATGTTACGATCTTGTATTGGATGACCTAAAGGGGGATCAAGTCATGTTCCGTACTGCGTTCGGAGTCCTCGCTGCTTTGCTGGTCACTTCGACCACATCGTCGGCCTCGGAGGCTCCCAGCAAAGTCTCTCTCGAGCAGCGCATAGCCAAAGCTAAAGTGACCATGGTGAAATTGGGAGAGCTCAACCCGGTCGGACAGGCGCCGCCCGCCAAGGCGAGTTCCGACGAAGTGCAAGTGGCCCAACATTGGCACAATCACCATTGGAACGACTGGCGTAACTGGAACAATTGGCGCAACCACTGGCACAACCACCACTGAGCCACGACGCTGGTTGTTCGGCTTTCGCAAACGCCGCAGAGGGCTCGTGTCGTGGAGTACTGTCAGACGAGCCTTTTAGTTGTGCAGCCCACCCCTTTTTGCAATATAGACTGCTCCTACTGTTATCTCCCGAACCGATCGTCGAAAAAGCGGCTGAGCTTCGACTTGGCCGAAACCGTTTTCCGGAAGCTTTTCAGCTTCCCGACGATCCGTGAGGCTGTTACCCTCGTTTGGCATGCGGGCGAGCCGCTCGTGTTGCCAACCAGCTATTACGAGCGCATGTTCGTACTGATCCAAAACCTCGCGCCGCGAGATTTGCAGATCCGTCACTCCTTCCAGACAAACGGAACACTGATCTCCGAGACTTGGTGCGAGTTGATCAAAGCCTGGCAAATTAACGTCGGCGTGAGCATCGACGGCCCTAAGGAATTCCACAATCGATATAGAAAGGGAAGGAATGGCGCCGGCTCCTTCGACCGCGCTTTTGCGGGGCTGCAAAAACTGCAGCGGGCGGGCATACCCTGTCACGTCATCAGCGTCCTGACGCTGGAGAGCCTGCGGCAGCCGGACAGGCTGTTCGATTTCTATGTGGACAATGCCATTGATGATGTCTGTTTCAACATAGAAGAGCAGGAAGGAACGAACGCACAATCGAAATTTGTCGGCAACAGCTCCGCGAACAGCCTCTATTGGTCGTTCCTGAGGCGTTTTGTCGAGCTCACCATAGAGCGCAAGAAGGACATATTTATTCGCGAGATCGAGTCGTCCCTGCACGCAATTCGTGGACATGGCTCGCTCATTCGCAATGAGCAGGCGGAACCATTTCGGATCATCTCGGTAGATTGCGACGGAAATATATCGACGTTTTCACCGGAATTGTTGGGTCTTCGGCACGAACTGTACGGGTCGTTTTCCTTTGGCAATCTCGTCCACGATAGTTTCGAAGACATTTCTGCGCGCGTGTTGGATAGCCGGCTCTATGCCGATATACGAGCGGGGATCCGCGAATGCAGCAGTGTTTGCGCGTACTACGGCGTGTGCGGCGGCGGTGCGCCTTCGAACAAGATCTATGAGAACGGTTCGGCTGCGTCGACCGAGACTGCCTATTGCCGCGCGTTCATGTCGGCAATCGATATCGTACTAGATCTCACCGAACGGCTTCCTCCGGAGTTGACGGCTTGAGTTTCATGTCTTTCTCACCAGACGCACGCACCATCCCCTCTTTTACCCATTTTGAGGAGGTGCTGGCATGATCGCCTGGCCTGATGCCGAACTTGCGATCGTCTCCAGCTACCGTGAAAGCTGCGGCTTCACTCGGCGGACCCTCGCTCGAACGCCAGCAATCTCAGCGCATTGAGCACGACCACGATGGTTGAGCCTTCGTGTGCGAGCACCGCGGCGCCGATGCTCAGACCCATCACTGTCGATGGCACGAGCACGGCGACGACTCCAAGGCTCATCCACAGGTTCTGGCGGATGATCCGGCTGGTGGCGCGGCTCAGATCGACCGCAAACGGCAGGGTGTCGAGGTTGTCGGCCATCAAGGCGACGTCGGCCGTCTCCAGAGCGACATCCGAGCCCGCAGCTCCCATCGCGATGCCGACCGTCGCATTGGCCATCGCCGGCGCATCGTTGACCCCGTCGCCGACCATGGCGACCATGCCTTGCTGACGCAGCGCCTTGATCGTCTCGACCTTGTCGTCGGGCAGCAGATTGCCGCGCGCTTCATCGATGCCGACGGCATTGGCGACCGCATCAGCGACCATCTGATTGTCGCCGCTGATCATGATCATGCGGCGTATGCCGCTGGCGCGGAGTTGCTGCACGAC